>JADIIM010000012.1 GCA_015351705.1 Aeromicrobium sp. | reverse complement strand
CTGCCGTCCGCGTCGGCCGGGCCGTGAGCGCCGCAGGCATCGTGATCTCCGCCGCACGTCACGAGGCGTCACCTCCCAGGTCCTGCAGGGCGATCACATCCAGGCCGCCGCGCTGGATGGCCTCGATCGCCTGAACGCTGGCCTGCGCCGCCGCAAGCGTGGTGATGTTGGAGACCCCGTGCTCCACGGCCGCGGTGCGGATGTGGTAACCGTCCGAGCGCGTCTCGCGGCCGAACGGCGTGTTGATGACCAACTGCACGTCACCGTTGACGATGGCGTCCACGATGTTCGGGCGGCCTTCGTGCACCTTGCGCACCTCGTCCACTGGCACGCCCGCCGCCTTGAGCAGCCGCGCGGTGCCGCGCGTGGACATGATGCGGAAGCCGAGCGAGTGCAGGTGGCGCGCCACCGGGACGATCGCGCGCTTGTCGCGGTCACAGACCGACACGAACGCGGTGCCCTCGGTAGGAAGCGAGTAGTCGATGGCCAGCTGCGACTTGGCGTACGCGCTCGGGAAGTCGGCCGCCACACCCATGACCTCGCCGGTGGAGCGCATCTCCGGCCCGAGCACGCTGTCGGTGCCGGGGAACCGGCCGAACGGCATGACCGCCTCCTTCACGCAGAACCGGCCGAGTTCCCGATCCTCGGGCGGAAGGTCCATGTCGGCCAGACGCTGCCCGGCCATCACGCGCGCCGCCACCTTGGCAAGGGCCACGCCGGTGGCCTTGCTCACGTACGGCACCGTGCGGCTCGCGCGCGGGTTGACCTCGAGCACGTAGACGGCCTCGTCCTTCACGGCGAACTGCACGTTCATGAGACCGCGCACGCCGAGCTCGAGCGCCAGTGCGCGCGCGTGCTCCCGGATGCGGCCCACCGTGGAGTCGCCGAGCGAGAACGGCGGGATGCAGCAGGCCGAGTCGCCCGAGTGGATGCCCGCCTCCTCGATGTGCTCCATCACGCCGCCGATGTAGACCGTCTCGCCGTCGCAGACGGCGTCCACGTCCACCTCGATGGCGCCTTCCAGGAAGCGGTCCAGGAGCACCGGGTGGTCTGGCGAGACCTCGGTGGCCTGCTGGACGTAGCGCAGCAGGTACTCCTCGTTGTACGCGATGACCATCCCCCGCCCGCCGAGGACGTAGCTCGGCCGCACGAGAAGCGGATAGCCGATGCGTGCCGCCACCTCGACTGCCTCTTCGAGCGTGGAGGCGGTCCCGGCGGCCGGATACGCGATGCCGAGGCGGTCGAGGACGCCGGCAAAGCGCCGCCGGTCCTCGGCCAGGTCGATCGCCTCGGGCGGCGTGCCGAGGATCGGGACCCCCGCCTGCTCGAGGGCGTGCGCGAGCTTGAGGGGCGTCTGGCCGCCGAAGGTCACGAGCACGCCGTCGGGGCGCTCGAGGTCGACGATGTCCATGACGTCCTCGAAGGTCAGCGGCTCGAAGTAGAGCTTGTCGCTCGTGTCGTAGTCGGTGGAGACCGTCTCGGGGTTGCAGTTGACCATGATGGTCTCGTAGCCCACCTCGGAAAGCGCGTACGCGGCGTGCACGCAGCAGTAGTCGAACTCGATGCCCTGCCCGATGCGATTGGGACCGGCGCCCAAGATCATCGCCTTCTTCCGGTCCGTCCGGACTGCCTCGTTCTCCTCCTCGTACGTCTTGTAGTAGTACGGGGTGCCCGCGGCGAACTCGGCGGCGCAGGTATCGACCGCCTTGAACGTAGCCCTCACGCCGAGGTCGAGCCTTGCCCGGCGCACGTCACCCTCAAGTGCTCCTGTAAGGTGCGCGACCTGCACGTCCGACAGGCCGTGCTGCTTGGCTTTGCGCAGTTCAGGCGCGGTGATCTCGGCGAGTGGCCGGCCCGCGATGGAGGCCTCGACCTCCACCATACGGCGCATCTGCTCCAGGAACCACGGGTCCACACCGGTGAGCTCGGCGATCTCCGCCACGTCGCGGCCACGCCTCAGCGCCTCGGCGATGTAGTAGGGACGCTGCTCGTTGGGGACCGCCAGGTAGCGGTCGAAGTGGTGCTCGTCGAAGACGTCCTTGCCGTCAGCCCCGAGCCCAGCGCGTCCGTTCTCCAGCGAGCGCATGGCCTTGCCAAGCGCCTCGGCGAAGGTCCGGCCCATGGCCATCACCTCGCCCACACTCTTCATCCGCGTGGTGAGCGTGGTGTCGGTGCCCGGGAACTTCTCGAACGCCCAGCGCGGGACCTTCACCACCGTGTAGTCGATCGACGGCTCGAAGCACGCCGGCGTCACGCGCGTGATGTCGTTGGGGATCTCGTCGAGCGTATAGCCCACCGCGAGCTTGGCGGCGATCTTGGCGATCGGGAAGCCGGTGGCCTTGCTCGCGAGCGCAGACGAGCGGCTCACCCGCGGGTTCATCTCGATGACCACGAGCCGGCCGTCAGCCGGGTTGACAGCGAACTGGACGTTGGAGCCGCCGGTGGTGACGCCGATCTCGCGCATGATCGCGAGCGACGCGTCCCGCAGCACCTGGTACTCGCGGTCCGTGAGGGTCTGCGCAGGCGCCACCGTGATCGAGTCGCCGGTGTGAACGCCCATCGCGTCGAAGTTCTCGATGGAGCACACGATCACCGCGTTGTCGTTGACGTCGCGCATGACCTCCATCTCGTACTCTTTCCAGCCGATCACGCTCTCCTCGACGAGCACCTCGCCCACCGGCGAGAGCGCGATGCCGTTGGCCGTGATCGCCCGCAGCTCGTCGGCGTTGTACGCGATGCCGCCGCCGGCACCGCCCATCGTGAAGCTCGGCCGGATCACGACCGGCCAGCCCACCTGGGCCACGAACGCCTCGGCATCGGCGATCGCGTACGCGTACGCCGAGCGCGGCGTGTCCAGCCCGATGCGCTCCATCGCCTCGCGGAAGAGCTTGCGGTCCTCGCCTTTGGCGATGACCTCGCGCGTGGCGCCGATGAGCTCCACGCCGTAGCGCTGGAGCACGCCCGCGGCGTCAAGCGCCATCGCGCAGTTGAGGCCCGTCTGCCCGCCGAGCGTGGGCAGGAGCGCGTCCGGGCGCTCAGCGGCGATCACGCGCTCCACGGACTCGACGGTGATCGGCTCCACGTACGTGCGGTGCGCGAACTCGGGATCGGTCATGATCGTGGCCGGGTTGGAGTTCACGAGCACGACCTCGAAGCCGTCCTCGCGCAGCACTTTGCACGCCTGCGCGCCCGAGTAGTCGAACTCGCACGCCTGGCCGATCACGATCGGACCGGAGCCGATGATCAGGATCTTGTTGATGTCGTCTCTGCGCGGCACGCGGTGCCCTTCCTGTCGCTTCCTACGGGACGATCATGATCGGACAGCTCGCCTGCCTGAGCAGCGTCATCGACAGGCTGCCGAGCAGCGCCTCCTGGATGGCGTTCCTGCCGCGCGTCCCCACCACCACACCGGTGGCGCGCCGCTCATCGAGCTCGGCGAGGACGGCGTGCTCGGGCGGAGCCTGCCGTATGGACACACTCGCGGTGATGCCCTGCTGCGCGCTCATCGCCTGCAGGTTGCGCATATGGAACTCGGCGCCCTCCTCGGCACGGCGCAGCTTCTCGCCCGAAAGCGCCGGATCCAGCGCGTGTAGCAGGAACACGTGCTTGACCACGCCTTTAGGCAGGTCGATGACGCGCATGAACGCACGCGATGCCGCCAGCGAGAAGTCGGTGGCGACCACGAGCTTCTCGCCGAAGTGCGGTACGAGCGCGGCGGGGTCGGCGAGTGTGCGCAGCAGGTCGAAGCGAGCGACAAGTTGCGGGACGTCGGCGTCGCGGATGAGACGCTCGGAGACCGAGCCCACCAGCAGCTGGTCGGCGATGGACTTGGCGTGGGATCCATACACCGCCGCGTCCACCTGCACCTCGGCGGCGATGGCGCCCAGCCCGTCCACCGGGTCACCCGTCCCGACACGGATCTCCACGCCGAGACCGGCGCCTTCGAGCGCGGCGGACATCTCCTGCATCGTGGCGCGCGCCTCGTCCACGCGCGCGGCAAGCGGCGCGTCGCCGTCGCGGGCGACGACGTGCGCGAGCACGACCCGGCGAACCCCGAGCGCGGGGAGCCCGCGTGCGAAGTCGATCACGAGCGCGGTCTCATCGGCGCAGTCGACCGGCAGCAGCACGGTGCGCAGCGCCATCAGCTCTCTCCTCCCCCGGCGAAGACGTCGTCTGCACCGTCCATCAACCGCACGAACGAGCCGAACAGGTAGCGGGCGTCGTGCGGGCCCGGCGCGGCCTCGGGATGGTACTGCACCGAGTACGCCGGGATGTCCAGGGCACGCACGCCCTCGACCGTCATGTCGTTGAGGTTCACGTGCGTGAGTTGCACGTGGCCGAACCGCTCCGAGCGTACCACCGGCGCCACACCGGCGCGCACCCACGCGCCGAGGTCGCCGACATCGTGGGTGAGGTCGCCGGAGAGCTCGGGCACGAGCGGGCCGATCGACGCGAAGTCCACGCAGAAGCCGTGGTTCTGGCTGGTGATCTCCACGCGGCCGGTGAGCAGGTTCTTCACCGGCTGGTTGCCACCGCGGTGTCCGTACTTGAGCTTGTAGGTGGCGCAGCCGAGCGCGAGTGACAGCATCTGATGGCCGAGGCAGATCCCGAACACCGGGCGCTCGCCCAGAAGCGAGCGCAGCGTCTCGTAGAGGTACGTCACCGCCGAGGGGTCACCGGGACCGTTGGCGAAGAACAGGCCGTCCGGCTCAAGCGCGAGCGCCTCGGCGGCGCTCGTCGTGGGCGGGACCACGATCACCTCGCACCCGGCCTCGGCCATACGGCGCAGGATGTTGTACTTGATGCCCGAGTCGAACGCGACGACCCGGTGACGCGGCGTCACGGGCAGGACGCCGGTGTCGACCGGCACCTCGCAGCCCGGCGGCATCTCGCCGCCCCAGGTGAAGCGCTCGCGCACCGCCACCTCGGCCACCAGGTCGCGGCCCACGAGCCCCGGCGCCTGACGCGCCTTGGCCACGAGCGACGCGGGGTCGAGGTCCTCGGTGGACACCACGGCCCTCAGCGCGCCCATCTCGCGGATGTGCCGGGTGAGGCGCCGTGTGTCCACGCCCTCGATGGCCACCACGCCCAGACGCGTCAGGAACGCGGAGAGCGTCTCCTCGGCACGCCAGTTCGACGCCACGTCGGAGAGCTCGCGGACCACCAGCCCGGAGGCGAACACGCCCCGCGACTCCATGTCGGCCGCGTTCACGCCGTAGTTGCCGATGTGCGGCGAGGTCATCGTCACGATCTGGCCCGCATACGAGGGGTCGGTGATGACCTCCTGGTAGCCGGCCATCGACGTATTGAACACCACCTCGCCGTGCGCCTCGCCCGGCGCGCCGCACGCCAGACCCTCGAAGCAGGTGCCGTCCTCGAGAGCGAGGAGCGCCGGGGCGCGCAGATGCGAGAGCCCACTCACGTCAGCCGACCACCTTCCCGTTGCGGAGCGCCCACGCGCCCCCGACGAGCACATCGCTCGCCTTGCCGAGCAGACTCGAGCCGAGGAACGCCGAGTTGCGCGCCTTGGACACGAACCACTCGGCGGTGACCTCCACACGTGCCTCGGGGTCCACGATGGTGATGTCCGCGGGGTACCCGGCCTCCAGACGCATCTCGGGCAGGCCGAGTGACGCGCGCGGGCCGTGACACATCACCTTCGTGACCTCGGCCCACCCGATCGTCCCGCTCGCCACGAGGTTCGTGTTGACGAGCGAGAGCGCGGTCTCGAGCCCCGTGGTGCCGAACGGCGCGAGTTCGAACTCGAGCTCCTTCTCGTGCGGCGCGTGGGGCGCGTGGTCGGTGGCGATGGCATCGACGGTGCCGTCCAGCAGCCCGGCCACGAGTGCCTCGCGATCGGCCGCGGTGCGAAGCGGCGGGTTCATCTTGAGGTTGGTGTCGTAGACGACGATGGCGTCCTCATCGAGGAACAGGTGGTGCGGCGTGACCTCGCAGGTGACCGAGACGCCGCGCGCCTTGGCGTCGCGCACGAGCGCGATCGAGGCCGCTGTTGACAGGTGCGCGAGATGGACGCGACACCCGGTGAGCTCGGCGAGCGCGATCTCGCGCGCCACGTGCAGCTCCTCGGCCAAGGCCGGCTGCCCCGGCAGCCCCATGCGCGTGGAGACGACGCCCTCGTTGACCACGCCTCCCGCGGCGAGTGACACGTCCTCGCAGTGGGCCACGTACGGCACGTCGAAGCGCCGGATGTAGTCCATGGCCACACGGGCCATCCCCGCCGAGCCGACCCCGTGCCCGTCGTCGGAGAACGCGACTGCGCCCTCGGCCACCATGTCGCCGATCTCGGCCAGCTGCTCGCCCGACTGCCCGGCCGTCACCGCGCCGATCGGGTAGACGCGCACGACGGCCGTCTCCTCGGCGCGCTCAACCACGAAGCGCACCTTCGAGCCGCTGTCGACGACCGGGTCGGTGTTGGGCATGCACGCCACCGCGGTGAAGCCGCCGTGTGCGGCCGCTCGCGTGCCGCTCGCGATCGTCTCCTTGTACTCCTGCCCCGGCTCGCGCAGGTGCACGTGGACGTCCACGAGACCCGGGAGCAGGACCTTCTCGGAGCAGTCCACCACCTCGGCGCCGGGAGACTCCAGGTCGGCGCCGACGCCGGTGATCACGCCATTGTCGATGACGATGTCGAGCACCTCGTCGATGCCGGCAGCGGCATCGACCACACGTCCGCCTCTAAGCAGCAGCGCCACTGTCGGCACCTCCCAACAGCAGGTACATGACGGCCATGCGGACCGCCACACCGGACTCCACCTGGCCGAGGATGAGGCTGCGCGTCGAGTCGGCCACATCAGCCGAGATCTCCACGCCGCGGTTCATCGGGCCGGGGTGCATTACCACCGCGTGCGACGGCAGGCGCTCCATGCGCGCCAGGTTCATGCCGTACAGCATCGCGTACTCGCGGTTCGACGGGAACGGCATCCGCGTGGCGCGTTCGAACTGCACCCGGAGCAGGTACGCCACGTCGAGCGAGGGCAGGACCTCGTCCAGGTCGTAGGCCACCTCGGCGCCGAGGACGTCGGGCCGGGCGGGCATGAGCGTGGGCGGCGCGATGATGACCGGCGTGGCGCCCACCTTCCTGAGCGCCGGCACGAGCGAGCCGGCCACGCGCGAGTGGCAGATGTCGCCGACGATGCCCACACGCAGTCCCTCGAGCCTGCCGAGCGCCTGGCGCATCGTGTACAGGTCCAGCAGCGCCTGCGTGGGGTGCTCGTGCACGCCGTCGCCGCCGTTGACGATTGAGCAGTCCATCACCTCGGCAAGCATCTGCGGCGCACCGGCGTACTTGTGGCGCACGACCACCAGGTCGCAGCTCATCGCCGCGAGCGTCTTGGCCGTGTCGCGCAGCGTCTCGCCCTTGACGGTGGCCGAGGAGGACGCGGTGAAGTTCACGCCGTCGGCCGACAGACGCTTCGAGGCGATCTCGAACGACATGCGCGTACGGGTGGAAGGCTCGAAGAACAGGTTCACGATGGTGCGTCCACGCAGCGTCGGCAGCTTCTTGATGCGGCGCTGGTTGACCTCGGCGAACGACTCGGCCGTGTCCAGGATGAGCGTGATGTCGTCCGCCGAGAGGTCGTCCATCGTCATGATGTGCTTGCTGGTGAGCATCGCGGGCCTACTCCCCCTCTCCGTCGTCTTCCATGATGAGCACGGCATCGCGGCCGTCGAGTTCCTCGAGGAGCACCTTCACGCGCTCGCGCCGGGCCGTGGGCACGTTCTTGCCCACGAAGTCTGCGCGGATCGGCAGCTCCCGATGCCCGCGGTCCACGAGGACTGCCAGCTGGATCGCCGCCGGGCGTCCGTAGTCCATGATCGCGTCCATCGCCGCACGGATGGTGCGGCCCGTGTAGAGCACGTCATCGACGAGCACGATGGTGCGGCCGTCCACGGGATACGGGATGTCGGTGGTGTGGACCTCCGGCGCGAGACGGATCGACACGTCGTCGCGGTAGAAGGAGATGTCGAGGCTGCCGACCGCCACCGGCGTGCCTTCGATGCGCTCGATACGTGCGGCCAGTCGATTGGCCATGTCCACGCCACGCGTCATGATCCCCGCGAGCGCGATGTCGCCGCACCCCTTGTTGGCCTCGAGGATCTCGTGCGCGATGCGCGTCAGTGCCCGGTCGACCGCCTCGGCGTCCATGACCTCGGCCTTCACGCGATAGCCCACTGTGGCCCACCTCCTTCATCCGCTCGGCGGTCACCGCGGCGTGGAGGGCAACGGAAACGCCCTCTCGCGACAGGCAAGAAGGCGTCTGGCTTCGGCTTACACGCGTACGCCCTGAGGCGTCCGGTGCGGGCTATGCGGTTGGCTCCTTGCCGGCCTCACGGGACCGGTATTAAAGGTCTCACCGAGGGTAGCAGGAGACGCGCCGCGCAACAAGCCGCGTCCGCCGATCCACGCGCGCAGCGACCCACCTATCCGACGAGTGGCAGCCGGATGACGAAGGCCGCGCCACCGAGGTCGCTTGTGTGCACGCCCACCGAGCCGCCGTGGCGCTCGGCGATCTCGCGGACCACCGCCAGGCCGATGCCGAGCCCCCCGCTCACCCGCGAGCGTGCGGGGTCCGCGCGCCAGAAGCGCTGGAACACGCGTGCCCGGTCCGGCTCGGGGACGCCGATGCCGCTGTCCGCGACCTCGATCACCGCCTCGCGCCCGTCGCGCACCACGCGCACGCGCACCGTCCCGCCTTCCGGCGTGTAGCGGGCGGCATTGGCGAGCAGGTTGCCCACCGCCTGCCTGAGACGGTCGGCGTCGGCGCGCACGATGAGGCCCGGCTCCAGCGACTCGGCAAGCGTATGACCGGTGGACTCCATGAGCGCCCGCGAGCTCTCGATGGCGGTGCGCACCGGCCCGGCCGCGTCGACCGGCACCAGCCCGAACACCGCCGAGCCGGTCTCCAGCCGCGACAGCTCAAGGATCGACCCCGCCAGACGGCCGAGCCGCACCGTCTCGTCGTGGATGAGGCCGAGCCGCTCCTCGTCGGTGGGGAGCACCCCGTCCTGCATCGCCTCGACGGTCGCCTGGATCGCCTGCAGCGGCGTGCGGAGCTCGTGGGCCACGTCGGCGGTGAGCTGCTGCTCGAAGCGGCGCTCGGCCTGGATGGCCTCGGCCATCTGGTCGAACGTTGCGCCGAGATCACGGACGGGGTCGCCGCCGGTCATGCCGGTACGTGCCGAGCGGTCTCCGCGCCTAAGCGCCTCGGCTGCCCTGGTGACCTCGTCGATGGGACGGACGATGCCGCGCGCGTAGAGCGCGCCGGCCACCGAGGCGAGCACGGCGGCGATGACCGCGCCGAGCGCAAGGCCCTGGAGGGAGACGCGCTGGAACCACAGGTCGCGCTCGGTGAACAGGCCGCGGGGCACGTTGCGCCACACGTGTACCTCGCCGACACGGACGCCCCCGGCCACCACGTCCGAGCGCGCCGCCACACGCGTGCCGTCGGTCACCGTGCCGTCGTCGCCCATGCGCAACGTGCGGTCGACGCTGTAGGCCACCAGACCCCCGTCGACATCGAGCACCTGCATCGAGAGGTCAGGTGTCATGCCGATGTGCACGAAGTCGATGAACGTGATCGTCTGCCAGCCACCGGCCCGCTCGTACTCGGCCGCGAGCACGGCGGCCACCACGTCCGCGCGCTCCTGGACCCCGCGCTGCACGTACTCCGCGAACTGCTGTCGCCACGTCACGGTGATGACGATCGCCGCGATGACGACCGTGGCGACCGCGACCGCCGCGAAGGCGAGCCCCAGCCGGTACGAAAGGCTCCGGCCGCTCACAACGTCGGCGCCTGCGCCTCGAAGCGGTACCCCACCCCGAAGACCGTCTGGATGAAGCGCGGCTCCTTCGGGTCATCCCCGAGCTTCGCACGCAGGTTCTTGACGTGGGAGTCGATCGCGCGCTCGTAGCCCTCGAAGTCGTACCCGAGCACCCGTTCCACGAGCTCCATGCGCGAGTACACCCTGCCCGGGTACCGCGAGAGCGTCACGAGCAGCTTGTACTCGCTTGCAGTGAGGTCGACCTCGGCTCCATCGAGCCAGACCCGGTGTCCCGCCAGATCGATCTCGAGCGGCCCGTACGTCACGCGTGAGCGCTGAGGCTCGCTCTCCGCGTGCGCCCTGCGCAGCAGCGCACGCAGACGAGCGACGAGCTCACGAGGGCTGAACGGCTTGACCAGGTAGTCGTCGGCGCCCAGGTCGAGCCCGGCGATACGCTCCTCTTCTGCCCCCTTGGCCGTGAGCATGATGATCGGCACGTCCGAGACGTCCCGCACGCGCCTGCAGACCTCTTCCCCGGAGACCTCCGGCAGGTTGAGGTCGAGCACGATCGCGTCGTAGGAGCGGTGCTCGAACGCGTCGAGTGCCGCCGCACCGTCACCGACGGCCGTCACCCAGTAGCCCTCGCGATCGAGGTACGCCTGAACCACCGAGCGCGTCTGCGCCTCGTCTTCGACGAGCAGTATCCTGCGCGTGTCCACGTCCGCTCCTTGCGCTGGCTTCTGCCGATGAGAATACCGCCCGGCCGCGGTCGCGTCGCGGTCGGGATGTGGAGGTCTCGTGGAGACCGGGCGCCCTACGTGTGCTCGAGCGGCAGCCGTACGGTGAACGTGCTCCCGACGCCAGGCTCGCTCACGACCTCGATGCGCCCACCGTGCGCCATCACGATCTCACGCACGATGTACAGACCGAGACCGATCCCCTCGAACTCCCGCGTGGAGGACATGTCGGCCTGGCGGAACGGCTCGAAGATCGACGGACGATCACACTCAGAGATACCGATGCCCTCATCGGCCACCGCGATGATCGCCTCATCGCCTTCCGTGGCGACACGAACGGTGATCGCGCCCCCCTCGGGTGAGTACTTCACCGCGTTGTCCACGAGGTTGGTCACCACACGTCCGATGGACTCGGCGTCGCACACCACCCGCGGCATGTCCGGGGAGACCTCGATCGTGAGCGGATGGTCATGCCCCCGGAAGACCGACTGCGCCGCACGCTCGACGGTGTCCCCGAGATCGACGGCGCGCGGCGAGAGGCTGACGCCGCTCGCGGCGATGTCGTTCACCTCGAGCAACTCCTCCACAAGCGCGCGCATTCGGTCGGTGTTCTCCCGGAGCCGTTCGACGATGACCGGCGCCTGCTCCTCAAGACGCTCCGGCGTCAGCTGACCGAGGAGTTGCGCGAAGCCGGCGATGCTGGTGAGCGGCGTCCTCAGTTCGTGTGAGACGATCTGCACGAACTCCTCGCGCAGCCGCTCGAGGCGGCGCCGCTCGGTCACATCCACGCCGAAGATGTTCCAGCCGGCCGGCTGCCCGTCCTCGTCGGTACCCCACATGACCGCGCACTCGATGGTGCGTACGTCGCCGGCGGCGGTGAGCACGTCGAGCTCCTGACGGAGCACGCGCCCCGGAGATGGCGACGCGAGTTCGGAGACCAGGTTGCTCCGTGCCCCTTCAGGGATCAGGACGTCCATCGCATCGGCACCCAGAACGCTCTCAGCCGACATCCCGGTGATGCGTTCGGCGCCGGTGCTGAAGAGGGTGACGCGGCGTGCGGCGTCCAGGATGCAGATGAACATGTCCGCGACCTCGAGCACACCACGCGTGAAGTCCCGCTCCCGCCGAAGATCCGACTCGGCCTGCTGCCGGACGAGGACGTCAGCGGCGAGCTCTTCGAGAAGCTGCGTCTTGACCGTCACTTCCCGGGCGAGCGCCTCCTGTGTCTCGCGCAACTCGGCGTTGGCGATCTCCAGGTTCCGCGCCTTGTCCTCGAGCTTCTCCACGAGCCGCGCGTTGTACTCCTGCAGCACCACCGCCTCGTCCTCGTACTCTGGCTGGCGCACCTGGGCCGGCGACCCGATGAGCGCGTCAACGGCCGCAAGCAGCTCGCCCGCCTCCATCGGCTTGCGCCAGAACGCGTCTGCGCCAAGGCCTGACGCGAACCGCTCGTCAGCGGGATCCACGTACGAAGCGGTGTAGAACGCGAGGGGGATCTGTGAGAGCCGCTCGTCGTCCTTCCACAGACGACAGAGCTGGTAGCCGTCCATGTGTGGCATGAGGATATCCGAGATCACCAACTCGGGAGGCTCGCGCCGGGCGATCTCGAGCGCCTGGACACCATCAGTGGCGGTCGTGATCTGATGACCGCCCGACCGGAGGATCAGCTCGACCAGTTGCCGGGCCGACGGATCGTCATCGACGACGAGGATGCGCACGAACACACCGCCTTCCAGCCATCTCACCGGGCATCGGACCGGGCGCACACCTGCTGCTACGATTCTAGCGGTTCGGGGCACTCCTCATCACCGGTCGGGAGAACGAACGTGAACGTCGCACCTTCTCCCGGAGCCGAAATGAGCTCGATGTGCCCGCACAGCAACCGCGCGAGACGAGCCGCGATCGCCAGGCCCAGGCCCGAGCCCTCGACCTCGGCGGGTGCGGCCGGTCCACTCTCCCCGAGCCTCACGAACTCGGCGAATATGCGCTCCTGTTCGGACTCGGGGATCCCGGGGCCCGTGTCCTTGACCGCGAAGCGCACGCACCCGCCGTCAGCCGTGACCTCGAGGGAGACCGATCCCTCGTCGGTGTACTTGAACGCGTTGCCCACAAGGTTGGCGAGCACCTGCTCGACCCGGGTGCGGTCCGTCACCAGCTCGGCCGGAAGACCGGGACCGCGCACGGACCGCCACTCGATCCCCTCGGCAGCGGCGATGGGCGCGAACATCGCGTCGATCGAGTCGACGATGACGCCGAGGGTGACCGGAGCGCGCCTGATCTCCACCCGGCCAGCCTCGATCTTCGAGAGGTCAAGGATGTCGTCGATCAGCGTCAGCAGGTGTTTGCCAGCATCGCGCACGATGCCGAGCTGCTCACGCTGCTGGTCGGTGAGCGGGCCGGAGAGCCCTTCGGTGAGCAGGCCGGTGAACCCGATGATCGAGTTGAGCGGCGTGCGGAGCTCGTGGCTCATCGTCGCGAGAAACGCGCTCTTGGCCTCGGTGGCGATCCGGAGCTGTTCGTTGACCTGCTCGAGCTCGGCGGTCCGCTCGCGGACCTGACGTTCCAGGTCACGCCGGTGCTCCCGATCGCGCTCCTGCTCCCGCCGGACGAACCGGTCCGTGAGCAGGTAGAGGGCCAGCGACGTCACAACGACGAAACCGAATCCCTTGAGCAATGACACCCGGGCAACGTCCTGCCCCGTCACCCCGAACACAACGAGCGCCGTGTCGGAGGCGAGGATCCACACACCGGCGATCACGGCGTAGCCGGCCGCGATCCGCAACGCGCGTATACGTGTCATCCTGCCTCCGAGGTCCATCCGCCTACCGGATGAGATACCCGCTGTCAGGCGCTGGAAAACGCGCCGGGTACGCGACGCGCCCGCGTGGTGCGTCAGGGCATGACGAGCCGCACGACCTCGTCCCCCGCCTCAGTGCGACCCATGGACTCGGGCTCGAGTCTCTCAAGCAGAGCGGCGAGGTCCGGCGGCAGTGGGTCGAGCAGGTCGATGCGCTCGCCAGTGACCGGGTGGTCGAACGCAAGTCGGTAGGCGTGCAGGAACTGCCTGGTCAGACCCATGTCGGCCTTGGGATGCTTGCGTCCGTACTGCGGATCACCGACGACGGGATGCTTGATGTAGCGCATGTGCACGCGGATCTGGTGGGTTCGCCCCGTATAGAGCTTGCACTCGACGAGGGTGTAGCCATCATCGTGGGTCCCGGCCATGAAGCGCTCGAGTACCCGGAACGTGGTGACCGACTGCTTCGCATCGGGATGGTCGCTCACATCCATGCGCGTGCGGTCGCGCGGATGGCGCGCGAGCGGGGCATCGATGATGCCGGTGTCCGGCGCGATGTACCCGTGCACCAGCGTGATGTAGCGCCGCTCGATCGTCCTGAGCTTGAGCGCCTCCGAGAGCGCGACCTGTGTCTCGTCGTCCTTGGCGACCATCATCAGTCCCGAGGTGTCCTTGTCCAGACGGTGCACGATTCCCGGACGCTCCTCGCCTGCCTGCGTGCCGAGCTCGTCGGTGTGCGCCAGAAGGGCGTGGACGAGCGTTCCGGAAGCATGCCCGTGCGCTGGGTGCACCACCAGCCCCGACGGCTTGGAGAGCACGATCACGTGGCCGTCCTCGAAACGAATGTCGAGCGGTATCGGCTCGGCCTTCAAGGCCGGTGCCTCGTCGTCGCTGACGAACACCTCGATCCGCTCGCCCGAGCGGGTCGTGTGCCGTTTGGTCGCGATGACCCCGTTCACGCGCACACTGCCGTCGGCGATCAAGCGCTGCGCAGCCGTTCGACTCGGCAGGACGCCCAACTGGCCGAGTAGCAGGTCGAGGCGCATGCCGGCCTCATCGGCACGGACGTTGTGCGAGAAGCGCTCACTCATCGCGCTCCCCTGCCTCCCCGCCCTCACCGGCGTCAGCTACCTCATCGTGGTGGTCCCGGCTGAACAGCAGCCACACCACGATCAGCGCCACCCCCACATCGAGTGCGATGTCGGCCACGTTGAAGACCGGGAACCAGCCGAGGTCGAAGAAGTCGGTCACGCCACCGAAGACGACGCGATCGATGAGGTTGCCGACGGCGCCACCGGCGATCAGCGCGAGGCCTGTGTGCGCAAGCGGACTTTGCGGCCGCATGCGGACGAGAACCCAGCCGATGGCTGCCAGCACGAGCACGCCCACTCCGACGAGGAGGATACGCTGGTCTTTGAACATACCGAAGGCCGCACCCGTGTTGTGCACGTGGGTGAACCACAGTAGACCGTCTATGACCGGGACAGGCTCGCCGAGACCAAGCGTCGAGCGTACGACCGCCTTCGTGACCTGGTCGGCCGCGATGACTGTCGTCGCCGTCGCCGCGAACACGAGCGCGCGACGGCGCGTCACTAGGCGCTCTCCTCGCGCTCTTTGCAGCTGATGCACAGGTCTGCGGCCGGCATCGCCTCAAGCCGCGCCTCGGCGATCGGCGCGCCACACCGGCTGCACACGCCATACGTGCCCTCGGCCATCCGTTCGAGCGCCCGCTCGACCTGAGCGAGGCTCTCACGTGCGCGGCCCTCGAGCGTCGCGTCGAGCTCGCGTGCGAACGTCGCGGATCCCTGGTCGGCCATGTGATCGCGGTAGTTGTTCTCCCCGGAGACGTCCGAGAGCGTCTCCTGCCCTTCGCGCTCGTACTCGGCGATCTCCTCGACCAGGCGCTCGCGCTCCGCCTCCAGAGCGGTCTTGAGTGTCGCCTGCAGTGTCGCGTTCATCGTGCATTCTCCCTCGTGCGGGGTCATGTATGTCGAAGCGCCCCCGATGGGGGGCGCCCGATCTCATCGTGTCACCATTATACACCGAGCCGTCACGTACCGGCCCCGGCACGCACGCTAGAGCGCCGCGACGACCCCCGAGCACCGCGCGCACAGACCGTCATCGCCGAGGTCCCGCAGGTTCCAGCACCGCGGGCACTTCTCACCCGCAGCGGCCTCGACACGGACCGAGACCGCGTCTGCGTCAACGGCCGCCAGCTCGACCGAGGAGACGATGAACATCTCAGCGAGCGCACCGCTCGTGCGCCCCTCCAGGACAGTGCGCACGTCGCCGGGGGCCGCGATCACGAGCCGCGCCTCCTGGCTCTTGCCGATGGTCCCGGCATTGCGCGCCTCCTCGAGAGCGCGTGTGGCGGCGTCCCGCACCTCAAGGACCACCGCGTACGCGTCGCGAAGCGCGGCGGCCTCATCGACAGGAACCGCAGGGGCCGGCCACCCCGCGAGCTGAACGCTCACGTGACCGTCACGAAGCGCCTTGGGAGTGAACTGCCAGACCTCCTCGGCGGTGAAGGTCAGCACCGGGGCGACGAGCCGGACAAGCGTGGTGAGCACGCGGGCAAGCACGGTCTGCGCGCTCCGGCGCTCACGGGACGCGGCAGCGTCAGCGTAGAGGCGGTCCTTGAGCACGTCGAGGTAGAACGACGAGAGCTCGGTCACGCAGTACCCGTGCACGGCGTGGAAGACCTGGTGGAACTTCCAGTCGTCGTATGACTTCGTGACCCGCTCGGCGAGGTCGGCGAGCTCTACGAGCGCGAACCGGTCAAGCTCGGGCATGTCCTCCCACGCGACCTCGTCGGCGGGATCGAAGTCCGAGAGGTTCGAGAGCAGGAACCGGAACGTGTTCCGGATACGGCGGTACGCCTCGCTCGTGCGATCGAGGATCTCGTCGGACACGCTCACGTCCTGCGAGTAGTCCGAGGCGGCCACCCACAGGCGGATGATGTCGGCGCCGGACGTCTTGATAACGTCGAGCGGCGAGATGACGTTGCCAAGCGACTTGGACATCTTGCGGCCGTCACCGTCGACGATGAAGCCATGGGTGAGTACGCGCTCGAAGGGGGCCGCGTCGTACGCCCCCACGCTCGTGAGCAACGCGGACTGGAACCAGCCCCGGTGCTGGTCCGAACCCTCAAGGTAAAGTTCAGCCGGACGGTGGAGGTTCTCGCGCGCATCGAGCACGCTCGTGTGCGACACGCCGGACTCCCACCAGACGTCGACGATGTCGTCTTCGGGCTTGAGATCGTGCGCCCCAGCGCCGCAGCGGCCGCACGTGGTGTCGGACGGCAGGTACTCGGCGGGTCTGCGCGTGAACCACGCGTCGGCGCCCTCGGTCTTGAACAGCGCGATCACCGCATCGAAGGTGGTCTCGGTGGCAATCGTCTCGCCGCACTTCGTGCAGGTGAACACCGGTATCGGCACGCCCCAGGCGCGCTGTCGGCTGATGCACCAGTCGGGCCGGTCGGCCACCATCGCCGACATGCGGTTGACGCTCCAGCCCGGGATCCACTCAACCTGCCCGATAGCGCGCATCGCGTTATCGCGCAGCCCGGTGCCGTCCATCGAGACGAACCACTGCTCGGTGGCACGGAAGATCACCGGTCGCTTGCAGCGCCAGCAGTGGGGATAGCTGTGCGAGATCTTCGTGGCCGCCACCAGCGTGCCGCGCTCGGCGAGCCACTCGATGATCCGGGGGTTGGCGTCATGGACACCGATGCCCGCGAACGGACCGCCGCCAGCGTCGAAGGTGCCGTCATCGGTGACCGGCATCGGCATCGGCAGATCGAACCTCTGGCCGACGAGGTAGTCCTCCGCGCCGTGTCCCGGCGCGGTGTGGACAGCGCCGGTACCGGTGGAAAGCTCCACGTGCTCGCCGGTGATGATCACGCCGGTCACGCCGTCGTGGATCGGCTGTGCGTAGCGCAGGCCCGCGAGCGCCGATCCCTTCACGCGCGCGCCGAGCACCGTGTAGTCGGCCTCGGCCCATCCGGCCACCGCGGCCACGCTCTCTACCAGCGCCTCGGCCATCACGAGCACGCGGCCGTCGGCGAGCTTGACGCCCACGTAGTCGGCGTCATCGGCGAGCGTGACCGCCACGTTGGCCGGAAGCGTCCAGGGCGTGGTGGTCCAGATGAGCATGGATGTGGGGCCCTCGGCATCCCACGGCGTGGCGTCGGTGAAGGCGAACGCCACGTAGATCGAGTTGGAGGTCTCGTCGCCGTACTCGATCTCCGCCTCGGCGAGCGCAGTGTGACAACGGATGCACCAGTGGATCGGCTTGGCGCCTTTGTAGATCGCGCCATCAAGGTACATCTTCTTGAATATCTCGACGTTGCCGGCCTCGTACTCATGCGCGAGGGTGAGGTACGGATCGTCCCAGTCGCCACGCACGCCGAGCCGCTTGAACTCCTCGCGCTGCACGTCCACGAACTTGAGTGCGTAGTCGCGGCAGAGCTCCCGCAGCTTGGCCTGGCCGATGGCGGCCATCTTCTCGGGGCCGAGGTTCTTCTCCACCTGGTGCTCGATGGGCTGCCCGTGACAGTCCCAGCCCGGCACGTAGGGTGAGTAGAACCCGCGCATGGACTTGTACTTGACGATGAGGTCCTTGAGCACCTTGTTGTAGGCAGTGCCCATGTGGATGTGACCATTGGCGTACGGCGGGCCGTCGTGCAGGGTGAACGGCTCGCCGTCACGGGTGGCCTCGAGCGACTTCCCGTAGACATCGATCTCGTCCCAGAAGCGCAGCCACTCGGGTTCGCGCGCGGCCAGGTTCGCCCGCATCGGGAACTCGGTCACCGGCAGGTTCATCGTGTGCTTGTAGTCGACCTTCTCGGCCATCGTCCGTATCCTCTCACGCTCGTCTGTGCCGTCGCGCGTGCAACAAAAAAAGCACGCCCGTCCTCATCTGGGACGAAGCGCGCCTGCCGTCCGGCGTCTCCGCGGTACCACCCAGCTTGCGCACCCGCATACGGGCCGCGCCACTCGGTCGCCCGGTAACGGGGGCTTGGCCGTCGGCGTCTACTTGACCTCGAAGAGGTCGTTCGGGCCGAGACTCAGGGGTGATGTTCAGAAACCGTCGTGTCCCCGCGGGCTTGCACTGTCCCCGCTCGCTGGTACGGGTCGTACGGTCCTACTCGTCCCCGTCATCGCCATCGTGTCGCGCACGGCCGCAGCCGTGTCCGTGCGATGGTAGCGCGGCATGCAGGCAGGGTCAACGCGCGATCAGCCGAGCAGCCGTACGTCCACGTGCCGAGAGTGGGCGCGCCGGTCGGCGCTCACCAACGTGACGCCGAGGTGGACCGCGAGTGCTGGTGCCGCAGCGTCAAACACCGAACACCCCAGGTGCTGCGCCATCGCGAGCGTCTCACACATCAACTCACCGCCCGGGCCGACGACGACGAGGTCGTCATGCCCCAGCCTCTCCCACAGCCCCACGGCCGACTC
The DNA here is from genome assembly GCA_015351705.1 of Aeromicrobium sp. Taxonomy (GTDB): domain Bacteria; phylum Actinomycetota; class Coriobacteriia; order Anaerosomatales; family Anaerosomataceae; genus JADIIM01. Next base: position 83,387 of record JADIIM010000012.1, on the reverse strand, counting down.
GAGCCCGTGGGTCCGGCGCACGACATCGAGCACTTCATAGACGAAGATCGCGGGCACCACCAGCCGCACCTCTCCCCGCCCGTGCTGGGCGAGCAGCGAGAGCGCCTCATCGGACCCGGGCTCCTCGCGGACCCACTTGACGCCGACCGACGCGTCGAGCACGAGCGGGGCCGCGCTCACGGCCGCTCCGGTTCGGTCTCGAGTGTGCCGCGCAGTTCGCGCAGGATGTCGACGACGGGACGCTCGTCGAGCACTGGAGCCTGTCGTAGCTTCTCGAGAAACGCGAGCGTATCGTCAACGGCCGCCTCACGCCTGGCATCGATCGCCGAGCGTTGCACGTCGGCCACATACCGGGCCGACGCCTGCCTGATGACGGCAGAGCGCGACGCTCCGCTGGCCGACGCGATACCGTCGATCTCATCGACGAGGTCCGCCGGTAGACTTATCGTGATGCGCTCACTCATGCGGACATCATACCATGCGTGCATACGTCTGAGTATGCACCGGTCAACCCGTGCGCCTCAGAGCAGTCCCGGCTCCGGCTCACCGAACGCCGCGCGCACCTCGGTCTCCCCCACGCCGTCGACCTCGAGTTGCTTGTGGCGGCTCGACTCACCGCGCACGACGCGCACGTCGCGCTTGGGTATGCCGAGGGCGTCGGCTACGACCACGCAGACGGCCGCGTTGGCCTTGCCTCCCTCAGGGGGCGCCGTCACACGTACGGCCAACTCGGAGCCACGCCAGCCGGCGATCTCATCCCGGCCCGATTTCGGCGTGACATGTACGGCGATACGCATCGCACGTGCGCCCGGACAGACGCGGGCTAGTCGATCTCCTCGATGTCCACGTCGTCATCCCGCTCGCCGTACCCGAACTCGGCGACGTCGAACGACACGGTGGCGTCCGGCTCAAGACCGCTGTCGCCGAGGTCGCCGAGGTGCAGACTCGCGACGAAGCCGCTCTCGGGCGGCTCGACGGCGGGAGAAGCGGGCGCAACAGCAGCGTCCCGGGACTCGACCGCGGGCGCGGTAGGCTGCTCGACAGGTGCAGCCGGCTCGGGAGCTGAAGCGCGCGCCACCGGTGCCGATGCTGCCGTCCCCGGGCGCGAAGGCGACGTGACATCGGCATCCACGACGGTCTCGTCGCCGGCCTTCGCGGCGAGCAGCGTGATGTCCTCGGGCAGACGCACCTCGGCGATCTGCGAGAGATGGGACTCGAGCAACGAGCGGAACTGCGCCCGGAAGCTCTCCTCGGCGTCCTTGATGCGGCTCAGGTCGGTCGCCGCCTTCTGCTTGCTGGTGAGCGCGGCGTGGATGATCTCCTTGGCCTTGACCTCAGCGTCCTTCAGCACCACGGAGGCCTCGTCCTGGGCCTTGGTGATGATCTCGTCGGCCGACTTCTGCGCACTCACGAGCGTGTTGTGCAGCGTGCGCTCCATGTCCTGGTACGAGCGCACCTTCTCCTCGAGCGCCTCGATGCGCTCCGAGAGGTCGATGTTCTCCTTGAACAGCCGCTCGAGCTCGTCGGCGACCTGGTCGAGGAACTGATCGACCTCGACCTCGTTGTAGCCGCGCAGCGCGTGGCCGAACTCCTTGTGGTGGATGTCGAGCGGGGTGAGCTTCATCGGTCCGATCCTTCCCGACCGTGTGCGTGACATGCCTCTTGCGGGATTCTAACCCAACCGGGCGAGCAGCGTGACGAGCCCGTTGCCGAGCAGCCTGAGTGCAAGGATCGCGACGATCGGCGAGATGTCCATCATGCCGAGCGGCGGGACGATCCGACGGAAGATCCCCAGCCACGGTTCACAGATCGACCCGAGGATGCGGTAGATGTCGTAGAAGACACCGCTCGGCCGGAACCAGGACATCAGAACGTAGGCGATGATCAGGAGCTGGTAGTAGTCGATAAGCGTGGAGACGACCCTCGCGAGCGTGAATGTCATGCGCCAAGCTCCTTTGCCCGCCGCACGGCCGCGGCGACCGCCTCGGCGATCGTCGAGCGCAGACCGCCCGCCTCAAGAGCGCCGACCGCGGCGATCGTGGTGCCGCCGGGACTGGCCACCGCGTCGACGAGCTCTTCGGGATGCATCCCGGTCGCAGCGAGCAGCTCGGCCGTGCCGCTCACCGTTGCGACCGCGAGCGCCTGCGCGACGTCACGGGTGAGGCCCTGGGCGACGCCGGCGCGTGCCAGCGCATCGATCACCAACGCCACATACGCCGGGCCCGAGCCGGAGATGGCCGTGGCGGCGTCCTGGTAACGTTCGTCGACGACGAGCGCCGAGCCCACCGCCTCGAAGAGGGACCGCACGCGTTCGACCTGCTCGTCTGACGCCGCACTCCCACCGCTCACGACAGCCATGCCCGCCCCCACCATCGCCGGCGTGTTGGGCATGACGCGCACCACCGCGATACCCGCCCGGAGGTGCGACTCGACGCGTGCGGTCGAGATGCCGGCCGCGATCGACACCACGATGGCGTCGTCGGAGAGCTCGTCGGCGACGTGCACAAGCACGGCATCGAAGACCTGCGGCTTGACCGCCATCAGGACCACCTCGGCCTGACCTGCGATCTCATGTCCGTCGGCCACAGCCGCTACGCCCTGACGCTCGAAGACCTCGCGGCGTGCCGCGGACGGCTCGGCCACGACGATCCGGGACGCCTCAAGCGCCTGCGAACTGATGAGGCCGGCGGCGATGGCTTCGCCCATCCGGCCCCCACCGATGATGGCCAGTGCGTAGGGATGACTCACGGACGCCTCACTTAATCGACGCTGAACAGACCCCGGTCGCGCAGCGCGGCACGCTGAGCGTCGCTCACGGTGACGTTTGCCGGGGTGAGCATGAACACCTTGTCAGACACCTTCTGCAGTCCGCCGTTGAGCCCGTAGGTGAGTCCCGACGCGAACGCGAGGAGCTGCTTGGCGATGTCGGGCTCGGTCATTGTGAGGTTCATGATGACCGATGAGCCCGCCTTGAACTTGTCCGCGATCGACTGTGCCTCGGCATAGGCGCGTGGCTCCACGATCTGCATCTTGACCTGAGGTACAGCCTGCATCCCGGGACCCGGTGTGACCGATCCGTACCGGCCCGCGTCACGCGCCCGGTCGAGATCAGGCTCGCGGTTCACGCGCTTGATGGTCGTCGGCTCGCCGTCGTAGGGACTCCGATATGCCGGGCCTGCGTCGTACGCGTCGTCGGCGTCGTCCTCGACCTCGTCGTACTCATCGTAGTCGTCGTAGTCGTCATCGCCGAAGCCGAGCCTGGCCTTGATGTCTCGCCACACGCCCACGCTGGTCTCCTTGCCCGCGTCGCCCATCCGCCTAGCGGCCGAAGACGGCCCGGCCGATGCGCACGATCGTAGCGCCCTCCTCGATGGCGACCTCGAAGTCGTTGGTCATGCCCATGGAGAGCTCGGTCAACTCCACCCCATTGAACCGCATAGCGGCAAGGGATTCAAACAGTCGGCGCAGGTCACGGAAGACCCACCGCACCGACTCGGCGCGCGACAGCGGCGCCATCGTCATGAGACCGCGCACGTCCACGCCCGGCAACTCCGTCGAGCGTCGCAGCACATCCGCGACGTCATCGGGATCGAGTCCATGCTTCGACACCTCGCCGGCCACGTTGACCTGCAGCAGCACCGGCTGGACGACCCCCATCGCTCCGGCGACGCGGTCGATGCGCTCAAGAAGGTGTACCGAGTCCACCGAGTGGATCAGGTACGCCTTGCCGACGACATGCTGCACCTTGTTGGACTGCAGCGTGCCGATGAAATGCCAACGGGCCTCGGGGAACAGGCCCCGCTTCGCCACGAACTCCTGCACGCGGTTCTCGCCGAAGTCGGTCACACCCGCGGCGATCGCGTCGCGAACCTCGGGCGGGCCGACGGTCTTGGCGACCGCGACGATGCGGACCTCGTCCGCATCACGCCCCACCGCATCGGCCGCATCTGCCACGCGCCTGCGGACCGACGCATATCGCTCCGCGATCTGGCTCACGAGTCCGGCTGGTCCGTCTCCTCGCCGGTGGTGTCGAACGCCTCGAACTCACCGGTCACCATGTACACGAGCCGCTCGCCGATGTCCACGGCGTGGTCGGCGATGCGCTCAAGATAGCGGGAGGCCAGCACCATCTGGCTCGCCCACTCGATATCCTCTTCGTCCTGCAAGCGAGCGAGCTCGCGGAAGAACTGCTTGAAGAGGTGATCGATCGGCTCGTCCATCTCCTTGAGCTTGTAAGCGAGCTCGAGGTCGTTCTTCTCGAACGCTTCGAGCATCGCCTCGAGCACCCGGTGCACGAGATTGCCCTGGGCCTTGATGAGGTCGTAGAGCGTCTGTGGGCCCCGGCGCCCCGCGGTGCGCCGTGCTGCCTTGGAGATGTTGACCGCCAGGTCTCCCATGCGCTCCATGTGCATGCTGATGTGCGCGAGCGAGTGCAGCAGGCGCAGGTCGCGGGCGACCGGGAACTGGGTGGCGATGGTCTCGAGCGCACGCTCCTCGAGCGCCAGGCAACGCGTGTCGATCTCGTCGTCGCGCGCGATCACCTTCTCGGCGAGCTCGACGTCGGCCTCGACCAGCGAGACCGCCGCATCGCGCGAAACGGCGATGATCAGGCGACCGATATCGACGACCTCGGCCTTGATGGCCTTGAGTTCTTTGCGGTAGCTCTCGCGCATCACGACTGGTCTCTCCTCGTCGTCGGCGTCACGGTCACGGTCCGGCAGCCAGGGCCCCGGCCGTCGTGCCATTATAGTCCTGCCACGCCGGGCGGATGTGAAACGCCTGTTACCGCCTGTGATGGCCCGGCGGACACGAGACCCGCACCGCGGGCCCGGCCCACCCTAGCCGAAACGCCCGGTGATATAGTCCTCTGTCCGGCGGTCCCGCGGGCTGGTGAAGATCTCGGCGGTCCGCCCGAACTCGATCAGCTCGGCGGCCTCGCCCTGCCGTTCCTGCAGGAAGAACGCCGTCTCGTCGGAGACGCGCGCCGCCTGCTGCATGTTGTGCGTGACGATGATGATCGTGACCGAGCTCTTCAGCTCGGCCATGAGGTCCTCGACCTTCTGGACACTCGTGGGGTCGATCGCCGAGCACGGTTCGTCCATGAGCAGCACGTCGGGCTGCACCGCGAGCACGCGCGCGATACACAGGCGCTGCTGCTGGCCTCCCGAGAGCGTGAGGCCGCCGCGGCCCATGATGTCCTTGACCTCTTTCCAGAGGTTGGCGCGCACGAGCGCATTCTCGACGATCTCGTCGAGCTCGGACTTCTTCGACACGCCATGGAGCCGGGGACCGAACGCCACGTTGTCGTAGATCGACATCGGGAACGGGTTGGGCTGCTGGAAGATCATCCCCACGCGCCGCCTTAGGTCGACGGGGTCGACACCCGGCCCGTAGATGTCGGCACCGTCGAGCGTGATCTTCCCTTCGACGCGGGTGCCGGGTATGAGGTCGTTCATCCGGTTGAGGCAGCGCAGGAACGTGGACTTGCCGCATCCCGACGGACCGATGAACGCGGTGACCGAGTTCTCGCGCACGTCGATGGTGATGCCGGTGAGCGCATGGAAGTCGCCGTAGTAGAACTCAAGGCCGCGGACGCTGAACCTCGGGTTTCCTGTGAGCGCCTCATGAGCAGTGGCGACAGCCGGTACGGACGTCATCAGCGGAGCCTCCTGTTCCGGGCCGCGAGCCAGCGGGCCGAGAGGTTGAAGAAGAGCACCATGACCATGAGCAGGAGCGCCGTACCGTACGCGGCGTCCATGTTGATGCCCTCCATCGCGAGCGTGTACAGGTGCACGGTCATCGAACGACCGGGATCGAGCGGTGACAGCGGTAGGTAGATCGCCTGGCCCATGGTGAAGATGACCACAGCGGTCTCACCCACCGCACGGCCCATCGCAAGGATGATGCCGGTGAGGATCCTCGGCAGCGCGGCGGGAAGCACGATGCGGCTCACCGTCTGCCACTTGCTCGCGCCGAGCCCGTACGAGCCCCAGCGGATGTACTTGGGGACGGCGCGGATCGCTTCCTCGGTCGCGCGCATCACGATCGGCAGCATCAGGAACGACAACGCGAGCGCGCCCGAGAGCACTGAGAACTTGAAGCCCATCGCCTCCACGAAGAACGCGAACCCGAACAGACCCATCACGATGGACGGCACGCTCGCAAGCGTGTCCGCCGCGAACCGGATGGCGTTGACGAGCCTGCCCTGCACCGCGTACTCGGCGAGATAGACCGCGGCGAGCACCGCGATCGGGGTGACGATCACCATCGAGAGGCCGGTCACGTAAAGCGTCGCCCAGATGGTGGGGCCGATGCCGCCCTCGGCGTTGACGCCGTGCGGCTTCGTGAAGATGAACTCGGGCGTGATCTGCCCGATGCCGCGCACGAAGACGTAGACGATGACCGCGCCGAGCGCGGCGACGGTGATCAGGCCGCACGCCCACAGGACGCCCAGCGCGATCCGGTTGCTCCATCGCTTTCCCATCGGCTACGACCTCTTCGCATTCAGTCGGGAGAGCGCACGCACGAGAGCGACGAGCCCCATCGAGATCATGAACAAGATGATCGCCAGCCCGAAGAGCGCGGTGCGGTGATCGCCCGAGGCGTAACTCATGTCGATGACGATCTGGCTCGTCACGGTGGCGATCGGCGCACCAAGGCCCTTGAAGAACTGCGGAGCGTTGCCCGCGACCATGACCACGGCCATCGTCTCGCCGATCGCCCGACCCATGCCGAGGATGATCGCGTCGATGATGCCGATCTTGGCGGCAGGCAGCAGCACCTTGTAGATGGTCTGCCACGTAGTGGCGCCCATCGCGTAGCTCGCCTCCCGGATGCCGGGCACCACCGAGCGCAGCGCGTCTTCGGTGAGCGTCGCGATCGTGGGGACGATCATCACCGCCAGGATGACCGACGCCGACAGTGCCCCGAAACCCATCCCGCCCGTCATCTCGGCGGCGATCGGCCGGATGATGACCAGACCGAAGAAGCCGAACACGACCGACGGGACGCCGGCCAGCATCTCCACCGCCGGACGGACGATCCTGCGGATGCCCGGGGTCGCGATCTCCGAGAGGAAGACCGCGGTGCCGATGGCAAGCGGCGCGCCGAGCAACAGCGCCCCGATCGTGACCACGAGCGTGCCCGTGACGAGCGGCGCGATGCCGAACTTGCCATACGTCGCGGACCACTCGGCACCGAACAGGAACGCGCCGAGGCCAGGATTCTGGATCACCGGCCATCCACGGTATCCGACGAACAGGAAGATCAGCGCGACCCCGGCGACCGCCATCACCGCGCACAGAAGGAACACGTTCTTGAGCAGCGCCTCCTTGAGGTAGGTGGCGCGCGACATCATCTTGAGCCCGCTCCCGGCAGACACGGGGGTCGCCTCGTCACGGCCGTGAGGATCAGTCACCGAGCGCCTCCTTCGCGGTGATCGGGATGAATCCCGCATCGCGCACGATCGTCTCCTGTACGGCGGGTGACAGGACGTACTCGATGTACTCGGCGGCGGACTGCCCCACCTCGCCCCGGGTGAAGAAGTGCAGGACACGCTGGACGGGATACGTCCCGGAGATGACAGCCTCCTCCGACGGCTCGACGCCGTCGATGGCAACAGCCCGTACCTCATCGGTCACGAATCCGAGTGAGATGTACCCGATGGCTCCGGGAACCTCGGAGACCACTGCGCGGACCTGGCCGGTACCCGGCAGGATGACCGCGCCGATGTCGAACCGCGCATCGTCCATGATGATCTTCGCGAACGCCTCGCGGGTCCCCGATGCCTCATCGCGGTTGACCAGGCCGATCTCCATGTCGGGGCCGCCCAGCTGGCTCCAGTTGGTGATAACCCCGGAGAAGATGGCGCGTACGTCCATGGTGGACAGTCCGGTCACGGGATTGTCCGGATGCACGATCACCGCGATGGCGTCGTAGGCCACCGGCGTGTCGTCGAGACCGGTCTCCTTCTCGCTCTCCTTGAGCTCGCGTGACGACGTCCCGATGTCGGACGAACCGTTCGTCACGCTCTCGATCCCCGCTGAGGACCCCATCCCCGACACGAGGATCGAAACGCCCGGGTGCTCCTCGGCGAACATCTCTCCGGCCACCTCGGCGATGGGCAGTAGCGTGGTCGAGCCCGAGACGATGACCTCTTCGCGTGGCATGCCCGTGCCGAAGCAGCCCGTAAGCGGCGTCGCCAGCAGGAGCAGCGCAACCACGAGGAGTGTCTTCAGAGAATGACCGCGAGCGCACCGTGACGGCCTGTGCGGCCCTCGGAACGGTACGAGAAGAAGCGATCGGTGCTGTGCGCGGTGCAGATGCCGAGATGCCACTGGCGCTCTTTCGGTACTCCTGATCGCTCGAGATCGTCCGCGACCGCTGCCCCCAGGTCCAACCGGGGCGAGGCCGCGGTAATCGTAACAAACGCGTTGTCGAAATGCGACAAGAATTCGTCACCGACCTCGTAACAGCATGGGCCGATGTGCGCGCCCACGTATGCCTCCAGGTCATCCGGCCCGCCGAGTGCCCCGAGGACCCGTGCGGCGCTGCCGACGATCCCTGCAGCGGCGCCGCGCCAGCCTGCATGCACTACCGCGACTGCCGGGACAGACGGCTTGACGATGATCACCGGCACGCAGTCCGCGAAGAGCAGCATGAGCGGCACGCCCCGCGCGCGTGTCCACAGCGCGTCCGTGCCAGCCACCGGTGGCCGACCTGATGCGGCGCGAGCTCCGCTGCCCGCGACCGCGGCGTTGACCTCGACGGTCGCCGCGCCGTGGACCTGCTCGGCGCACGTGAGCCGCTCCGCCAGCGAGCCTATGCCGATCGCCTCCAGGAGCCGGCCGCGATTCGCATCGACCGCGGCCGGCTCGTCCCCCACGTGGGCGGCGAGATCGAGCGACGCGTACGGCGCCCGGCTCATGCCACCCGTTCGCTCTGAGAAGGCGATGCCGACACCACAGCGGGCGAACAACGACGGCACCGTGTGAACGGTGACTCCATCACGCTGTACGGTCTCGAACACGAACCCTCCTCGATCACAGGCGGAGCCATATCTGCTTCGCGCGGACCACCACTGGCGCCACCGGGCCGATCCCAACCCCTCGAGACCGCCGGTCACAGGCCCCGCGCCACCCGTCAGCCTATCGCACTCCCTACTGGTAAACGAAGCCATCATCGGTCACACTTGCGATGACGTCTGGTCACGGTTCCGTTACCGGACCGTTACTCTGGCTGCTCGCCGAGAGGGGGTGACACGATATGAAGCGGTCATTCAAGCACACCACCTCTTTGTCGGTAGGCGCCCTCACCCTTCTGTATGCGGCGCCTGCCTTCGCGCAGGACTACTACTATGGCGGAGACGACGGCGCCTTCGCGGCGCTCGGATGCGGCATCTGGGCATGCTTCATGATCCCCGGACTGCTGCTCAGCATCCTGTGGGTCTGGATGCTGATCGATGCCATCATGCGTCAGGAGCACGAGTACCCGAACTCGTCGGGCAACAGCAAGCTGATCTGGATCCTGCTGCTCGTATTCATCTCGGGTATCGCGTCCATCGCCTACTACTTCATGGTCTTCAAGAAGATCAAGCGTGGTAGCGGTGGCGTACGGCCCGCAGCGGGCGCTCCCGGTGCCTACCAGCCGCCTGCGGCGCCCCCCGCTCCTCCGGCAGCTCCGCCGGCGCCCCCCGCGCCTCCGGCAGCTCCCCCTGCGCCACCGGCTCCTCCCGCTCCCCCGGCCCCGCCGCAGGAGTAGGAAGCACGATGAACCACAGCACGAGCGCCCGCCGACAGTGATGCCGGTGGGCGCTCTTGTCGCTTCCGGGCGCCGGTCGGGCCGTTCGCTGCCGCCCAAGAACACGACCGCCGCGCGACGGGCGTTTCACCCGGCACGCGGCGGTCACACGGTGAGCGGGCACCGCAGCGCCCGGTCGTCTGTGGCTAGAACGTGCGCTTCTTCAAGAAAGCGGGGATGTCGAGATCGTCGCTCGAGTCCTCCGAGGGCAGCTCGAAGGTCGGTATACGGGGACCCTCGTCACTGGCGACCGCCTCGTCGAACTCCATCGTCTCCTGACGACGCTTCACTCCGAAGCCTGTGGCGATCACCGTCACCCTGATCTGGTCCATCATGGAGTCGTCGATCACCGCACCGAAGATGATGTTGGCATCAGGATGGGCGGCTGCCTGGACGACCTCGGCGGCCTCGTTGACCTCGAACAGCCCGAGGTCGCTGCCGCCTGAGATCGAGAGCAGGACCCCGTTGGCGCCCTCGATGCTCGACTCGAGCAGCGGACTGGCGATGGCGGCCTTCGCAGCCTCGTGAGCCCGGCTCTCTCCGGTAGCCAGACCGATACCCATGAGCGCCGTCCCCGCGTCCTTCATGACCGTGCGGACATCGGCGAAGTCGAGGTTGATCAGCCCCGGCACGGTGATGAGGTCGGTGATCCCCTGGCAGCCCTGACGGAGTACGTCGTCCGCGATACGGAACGCATCGAGTATCGACGTCTTCTTCTCGGCCACCTGCAGCAGACGGTCGTTCGGGATGATGATCAGCGTGTCGACGTACTCGCGGAGCTTCTGGATGCCGTCCTCGGCCTGGATCGCACGCTTGCGGCCCTCGAACGCGAACGGTCGAGTGACGACCGCGACGGTCAGAGCACCGATCTCCTCCTTGGCGATCTGCGCGATGATGGGCGCCGCCCCGGTACCCGTCCCGCCTCCCTCGCCAGCGGTGATGAACACCATGTCGGCACCCTGGAGTGCCTCCTTGATCTCAGCGCGACTCTCTTCGGCAGCCTGGAGTCCCACGTCAGGATCGGCGCCGGCACCAAGGCCCTTCGTCAGCCCCACGCCGATGTGCACCTTGTAGTCCGCGTCGGACATCAGCAGTGCCTGGTTGTCGGTGTTCACCGCGATGAACTCGACGCCCTTCACACCCGCCTCGACCATGCGGTTCACAGCGTTGGTACCGCCGCCACCGACGCCGACGACCTTGATCACCGCTAGGTAGTTCGCCCCCGTATCGAGCATGGTTTGCCTCCCGGAGCTGCCCGTTCTTCCTGTAGTCTCAACCTCTACTTGATGTTTACTGTGTCTGGGCAAAGGTCAATCTTCACACGAACCTTATACTAAACGCAAGGGGTTTGCAACGAGTTTTTCGCAGTCCGGATGTCGGCTTCCACCCGAGCGGCTACCTGCCAAGACCACGCGACACCGGACGTTCGATCGAGCGGACATCGATGAACACCACATCGGCACCTTGCTCGGCCATGATGCTCAACGCCAGTGTGGACTTCTCGGGAAGCTGGGTCGCCTCCCCGACCATGATCTCCACACTCGAACCGGTCACCAGGGTGGCCTCGTTGACCGACGCGGCGGAGACCGCGCGCACTATCTCCGAGAGCTCCGGAGTGATCCCCCCAAGGATCGCCAGCGCGTTCGCGAGTGACTCGCTCCCGGTGACCTCACCCGGAACAGGCTCCAGCCCCGGAACGTCACGGACCACTGGAATGACGGTGTCGGTCGACTCCAGCGATGCCTCTCCCAGAAAGCGACCCTCGCCGTCCACGTACCAGAACGCGAAACCGGTGTCGACAAGCGCCCGTGCCTCACGCTCGGTGATCTCCACGACGAGAGTTGACGGGAAGCGGGGAGTGACCGACACCTCGGCGATCCACGGATCGGCGGCGAGCGCCGTCTCGATGGCGGTACGCGGATAGCGCAGCAATGTCGCGTCCTCGGGCAGGTCCACCTGTCCGAGGACGCTCTGCACGCTCAGCGTGCTCGTCCCCACGATCTCGACGTCGGTCACGGTGAACAGGGCCGAGCGGTACACCCCTACCACCAAGACCGCCACAGCAACGACGGTCCCCACGATGACGAGCAGCCGGCGGCGGGTCTGCCGCTCGCGCTCGCGCTTGCGCGCCTCGCGCTCCTCGCGGCGCGCGCGTGCCGCTGCGGACTCGCGGCGATCGGGAGCGCGTCCGCCCGCCGTTCGAGCACGGCGCTGGCCCTTTGCCCGATCACCAGCCGGATCCTTGATGGCCGCGCGGTGACTCTCGATGTCTACTCGACCCTTACGCCCACTCGATCCCACTCCGATGTGGACCTGTTTGCGGGGCTTAGAAGACGCCGAGCGTTCTGACTTCCGGTGTGAGTTCGATGCCATAGGTATCCCTGACCGTCATCTGTACCTTACGGATGAGCCCCACCACATCGGCCGCTGTCGCCCCACCGTCGTTCACGATGAAGTTGGCGTGTACGTCGGAGATGCGCGCACCGCCGAGTCGGGTGCCCTTGAGTCCGGCCGCCTCGATAAGGCGGCCGGCCGAATCGTCGGGGGGGTTGACGAAGACGCTTCCCGCACTCGGCTGCCCGAGCGGCTGGGACGACTTGCGGCGTGTGAGATTCGCTTCCATCTCCACGCGGATCCTCGTGGGTTCGTCCGGCCGGAGCCGAAGCACCGCCTCGACGACCACGCCCTCGGCGGACAGGCCGCTGGACCGGTACCGCCAGTCTATGTCGGCCGCCGCCCGCCGCTGGAGCCCGGCTCCCGGAACGCACAGCGTGACCGACTCCACCACCGAGTCAATCCACACCCCCCGACTGCCGGCGTTCATCGCCAGTGCGCCCCCCACCGTGCCGGGTATGCCCACCGCGAACTCCATCCCGCTCAGACCGCGGCTGAACGCATCCCGCACGACGTAAGCGAGGATGCAGCCGCCTCCGCAGGTGACGCGCTCGCCGCGCACCGAGTGCGCCTTGAACTCCCGCCCCAGTACCACGACGGCACCACGATAGCCCTCGTCAGAGACGAGAAGGTTGGAGCCCTTGCCTACGCACGTCCACTCCACGCCCTCTTCCGCGCAGACCTTCATCGTCTCGGCAAGGTCCGCGAGCGTGTCGCAGGTCACGAACAGATCAGCTGGTCCCCCGATCCGAAAGGTCGTGTGACGCGCCATCGGCTCATCTCGGCGCACCTCACCGCCGAGCACCGCCTCGAGACGTTCCGCTGCCCGGGCAACAGCCATCACGAACGCACCGCATCCAGGGCGCGCACGAGCTCGCCGCCGATGGTGGTGACGTCGCCGGCACCCATGGTCATCACCAGATCGCCTGGTCGGACCCGGGGGACGACGTACCCCTCGATGTCCGTCCGGTGCGGGAAGTAGGCCACCTGTGCCCGACGATCATGAAGTAGGATCGCGTCGAGCAGCGTCTTGCCCGAGACGCCGGGCACGGGAACCTCTCCCGCGCCGTAGACGTCCATCAATACCACGCGGTCCGCCTCTCCGAACGCGGCGCCGAAGTCCTCGGCGAGAAGGCGCGTGCGGCTGTATCGATGTGGCTGGAACACGACCCAGATGCGCTCGTGCCCGGCAGCGCGGGCTGCCTGCAGCGTGGCCCGCACCTCCGTGGGGTGGTGCGCGTAATCGTCGACGACGACCACACCCTGGACCTCCCCCACCCTCTCGAAGCGCCTCCGCACACCGCTGAAGCCGGCGAGCGCGGCAGCGGCGGCCGACACGTCGAGCCCGAGGGCCCACACCGCCGCGAGCACGCCCGTGGCGTTCACCACGTTGTGTGCACCCGGCACGGCCACCGACGCTGCCACAGGAGCGGCACTGGGGAGCCGGACCTCGAACTCGTGGCCTCCGCCTACCGGGCGCAGGCCATCGCAGCGCACGTCCGCTTCCGCGGACATGCCGTACGTGACCACGCGACACCGCGCCGAACGCCGGGCGAGGTCCACCAGATCCTGATCATCTGCGCACACGACCACGCATCCGTCCTCGGGGGTCCGGCGGACGAAGTCGCAGAAGGTGTCGACGATGTCCTGGAACGACGAGTAGTGGTCGAGGTGGTCCGCCTCCATGTTGGTGACGATGCTCAGGTGCGGCTCCAGGAACAGGAATGAGCCATCACTCTCGTCGGCCTCGACCACGTAGTAGCCGCCCTCGCCACATCGCGCGTTGGCGCCCATGTCGTTCAACTCGCCACCGATCAGGAAGGTCGGATCGTTGCCGGTTCCTTCAAGCACGTACGCGAGCATCGAGCTCGTCGTCGTCTTGCCGTGCGTGCCGGCCACGGCAAGCGTCGCGTCCTCGCCGGCGAGGCGCGCAAGCATCTTCGCGCGCGGCCAGACCTCGATCCCGCGCGCACGCGCTGCCGCGAGCTCCGGGTTGGTCTCAGGTATGGCCGAGGACACCACCACGACCTCAGGGTCGCCGAGGTTCTCGGCGTCATGACCGATGAACACCGGGATACCGGCCTCCGACAGCGCGCGCGCGTAGCGCGACTCCTTCAGGTCCGAGCCCGTGACGGACACGCCGCGGTCGTGCAGGACCTTGGCTATGCCGCTCATGCCGGCACCGCCGATCCCTATGAAGTGCGCATATGCGGTCCGGGTCACCGCTTCTCCTTCCGGGCGGCCACGGCATCGCGAGCCTGGTCCGCAACACGTGCCGCAGCGTCCGGACGTCCGAGAGTCCGGGCAGCAGCGGCCATCCGTTCACGCCGTCCGGGATCGCTCACGAGGCCGAGGACGGCACCTGCGAGCGTGTGACCGTCCACCGTCTCGTCGGCGATGACCACAGCGGCACCGGCCTCGGCCACCGCACGCGCGTTGCGCGTCTGATGATCCTCGGTCGCATACGGATACGGGATCAGCACCGCAGGGCGGCCGACGACGGTGAGCTCGGCTATCGACGTGGCTCCCGCGCGAGCGACCACCACATCCGATGCCGCGATCGCGTCGCCCATCTCATCGATGTAGTCGATCACGCGATACCGCTCGTCATCGCGGCCCAACTGCTCGCGAACCCGATCGGCGACGGCTTCGGCCTCAATCCTACCGGCGACATGGACGACCCGCAACGCCGGGTCAGCCAGCAACGCGCGCGCTGATGACACCATCGCATCGTTGATGCGTCGCGCCCCCCTGCTGCCACCGAACACGAGGAGCATCACGTCCCGATCGCCGACGCCGAACCGCGCTCGACCGCGGTCCCTCGACGCATCGCTCACGGCCGCTCGCACCGGATTGCCGGTCACGACGGCGCGTTCGGGAGTCCCGAGCCCGTCTGCCGAGTCGGGGTACGTCACGCAGACGGCATCCGCCCACCTGGCGAGGACGCGATTGGCAAGCCCCGGGACCGAGTTCTGCTCGTGCAGCACGAGTGGCGTGCGCGTCAGCACCGCGGCAAGGCCGACCGGCAGCGAGACGTATCCACCGAAGCCGAGAACCACGTCGGGCCTCAGCGAGCGGACGATGAAGATGGACCTCACGACCGAGACGCCCGCGATGAACGCCGAGGTCAGCAGGGTGATCGGGTTGCCCCGGTCGAAGCCGCGAGAGCGCACGCCCCGGAAGGCCACGCCGGCCTCGGGCACGAGCCGTGCCTCGAGGCCGTCAGGCGTTCCGATGAACGTGACGTCATGCCCGTCGGCGAGAAGCCTGTCCGCGACCGCGAGCGCCGGGTAGATGTGTCCCGCCGTCCCGCCGCCGCTCATCAGTACGCGCACGCTCAGACCCCCTGGTCTTCGTCTGACGCACGAGTGCGATCCGTGCGCTTCCATCACTGTACCGCGAGACGGCGATGATGAGGCCGACGCTCGCAAGCGTCAAGACCATCGACGAACCGCCGGCGCTCACGAACGGCAACGGGATGCCGGTTATCGGCATGAGGTGCGTGACCGCGGCCATGTTCATCAACGCCTGGATGATGATCATCCCGGTGAGCCCACCGGCCAGAAGCCGGCCGAACGGGTCACGGCAGCCCACGGCGATCCGCATGCCGGCGTATGCGACCACGCCGAACGCCGCCACGACCAGAAGAGTGCCCACCAGGCCCGCTTCCTCACCGATGATCGCCAGGATGAAGTCGTTATGAGCGGCAGGCAGGTAGAAGAACTTCTGTCGGGACAACCCGAGCCCCACACCGGTCAGCCCGCCGGAACCGAACGCGTAAAGCGACTGGATGATCTGGTATCCGCTGTCCGTCGGGTCGGCCCACGGGTCAAGAAAGGCCGAGATCCGCTCCACGCGATACCCGGCGCGCCAGACCATGAGTGCGGCAAGCGGCACTCCTACCGCGCCGATCGCCGTGAACCACCGGCCCTTCACTCCGCCGAGCCAGAGCATGACGACCATCACGATCACGATCGACATCGTGGTGCCCATGTCAGGTTGCGCCATGATGAACACGATGACCGGGACGAGCACCGCTGCCAACCTCAGCAGGAACTGCTTGCCGGTGATCGTCTGCTCCCGCCAGTCCACCAGCAGCACGGCGGCGACCATGATGCAGCCCAGTTTCGCGAACTCGGAAGGCTGGACGAACACAGGACCGAGGTCGATCGAGCGTGTCGCCCCGTACTTGCCGACACCAGCGACCTCGACAGCCGCCAGCCCGGCGAGCGCAACGCCCCACACGCTCCATGCCACGATGCGCCGTAGTGTCGCTCCGTGACCACCGCGCCGCTCTCGGAAGTCCCACCGCGACGCGACCACGAGCGCAGCGAGACCGGCGAGCACATACAGTGCCTGCCGCTTGATGTGGTAGGCGCTGTCTTCGTAGCGGACGTAATCTGCCACGGCCGATGCCGAGTAGACCATGACGAGCCCGACGACGAGCAGGATCCCCACCGCCCCGAGCAGTGCGTAGGCGTGTCCCCCGACCCCGCGCCGCGGACGTCCCGCAGTCATCGCTCGTCCGCCCGGCCGAGGTGGGCGACAAGGCCTTTAAAGCGATCGCCTCGCTCGGCGTAGTCGGAGAACTCATCGAACGACGTGCACCCGGGCGACAGCACGACGGCGTCGCCGAGCTCCGCCGCCTCCGCTGCGCGGAAGACGGCCTCTTCGAGTCCTGTGGCCCGCAGCACTCCGCGGCCGGCCCCCGCAAAGGCCGCCTCCAACTCATCGGCCGCCTCACCGAAGACGACGACCTCACGCGCGCGGACTGCGACGACCGATGCGAGCGGCCGAAGATCCACACCCTTGTTGCGGCCGCCGAGAAGCAGCACGACCGGGCGGTCGGCGAAGGCCGTGAGCGCCTTGAGCACCGCATCGGGGTTGGTGGCCTTGGAGTCGTTGAAGTACTCCACGCCACTGACGACCCCGACCGGCTCCAGTCGGTGTGCGATCGGCGTGAACCCGCGCAGCCCGCGGGCGATGGCCTCATGCCCTGCGCCGACAGCAACTGCGGCAGCAGCGGCAGCAAGAGCGTTGCTGACGTTGTGCTCACCACGGATCGGGAGATCGCCGACGGGCAGGAGCGGTGAACGCGTGACTCCGTCATCGACCACGAGCATGCCCTCGTCAACGCATGCGCACCGGGCCGCACATGCGGAGTGGCTGACCCGTGTCACCGGCACGCCGAGATCCTCCACTGCGTCCACCAGAGCGGCCGAACCGGGGTCGTCGACATCGATGACCGCTACGTCCGAGGACGTCTGCCTGGCGAAGATCCGCGCCTTGTCACCCGTGTACGCCTCCATGGTCCCGTGGTAGTCCAGATGGTCGGGGGTGATGTTCAGAAGCACCGCCACCCGCGGGTGGAACTCATCGACCAGCGAGAGCTGGAAGCTCGACACCTCGGCGACGATGATGCCGGCCGTCCCCGCCTCGGCCGCCACGCGGATCGCCGGCGGCCCGAAGTTGCCGCACGGCTCGGCGGCGAATCCCGCTTCGCGCAGCAGGTGTGCGATCAATGCCGTCGTCGTGGTCTTGCCGTTGGTCCCGGTGACCGCCACCCAGGCCGCCCGCGACACGCGATAGGCCAGTTCGATCTCGGAGATGACCGGCACGCCGAGCGCGTGCGCAGAACGCATCAGCGCGCTGTGCGGCGGGATGCCTGGAGAGGCCACCACAAGGTCGGCCGAGGGGACCTCGTCCGAGCCGAGCACCACCGTCGCACCACGCGCGACGAGCCGTGCCGCCCGCCGCTCAAGCGCCTCGGCGCGCCCCGAGTCCACCACCGTGACGCGGACGTCCTCGCCAGCGACGGCCCGGTCGAGGGCCCACTCGGCGACCGCCTCGCCCGAAGCGCCCAATCCCAGCACGACGAGCGACCCGGGCATCACGAAGCCGCTCATCGTCCCACCACGATCCATAGTGCGAAGCCGGCGCCCGCCAGGATGCCGGTGACGATCCAGAACCGCACCATCACCTTCGTCTCGCTCCAGCCCTTCATCTCGAAGTGATGATGGAGCGGCGCCATCCGGAAGATGCGCTTGCCGGTCAGCTTGAACGAGGCGACCTGCAGGATGACCGAAAGCCCCTCGGCAACGTAGATTCCACCGAGAAGCGGCGCCAGGAGCTCGGTCTTGGTCACCACGGCCATGGTCGCGATGGCTGCACCCAGGCCGAGTGAGCCGGTGTCGCCCATGAAGATGTCGGCGGGGAAGCTGTTGTACCACAGGAAGCCGAGGCACGCGCCCGCGACCGCGGCCGCGAACAGGGCGAGTTCCAGGTCATCTTGCCGGAACGCGATCGCCGCGAACACCAGCATCACGATCATGACTGTGCCGGCCGCCAGCCCGTCGAGTCCGTCGGTCAGGTTCACCGTGTTGGAGAACGAGATGACCATGAAGAACACGAGTGCGATGTACAGCCACGGCAGCTCGATCGAGAACGCCCCCACCACCAGCGTTGCCGAGAACACGCCGAGATCGATCGTACCGCCCCACGGCAGCATGATCTCCGGACTCACATGCGCCCAGTTGACCGCCAGCACGCCGATGGCGAAGGCGATGGCAGCCTGGCCCACGATCTTGGCGCGCGGCCGCAGTCCGAGCGAGCGCTCGTGGACCACCTTGGCGTAGTCGTCGATGAAGCCGAGCAGGCCACAGCCCAGCAGTGCCACGAGACCGATGATCCCGGAGCGGCCGATCTCCCCGAGCCCCAGGTAGACCGCCGAGACCACGATCAAGATGAGCACGCCGCCCATCGTGGGCGTCCCCTGCTTGACCAGGTGTCCCTGCGGTCCGTCGGCGCGCACCTGTTGCCCGATGTTCCGGAACCGCAAGAGGCGGATCCACAGCGGGAACAGGACGCCCGCGAGCACGAGCGCCGCGACCGCCGCCACGAGCAGCTGATACGTCGGGTACCGCGCTATGTCAGGCAGAAGGTTGAACACGGGGCTCGATGATCCCTTCCACGACAGTCTCCAGTCCCATCACCCGCGACGCTTTCACCAGCACGACGTCACCCTGTCCGAGCAGGTCGTCGAGCACCTCGGAGGCCTCGGCGGCCGTCGCGCACGTCCGCACCGAAGCCTCGTCCAGACCACCTGCAAGCGCACCCTCCGCGATGCGCCGTGCACGCTCGCCGACCGTGATGAGCACGTCGGCGGCCGAGCCGGCTATCTCCTCGCCGAGCTGGAAGTGCGCAAGCTCGGCAAGCGAGCCGAGCTCCGCCATGTCGCCGAGCACGGCGATCCTACGGCCACCCGCCGGGACGTCGGCCAGTGCGGACAGAGCCGCCCGCATCGACGTCGGGTTGGCGTTGTACGCGTCGTTGATGACCGTCACGCCGCTCGCACTCTCGAACGTCTCCATCCGCCACCGCGAGAACGTGGCGGACTCCAGCCCCTCACGGACATCGTCGAGCGAGAGCTCGAGGTACAGCCCGATCGCGGCGGCGGCGAGCGCGTTGTAGACGTTGTGCCGTCCGGGAGTCGGCAGGCGGACCTCGGCGGTCCCCTGCTCGCACACGAGCGTGAAGCGCGGCTTGCCGTCCTCGGCCACGGAGACGTCACGCGCGGATACGGACGCCGTGGGGCCGAGCCCGTACGTGGTCACCGCTGCCTGCGCTCCCCGTGCGAGTACCTCGCTCCAGGCGTCGTCGGCGTTCAGGAACACGCGCCCCTCCCCCGGGACCGCCCGGACCAGCTCTCCCTTGGCCGATGCGATCGCTTCCTCGGAACCCAGCACCTCGATGTGGCTCACGCCCACGTTGGTCACAAGCCCTGCAGTGGGCCGGGCGATACGACACAGGTGCTCGATCTGGCCGACGCCGCGCATGGCCATCTCGACCACGAGCGCCTCGGTGGAGGCGCCCGCCTCCATCAGCGTGAGCGGGACCCCGATCTCATTGTTGCGATTGCCGCTCGTAGCCACCACGCTCATGCGGGTGGCGAGGACGCTCCGGACGAAGTCCTTCGTCGTGGTCTTGCCCGTGGAGCCCGTGATCCCGATGACCGGACACATCAGCCGGGACCGATGCCACGCGCCGAGAGACTCGACGGCAGCGTGAGCATCGGCGACGAGAACGAGTGCGACCTCGGAGCGACCGGCTTGGTCTATCGCCGCGCGGACACCAACATCGTCACGCGTGATGAGCAACGCGCGGGCACCCGCGGCAAGAGCGTCCGCTGCGAACGCGTGCCCGTCGACGCGCTCACCCGTGAAGGCGACGAACGCCGCCCCGGGATGGACCTCGCGCGAGTCGATCGCGAGACCGTTGACCATGGTCACCGTCGGTCCGTCGAGCAGCTCGCCCCCGGTCACCTCAAGCAACGTGCCCACCGAAAGCGTCAGCATAGGGCCATCAGCTCCTCGCGGGCGACCTCTCGATCGTCGAAGTGGATCGTCCGGTCGCTGAAGATCTGGTAGTCCTCATGTCCTTTTCCGGCGATCAGGACCGCATCAGTGGGACCGGCGATCGCAAGCGCGTGGCCGATCGCGGTCCGCCGGTCGATCTCGACCTCGTACACGGCACCGGTGTCGCGCAGGCCGTCCTCGATCGCGAGCACGATCCCCACCGGGTCCTCGCTGCGCGGATTGTCGCTCGTGACCACGACCCGATCGGAGCCCTCCCCTGCCGCCCGCCCCATCAACGGCCGCTTCTCGGGGTCGCGGTCGCCGCCACATCCGAAGACGGTGATCACCTGACCGGCGGTCACGGCGCGAACGGCTGCTATCGCCTTTGCCAGACTGTCAGGTGTGTGAGCATAGTCCACGTAGACGGAGAACGGCTGACCGGCCTCGATGCGCTCGAGACGGCCGGGCACCTGCGGCGCACGTTCCAGACCCGTCACGACCTCGGCCAACCCGATGCCCGAGGCCAACGCCGAGCCGGCGGCCGCCAATGCGTTGCTGACGTTGTACGCGCCGGCAAGCGGCAGGTCGACGCGCGCATCGCCTGCGGGCGTGCGCAGCGTGAAGAGCGTTGACCTCGGTCCGGCGACCTCATCGGTGGCCCGGACCTGCGCCTGCTCGGCCCGACCGACCGTCCAGAACACGCCGAGTTCCGCGGCGAGCCGGGCGCCGAACGCGTCATCGATGTCCACCACACGCTCGCGGACGTCGAAGTCGGTGAACAGCCGCCGCTTCACCGACCAGTACTCCTCGATGGTGCGATGGTAGTCGAGATGGTCCTGCGTGAGGTTGGTGAACGCCGCTACGGCGAACCGGATGCCGTCGACGCGATGAAGGTCGATCGCATGTGACGATACCTCCATCGTCACCGCCGAGACGCCTTCGTCACACATCCGGGCGAACAGGGCCTGCACGTCGGCGGACTCCGGCGTCGTCCTTCCGGACGGAAGACGTTCCTCGGCGATGCGGGTCTCCACGGTCCCGATGAGCCCTGTCACATGTCCGGCCGCCCGCAGGACGCTGTCCATCAGATACGTCGTGGTGGTCTTGCCGTTGGTGCCCGTCACGCCGAAGACCTCCAGGCGGGACGTGGGGTCAGCGTGGAAGCGAGCGGCGGCGATGGCGAGTGCCCGACGTGTGTCGGAGACGACCGCCTCGGGCACGCCGAGCGCACACCCGCGCTCGCAGACGAGCGCGACCGCACCGCGTGCGATGGCATCAGCCGCGAACGAGTGTCCGTCGTGGCGGAACCCCGGGACGCAGAAGAACGCGTCGCCGGGCCTGACCGCGTCAGAGCGATAGGTGATGCCGCCGACCTCGGCATCCCCTGCCTCGGGGGACACCTGGACGCCGTCCTCAAGTAGATCTCGCAGTCGTATCGTTCCCACCGGTCCTTACCGCTCGTGAGCCGACATATTCTATCACCGGCCCGACCGCCGCCCTCACTCCTGTTCCGGCTGTGACACTCCCGTAACCGGGCTCGTCGGCGGGATCTTGAGATGCTCCACCGCGAAGCCCGCGATCCGTGCGAACGCAGGCGCCGCCACGGTCCCGCCGTAGATGGACTTGGTCGGCTCGTCCACGGTCACGATGACGAGCACGCGGGGGTCTTCGGCGGGCAAGAAGCCGGAGAACGATGCTACGTACTTCCCTTGCGCATAGCCCGGACGCCCATCGGTCCGTGCCTTCTGCGCCGTGCCTGTCTTGCCCGCCACACGATAGCCCGGCACCGCGGCAGCGGCGCCGGTACCCTCGGTCACGACGTCGGCCATCACGTCGCGCGTCCTGGCTGCGGCATCCTCGGAGATCGCACGCTCCTTCGGCCACACCAGCGTCATCCCCGGTGCGTCCGGAACATCCTTCAGAAAGTGCGGTGTCACCAACTCACCGCCGTTGGCGATCGCAGACAGCGCCCGGGCGAGCTGGAGCGGGGTCATCGAGATGCCCTGCCCGAACGGCACGGTCGCGATGGACGATGCGGACCACTGCTCGACCGGTGGAAGCGAACCGCGCACCTCACCCGGGTAGTCGACGCCGGTCTTCTCGGTCAGACCGAAGCGCGCGAAGTACTCGTAGAGCCCCTCCTTGCCGAGGGCCTGGCCGAGCTTGACGGCACCGACGTTCGACGAGTTCGTGACGATGTCGGTCAGCGACCAGGTGACCGTCGGCCGCGGGTGGGCCTCCTTGATCGTCCGGCCACCGACGGTGATGGTCGGCGGGAGTTCGAACATGCTCTCGGGCTCGTACAGCCCCTCGTCGATGACGGCCGCCGCCGTGAGCGACTTGATCGTCGAGCCCGGCTCGTACGTGTCGACGATCGAGCGGTTCCGGTACGCCGCCTGGTCCGCCTCGCCGAAGCGATTGGGGTTGAACGCCGGGACCGACGCCATCGCGAGTATCGCCCCGTCCGTCGGATCGAGCACCACCACCGACCCGGCCGCGGCGCCCCACTCCTCAACGGTCTCGGCGAGGACCACCTGCGCGTGGTACTGGATGTCCTTGTCGATGGTCAGGACGATGTCGACGCCATCGATCGCTTCCTCTTCGAACGCCACACCCCCGGGGATCGGCCGCCCCTCGCGGTCGCGCTCCCCGATGAGCAGCCCCGGCTCGCCGGCGAGCAGGTCGTCGTAGTAGAGCTCCAGACCCGACAGCCCCGTGTCGTCGACGCCCACGAACCCGAGCACCTGACAGGCGAGCTCGTTGCTCGGATAGACGCGGCGCGAGTCGTCATGGAAGCCGAGCCCGCTGATGCCGAGCGCCTCCAACGCCGCCGCGCGCGTGGGGTCGGCCTTACGGGCGATGTACTGGTACGTGCCTCCCCGCTCGAGCCGGGCCAGATACTCCTCAGCATCCCCGCCGAGGGTGCTCGCGATAGCTTGAGCAGCGCCCTCCTTGTCGACGATCACACTCGGCACGGCGTAGACCGTCCGTGCGGGCACGGTCTCGGCAAGGACCTCGCCTTCGCGGTCCAGGATGAATCCCCGCTGGGGGCTCAGCGTGATCTCACGTGTCCGCTGGTCCGCCGCCTTCGCGGCGTACACCGGACCGTCGATGACCTGGATGCGCACGAGCTGGCCGGCCACGACGAGAAGTCCCAGCCCGAGCACGCAGAGCAGCAACAAGAAGCGCCCGGTGGGAGCCGAGCGCTTCGATGCCGCCCCGCCGGAGCGCCGGGTCCGATCGTTCCGCGGGCCGTTCATCTGGCCTGCCCGAGTCCCATGTCGCCGACGAGCAGCACCTGGGCCTCGCCCGCGGCGAGCTCCATGATGGTCGACATGATGCTTCCACGCCCACGGGCCGGTGCGCTCGCTGCGGGATCGACAGCGTCGACGCTCCCCGCTGTCCCGGCCTCAGCCATCGTCGCCCCGCTGGCGTCGTCTCCTGCCACTCCGCCCGTCGGCAAGGCGAGATAGCAGACCTCCACAGGACGGTCCATGTTGAGCGTCTCGCACGCCAGCGCTTCGATGCGCGACGGCGCGGCCAAGGCACTGCGGTCGGACTCGAGCGTACGAGTGACCGAGCGCTCGGACTTGAGCTCGGTCTTGATCTCCCATGAGTCGATGGCCGCTTCAGCGGCCTGGGCGGCGAGCGCCACCCGAGCGACTCCGGCGGCAGCGATGATCAGGAGGCACGTCATGGCCAGCGCGAACGCCCCGCGCGCGTCAGCTGCACGCGCACGGGTGCGATGACGGCCACCGGTCACCACCCGCAGTGCGGGTAGCACCGGGGCCGCACTCGGTGCGAGCCTGCGTGCCGCTGCGCCCACTGCCGTGGGCCTCCTTCCGCTCCTTCCCCGCCGTGAGGCGGGGCCCCTGATGCCGTGCGCTCACCGCTTCTCCGCTACCCGCAGTCGTGCACTCCGGGCCCGCGGATTCGCGGCTATCTCATCGTCCGTCGGGACGATGGGCTTCTTCGTGATGATCTGGAGCACCGGCTCCCGACCGCACCGGCACACCGGCAGATCGGGAGGACACACACACCCCTTCGCGTGCTCTGCGAAGACATCGCGCGCGATACGGTCCTCCAGCGAGTGGTAGCTGATGACCGCGATCCGTCCGCCGGGCGCGAGCCAGGCGATCGATGCCTGGAGCGCCCGCTCGAGCACTTCAAGCTCGCGATTGACCTCGATCCGAAGCGCCTGGAACGTCCGACGCGCCGGATGCCCGCCGGTCCTGCGCGCTGAGGCCGGTATCGCCGCCTTGATGATCTCGACGAGCCTCCCGGTCGTGGTGATCGGATGGGCGGCCCGCGCGGCTACGATGAAGGCTGCGATGCGCGAGGCCCACCGTTCCTCGCCGTACTCACGGATGACGCGTGCGAGTCCGGACTCGGAATACGTGTTGACGATGTCGGCCGCGGTAGGCTGCGTCGTTGAGGTGTCCATGCGCATGTCGAGAGGGACATCCTCCTGATAGGTGAAACCGCGACCGACATGGTCGAGCTGTGGGGATGAGAGGCCCAGATCGAACAGGAAGGCGTCTACATACGGGACGCGGGCCTCGATGAGAAGGTCGTCGAGGTCACCGAAGTTCCCTTTGAGGAGCACGATCTCGGGAGATCCCTGCTGGCCGAGGCGTAGTGTGTCTGCTGCTGCGGTAAGTGCGGCGTCGTCTTGATCGATGCCCACCACGATGCCGGTGGGGCCTACAATCTGCGCTATCCGCTTCGTGTGACCTGCCCCGCCTAAGGTACAGTCAACGAAGATCGAGCCGTCGTGTAAGGTCAGCTGCTGCGTAACCTCGGCCAGCAAGACTGGGGTGTGCCGGTATTCCATTCTCAAGGACCTACAGGATGCCGAGTTCGGCCAGCTCGCTCGTTACTTCCTCGATCCGGCCCTCGGTCTCGCCGTTGTACGCGGCCCAGGCCGCGGCATCCCAGATCTCTATGCGGTCGCCGTTACCGATGACGGTCACGTCGCGCTCAAGACGTGCGTAATCGCGCAGGTTCGCCGGCACACTGATGCGGCCGGCCGAGTCCAACTCGTCTTCCTTGGCGCCTGCGGTGAAGAAGCGGCGCACCTGCCGGAACTCCTTGCCGAAGTCCCCCCGCTCCATGAGCTGGCCGAGGAACGCCTCGAACTCATCGGGCGAGAACACGTAGAGACACTTCTCGAGGCCCTTGACGACCACGTAGCTCCCGGACATCTGGTTCCGGAACTTCGCGGGCAGCGACAGGCGCCCCTTGGCGTCCAGCGTGTGCTGGTACTCGCCGAGAAACATCCCGTCCCTCCCCACTTCTGCACCAGGATCGTGGCCCTCGGGCCACTTCATGTCACAACTCTATGCCACACTATCCCACTTTGCAACACTTTCTTGATATTCCATCCCACCTGAGTGATATCACGCTCCACCCCCGATGACCGGACGCGTCACGAACCGGGCGGTCGGTCGACGCGTCAAAGCGAGTGACAGGCAGGAATCGGGCCTTGACAGTGGAACAACGAAGCGACGGCCTTCCATGCACGGTGGTTGCTCGCCTGGGACGGCCACGATAGAATCGCAGCAGTGTGTGGCCACGATGGAGGTGAGCAGGCCCTATGTATGGATGGTTCCTTCTCGGAAACAACGTCGCCGGCATCATCTTCAACATGCTCGTCGTCGTGTTCTTCGCGGTCGTCGCGCTCAGCATCGGCTTCCTGGTATACGCCGCCAAGCAGTTGAAGAAAGCGGAAGAGGCGGCGAAGGACTCCGACTAGCCGCACCCGCTGTTCCACCGTCTCGACCGGACGCCCCGGGGCCTGCCTTGACATGGTCCGCGGGGCGTTCGTGCATCCCAGGCACGCACGCCGAAAGGAGACGAGGAAGATGAGAGCCCAGACCCGAGCCCGCACGGCAGGCCTGCTCGCCCTCACGCTCGCACTGGCGCTGGTCGCCGGTTGCGGGGGCGGTATGGACAGCTCTCCGGCCGAGGAGTACCGCGGCGATGTGGCGGCCTCCGCGCCCGTGCCCGGAGCACCCGACAGCATGGAGGGCGGCTACGGCGAGACGCCGGCGACCGACAGCGCGAAGGGCGACGTCGCCAACGTTGCGGAAGCGGACCGGATGGTGATCCGCTCGAAGACCGTGCGGCTCGAGGTCGAAAGCACCAACGATGCCGTGGCGACGATCCGGACGATCGCGCGCGATCGGGACGCGGTCATCACGCAGCTCCAAGTGGCCACTGACACCGAAGGCCCCATCTATCGCTATGACGAGTATGGCTACTCCGTCGGCGACGGTGCGGCACTGCGTGGCTGGGTGACGGTACGCGTCCCCGCCGCATCGTTCGATCAGTTCATCGATGACGTCATCGCCCTCGGGACGGTGCGGTTCCAGTCCGAGGACACCGAGGACGTCACCCAGCAGTACATCGACCTCTCGGCCCGGCTCGAGAACCTGCGCGTCGAGGAGCAGCGGCTGCGCGAGTTCTTCGACGCCGCGAAGAACGTCGAGGAGATGCTCGCCATCGAGGCCGAGCTCTCTCGCGTCCGTGGCGAGATCGAGAGCATGGACGCCCAGGTGAAGTACCTCGAGCGTCAGGCCGCGATGGCCACGGTCACCATCGAGCTCACCGAGCCGAGGCCCGTCGTGCGGCCCGACGGTGAGAGTTGGGGCTTCCGCGAAGCGGTCACCAGTGGATTCAGGGGCGCGGCCGAGGTCATCAACTTCGGCATCGCACTGATCATCGCCACGGCGCCACTGTGGCTGCTCGGGCTGGCCGCGTTCTTCATCGTCAGGGCGATCGTGCGGCGGCGGCGCAAGACCCACCAGCCGTCGGCCACGCAGGTGGCCCACGAGCAGGTCGGTCCTGAGGCCTAGCCCGTGCTGAGACCTCGTCTACGGATGCCGCTATGGGCGGCGGCCGCGATACCGGTCGCCGCCTACGCGCTAAGAAGTCTCATGCGTGGGGATGCACGGCCCGACATCCCCGGTGACCTCGTGGTGTTCGGGCTCGTCGCCATAGCGCTAGCGATCGCCGCGCGCCACGGTTCTGCGGCGGATCGCCGCCGAGACGATCTGGACGCCGAGATGCCCAAGGGTGACGAGGAGCAGCGCGACGACGGGTAGCACCACAAGGTCCGTGATCACGTCGAGACCTTGAGACCCGGGGGCGCCGCTCCCGCCTACGACGGTAAGCCACCCGCCGAGGGCAACGCCGCCCGCGGCACCCACCCCCCACGTGAGTGCCCAGAACAGCGCGTCACCCGGGGACAGTCGATCCTTTCTCGGCGTGGTGTCCACGCGATGCTACCCCTTCTTGTACGGCTGGCCGACTGCAGCCGGGGCGATCGCGCGCCCGATGACGCCCGCGAGCACGATCACGGTCAGCACGTACGGGAGCATCAGGAAGAACTGCGGCGGGACGGTGATCACATCGCGGAACACCTGCAGCTTGATCTGGAGCGCGTCAGCGAACCCGAAGAGCAAGGAGGCCAGGTACGAGCCGGCAGGCGTCCACCGACCGAAGATGTTCGCGGCGAGGGCGATGAAGCCACGGCCGTTGGTCATGTTCTCGGTGAACGAGCCGACCTGCTCGATGGTGAGGTTCGCGCCGGCAAGTCCAGCGAGCGCCCCGCTCATGAGTACCGCGATCCAGCGCCCGCGATAGACGTTCACGCCCACCGTGTCCACGGCGCGAGGATGCTCACCGAGGGCCCTGAGCCGCAGGCCCCATCGCGTCCGGTACAGCGCCCACTGCGCGAGCACCGCGATGATGATCGTGATGTAGACGATAGGCGTGTGCGACAAGACGATGCCGTTGAACCACCGCCAGATCTCGGCGAAGAAGCCGCCGCCCGGCGACGTGAACGAGAAGATGGGGCGCAGCACGGCGATGGGGTCGGTCGTGCCCGGGTGGCCGTACCAGAACTCCATCAGGAACCCGGTCACGCCGAGAGCCAGCAGGTTGATGGCGGTGCCAGAGACCACCTGGTCCGAGCGCAAGTTGATCGAAGCGAACGCGTGGACCGAGGCGATCGCCACGCCCGCGGCCATCGCCGCGAGCACACCGATCCACGGATTGCCGGTTGCCAGCACCGCGGCGGTCCCGAAGAACGCGCCGGTGAGCATGATGCCCTCGAGCGCGATGTTGACCACACCCGAGCGCTCACAGATGGTCCCCCCGATGGCCGCGAGCGCGAGCGGCGTCGCCATCCTGAATGCCGAGGCGAAGAGGTCCGGTGTGATGATGTCACCCAGCATGGCTCATCGCCTCCTTCTGACGCCTGCGGACGAACCACAAGACGATCTCCTCGGCAGCCACGAAGAAGATCACGAGCGCCTGGATGATCAAGATGATCTTCTGCGGGACGCTCGCCTCGAGCTGCATCGTCCCGGCGCCCGCCGAGAGCGCACCGAAGAGAAGCGCGGCCGGTATCACCCCGAGAGGATGGTTCTTCGCAAGGAGAGCGACCGCGATCCCCGTGAACCCGAAGCCCGAGGAGAACTGGTCGAAGATCCTATGGTGGACACCCATGACCTCGACGGAACCGGCAAGGCCGGCCAGGGCCCCGGATATGCACAGTGCCTTGACGGTGGTCCACTGCACCGAGATGCCCGCCGTCTCCGAGGCGTACGGGTTGAAACCGACCGCCCGATTCTCGTAGCCGAGCGTCGTGTACTTGAGTATCAGCCACACGACGACCGCGACGACAATCGCGATCACGATGCCCATGTGCGCGCGCCCGAGAGCGAGGAACGGCAACGCATCGAGCGTGTCCGCGGAGAAGAGGGACTGGATGCGCGGCAGCTGCGCCTCGGGGGCAAGCGCCACCGTCTGCGGGATCATCCCCTCATCCTTGAGCGGCCCCACCACCAGCCACGACACGATGTACCGCCCGATATAGGTGAACATCATGGTCGTGATGACCTCGTGCGCCCCGATGCGCGCCTTGAGCAGCGCAGGAACGAACGCCCATGCCGCTCCTGCAAGTGCCGAAGCGACCACAAGGACCGGCACGACGAGGAACCATGGCTGTCCGACGAGGAACACCCCGAGACTGGCCGCAGCCAGCCCGCCCATGAACAGCTGGCCCTCGGCTCCGATGTTGAAGAGCCCGGCCCGAAAGCCGTAGCCGACCGCCAGGCCCGTGAAGATGAGGGGCGTCGCCCTCAAGATGGTGTCACCGATCTGCTTGGGCCCGCCGAACGCACCCTTGAACAGCGCGGAGAAGGCTGCGGCGGCATCGTAGCCTGAGATCCACACGATGATCGATCCGATGGCGATCGCGAGTGCGGCGGAGATCACCGGCACGCCGATCTTCTGCAGCACCGGCATCCAGGGACGCTGGACAGGGATCGCTTCGCGCGCTTCGCTCATCGCCCGGCCCCCCTCTCGGCCGCCTCATCTGTTTCCGGGGTGGGCGCCCCGCTGTCACCGAGCTTCGTGCCACCACCACCGGTCATGTGATAGCCGAGCGTCTCGGCGTCGGCCTCATCGGCGCTGAACTCGCGTACGATGCGGCCCTCGTACATGACAAGGATCCGGTCTGCGAGCGAGAGCACCTCCTCGAGTTCGAGACTGATGAGGAGGACGGCCTTGCCCGCATCACGCTCGGCGAGGATCTGCCTGTGGACGAACTCGATCGCACCGACATCCAGACCACGTGTCGGTTGCGCCGCGACCAGCAGCTCGGGGTCGCGGCCGATCTCGCGTGCGACGACCACCTTCTGCTGGTTGCCTCCCGACATGCTGGAGGCCAGCACTCGTTCGGACGGTGTGCGAATGTCGTAATCCGATATGCGCGTACGCGCCATCTCTGCGATGACGCGCCGGTTCATGATCCCGCGGGAGGCGTACGGCGCAAGGCGGTGATCACCGAGGACGAGGTTCTCGGCCAGGTCGAACTGGAGGACCAGCCCTCTTCGGTGTCGGTCCTCGGGAATGTGCGAGACTCCGGCCTCGATCGAGCGTCGGGCGCTGGCGTGCGTGATGTCGACGCCCTTGAGCGCCATCGTCCCCGCCGACGGAGGCCGCAGGCCGACGAGCGCGTCGATCAGCTCGGTCTGGCCGTTGCCGCTGACGCCCGCTATCGCGACCACCTCGCCGCCGCAGACGTCGAAGGTCACCCCCGCCACCGCCTCGAGGCCCCGCTCGCCTTCGACGTGCAGGTCCCGCACGTCCAACACCGTGTCGCCACACCTGGCCGGTGTCTTCTCGACGCGCAGGACGACGTCGCGTCCGACCATCATCCGGGCAAGCCCGACCTCATCGGTCTCGGACGGGCGGGTCTCCCCCACCACGGCCCCTGCGCGCATGACGATGATCCGGTCGGCGACAGCCATGACCTCTTCGAGCTTGTGCGTGATGAACACGACCGACAGACCCTCGGACACGAGCGAGCGGACGACCGAGAACAGCTCCCGGACCTCCTGTGGGGTGAGCACCGCCGTCGGTTCATCGAGGATGAGCACGCTCGCACCCTGGTACAGCGCTTTGAGGATCTCGACCCGCTGCTGCATGCCAACGGAGAGATCCGCGATCCTCGAATCCGGGTCGATCCTCAGGCCGTAGCGCTGAGAGATCTCGGCGACCTTTGCACGGGCCTCGGTGAAGTCGATGACTCCCAGCCGTCCGGGCTCGCGCCCGAGGACGATGTTCTCGGTCACCGTGAGCGGTTCGACCAGCATGAAGTGCTGGTGGACCATCCCGATACCATGATCGATGGCCTGGCGCGGAGAGCGGATCTTGACCGTACTGCCGTCGATGAGGATCTCACCGTGCTCGGCCGAGAGCAGGCCGTAGACGACGTTCATCAGCGTCGACTTCCCGGCGCCGTTCTCGCCGAGCAGTGCGACGATCTCCCCTCGCTCGAGCGTCATAGAGACCCGGTCGTTGGCGACGACCCCGGGGAACACCTTCGTCACCTCGCGCAACTCCAGCACGGGCATCGGCGTCTCCTCTTCCCGAACGATGTGCACACGGGCTACCAAGAGAGGGGCGGTCGGCGTTGCCACCGGCCGCCCCTCTCAGTCTAGCGCACACACCGGAGTCTGTGCGCCACCTGACGACGAGCTGGCGCTACGATTCAGGCACCTCGATCGTGCCACCGATGATGTCGGCGCGTGCCTTCTCGACAGCGTCCTTGATCGCCTGCGGGACCGCGTCCTCGAAGTCGTGGAACGGGGCCAGGTCCACGCCGCCCTCGGCCAGACCGTACGTCTTGAGCGTGCCGCCCTCGAACGTGCCGTCGACCGCGGACTTGATGGTGTCGAACACCGCGACGTCAACGCGCTTCATCATCGAGGTGAGCATGACATCGCCCGAGCCGGGAACGGTCAGGTACTGGTCAGCGTCGACACCGATGAACAGCGCGCCCTTCTCCTGGCACGCCTGGATGGTGCCCAGGCCCACCGCACCAGCGGCGGCATAGATGACGTCAGCCTTCTGCTCGATGAGCGAGAGACCGAGCTCCTTGCCCTTAGCCTGGTCCGTGAAGTTGCCCGCGTACAGCGAGATGACCTTCACATCCGGGTTCACGGACTTGGCGCCAGCGATGAAGCCCGCCTCGAACTTCTTGATGAGCGGGACATCCATGCCACCGACGAAACCGATGACGTTGTCGCCGTTGAGCTTGTCGTCGAAGGTATCGAGCGTGGCAAGGCCGGCCACGACGCCGGCAAGGTAGCTGCCTTCATGCTCCTTGAACAGCAGGCCGACTGCGTTGGCCGGCGGCTCCTCGTAGAACTGGTCGACGCCACCGAACTGAACGTCGGAGTACTCAGGGGCCATCTTGATGATCGCGTCGGTCATCAAGAACCCGACCGCGAATATCGGGCTGTAACCCGCGGTGGCCAGCTGGTCGATGTTGGACTCGTAGTCGGTGATCTCCTTCGACTCAAGGACCTTGATCTCGACGTTGAGCTCAGCCTCGGCCTTCTTGAGTCCCTCGTATGCGAGGTCGTTGAACGACTTGTCACCCAGTCCGCCGACATCGGTGACCATCGCAGCCTTGAGGACCGGCTCGGCCGGTTCCTCGACCGCCGGCTCATCGGTCGGCTCTTCGGGCTCCTCCGCCCCGCCGCATGCCGGCACGAACGCCACGACAAGCATGAGCGCCAGCAGTACGGCCAACAACTTGCTCATCTTACTGTTCACGCTGCGATCCGCCTCCTCGATACAGGGATGGGACACACCGTATTCATCTTACCCCCTCGTGAACGCTGTGTAGCACCACTGGCAGCCACTTGGGTCACGAATGTGCACCGGGTGTCGTGGCGACGTAGACGGCCCAAGGCAGGGGCGTACCGGACGACGACATCACGGGTGGCCGCCGACTACCTCAGCCGAGCACGCGGGTGCGTCGTGAGGTACTCCTCGAGGACGTGCGTACGATCCACATGGGTGTACACCTGCGTCGTGGAGATGTCGGCGTGTCCGAGCATCTCCTGGAGCGCGCGCAGCTCGGCGCCTCCCTGGAGCATATGTGTGGCGAACGAGTGCCGCAGGGTGTGCGGGTGCAGCTTGAGTCCGACGCGTCCACCGTAGGTGCGGACGATACCGAAGACCGCCTGACGCGTGAGCCGTCCACCTCGGACGTTCACGAACACTGCGGCAGGATCCTGGCGGACGCGGGACTTCTTCGCGCGGAGGTACGGGCGCCCGTGTGACAGGTAGTCGCGCATCGCCTCGGCGGCAGCGCCGGAGATCGGCACCAGGCGCTCCTTCCCGCCCTTGCCGAAGACGCGGACGAATCCCGTCTCAAGGTCGACATCATCGCGGTCAAGCGCCACGAGCTCGCTCACGCGCAGTCCGCAGCCGTACAGCACTTCGAGCGCCGCTCGGTCCCGGTGGCCCACAGGCCCCTCGGGAAACGGCTGCGAAAGCAGTCGGGACGCGTCCTCGATGGAGATGACCTCGGGAAGTCGCTCGGGAACCTTGGGGAGCGAAACGTCGATCGTGGGATGCTCGGCGGACAGACCCTCGCGCACGAGGAAGGCGTGGAAGCTCTTCACCGCGGCGACCTTGCGCTCGACGGTGCTCGGCGCCATGCCCTTCGCCTGAAGCGACGCTACGAACGCGATCACATCGTCCCGCGATGCCGACGCGGGACCGGTACCGCGCTCCTCGAGATGTTTGAGGTAGGCGCGCAGGTCTCCGCCGTAGGCACTGATGGTGTGCGGTGACGCCCCGCGTTCGACCGCGAGGTGGCCGAGGAAGTCGTCGAGCAGTCGCGTATCCATACCGGCGATAGTAGCGCAAATGACCACTGAACGGTTGAGTTGTTCGGATGAGCGGTCGTTCGCCAGCGAATCTCCCGCCTACAGCACGAGTCGCGCGCTGCCGCGACGACGCGTCAGCCGTCGAGCAGACTCGCCGCGAGCCGCCCCGCCGCCGCGGCCGCATGGAAGAACGCCGCGTCCTCTTCGGGGCCGCGACCCATCGTGGTCACCCCGATGCCGCGCATGTCGGGCAACGGAGATGACGCCATGAAGCGCGGCTCGTGAAGGCGCCACACCCCCGCCTCGTCGAGCGCGACCTCCAGCGCCTGACTCTGGCCCGGGTCGAGCGTCGGCACGGCAACGAGCGCGGGGGCGAGCGCAACGCCGGTGAGCGCACAAAGCGTCTGGTGGCTCACCGGGACGTGGCGGGCACGCGGATCAGCGAACGAGACCCTGAGGGCGGCGACCGCCCTGCCGCCGAGCGATGCGACCGCGTTGAGTGCCTCACCCTGCGCCACCCCGCCGTGCCCGAATGGAGTGGCCGTCCCCACGATCCCGGGGCCGAGAGCCACGATGGCCACATCGGCGCCGCACGCGTGCCGCGCGGCGAGAAGGCCCGAGTACAGGTTGATCGCCTCGTGGTCACCACCGAACGCCTGACCGCACGTGACGGTCGCATCGACAAGGCCCTCGGAGACCAGGGCGGGGACGAGCCGGGAGACAGCAAGCGGAAGTGCGGCGTCGTCGGTCATGAGGTATGCCACCGTGCGCTCCGGCGCCACCTCCTTGATGCCCGCGGCGACCATCGCCATCTGACTGTGCAGCCCGCAGCACACGACCGGCATGCCATCAAGCGTCACAGCGTCACTCATAGCCGCGTGGTGGGGGCTTGCGGGCTCCTCGACAGCGGTCACATCGCGCTGGAGCGGCGTGTAGCGCAGCTTCATGATGTGACCGGCGACGGGGTCATCGAGAGCGACACCCTCGCCGGCGCGCGCGAGGACGAAGTGCTCTCCCCCCGTGCCGAGCCCGAGCTCAACGGCCGTGGTGTTACACAGAACGCGTTCCCCGACATCTGCGCGTCCGGTCAGCGCGATGAGCACGACCGCCACGGACCGATCGGCTGCGCCATCCACGTGCACCGCAACCCGCTGGACGGAAGCCGTCTCCTCGGCGATCGCTTCGACGGTGCCCCAGACAAGACGCATCGGGCTAGGCTCTGGCGCGGTCGACGACCGCGACGAGCAGATCGGCAAGGCGCTCCAACTCGGCCACCGCGACCTCCTCGTCGACCGAATGCACCTTCGACATCCCCGATGAGAGAACGAGGGTGGGCATGCCGTGTGAGGCGAAGATGTTGCCGTCGCTGCCACCCCCGGTGGCGAACCGCCGTGGCGTCACGCCGATGGCACGACACGCGTCCTCGACGATGCGCAGCGCCTCGGCGGTGTCGTCGAGCGAGAAGCCGCCGTACTCGAGCGTCCAGTCCACCTCGACCGAGCCGCCGCGCGCGGCCGCCGCATCACGCATCGCGGCGTCCATCGCTGCGCGCACGTCCTCTATGCGGTCCGGGTCCAGCGACCGGCACTCGCCGGTCACCTCGCACCGGGGGGCGACCACGTTGGTGGCGCTCCCGCCCCCGATCGTCCCGATGTTGGCGGTGGTGGTGTCGTCGAGCCTGCCGAGCGCCATCGCGCCGATCGCCTCGGCAGCCATCGCGATGGCCGAGACGCCCTTCTCGGGCTCGACGCCAGCATGCGACGCGCGCCCCGCGAACACCGCTGAGAAGGTGTAGTGGGTGGGGGCCGCTGTGACGATGCCCCCGACCGGGCCGTCGGCATCGAGCACGAGACACAGGTCGGCGACGCACTCGCTCGCATCGAGGGCCTTCGCGCCGCGCAGCCCGTTCTCCTCGGAGACGGTCAGCACCACACGCACGTCCGGGTGCGGAGCGTCGGCCTCGGCGAGCCGTCTGACCGCCTCGACGATCGCCGCAAGCCCGACCTTGTCGTCCCCGCCGAGGACCGTCTCCCCTGCCGAGCGGACGAACCCGTCGCTCACGAACGGCTCGACGCCCTCGCACGGCTGCACGCAGTCCATGTGCGCCGAGAGCGCGACGACGCGACCCGGAGCCGTGCCCGGCAGGACCGCGAGCAGGTTGCCGCTGTCAGAGCCGGTCAGCGCAGTGGTGTCGTCGAAGCGCACGTCGCACCCCGCGCTTGAGAGCATCGCCACGAGCGACTCGGCCACGGTCCGTTCACGCCCGGTGGGACTGTCGATCCGGACGAGATCCAGGAACGTCTCGAGTACCCGGCTCACCGTCTCAGTCCTTCCGGGACGCCCGGTGCGCGACCGCCGCACCGATGAAGTCGCGGAACAGCGGCGCGGGACGGGTGGGCCGGCTCTTGAACTCGGGGTGCCCCTGATT
The DNA here is from genome assembly GCA_015351705.1 of Aeromicrobium sp. Lineage (GTDB taxonomy): Bacteria > Actinomycetota > Coriobacteriia > Anaerosomatales > Anaerosomataceae > JADIIM01. Next base: position 47,214 of record JADIIM010000012.1, on the reverse strand, counting down.
GCCGACGAACCACGGATGGTCGGGCAGCTCGACCATCTCGACCAGCCGGTCGTCAGGCGAGACCCCCGAAATGACCAGACCGGCGTCCACGAGCTGCTGGCGGTACGCGTTGTTGACCTCGAACCGGTGGCGGTGCCGCTCGTAGACGACCTCCTCACCGTAGGCGGTATGCCCGCGGGTACCCGTCACCACCTTGCACGGGTACGCGCCCAGGCGCATGGTCCCGCCCAGGTCGTGCACGTCGTGCTGCTCGTGCATGAGGTCGATCACCGGATGCGGCGTCACGGGATCGAACTCGGCGGAGTTGGCATCGGCAAGACCCGCGACGTGCCGGGCGAACTCGACGACCGCCACCTGCATGCCAAGACAGATGCCCAGGTACGGCACGCCACGCTCGCGCGCCCACCGGGCCGCCCGGACCTTGCCCTCGATGCCGCGCACGCCGAACCCGCCGGGCACAAGCACTCCGTCGAAGTCCACCAGGCGGCTCTCGACCTCCTCGGGCGAGAGGCTCTCGGCGTCGAGCCAGTGCACGTTCACCTTGTGGTCATGGTAGATGCCCGCATGATCGAGCGCCTCGGTGACCGACAGGTACGCGTCAGGGAGCGCGACGTACTTGCCGACGAGCGCGATGTCGACCGTCTGCGCGAGCGAGCGGCTATGACGCACGAAGCCGCGCCACTCCTCGATGTCCAGGTCCCCGCACTCGAGTTCGAGCCGGTCGATGACCATGCTGTCGAGGCCCTGCTCGTGGAGTGTGAGCGGCACTTCGTAGATCGACGCGGCGTCCTGCGCCGAGACGACCGCTTTTGCGTCCACGTCGCAGAACAGCCCGATCTTGCGCCTGATGCCCGCGTCGATGGGCCGCTCGGAGCGGCAGACGATGAAGTCGGGCTGGATACCGATCGAGCGCAGCTCCTTGACCGAGTGCTGCGTGGGCTTCGTCTTCAGCTCAGCCGAGGCTGCGATGTACGGAACGAGCGTGACGTGGATGTAGCATACGTTGCGATAGCCGACGTCCTTGCGAAGCTGCCGGATGGCCTCGAGGAACGGAAGTGACTCGATGTCGCCGACGGTACCGCCGACCTCAGTGATGACGACGTCCGCCTGTGTCTGCTCCGCAAGCCGCGTGATGCGGTCCTTGATCTCGTTGGTGATGTGCGGGATGACCTGCACGGTACCGCCGAGGAAGTCGCCCTTGCGCTCCTTGTTGAGGACCGACTGATAGATGGAGCCAGCCGTCACGCTGCAGTCGCGGGTGAGCGACTCGTCGATGAAACGCTCGTAGTGGCCGAGGTCGAGGTCCGTCTCTCCCCCGTCGTCGGTCACGAACACCTCACCGTGCTGGAACGGACTCATCGTTCCCGGGTCCACGTTCAGGTACGGATCGAGCTTCTGGATGGTGACCTTGAGGCCACGGCTCTTGAGGAGCCGGCCGAGCGAGGCGGCGGTGATCCCCTTGCCAAGGCCTGAGACGACTCCACCGGTGACGAAGATGTGCTTTGTCATGCGCGCCTCTCAGTCCTCTCCCTCGCTCGCAGTCCCGGAAGCATCGTACCGCACCGGCCGCCGCTCTGCGGCGCCGCTCGGCGCATCCGTCCCATCGTCAGGCCCCCGCCCGGCGGTCTCCGCGCCGGGAGGTGTGGGCGCATGCCTGTCGCCACGTCCGAGCCGGTCGAACCATGCCAGCAGCGCCACACGCTCGAAGACGGCGCTGAACGAGACGCGTTCAGATGCGAGGTTCAGAGCGAGGAGCAGAACGGCGGCCACAGCCAGTCCGGCGAGACCCAGCACCGCGGTGAGCAGATAGCCGACGACCGCACCCATCACGTTCGCTCCGCCGTCGCCGAGCATCGCACGCTCCCCGAGGTCGGCGCTCCAGACCGCGACCACCGGGCCGAGCGCCACGAGGAGCACCCCGGCGACCACCGCCGCCTGCTCGGCCGGCATGAGCGCAAGGCCCCCGACCTCACCCGCGAACATCGCCACGCTGTCGTGATACGCGTCGATGGCACCGAGCGCGAACGCCGCCGCAGGCACGACCACGGCGATGCCGTAGACTTTGAGCGCGCGACCGGGGCGCAGATCGAGCAGGTTACCGAGGTTGGCCGCAAGCGCGATCACGAGCGCCGACAGCGCCCACGCGCTCAGGTACCCTGCCGGCCCCTCGGCGAGCCATGTCGGCAGCGTCCCGGACCGCTCCAGCACGCGCCCGGCCGCTGTTGCGCCGTAGAACGCCGCGAGGACGCCGATCCCGAGCATCTTGACCATCCCGGTGGTCAGCCGCCCCGAACGGAGCGCGGACAGGTGGCCGCGGAAGCCCTTGGGGCCACCGGCCCCGAACGCGTCGTCGAAGGCCCCGAGCGCGTAGACACCCACGGCAAGCAGGAACGGAACGGCGTACAGCGGCAGAGCGAGCGGCGTGTCCATAAGGCGCGTGACCAACAGCGCGAGCGGTGACCCGCCCGGGACGAGCCGGCCGATCGCCTCGAGGACGGCCTGCGTGCCCAGGAGCGACACCGCCCAGAGCGGCCACACCACGCCGAGCACCGGCGCGACCGGACGTCCGCGGTAGTTCGCCACCGCGCGGTCCGCGCCGGTCCCGGCCGCGAGCAGCGCGCGTACCGCACGCCATGGGACCACCACACCGGCGACGGCGACGACTCCCAGTGCCACGAGCGCCGCACTCGTCTCAACGCCCACCGGCGTCTCCTTCCAGATCAAGGGCAGCCACCGCGAGCAGCGCGGCTGGGAACAGCATCACGATCGCCGAGAGCGCCACGCCCGAGTCCTCGGTGAGCACACCGACCACCGCCGCCGCGATGCCGCCGGCGAGCGCCGAGGCCGTCCCCCGCTCTCGCGACAGGACCTCTCCGAGCGGGCCAGCCTGTCGAACGAGCACGTACACGAGCGCCGCGAGCGCAACGGGGAGTAACACCACGATCGGCGTAGCGGTCAGGATGCCGAGGCTGAGCGCGACCTTGCGGGCCAGCATCGCACCGAGGTCCGACTCTCCCCCGACCAGGCGTCCCAGGTGCGACGTGCCGGGGCCGAGGGAGTCGGCCGCCAGCGCGACGAGCAGCACCGCGGCGCCCGCCGCAAGCGCCCCCAGGACCGTGCGGCGATCGAGTCGCCGCCGCGCCGCAACGAGATAGGCGGTGAAGAACCCGGCGACGCCCCAGGCCACGACGCCGATGTTGGCCCCGAGGACCGGCACCACGGCCACGGCCACCAGCGGCAGACCGAACCACAGGTACTCCCGCGCGCGAGTGCCACCGTACCGGTCGATGCGCAGACCGACGAGCGCGAGCAGCGCACCCACCACGACGGCGGCACCCTCGTTCCCGAGCCCGTAGAAGCGCGCGCCGAAGAGCGCCGAGTAGCTGAACACGCTTCCGTTGGCCGCATGACCACCGGTGAGCTGGTCAAGGACCACGACGAACACCGTGAGAGCCGCCACCCCCAGCAGCGCCCCGCGCGGCCGCGCGGCCCGCGGCGGACGCACGGTCACCAGCATCACGACCACCCACGCGCCCACCAGCCTCGCCCACACACCCGAGGCGGTGTCGGGGCGACCGGCCACCTGCGCCAGCAGGGTCGCGACCGGGACCGCGCAGATCGCCACCAGCACGTACGCCACGATCGTGCGAGCGTGTCTGTACGTGCTGCCCGGGCGGGACAGGACCAGCGCAAGCGCGCCGATCAGCGCCACGACGGCAGCAGCGATCGTGCCGAACCACACCGGCTCGCGCACGGTCTCCAGCGCGCGCGCCTCGGCGTCGATGCGCTGCATGAGGTCCACCCGGGCGCCCGGGTCCTCGGTCACGTCTCCGGCGACGCCGGGCGCTGAGCCGACCATCGAAGGCGGCACCTCGAGCGAGAAGAGCGACAGCACCGCGGCCGTGACGTCCGGGAGGGTCACGATGCCGGTGCGCCGGGTCGCCGGCGAGTCCAGGATGCCCGGCCCGGCGCCGTAGAGCATGGCCGGCCCGAAGCCTGGAGGACCGCCGACGCGCTCCTGTGCGGTGGAGACGACGAGCAACGCCGCGTCGTCCGGCAGCGATCGCATGACCATGCGCACGACCGCGTCGACCGAGCGAGCCGCGGCGGTCCGGTCTGCGTCCCCGCCGCCCCCGTGCCAGCCCGCTTCGCGTGCGCGGACCGGGTCGCCGGGGTCGATGACGATCAGCAACGGCGAACCGGGGCTGTCCGTCGCCATGGCAAGCGCCCTGCGGTAGGACCATTCGAGCATGTCGAGATCACTTCTCACACCGGCCGCCGCGTCCGGAGCGGGCCTGAGCGTCTCCGGACCGGTCCCGTCCATGTTGACGATACCGTCGGCATCCCAGGCGACCACGCGGGCGGGCGCGTCCACGGCTCGGGCGGGCCCGCTCGCATCTCCGGCCGAGGTGCCGAGCGCGACGGTGCGGCCGCCGGCCTCCCGGACGAGCGAGCCGAGAGTCACCGGACCGTACGTTGGCCGTGTATCGCCCTCGGCAGGCGCGTCGACCGGACGTCCCGCCGAGAGCACCGCGGCCCCGCGTACTGCCGATGGTGAGGCGCCAAGCGACCCGGCTCGCACACTCACGCACCCGAGGGCTGACTCGGTGGCGACAGCATGCAGGCCCGGCGTACGGTCGATGTGGACATCGTCCCAGGTAAGATATGGCGCGAGGACGATCACGACAGTGGAGAACGTAGGCGGCGCGCTGGCTCCTGAGGCCGGGAGCGCCGCCATGACGCAGATCGCGAGTGCGGCGAGGATGATGCGGCCCGGTCGTCCCATCGCACCTCCCGCCACCGTGATCGTCACTTCGGCCTGCGGCGTGGCCCGCCTCGGCCGGAAGGAGCCGGACGCGGCGGCCTCGCACGCGTCGGAGTATACCAACCGCCGACATCGCTCGTGTGAAGCGTTGCGCAGCGGTACGGTCGGCTACACTTGTGCGGTCACCGGACGAGGAGCCCGATCATCGCAACGCCATCGATAGCCCGCTCGACCGCCTCGATGTCGGTCTCGACGCTCGTGTCGCGCATCACGGGCTTCGTCCGCACCTGGGCGATGGCCTACGCGCTCGGCGTGACAGCCATCGCCGACTCCTACGACATCGCCAACAACCTCCCGAACATGCTCTTCGAGCTCCTCGCGGGCGGCGTGCTCTCAAGTGTCTTCATACCGCTGTTCATGGAGCGGCTGCAGAAGGACGGCGAGCATGACGCATGGCGCTTCGCGAGCTACGTGCTCAACATCATCGTGCTCGGGCTCGGCGTGGTGGCGCTCGTGGCCACGATCTGGCCGCAGCCGTTCGTGCGCTCGCAGACGCTGACCGTCCCCGCCGAGCAGGCCGCACTCGCGATGTGGTTCTTCCGCTTCTTCGCGGTCCAGATCGTCTTCTACGGCATGGGCCTCGTGTTCACCGGCGTGCTCAACTCCTACCGACGGTTCCTCGCCCCGGCGATCGCCCCGATCTTCAACAACCTGGTCGTCACGGCGACACTCCTCGGCGTGTACGTGCCGTTCCGGGAGAGTGACCCGGACCTCGCGCTCACGGGCCTGGCGATCGGCACGACACTCGGCGTGCTCGTGATGGCACTCGTCCAGGTTCCGAGCCTGCTGAAGCTCGGCGTACGTTACACGCCGAGGATTGACTGGCGTCACCCGGCGCTCAGGACCGTTGCGGTCAAGATGGTCCCCATCCTGGTGTACGTGGTGACGAACCTCGTGGCGGTCACCTTCCGGACGAACTTCGCGATCGCCACGGGCGAGGGCGGGCAGGCCGCGCTCCGGTACGCGTGGCAGTTCTACCAGCTTCCCTACGGGATCTTCGCAGTGGCGCTCGCCACCGCGATCTTCCCCGAGCTCGCCGAGCGCGCGAATCGCGGTGACATGCCCGCCTTCACGGCCATGTTCGCGCGCGGGATGCGCACCACCATGGTTCTCATCGTCCCGCTTGCCTCGCTGCTCGCGATCCTGGCGACGCCGATCATCACGCTGTACCGGGCGGGACGATTCACCGCCGAGGACGTGCCCGTGGTAGCGGGCGTCTTGCTGTGGTGGGCGATCGGTCTGGCGTTCTTCGCCGGATACATGTTCGTGCTCAAGTCGTTCTACTCCCTGCAGGACACGGCCACGCCGATGTACACCAACATCGTGGCGACGACCCTCCACGTCGTTCTGTACGCGGGCCTCACCCGGGGGCTCGGCGGGTGGGGCGGCCTCGGGATCATCGGCATCCCGATCGCCGATGGGATCTTCTTCTGCGGACACCTCATCGCGCTTCTTGTCATCCTGCGGCGGCGGGTCGGCCCGATCGAGGGCCGGGCGCTCGCTGTCACGTTCGCCAAGGTCGCCCTCGGTTCTGCCGCCGGAGCGGGAGCGGCCTGGGGCGCGATGACGCTCACCCATGCGCTGGCCGAGTTGCCCGGAGGCTTCCTGCTCCAGCTGCTCATCGCCGGGACGGTGGGACTCGTGACGGCGTACGGAGCCATGACCGCACTGCGCGTGCCGGAGCTCTCCGATACCGTAGGGCGCGTAGCCGCCCGGTTCCGCCGAGGCTGACGGCCCGTGGCAGCGACCGTTCTCATCCCCGCGCTCAACGAGGAGCACCGCATCGCTGCGACCGTGACGGCGGCACAGGCGGTGGCCGGCGTCGGGCGCGTGCTGGTGATCGACGACGGCTCCACCGATGAAACCGGCGCCCGCGCCCGTGACGCCGGGGCAGAGGTGCTTTCACTCGCACGGAACGTCGGCAAGGGCGGAGCGCTTCAGGCCGGACTGGAGCACGTGGGAGCGTCGGCGGACATCATCGTGCTGCTCGACGCCGATCTCGGCGAGACCGCCAGAGAGGCGGCGGCGCTCCTTGCACCTCTGGCCGAGGGAACCACGGACATGGCTATCGCGACGTTCCCCCCACCGGTGCGCCGAGGAGGCCTTGGGCTCGTGAAGCGGCTGGCACGTTGGGGGATCGAGCGGCTGACCGGGATCCGGGTCTCAGCGCCCCTGTCAGGGCAGCGGGCGCTCAATCGTGACGCGATCGCGGCGGGAACACCGTTCGCACACGGCTTCGGCGTCGAGGTGGCGCTCACCGTCCGGGTCGCGCGAGCAGGTCTGCGGATACGCGAAGTGCCGACGAGCATGCAGCATGCCGAGACCGGTCGCGACCTGCCAGGGTTCGTCCATCGCGGGCGGCAGTTCCTTGCCGTCGCGCGTACGCTCGCACGGCTCTCGTTCGAGCGTCAGTCCGCCGATACGAGCGCCGGATAGAGCCCATCGGCCGCATCACCGGTGCCGTAGTACCCACGCGCCGAGCCGGTGAGCAGCCACACGAGCGCGACCCTGCCCTGCGGCGTCGACACGTGATCGACCGCCGACAGCCCCTCGGCAGCGCATGCGGACGCGACTCCGGTCCGGGCGGCGGCCGACTCGGCCCCGATGGTCACAGCTCCGAGGTCGGCCATCTCCTGCGCGAGCGCGATCGCGAAGGCGTCGCAGGCCTCCTCTGCCCCGGCCATCACGACGAGCGCGGACGCGCCAACCGTCTCTTCGACACTCGCCGGGACGCTCAGCACGCCGGCTTCCACGAGCACCTCGGTGAGCGCGCGATCCTCACCGGACACCCACTCCTTGGCGAGTGCGGCGGCGACCTGTCGCACCAGGCCGTCACCGGCCGGCTCCATCTCGATCTCGCGGAAGGCGAAGTAGCCGGCGAGGCCCTCCGGCTCGTTGCGATCGAGTCCGAGTACAGGAACGCCCATCGTCACCCGCGATGCCGAACCGCCCGCGTCGGTGACGACTTGCTCCACGACTGCGGCGCCGTCCACGCGGCCGGTGCCAACGAGAACGATGGCGTGCGTATCAGCCAGGCGTCCGTCGATCAGTGTCTCGGCAGCGTCCTCGGCGAACGCCCGGTCCTGCTCGAGCCCCGCACGCAGCTCATCGTTGGCGGCGTTGATCTCGTCGAACCGTCGCTGCAGGTCGGCGACGAGCGCGCTCGACTGGTCGGTGATCATCCCGCGCTCGGCCACCACGGTGCCGAGCACCAGACCGATCGCCAGCGCGAGGAAGACCGCGATCAGCGACGCCAGGTGATAGCGGAGGTTGTACATCAGGTCCCCTTAGAGTCCGACGACGGCACGCAGGCCGAGAAGCAACAGAGAGAGGAACGCCCGCGCGGGCGGCGAGATGAAGACGACGACCGTCACGACCGCGAGGGCGGCGCCCACGAGCAGCAGGAGCTGGCCCGGCCTGACCGAGGCCCGGTACAAACGGCTCACGCCCTTCGCGTCCACCAGTCTCGGGCCCACGCGGAGCCGGACCAGGAACGTCGAGGCCATCCCCCGCCGGCCCTTGTCCAGCTGCTCGAGGAGGTTCCAGTGCGTCCCAACCGCCACGATGAGATCGGCCCCCGACTCGCTGGCGAGCAGGAGCGCGAGGTCCTCGCTCGTGCCGGGCGTCCGCCACTCGGTGAACGGCACCCCGAGCTTCTCGAGCCGCTCCCGGCCGGGGCACGAGCCGTCGGTGTAGGCGTGCACCACGATCTCGGCACCGCTGGTCAGTGTCGCATCGCTCACCGAGTCCATGTCCCCGACGATCAGGTCCGGCCGAAGCCGGAACTCACGGAGGGCATCTGCTCCCCCGTCGACACCGATGAGCACGGGCCGCACTTCCTTGATGTACGGAAGCAGCGTCCGGAGGTCGTCCTTGTAGTCGTACCCGCGCACGACGACCAGCACCTGGCGACCGTCGATGCGTGTCTCGAGGTGTGGCACCGCGACCGCGCCGGTCAGAAGCGCCCGCTCCTTCTCGACGAACTCCATCGTGTTGCGCACGAACGCGTCGAGTTGGTCGTCGAGCCGTGCCGTCGCCTCCTGCAGCGCAGCCTCCACGACGTCGACGGTCAGGCGTCGCCCCGAGGCCACGACCTCACCATCGAGTACGACGTCCCCGCCCACCACCTCGACGTGATCGCCCTCGGAGACCCGATCGAAGACCGTCGGGCCCACGTCATCGATCAGCCGGACGCCACCACGCACCAGGAGCAGCGGCCCGAGGTTCGGATACGCGCCTGTGGTGGAGCGGGCCGCGTTGACGACCACCTCGACACCGGTCTCGAGCAGTCCCTCGGCGCTCACACGGTCCATATCGGCGTGATCGATGATCGCGATGTCCTCAGGCCCCAAGCGCTTGACGAGGTCCTTGGTCCGTCGATCGAGACGCGCCTGTCCTCCGGTGCGCATGGCCTACGCACCTCCCCGCCGGTTGGTGCGGGCGCTTTCGAGGAGTTCGGATGCGTGCGCAAGCCCGACGGACGACGCGTCGCCGGCAAGCATCCGCGCGATCTCCGGCTCGCGTTCCTCATCAGCGAGCATGCGCGCGACCGTGACGACGCGGCCTTCCGAGGTGCCCTTGCTCACGACGACATGGGCGTCGGCGTGCGCGGCCACCTGCGGCAGATGTGTCACCACCAGGACCTGGTGGTCCGAGGCGAGCTCGGCCAGACGGCGCCCGACCGCGAGCGCCGTCGCCCCACCGATACCTGCGTCCACCTCGTCGAAGACGAGGACGGGAACCGAGTCGGCCGCACCGAGCACGCCTTTGAGCGCCAGCATGACACGCGAGACCTCGCCACCCGATGCGACGCGCGCGAGTGGCCGGGGCGCCTCCCCCGGGCCGGACGCGAACAGGAACTCCACGCGCTCAGGCCCCGACGCGGTCCACGCCGCTCGCTCGAGCGGCGTGCGCTCCACCGCGAAGGAAGCGTCGGGCAGCGCAAGGTCAGCCGAGGCAGCCTTGAGCCGATCGACGAAGGCGGGCACGGCCGCCTCGCGCACCGCTGCCACCTCATGTGCAGCGGCCTCGAGGCGGGCCTCGGCCTCAGCCACCGCCTGCCGGGCAGCGGCAAGCCCCTCCTCACCCGACTGCAGCACGTCGAGTTCGCGCGCAGCCGCGTCCCTTGCGGCCAGCACGTCCGCGAGCGTCGGTCCGTACTTGCGCGTGAGGTCCCCCAGTTGCCGCAGGCGGTGCTCGACGGCATCGAGCTCGGCGGGGTCGTGCTCGATAGAGGCAGCGTACGATCGCAGCGTCCCCGCGACCTCCTGCACCTCGATGTCCAGTCGCGTGAGGGTATCGGCCATCGCATCCAGCTGTGGGTCGAGCCCGGCGGCGTTGGAGAGCGCAGCAACAGCATGACCAAGCCGCTCCGAAGCACCGGCTTCTCCCTTGAGCGCCTCGAACGCGCTCCCGGCGGCCTCGGCCAGCCGCTCGCCGTGCCGCAGGCGCGGGAGCCTGGCAACGAGCTCCTCGTCCTCGCCGTCACCCGGCGCGACCGCATCGATGTCGGCGACCTGGAACCTGAGGTAGTCCTCGCGCCTGCCGCGGTCGGCAAGTTGCTCCTCGAGCGCACCGAGCGCCGATGCGACAGCGCGCGCGTCGTCGAAGGCCTCACGATACGCGGCGAGGGCGGATGCCGCATCCGGGCCGGCGGATCGGTCAAGATAGCCGGCGTGCCTCGACGGAGAGAGGAGAGACTGGTGTTCGTGCTGACCGTGCAGGTCGACCACACCGCCGATCACCGACGCCAGCATCGAGACCGTGGCCATCTCACCGTCGATGCTGCACCGGGACCGGCCCTCGGAGCTCACCCGGCGCTGTACGAGCACATCGCGGCCGTCGAGCGTGAAGTGCCCCTCGACCAGAGCCTCGGCCGCTCCCTGGCGGACCATCGTCGAGTCCGCCCGCTCGCCGAGCAGAAGCTTGAGCGCTTCAACGAGGACCGTCTTGCCGGCGCCCGTCTCACCGGTGAGGACCGTGAGGCCGGCGCCGAACTCCAGCCAGACGTCCTCAACGAGTGCCAGGTCACGGACGTGTAGCTCTCTGAGCACGCTACGCCCCCAGGAACGTGTGCGACAGGACGCCGTAGAAGTCACGGCCGTCGATCCGCATCAAGCGCACGTCGTGCTCGCCCACGCGTACCTCCACGGCATCGAGCGCCGTCCTGCACGGCAGCTGGTCGCCGTCGACCGACACGCACGCATCAGAGCGAGCGGGATTGGGACACGAGATCCGTACGACGTCGGCGGGGCCGGCGATGATCGGGCGTGTGCCCACCGAATGCGGCGCGACGGGCACGAGCACCATCCCACGGACCTCAGGCGAGACGAGCGGTCCGCCTGCTGAGAGCGCGTAGGCGGTCGAACCCGTGGGCGTTGCCACTACCATCCCGTCACACACGTAGCGGCCGGTCACGACGTCGTTCACCGACACCTCGAGCTCCACTCCGCGCACACCGCCCCCGCGACCGACGAAGACCTCGTTGAGCGCACGATATCGCCCCGCGGCCCTGCCACCGGCCGACACCGCGACCTCGATGGTCTGGCGACGCTCGATGCGCGCCTCGCCAGCAAGCGCCGCCTCGAGCGCATCGTCAAGCCCGTCCCCGTCGGCACCGGACAGGAATCCGAGCCGCCCCAGATTCACCCCGAGGACCGGCACGTCGGAGACACCGATCAGGTGGACGGCCTTCAAGATCGTGCCATCCCCACCGAGTGCGACGACCAGGTCCGGCGAGCCGATCTCAGCGCGCGGGACCGCATGGCCGCCGAGACCGCAGGCCTCCGCATCCGCTGCTGCAAGCACGGGCTCGTACCCCATCTCGACCAACCGCGCGGCGGCACTGCGAACAGCCTCGACCGACCGCGGGTTCACCGGGTTCGGCACCAGAAGTACGCGCACACTATCCTCCCAAGGCCTCATGCGCTCCCGCGACGACCGCTGCGGGCGACGCGTCGGCAGGCGGTCCGGAACGGTCCGCCCATACCCAGAACTCAATGTTACCCTCCGGCCCCTTCACCGGCGACCATGTCAGGCCACGCACCACCCATCCGGCCGCATGCACGGTGTCCGAGACGCTCGTGAGCACCTCTTCATGAAGCATGGCGTCCCGCACCACACCCTTCTTACCGACACGACCTTTGCCGACTTCGAACTGCGGCTTAACGAGCGCCAAACAGCACCCGGTCTCCGCCACCAGCGGCATGACCGACGGGAGGACTTTCGCCAGTGCCACGAACGAGACGTCGATGACCGCGACGTCGTATGGCCCTCCGAGCACCGCAGGATCGGCGGTCCGGATGTTGGTGCGTTCGAGCACACGGACCCGCTCGTCGTTCCGAAGCTGCCAGGCGAGCTGGCCGTAGCCGACGTCGACCGCCGTCACTGAGGCCGCGCGCCGCTGCAGAAGGCAGTCGGTGAAGCCGCCGGTCGACGCGCCGACATCGATCGCCCGCGCGCCGGCGACATCGATACCGAAAGCGCCCAGCGCACCCTCGAGCTTGAGACCCCCGCGGGAGACGTACCGCCGCGACTCGGCGATCTCTATGACGGCGTCGGGTCCCACAGGCGCGCCGGCCTTGGTCGCAACGACACCGTCGACGGTGACCTCGCCGGCAAGCACGGCCGCGCGGGCCGCCTCTCGCGACGGGAGCAACCCGCGGCTAGCGATCTCGACGTCGACCCGGCGCCCGGTCATGGCTCCGTGTCTCCTCGGCAGCGCGTATGTCGAGCATGCGGCCGAGTATCGCGGCGCGCACGGCCTCGGGTGTGAGACCTACCTCGTCCAGCAGCCGATCGGTGTGCCCGTGGGTGACGAAGCAGTCCGGGACCGCGAGCCTGAGCACCGGGGTGTCCGCGCCCAGATCGGCGAGCGCCTCGAGCACACCGGCCCCGAACCCGCCCACGCCCGTGTTCTCCTCGACGGTGACAACCAGCGGACACGCCGATACCTTCGAGACCGCCTCGAGGTCCATCGGCTTGATCCAGCGCATGTTCACGACACCCGCGTCGACGCCGTCGGCGGCGAGCAGCACCGCGGCTTCCTCGGCGACCTCCACCATCCGGCCCACCGCGAGGATCGCCACGTCGGTGCCGTCCCTGCGCACCTCGGCACGACCCGCCTCAAGGACCTCCGGCTCCGCGGGAAGTGCGACCCCACGCCCGGTCCCCCGTGGATAGCGGATCGCGACCGGCCCCTCGGCGTGGACGGCCGTGTGCAGCATGTTCACCAGTTCCGCCTCATCGGCGGGTGCCATGATCATCAGGTTGGGAACGGCGCGCAGGTACGTGAGATCGAACACGCCGTGATGCGTCGGGCCGTCCTCCCCGACCAGGCCGGCGCGGTCGATGCAGAAGACGACGTGAAGGTCCTGCAGCGCTGCATCCATGATGACCTGGTCGTAGGCGCGCTGGAGGAACGTCGAGTACAGAGCGACCACCGGGACCTGTCCGCCGTGCGCGAGGCCGGCAGCCAGCCCCACCGCATGCTGCTCGGCGATGCCCACGTCATAGAACCGGTCAGGGAACTCCTCGGCGAAGTACGTGAGGCCCGTCCCCGCGGGCATCGCGGCCGTGATCGCCACTATGCGCTCGTCGGCGCGCGCCTCGGCGACGAGAGCACGTCCGAACGTCTCGGTGTAGCTCAGCGCACCGCTACCCGATCCGTTGACCTTGCCGGTCTCGACCGAGAACGGGCTGATGCCGTGGAAGGTGTCGGGCCTGTCCTCGGCGGGCACGTAACCCATGCCCTTGCGCGTCACCGCGTGGATGATGACCGGTCCGTCAGCCGAGGCCGCCCAGGTCACGGCGTTCTGAACCTGCGAAACGTCGTGGCCGTCGATCGGCCCGACGTACTGGATGCCGAGCTCCTCGAAGAGCATGCCCGGCACCAGCAGCTGCTTCACGGACTCCTTGGCGGCCTCGCCCGCAGCGACCATCGCCGCGCCGAGCTTCGTCTTGGCCAGTGCGGACTCCACGTCATCACGCAGCCGGCGATAGCGGCGGTCGAGGCGGACCCGCGCAAGGTAGCTCGAAAGCGCGCCGACGTTCGGCGCGATGGACATCTCGTTGTCGTTGAGGACGATGACCAGCCGCGTGCCGAGGTGGCCCGCGTGGTTGAGTGCCTCGAAGGCCATGCCGCCGGTGAGCGACCCGTCGCCGATGACGGCGACGATCGTCTCATCGGTGCCCCGCAGGTCGCGGGCGGCTGCGAGTCCAAGCGCCACGGAGATCGAGTTGCTCGCATGACCCGCGTCGTGGACGTCGCACGGGCTCTCGGAGCGCTTCGGGAAACCACACACGCCACCGTAACACCTGAGCGTCCCGAACTGCTCACGCCTGCCGGTGACGAGCTTGTGCACGTACGCCTGATGCCCGACGTCCCACACGATCCTGTCCCGGGGGCAGTCGAGAGCGCGGTGCAGGCCGAGTGTGAGTTCGACCACGCCGAGATTGGGTGCGAGGTGCCCGCCCGTGGCCGACACGGTCGCGATGAGCCGTTCACGGATCTCCGCGGCCAGCTGCTTCAACTCCGCAGCGTCGAGCGCTTTGAGGGCGTTCGGTTCGTCGATGGAATCAAGGATGCGTCTGTCACTCACCGGTTACGGCACACTCCCAGTCGGATACAGACGCGCTCAGGCGCGCCCGAATCTGCATCGTATCACGCGTCCGCCCGGGGACGGACACCGCCGGTACTGTGACGTTACGCCCCGGCGACGCCCGCGTCACGGCCTGGAGCAGGAGTCTCGGCCTCCGGCGCATCCTCTTCCGAGGACACGGGCCGGCCATCTACGGACGGCTCCTCAGGTTCCGGGCTCCCGGCATCCAGCCCATCGGCCGCGCCGTTCTCGTCGTCTTGCCCGGACGCTCCGGAAGCGCTCAGGTCCGCGTGATCGACGAGTTCGGTGCAGATGTTGGCCAGACGGACGCCCTCCTCCAACAGGTCGAGGCTCCGCTCGAGCGAGGTGTCCTTCTTGCGCGCCTCGGACGCGATCTCCTCCAGGCGTACCCTGGCCTGCTCGAAGCTGAACTTCTCGTCCGCCATAGCGGCTCAGACCCCTTCTCCATCGCTTTCGCCATCATCGTCCGGCCCGGTCGACGATCCGGTGTCGGCATCGGCCGACGACACGGCGTCGTCATCGCCCGGGTCCCGCCCCGTCTTGAGTTGGGCGATCCTGCCGAGCACGCCGTTCACGAACTTGGACGAATCATCGCCACCGTAGACCTTGGCCATCTCGACCGCCTCGTTGATGGCGACCGAGTGCGGGACCTCGGGTTCGAAAAGGATCTCGTAGACGGCCAGCCGCAGGATGTTGCGGTCGACGAACGGCATGCGCATGAGCGACCAGTGCTGTGATGTCGCTTCGATCTCCGCGTCCACCGGCCCCTGCTCACGCTCCGTTCCCAGCGCCAGCTCCTGGCAGTATGTCGACGGCTCGCCGTCCTCGGCGTTGTAGGTACCGGACGCCAGGATGTCGGCGACACTCTGACCGGTGATGTCCCGTTGATACAGGATCTGAAGTGCCTGGCGTCGGGCGCGCGTGCGTTCAAGCATCGTCGTCGGTACCGCCGGCGCTATCGCTCGGGGAAGACGACGTCGTCGACGTACACGTCGACCGCGGCGACCGTCTGTCCGGTGTGGGTGAGCAGCGCGTCGATCACGGCCTTCTGGACGTCGGTCGCGATCTCGCGCAGAGGGCGGCCGTACGCCGCGTGGATGCGCAGGGACGCCACAAGCGCGCCCTCATCGCTGACCTCGACGCACACGCCGCGGGACGAGCCTTTCTGAACCAGCCCCGCCAGGCCGCCGCCGACGCACGAGACCTCGGCGACACCGTCGACGCCCTGCGCCGCCACCGTCGCGATGGTCTCGAGTACGCCGGGAGCGATCCCGATGCCCTCCAGCGTGATCTCCTCAGTCATCGCGTCCCTCCTCGTCAGCGTGCATCGCCGCGTGGAACGCGGCGAGATCGGCGGGGAGCACGTGGCGCTCCACGTAGTCAGTATAGACCTCACCCCGCGCGAAGTGCTCCTCTTCCACCACGAACTGGTGGAACGGGATCGTCGTGGGGATGCCGACGACGATGAACTCGTCGAGCGCCCGACGGGCCCTGGTGATAGCCTCCTCGCGCGTCTCCCCCCACACCACCAGCTTGGCGAGCAGCGAGTCGTAGTACGGTGGAACGGTGTATCCGCCGTACAGATGGCTGTCGACGCGAACGCCGAAGCCCCCGGGAGGATTGAAGCACTCCACCAGGCCCGGGTGTGGCCGGAAGTTGTGGAGCGGATCCTCGGCGTTGATGCGGAACTCGATGGCGTGTCCACGCAGCTCGAGCGCGTCCTGGGTCGCGTGCTTCATCGGTTCGCCGGCGGCGATGCGGATCTGCTCCTTGATGATGTCCACGCCGGTGATCTGCTCGGTCACCGGGTGCTCGACCTGCACGCGCGTGTTCATCTCCATGAAGTAGAAGGAGCCGTCGGTGTCGAGCAGGAACTCCACGGTTCCGGCGTTCACGTAATCGACCGCACGGACCGCCTTGAGCGCCGCCTCCCCCATCGCCGAGCGAAGCTCGGGTGTGAGCGCCGGGCTGGGCGCCTCCTCGATGAGCTTCTGGTGGCGCCGCTGTACCGAGCAGTCGCGCTCGAAAAGGTACACCGCGTTGCCGTGCGTATCGGCAAGCACCTGGATCTCCACATGCCGCGGACGCGCGAGGTACTTCTCGATGTAGACCGTGTCGTTGCCGAACGCGGCCGCCGCCTCGGTCTTGGCGGCCGTGAAGTTGCGCTCGAGTTCCGACTCGTCGGCTGCGACGCGCATCCCCTTGCCCCCGCCGCCCGCCGCGGCCTTGATCAGCACCGGGAACCCCACCTCGTGGGCGAACGCCAGCGCATCGGCGACGGTGTCCACAGAGCCGTCGCTGCCGGGCACGCACGGGACACCGGCCGCCATCATGGTCGAGCGTGCGACCGCCTTGTCGCCCATGCGCTCGATAGCGTCCGCAGACGGACCGACGAACACGAGACCGGAGTCCACGCACGCACGCGCGAACGCAGCGTTCTCGGCAAGGAAGCCATAGCCGGGGTGCACGGCATCGGCGCCGGAGATCAGCGCCGCCGAGATGACGTTGGGCATGTTGAGGTAGCTTCCGGCCGAGGACGCCGGTCCTATGCAGACCGCCTCGTCGGCCATGCGTGCATGCAGCGAGTCGCGATCGGCCTCCGAGTACACCGCCACCGAGCGGATGCCCATCTCCTTGCACGCACGGACCACGCGCAGGGCGACCTCGCCGCGATTGGCGATCAGGACCTTGCCGAGCGACGCCATCTACGCCACCGGCTCGTAGTAGAAGAGCACCGTGCCGTACTCGACCGGCGTGGCGTTGGCCACGCAGACCTCGCGGACGACGCCCGCCTCCTCGGCGGCGATCTCGTTCATGAGCTTCATGGCCTCGAGGATGCAGAGCGTCTGCCCCTCGGCGACCGTGTCCCCCACGGCGACGAACGGGGCCGCCCCCGGCGCACTGGCCGAGTAGAACGTGCCCACCATCGGCGCCACCACCGGCTTCCAGCTCGCGGGCCGGTCCCCGCCGGTCTTCGGCGTGTCGGTCACCTGCGGTGATTCTGGGGACGACGGCATCGGCGCGGGCGGCGCGTGGTGCGCGGCTGCGTGATGGGGCTCGAGCGGTCCGGCCGCGCCGCCTCGACGGACGACCACGCGGGCGTCGCCCTCCTCGACGATCACCTCGGTGATATCCGAGTTCTCGACGAGTCTCACCAGCTCGGCGATCTGGTTCACATTCACGTCGTCGTCCTCTCTCATCGTCTCGACCTCGGCGGCCATCATGAAGACCGAGCCCTCAACGCCGGTCTTGTGACGCTCGAGGTAGTCGCGGGCCTCGTTCGGGAAGAGGGCGTACATGAGCACGTCCTCCTCGGTCCTCGCAAGGTCGCCGATCTCGGCGGCGGCCTCGTCGTACGTCGTGGTGACCAAAGAGCCCGGCCGCACATCAGGCGCGAGCGGCTGCTCGTCGCCGAGGATCTGCGCGACGATGCCCTTGTCGAGCGGTCCGGGAGCCTTGCCGTACTGACCGCGCAGGTAGTCCTTCATCTCGGCGGGGACCATCGCCCACCGCTTGCCGGTGAGCACGTTGATGACGGCCTGGGTGCCGACGATCTGCGACATGGGAGTGACGAGCGGCGGATAGCCCACCTCGGCACGCACGCGCGGGATCTCGGCCAGCACGTCCGGGAGTCGGTCGCTCGCGTTCTGGAGCTCCAACTGGCTCATGAGGTTGCTCATCATCCCGCCCGGGACCTGGTGGCTGAACACCTCCATGTGCAGGAGCGAGGTCACGCCGCGCTTGAGCTGCTTGTTCTGCCGCACGTTCTCCCAGTACTCGGCGATCTCGAAGAGCTTGTCAAGGTCGAGCCCGCTGTCGTAAGGAGACTCCTTGAGCGCGGCCACGATCATCTCGACGGCCGGCTGGCTGTTGCCGAACGCGAGCGCCACCACGGCGGTGTCGATGATGTCGGCGCCGGCCTCGGCGGCCTTCAGGTAGTTCATGGGAGCCATGCCGCCGATGTAGTGGCAGTGCACGTGCACCGGCAGGCCGATCTCATCGACGAGCGCCCGCACCATCTTCTCCGTGCGGAACGGGGTGAGCATGCCGGCCATGTCCTTGATGCAGATGGTGTCCGCGCCGAGCTCCTTCAGCTGCTGCGCGTACGCCAGGTAGCTGTCGAGCGTGTGGACGGGGCTCACCGTGTAGGAGATGGCCCCCTCGAAGTGGCCGCCACACTCCTTGACGGCGCGTGCTGCCGTCTCGACGTTGCGGATATCGTTCAGCGCGTCGAAGATGCGGAACACGTCGATGCCGTTGCGGTGCGACGCATGCACGAAACGGGTGACGATCTCATCGCTGTAGTGCTTATAGCCCACGAGGTTCTGTCCACGCAGCAACATCTGCAGCGGCGTCTTCGGGCAGTGCTGCTTGATGACCCGGAGCCGGTCCCACGGGTTCTCATCGAGGAACCGCAGCGCCGCATCGAACGTCGCGCCGCCCCAGACCTCAAGTGACCAATAGCCCACCGAGTCCATGAGCGGAAGGATCGGCAGCATGTCGCCGAGTTGCATCCGTGTGGCCCACAGCGACTGATGGGCGTCGCGCAGCGTCGTGTCGGTGATCTTGACCGGTCGCATCGCACCGTCCTTGTGTGGGTAGGCGTGAACCCCTCTGGGCCGGCTGCCCTGAGAGGCGGTCGCAACAGTATAGCGGAGGCTACACGCGGGTGATATAGGACCCGTCGCGGGTGTCGATCTTCAGCGTGTCACCGGTCTCGACGAACATCGGGACCTGCACGACCGCGCCGGTCTCGAGGGTCGCCGGCTTCGTGCCGCCCTGGACGGTGTCGCCCTTGAAGCCGGGGTCGGTCTCGGTGACGGCGAGCTCAACGAACATCGGCGGCTCAACGCCGATCATCTCACCGGCGGCGTAGACGACCTGCACCTCGTCGTTCTCCTTGAGCCACTTGGCCGCGTCGCCCACGAAGTCCGCCGAGATCTCGAACTGCTCGTAGCTGTCCGTGTCCATGAAGTGGAATGCTGCGCCATCGGTGTACAGGTACTGCAGGCGCTTGGTCTCCACCCGGACGTCATCGACCTTCTCACCGGCGCGGAACGTCACGTCGTTCACGCGACCGGTCTTGAGCTCCTTGAGTTTGGTGCGCACGAACGCACCGCCCTTGCCGGGCTTCACGTGTTGGAAGTCGACGATGATCCACATCTTGTCGTTGTAGCTGATGCACATACCGGTCTTGAACTGGTTCGTGGAGACAGCCATGTCGTGTAGCCTTCCTAGATCGAGACGAGCTCTTTCGGCGCGCTGGTCAGCAGCCGGCATCCGGCCTGTTCTACCACCACGAGGTCTTCGATTCTAACACCCGCGAGACCCTCCACGTAGACGCCCGGCTCCACGGTCACCACAGCGCCCTCGCGCAGCGACTGCGTGCTCCGCGGCCCCACCGTCGGCATCTCATGCACGTCGAGACCGACCCCGTGTCCGAGTCCGTGCGTGAAGCGGTCGCCCAGACCGCGCTGATCGAGCACCTCGCGCGCCGCCCGGTCCACCTCGACGCACGGCATCCCGGCACGGACCGCAGCAATGCCGGCCTCGTTGGCGGCGAGGACCGCGTCGTAGAGGCGCTTGAGGTCGTCGGAGATCTCACCGATCGCCACGGTGCGTGTCATGTCCGAGCGATATCCGCCCACGCGGGCGCCGAAGTCCAGGACGACGAGATCGCCACGCTCGAGCTCCCGCTGACCGGGGATCGCGTGCGGACGGGCGCCGTTGGGACCGGAGGCTACGATGGGGTCGAACGCGATGCCGTCGGAGCCGCGCCTGCGCATGAAGAACTCGAGTTCCAGCGCTACCTCGGCCTCGGTCATCTGTGGCGCCATAACGCCGCAGATGTGGTCGAAGGCCTCGTCGGCGATCGCCGTGGCGTGCGCGATACGCTCGATCTCCGCCCGCTCCTTGATCTGCCGCAGCTCCTCGACGTAGTGGTCCACCACACGGACCGCACCCCGGAACTGTTCCGAGATGAACGTGAAGCGTCCGTACGGCACCGACGACTCGAGCATGAGCGAGTCGATGCCCTCGGCGATGAGCTCATCGCAGATCTCGATGTACAGGTTCTCCTTCTGGATGCGTACCTCCCACGGCGTGCCCGCAGCCGCGTTCCGGGCCGCCTCGGCGTACCGGTGGTCCGTGTAGAAGCGTGCGTGCTCGGCGGTCACCAGGCATGCGCCGTTGATCCCGTCGTCGATCACCCCGTCGAACCCGGTCAGATAGCGCAGGTTGGCGTTGGCGGTGACCAGGATGGCAGGCTCGTTCGTGTCGGTCAGCCGACGCCGCAGGCCGCGCAGCCGAGCTTCGATGTTCATCGGTCCTCCTTGCGGATGTGCTCCACGAGCGTCTCAAGTCCTGCCGTATACGACTCGGCGCCACGGCCCGATATCTGGGCGATGCAGACCGGTGCGGTGACACTCACCGCCCGGAAGTCCTCCCGGGCGGAGATGTCGCTCAAGTGCACCTCGACGACCGGCAGGCCCGTGGCCGCGATGGCGTCACGCAGCGCGTACGAGTAGTGCGTGAGCGCCCCGGGGTTGAACACCACGCCGTCGGCGCATCCCATCGCCGCATGCAGGCGGTCGATGAGCGCCCCCTCGTGGTTGGACTGGAAGAACTCGACGTCCACGCCGAGGTCCGCCGCGTGTGTCGCAACCATCGCCTCGATGTCACCGAGCGTGCGCGTGCCGTACACCTCCGGCTCCCGCGTGCCGAGCAGATTCAGGTTGGGCCCGTTCATCACAAGGATCCGCAGCATCGTCACACATCTCCGATCCCGTTGCGCCATCGCTCGAGCGAACCGAGCAGCGTCGCGTCGTCCACCGGCGCCACGCGCCACGCCCCCGGGCTCTCCAGCAGCACGAAGCGCACAGCGCCCCCGCGGGACTTCTTGTCGGACTTCATCGCCGCCAGCAGTGCCTTTGGCTCGAGTGCGTCACGGTGACCGGCGATACACTCGAGGAATGCGCCGTGAGACGCGCCGACCGCGTCGAGCAGGCCGGCGATCTCACGCGTGAGTTCGGGAGAAGATCCGACGAGCTCCTCGGCGAGCATGGCGGCGAACCGCATCCCCTCGGCAACGGCCTGCCCATGCGGCAGCGCCGTGTACCCGGTCACCGCTTCGAGCGCATGGCCGAGCGTGTGGCCGAGGTTGAGGCACTCGCGCAGGTCGGCCTCACGCAGGTCGGCCGAGACGATGCGCGCCTTGAACGCCGCCGCGGTCCGCACGGTCGCCTGGACCGCCGCCTGGTCCCGCGCGCCCAGTGCGGGAAGGCGGTCACTCAGGCCCTCCACGCTTGCCTGACCCTCGAGCAGCGCCGCCTTGACCACCTCGACCATCCCGTTCGCCCACTCGGCTGCGGGAAGGCTCGTGACCACGTCCGTGTCGGCCAGCACGAGCCGTGGCGGCCAGAACGCGCCCACGAGGTTCTTGCCCGCGGGCAGGTCGACGCCGGTCTTGCCGCCGATGGCACTGTCCACCTGTGCCAGGAGCGTGGTGGGGACCTGGACCACCGCGATGCCCCGCATGTACGCGGACGCGCAGAAGCCGGCAAGGTCGCCGACCACGCCACCGCCCAGCGCGACCACCACCGACGTCCGATCGAGCCCGGCGGCCGCGAACCCTTCGAGCAAGGCTCCGGCGGACTCCCACGACTTGGACGCCTCACCGGGCGGAACGACGATCTGCGCGACACGGACGCCGGCGCTCTCGAGAGCAGACCGGCACCGCTCGCCGTACAGCGCCCACACATGCTCGTCGCTCACCACCATCGCCGAGGCGCCCGGCAGCAGCCGTGCGACGTGTTCACCGCAAGCGTCGAGCAGCCCGGGGCCGACGCGGACATCGTACCCGCTGTCGCCCTGGGCACCGACGCGGATCGCGCCGAGCGCACGCAGCACCGCCTCGGCCGCCTCGGCAGGGGCCTTGCCCACCGTGTCGATCACGTGATCGGCGGTCGCGGCATACAGCCCGAGCCGCGCGTCCAGGATGGCGCGTGCTGCCGAGAGCCCTCCGCCGGCCAGCAGCGGCCGGTCGCCGGCAGAGCCCACGCGCGCGATGGCCTCTTCGGGCGTTACCGACAGGTAGACCACCGTCCCGTGGCCGCGGAGGAGCGCCTGATTGTCCTCGCGCAGCACGACGCCGCCACCGGTGGCGACCACCAACGCGGGTTCTTGGGCAAGCGCCGCAAGCGCCGCGTGCTCGGCATCACGGAATCCCGCCTCTCCACGCTCCCGGAACAGGCTCTGGACGCTCGCGCCCTCACGCCGCTCGATCTCAGCATCGAGGTCGACGAAGGGCCTGCCGAGCCGCTCGGCCACCAGCCGTCCGACGGTGCTCTTCCCGGCGCCCATGAAGCCGGTGAGGAAGACGTGGCTCACCAGGCGATCCTTGCTCGATACGCGTCGAGTGCGCGCTGCATGTCGGCGAGGCAACCCCTGCCGAGCAGGTCCTGGTAGGCATCGGCGAGCACGAGGGCCACCTCGGCCTCAGCGACCACCGCGGCAGCCGGGACCGCACAGACGTCCGAACGCTCGCGCGCGGCATCGGCCACCTCGCCAGTGGCGAGGTCGACCGTAGCGAGCGGCCGCATCAGCGTGGGTATCGGCTTCATGGCGGCGCGCAGGACCAGGGGCTCGCCGTTGGTCATGCCGCCCTCGATGCCTCCGGCGCGGTTGGTCGAGCGCCGCAGCACTCCGCGCGCGTCGAGCACGATCTCGTCGTGGACCGCCGAGCCGGGACGGCACGCACACGCGAACCCGTCACCGATCTCCACGCCCTTGATGGCGGGGACGGACATCACGGCCGCGGCAAGCCGCGCGTCGAGTCGGGCCGTTGCCTCGGCATATCCTCCGATTCCCGGGACCAGCCCGTCGGCCGTCACCGCGAACACACCACCGAGGCTCTCGCCGTCCGAGCGCGCGGCGTCGATGGCTGCGCGCATGGCGTCTGCGACCTGCGGGTCGGGACAGCGCACGTCGCTCTCCTCGACCACCGCACCGTCGACCGCTTCAGGCGCCAGCGGGCCCGTGGTTGACGGGCCGATGCGCTCCACCCACGAACGCACCGTCACCCCGAGTTCCGCGAGCAGCGCCTTTGCCACCGCGCCCGCCGCCACCCGCGCGGCGGTCTCGCGGGCGCTCGCGCGCTCGAGGATGTCCCGCGCGTCTGCCGAGCCGGTGCGCTGACACCCCGGCAGGTCGGCGTGCCCGGGGCGTGGGGCGGTCACCCGCTCGACCCCCTCGCCCGTGCCCCACGGATCCATCGCCTCGTGCCAGTTGGGAGCGTCCCTGTTCTCGATGAGCAGGGCGACAGGGCTTCCGAGCGTCCTCCCGAACCGGATGCCGGACAGTACCGTGGCCGAGTCATGCTCGATCGCCATGCGGCCGCCTCGGCCGTACCCACGCTGCCGACGGGCGAGATCATCGTCGATCGCGACGCGATCCACCGGCACACCCGCGGGCACATCGGTCAACACCGCGACCAGTGCGCGTCCGTGAGACTCCCCTGCAGTGGTGTAGCGCACCACGCCCTCCGTTCACCGGCTCATGCCGGGATTCTACCGCACCTGCCGACCCACGCTTCCCCGGAGACGCATCGGGCGCCGCATGAACGGCGCCCGAGGGAGACACGCACTGATGCGCTACTTGCCCTGCCCGATTATCAGCGTCACCTGCTGGTCGCCGTAGAGCATCGTCACTTGTGTCGTGCTGATCCTCAGCAGCTGCCACGGTGTGTCCGGGATGGAGTCACCCGGCCCGAGCGTGTACGTGACTCCATTCAGGACGAAGACGCCCTTGGTGATACCGTCCTCGACGATGATATCCACAAGATAGAGCACACCGGGTACCATCGGAGTCTCACCGTCAGGAGCGGTCGGCGTCGTGGTCGTATCGCTCGACGGCTCCGGCAGTGGCTCGAGCAGCGGCTCGAAGATGTCGCGGAAGGTGAACACCTCGGAGTTCTTGACCTCTTCCGCAGGAGCGGACGCCGGCGGCGGCGTCTCGGTCTGCTCGGTGCTGGGCTGT
Source organism: Aeromicrobium sp. (assembly GCA_015351705.1). GTDB lineage: Bacteria > Actinomycetota > Coriobacteriia > Anaerosomatales > Anaerosomataceae > JADIIM01. The sequence goes on along the minus strand of JADIIM010000012.1, from coordinate 22,734 downwards.
GCGTCCACCTGCTCCTGGATCTGCCGCTCGATCTCATCGATCGCCTGACCCGCGAACACGAACATCACGATGGCGATCGCTATCCCAACGATGATGCCGAGGATACCGAGCCCCGCTACAATGGCGACTATCCTACCGGTGGGCGTGGCGAAGAGGCCGGGCTTGGTGCCGGTCTCGACCTGGACGTCCTGCCCGAACGTATCCGGCGCCTGCAGCTCATCGGACATGGTCTTCGCCTCCCTCGCCTGCTCCGGCCGTCATCACGGCGTCGTGGTGGTCTCGGTCGATGGGGTGCCCGGCGCAGGCGGTGCCTGGGCGATGACACCCATCACGTACGCGTGCAGTGTGAACGTCGCCTCCACGTACTCGGGCTCCTCGTCGGTCTCCGCGATGTACGTGAAGACGGTGTTCGTGACACGGATACCTCGATCGAGCTTGTGGAGACGGTGGCTGTAGTCGACAAGATTCGCCCAGTCACCACGCAGTAGCGCGGTCATCTCAAGCACGCTGTACCCTGCCGGCGCACCTTCGGGTGTAGTAGCCTCGGTCACATCGCCGACCGTGATCTGAACGAACTCGAGGTCGGCGGCGTTCGCCAGGTCCTGGAGCTCGATTATCAGAGACGGGAGCTGGGGCGAGTCGGGCATCCGGTTGGCGATACGCATGAGCTCGACCTCGTTGGCCGCCGACTGCGCCTTCGCGCTCTGCCGACGGGCAACGAGCGCCTGCGCGGTCACCAAGTCGCCCTCCGCCTGACCGATCTGCGCATCCAGGTCGCTCGCCTTGGTGAATTGGGGCATGATCACCAAGGCGACGATCACCGCCGCCAGGACGACGATGAGCGCGACACCGATGATGAGCTGTGTGGTCGCAGTGAGTCGTCCCATGGCTAGCACCCTCCGCAGTAGGCCGGGCGTACGTGGCGGGGCAGGCCCGCCCACCGCGGATGATCGTTGAATGTCAGGTGGGCCGTCACGGCGCCACCTCGCCCTCAGCGGGAGACACGACACCCGCGGTCAGACTGAACTGGATAGCCGGCTGCTCAAGATACTCGGTCTTGGCCGAGTTCGTCAGCCAGACATCGTACAGGTCGTTGAGGTCTGAGAGACGGACGAGTGTCTTGGCGATCGGCTTGTGCCCCCCGTCCGGGGTGTCGGTCACCGAGTCCAGCGCGTATCCGTCGATCGCCAGACCGTCTACCTCGTTCGTGACCATGGTCTGGATCCACACATCCGCAGGTAGCACCAGGGACACCTCATCGTAGAGCTTGCCCCAGTTGCGACGATCGCCCAGCGCGGCATCCGCAACTGCCTTGCGAGCCTCGAGCTCGACCGCGCGCTCTTCGAAGATCGCCAGTTGGTCTGCCTGTGCCTGCGTTGACTGGACCAGCTGCTGAAGCTGGGCCAGCTCATCCTGCTTGACCCCCGCCCGATAACTGGCGAAGCCCCAAACTCCTGCGAGAACCACCCCGACGAACACGGCTGCGAGCAACACCCAGACGACGCGCTGCTCTGACTTGCGACGTTCCAGTATCTCCGGGGGCAGCAGGTTCACGCGCATCATCACTGCAGCCCTCCCAGCGCGAGACCGACCGCCGTCACACAGCCGAAGCGATCAGCCTCCACTGCGGCCAGCGCCCCTGACGAGGCCTGTGTCCGGGCAAGTGGGTCACCGAGGGTGACTTGCTGGGCCTGCAGCCCCTTCTCGAGATACGACGCGAGATTGCGAAGCTGGGACCCGCTGCCGGTGAGAAGGATGCGCCTGATGCTGCGCACCTGTGATGTCTGGGTCAGGTAGTAGTCGAGAGAACGACGGACCTCTGCGATGAACTTGCTTGCCTCGCGCTCGATCGACTGGTGCACGAGCTGCACGCGGTCCGGCTCGATACCGGGGAACTCGTCGGCGGCAGTGCCATCGATGTCCGGCAGACCGATCCTGACCTTCAGATCCTCGGCCTCATCGAACGTGATGTTCAGAACGTTCGCGACCGACTGGGTGAACGTGCTGCCCGCCAGCGATGAGATGCGGTTGAAGCGCGGGACACCACGCTCGACCACGGCGATGTTCGTCAGTCCGGACGAGACATGGATGACCGCAGTCGCCTCGCTCTCGGCCCCGGGAAGGACCTCAGGCAAGTCACCCATGAGCGCGCGGACGATCGCGAACGACGAGACGTCGATACTGGTGAGCCTGAGGCCGGCACCCTCCACGGCGGCCACCGTGTTGCCGATCATCTCGCGGTGCGCCGCGACGAGCAGAACTTCCATCATGTGCTCGTCTGATGGGGTCATGTAGTCGCCGATGATCTGGAAGTCGAGGATGGACTCCTCAACCGCCATCGGGATGTAGTCCTGCGCCTGATACTGGATGGCGCTTTGCAGCTCGCCGCGCTCCATGAAGGGAAGGTCGATCAGGCGCACGATGACACGCTGGTTGGAGACGCCGACGCTCACGTCCTTGCCGCGCACGTTCGAATGACGCCAGAGGTCTTTGAGCGCCGAGGCCACTGCCGCAGCATCCACGATCTCGCCGTCAGCGACAGCGCCAAGAGGAACGTCGACCCGACCGTAGCCGGTGACGACAGGCCCGCTGCCCGTCTGCTTGACCTGCGCGGCGCGTGCGTAACGCGTACCGATGTCGAGACCGATCGATGACTGGCTCGAACCGAAGGAGAGGGAACCCAACGGAGTCCTCCTTCTACTGCTACGACAAGACTGCGACTGGTGCTACTGCTACGGCGGTTCCCCTGCAAAGTACGCTGCGGAGAGATACTCGCGCAGGCTCACGCGACTCCGACACGGCTCATCGAACCGCAGATGAGCCCTCCTTGTCAATAGTGCGCCAGATTCACAACCCTCGATCCGTCACCCACGCGTCCACAGGCCAGGGGTCAGCAGGCCCGCGCCAGCGCCAGGCAGCGAGTTCGGCAGATAGGTCGGGAGCAGTGGGTTGGTGATCAGCAGATTGTTGTTCTTGTCGAACTTCATCTGACTCGCCAACACCGTGCCCCTGATCAGCATGTTGTTGCTGTTGAAGTACGCGGTACCCCCGACGTAGAACGCCCCGGCGTAGTCCGCCTCGAGCAGACGAAGTGCGTCCCGGTTGCTGGCTCCGGTGCCTGCCATCGGGTTGTTCCCGCCAGCGTTGAACTTCATGTCCTTCGGGGTCACGACTCCCAGCGCCCACTTGTTGTTCTCTCCCTGGACATTCTTGTTCGTCGCTCCCGAGCTGAAGTACGGGATGACCGCGCCGTTGAACGTGACATCGCCGTTGGCGACGATCGTCCCGTTGCCCACGTACTTCATGTTCTCGGCAAAAGTGAGAGGCCCATCTACGAAGACCGTCCCGCTGATGTACAGGATGTTGTTGACATCGTCGTATGCGAAGTCGTCATGCTTGCCGGCGGGATAGCCGGATGAACCTACGGGACCGGCCGCAAGACTGACGCCATCGGTGGTGGTCGTGGAACCCCACGCACCGAAGCTTCCGGTTCCACCGATGGTGAGCGGCGTAGACCCGTTGCCCATACCGCTGATGTCGCCTGAGGGATCGCCGATGAACTTGTAGGGCAGCGCCGCGGCGGCGACAGCCGTCTGGGCTTTCCGTCGCGACCACGTAGTTGTGCTGGGAGGCTGCATCGTCACGTAGGAACTCGCGTGTCCGTCACTCGACTCAAGGTTGGCGACCGGCGTGGTGCCCATGATGTTGTCGATCGACTCGTTCTTGGCAGTCGTCGCCCACTCCTCAAGCTTAGCCTGGGTGATCGGCGGGAGGGTGATGTCCGGCACGGATCGGATCCGATGGCTTATGTAGACGCCCGTGCCCTTGCCGGAGCCGTTACCACTGTTATCGGGGATCGCCTTGTCGCAGTAGACCTTGATGGGCTCCTCGTATAGGCCGAGCCAGATGTTGCTGTTCTTGAGCGAGATGTCGCCGTTCTTCACGAACAACGGACCCTCGACGACCGCCATGTTCGCCTGGATGTTGAGATCGCCCTTCATGTAGAAGGGACCGACGATGCTCGACGTGCCGTTGAGCGCCGATGAGCCGCTCATAAGCGACGAAGACCCGGCTGACAAGTTCATCTTCCACAGGTCGATGAAGTAGAACTGCTGACGCACGATCTCCGTGGTACCGTCGGCCTGTGTGCCTACGGAGGTCAGGCGCCACTCGTTATGCCCGAGGTCGTCGATCGTGATCTCATACGTGCCGTCAGGTGTGGAGCCGGTGATGGGGACACCGCCCAGCATCGCAAGAGCATCGTCTTCGCTGAAGGTAGATAGAACCTTCTCCATCCCGCTGGCAGCCGCACGGAACGCCTTCGTCTCCCGCTCCACCCGCACCGACTCGTGCAACGCCTGACCGGCAAGCGAGTACGAGCCGATCGCTAGGACGGTGATCACCAGCATGACCCCGAGTACCGTGATCAACGCAACGCCGACGTCGTCCTTCAGAAGTCGCGTGGGGTGATTGGCCATCGTTCTCTCCTCCATCGGTCTAGCGATTCCGCAGGAACACCGTGCGGGAATCCGTCAGTTGATCACCGTCGTGAACGGTGACGAGGGTGACCACGACGCGCTTGACGTCGCCAGGGACGCTCCCCATCGACGTGATCTCGTCACCGTTCACATTGTAGTAGCGGAAGAGCGGCACGCCGGCACTAAGGTTGGCGTTATGCTCGGACCAGACGACCTGCCTCAACGGCTGGTGGCCCTCCTCCTCGGTGCTGATCAGAAGACGAGTACCGGAGACCTCCATGACGTAGCGCTCCCGATATCCATTGGTGTTCTGGTCCGTGTAGAACGCCAGTCGGTTCGGGCTCAGCCCGGGGTAGCTCGTGTCGAAATCGAACGCTTGGGTGAGCGCTCGGTCGATCACCGACATCGGCGCACCGATCTCGCGGCTGAGGTGAGCCTGCCGGTCGCTCATGCGGCTGCCGTTCGCGGCAACACTGAAGCCCGTGTAGGCAATGGCGAGAATCATGCCGAGAAGACCCATGACCACAGTCAACTCGGCAAGCGTGAACCCCGAGTCGCGGCGCGTGGAGCCCATGCTCACCACGTCCCCTCGGTGAACGTATACGTTCCCGCATTCGCCTGATAGACCGTGGTGACGGTGTTCGAAGATGATTGTGTGGAAGTGCCGCCGCCAATGCCGAGCGGCGTGTATGTGACGTCGACCCGGTAACCGCGGACCGGGAAGTTCGTGGAGTCGGGATTCCCGGTGACCGTCACTGCGTCGGTGCACGTCGTCGCAGCACCCTGTTGGATGAGCGTCTCCGTCCCCCCGGTGATCCGGTAGAACGAGTAGGTGGCCCCGGCAGACGTCGGGAACGCAGGTGGTGTGACCGAAAGCGTGGAGGTGACCTTCCAGTACCTCGTGCTCGGACCACCCGTTGTCTTCTTCTCGACCTGGTACGTACCGCTCAGAAGCGGACGCGACTCGAAGATGGTGTCGACCCAATCCGAGGTGAATCCTCGCGGCGACACGGCGCGAACGCGCGCCGCATACCGGCTGAAGGGCTGCGTGGCGATCTCATGAGTCAGCGTCGAATCCGGGTGGTTCGCCGCGTTGGCCTCAGCATGCGCCCCCCCAGTATCCCAGTACCCGAATGGAGAACCCGTGGCCGCTGTGTGCGGCATCCCCTGCCGCACCCACTCGAGTGTGTACGAGTCGGCGTCCAGATTGCCGTCCATGGCCTTCGCCCACTGAACCGACACCGTGTACCCTTTGGGGCTACCTGGAGCGATACCGCCGGGTGCAGCAGGCGGGAAGTTGTCGAGCACGAGGAATATCTCCGCAGCATTGTCTATACCCGCGTCATCGACAACCCATGCCTTGAGGGTCCCAACACCGTCACCGAACAGCCGGGTGTCAACGAACACGCCCTCTTCGACCTCGATCGGTTCGGACTGGTGTGTGTTCCATATGAAGAGATCGCTTGTGGACGAGAACGTCTCGGTCCTGGGTTCCCAGAGGGCCGAGCGAGGCGGGAGACTCGCGTCCTCGCACAACAGTGAGTTGAACGACACCCGCACGACCTCGATCACCCGGCCCTCGGCCGCCTCGGCCTGCACGTCGAGATAGATGGGGCCGCCGGCCCACTGCGAGTCCCAGACCACCGCACCGCTTGGTGGCGCAAGGCTGCCGAACCGGACGACAGGGTCAGTCTCCGGATCACGCTTTCCCTGGGTGAGGAACTGGCTGCGGTCGCGCACCGCAACGCTGGTGGAGTGGTCCAACACGCGACCTTGCCCATCGGTCACGGTGATGTCAACACGCAGCGTCTTGAGTGCGCTGTTCCCGCTGACCGGGGTGACAGTGGGGGTGATGACCACTGTGTAGCCACCGACAATGGTGGTCTGCTCCTGGAGGGCACCATCATCGGTCACGAGCGCGACGTCCTCGAACGGAAGCGATTGCGCCCATTCAATGTACGCATTCAGCGCATTGGTCATCACGTTCTTCTGCTTGGACTGGAGTGACATCATCGTGGTGTTCGTCACCAGGGTCAGAACACCCGTGAGGATGATGAACATGATCACGGCCGCGACCATGATCTCGACAAGCGTCATGCCGTCATCTCGCGACAGCAGCTGTGCCCCTATCCGCTTGCGTCCCACTACTCTCACCGCCTCGATACAGGCACGGTCGACCGTTACGGCCCGCGCCGCTGGTATGGGTATCGGCACGAACGTGCGGCGACTTGACGTCCCGCAGGGCGCTCAACCGCATCTTAACATCCGGTCACACCAGGCCCGCGATCCGCAGATACCATTCCCAGATGGCTGGACCGGCAACCGCGGTGATCACCGCCCCCGCAGAGAGCGACGGTCCGAACGGGATCCGCCGATCCGCCAACCGGGTACTGCGCGCGGCGGTCAAAGCAACGCACATCCCGATCACGCTACCGAACAGAAGCGTCATGACCACATGCGGGCCAAGAACGAGGCCCAGAACGCCGAGCAGCTTGATGTCCCCCATCCCGAGCCCCTGTTTCCCGCGGACCAGCCGGTAGATGCCGGCGAGCGCCGCCGGCACGCCACCGCCCACCGCGAGTCCTATCAACGCTGCAAACGCGGGTGCCCTGGCGAGCCACGAGCCCTCCTCGGCCGTCAGCGGCGCTAGCGGCATACCGGTGGCCTGGGTGACAACGACTGCCACAGCGGCGATCACGCCGAGGGCGAGCACCAGTGGATTGGGTAGCCGGTAGTGATCGAGATCGATGGCCGACAGCACGAGAAGAAGCCAGAAGACCAGTGCCGCGAACACCGCTTGGGCGGTAGCACCAAAGCGCACGGCGGCGAGGATGAACACTCCCGCAGATGCGGCTTCCACCAAGGGGTACCTGACGGGGATGGTCGAACCGCACGCTCTGCACCTGCCGCGGAGAAGGAGCCAGGACAGGACGGGGACGTTGTCGTACCAGTGGATCGGGGCCTGGCACGAGGGACAGTGCGAGCCGGGACTGACGATCGACTCCCCTCGGGGCACGCGCCAGATGACCACATTGGCGAACGAGCCGAACAGGAGCCCCAGGCACGTGAGCATCACACACATCGCTGCATCAGCGTCCAACCATGCCTCCCCTTGGTCGGTCGACGGAGACTGCAATCACGGGTTGTGAGCGAGGTGAGCACGGGCCCAATTCGCCAGAACGCCGAAGCCGGAGACCAGCACATGCCGATCCCCGACCTCAGCCTGACCGCGCACTCAGTCCTTATAGCTGCCGTGAATCGCGCAGCGCAGCGTCTCACCGTTCCATGAGTATGCGCCACCTGTAGGACAATCGGGTATCGTGCCGACATACGCGGGTGCGAGTGCTAACCAAAGGCTCGCAAGATCCACGGGTGCGGTGTTGGCGATCCCATTGGCGAGGTACTGCTGAACCGCCCCCTCGACCGTGCGTTGAGTCGCGAAGCATGCGCGTTGCTCGGCCAAGGCCCGGCCCGAGTTGAACACAGGAATCGCAACAGCGACGAGGATTCCAACCACGAGCACGACAACCATCAACTCAACAAGAGTGAATCCGCGATCATCCCTGGTCACCATCACGTCACTCACCTCGCCTGCAGCGACCGCAGCGAACCGTCTCCCGTTCGAATAGCACGATCGGGGACCGGCCCAGCCGATCCCCGATCGTCGTGCTACACGAGCACCAATCGTGACGGGTAGCCGCTGTCAGTCGGACACCCTAGTAGTGTGCGTGCTCCGTGCAGGCTACGACCGTTCCGTTCCAGCTGTAGGTCCCACCTGCTGGACACACCGGGATGACCTGGACGTAGTCAGAAACGAGCTGTCCCATCAGAGCAGCCCAGTCGGCACCAACGGTGCCACCGACGTTCGCAGCACGCCACTGCTGTACGGCGCCCTCGACGGTGCGCTGGTTCGCGTGGCACGCCCTGAGCTGGGCGTTGTCACGCGCGGCGTTGAAGACAGGAATCGCAATCGCAACAAGAATTCCGATAATGAGAACGACAACCATGAGCTCGACGAGGGTGAAACCCTCCTCCTTCTTGAACATCCGCATGATGTTCACCACCTTTCCTCTCGCGGACAATGGGCAACCGCCCACCTACTCACTATCATCGGTCACGGCGCGCAACACTTTAGCGGGAATTTCCACGCGCGCCAATGCTAGTTGACCAGGGTGATGATCTGGAACATCGGCATGTACAGGGCAATGATGATCCCGCCGACTATCACTCCAAGCGAAGCCATCATGATCGGCTCGATGATCGACGTCAGACTGTCAACCGCAACGCGCACCTCTTCATCATAGAAGTCAGCGATCTTGTTGAGCATCTGGTCCAGTGCGCCCGTCTCCTCGCCCACGGCGATCATCTGCACGACCATCGACGGAAAGATGGGAGACTCTCCAAGCGGCTTGGCAATCGTCTCCCCCTCCTTGATCGCCGAGCGCACCTTCTTGACAGCACGGGACACTACTTCATTCCCTGCTGTCTCAGAGACGATATCCAATGCCGACAGTATCGGCACGCCAGCGGCCACGAGCGTGCCGAATGTGCGGGTGAATCGAGCTAGCGCAGTCCTGCGAACCAGACTACCGATGACCGGCATCCGTAACTTCGCGCCGTCCCAGATGAAGCGGCCTGACTCGGTACCGATCCACCACTTGAAGACCACCACCGCAACTACGACCGCGACGACGGTCACGACACCTGGTAGTCCGCGAGCGCCCTCGGAGATCGCCACAAGTATCTGCGTTGGAAGCGGCAACTCCCCGCCCATGTCGGAGAACATCTTCTGGAACGTGGGGACGACAAACACCATCATTGCGACCAGGACGATGAGAACAAGTCCGCCCATCGCCACCGGGTAGGTCATGGCCGACTTGATGCGGGCCTTCAGCGCGGCATCCGCTTCGAACAGGTCGGCGACCCGGAGCAGCACCTCGTCGAGGACACCACCGGTCTCACCCGCCCGGACCATGTTGTAGAAAATCGGCGGGAAGACCTTGGGGTGCTTGACCATCGCTTCTGAGAGGGACTGTCCGGCTTCGACGTCGCGACCCAGCTGCGAGATGACCTCGCGCAGCTCCTTGCTCTCCGACTGCGCACCGAGGATGCTGAGGCACTTCGTGAGCGAGAGGCCGGCGTTGATCATCGTGGCGAACTGCCGGGCGAAGATGGTCACGTCCTTGGTCTTGATGGTCGTGCCGAACTGGATCTTGTTCAGTTTGGCAAGCCGGTCTTCGTCCAGATCCAGGATGATGTAGCCCATCTGGCGCAGCTTGGTTGCGACGGCATCGCGGTTCTCGCCCTCGAGCCTGCCACTCACGACCTTGCCGGTCTTATCGCGGACGTTGTACTTGAAGGTGGTCGTCGCCATAGCGCGTACCTCTCAGACGGATGGTGTCCCCGGGGACATAGTACACATTCGGCACGAACGGCGGCGCGCATGAGCGGGAGTATGGCCGCTCACACGATGACGCGCGCGATCTCCTCGACAGACGTCTGACCGGACCGGCACTTCTCGAGACCGTCCTGCTTGAGCGTGAGCATCCCCTGCTCGACCGCCACCTCGCGGATCGCCTCGGCAGTGGCCTCCTTGACCGTGAGGTCGCCGATCTCCTCCGAGACCAGCATGACCTCGTGAACGCCGAGACGGCCACGGTAGCCGGTACCGCCGCACTTCTTGCATCCTTTGGCACGCCACAGGCGATCGGGCAGCGCGTCTTCGGCGTAGCCGGCGTCGAGCAGCATCTGCCGAGAGGGCTTGAACTCCTCCTTGCAGTCCTTGCACAGCCGCCGCGCGAGACGCTGAGCGAGCACGCAGTCCACCGAGGAGGCCACGAGGAACGGCTCCACGCCCATCTCGGTCAGACGCGTGATAGCACCAGCCGCATCGTTGGTGTGCAGCGTGGAGAGCACGAGGTGACCGGTGAGGGCCGACTCGACGGCGATCTGGGCCGTCTCCTGATCGCGGATCTCGCCGACCAGGATGATGTCAGGCGAACATCGCAGGAACGAGCGGAGCGCCTTTGCGAAGGTGAGTCCCGCCCGCACATTGGTCTGGACCTGGTTCACACCGGGCAGCCGGTACTCCACCGGGTCTTCGGCGGTGAGGATGTGCTTACCGGGCTCGTTCAAGACGTTGATGGCCGCATACAGTGAGGTCGACTTCCCCGAGCCCGTGGGGCCGGTGACGAGGATGGCTCCATAGGGCTTGCGGAACGACGACTCGAAGCGCTCAAGAGACGACGACAGGAAGCCGAGGTCCTCGAGCCGGAGCATGATGTTGTCCTTGCGCAGGATACGCAGGACGACCCGCTCGCCGTAGACCGTCGGCAGCGTGGACACACGGAAGTCCATCTTGTGGCCGCCGATGGTGAGCGCGGTGTGACCGTCTTGCGGTTTGCGGGTCTCGGCGATGTCCATCTCGGCCATGATCTTGAATCGGCTGATGATCGCCTGTTGCGTGCTCTTGGGGCTTCGCATCATCTCGTGGAGCACGCCGTCGATGCGGTACCGGACACGGAGGTCCTTCTCCTGCGGTTCGATGTGAATGTCGCTCGAGCGGTCGGTGACCGCCTTGTTGATGATGTAGTTCACGAGTTTGACGATCGGCGCCTCATCGGTGACCTCGGTCAGGTCCTCGAGGGAGACGACGTCAAGATCCTCACCGGCGTCCAGCTCGTCATCGGAGACGGTGGACGCCACCTTGTAGTACTCATCGACCGCCGCCGCGATGTCGTCGCGCGTGGAGATCGCGGGCTTGATCTCGTAGCCGGTTATGATCCGCAGGTCATCGAGCGCCAGCACGTTCTGAGGGTCGGCCATGGCCACGACGAGCTGGCCATCGTCGACCTCGACGGGCATCAGCGTGTAGCGCACTGCAAGATCGCGGGGCACCGCGGCAACAGCGTTCGCGTCAGGTCGCGTGGTGGAGAAGTCGATGTACGGGATGCCGATCTGTTTCGCCATCACCGACAGGATGGCGCCCTGAGTGGCATAGCCGAGGTCCACCAGGACGCGTCCGAGCGGGCTTCCCGTGGCCTTGTGGACCTCGAGAGCGTCGGTGAGTTGCCGCTCGGTTATGATGCCGGCGCGCATGAGGAGCACGCCGAGACGCTGACCCGCTTCAGCCACGAAGGCATCACTCCATCGGCTACGGCGTGCCCGGCTGGCCCGCCCTCACGATAGTACGACACGTGACCACGGTCACGGCAAGTGCCCCGGCCGACTCAGACTACCAGCCACGGGCCTTACGTAGATCGTCGAGCAGGATCGAGGCGAGCCGCTGGAACTCCCCGTAGGTTCGTGTGCCTGCCCTGACACCGACCCGGCCCTCGCCACGCGTGAAGTGCAGCTCGACCGGAGCGACAAGCGCGTACTCGTGAGGCTCGGCCTCACCTGCCGGCGTATCGACCGGATCGGGATGTGCGACAGAGGTGTTCCCGACCGGTCCGACGGCGGGCGCGGCGACCGGCACGGCGCTCGACAGGACCTCCCCGAGCGAGGGCGCCGGAGCCAGTGGTGTGAACGCATGAGGGTCGGGCACGGCGTCGAGCGGGGCGACCGTCACCGTGGATGCGGGACCAGGCACCGGTGCCGCGGCGGGTGCGGGCTCGGGCGCGGACTCGGGCTCGGGCTCAGGCACGGGCTCGGGCTCGGGCTCGGGCTCAGGCACGGGCTCGGGCTCAGGCACGGGCTCGGGCTCGGGCTCGAGGCTCGGGACCGCGGGAGCCGACGGCTCCGACCCGACGGCGCCGGGCGGGTGCACGAGCGGGATCCGCAGGGCTGACACGGGAATCGCGGTAGGCTGCACGGTCGCAGTCCCCTGTGAGTCCGGCTCGATTGGCACCTCGATGGCGCCATCGAGCGGAACCGGCGCGACAGGCACCGCGGGCACGGGCTCAGGAACCGTCTCGCGAACGGCGAAGACGTCATCGACGCCCTCGGCATCAGCGCCGAGATACGCGCCAGGGACGTCCTCATCGGCCGACAGGGAGGCGTGCCGTGAGCGTCTGAGCGCTGCCCGGTAGCGAGCGTAGGCGGAGATGACGTACAGCACGCACAGGCTGACGATGACACCGATCCCCGCAGTGATGTAGAGCCGGGTATCCACTTGCTAGCTCATGGTGTCGAGGATGCGATAGAGCAGCCCCAGCAGCACCGCTTTCACGCTCTCCCGGTCCTGCGCATCGACCGGCAGCAGCGGGATGTCGTCATCGAGCCCTACCGCCGCGCGCACAGCGCGCAGCGCGCCGATGTCGGTGGGTGCCACCTTGTTGGCAGCGACGACGAACGGGACATCGGACATGCTGCGGAAGAACTCGATCATGGTCTTGGCGTCGTCAAACGAGCCCTGATCGTCGGCATCGACCAAGAGCACGAAGCCGAGCATGCCCTCGGACAGCGTCTCCCACATGAACGAGAACCGCTCCTGCCCCGGCGTCCCGAACAGGTACAGCACCACATCGTCGGAGATGGTGATGCGGCCGAAGTCCATCGCGACGGTCGTCTCGCCCGAGCCCTCGTTGGACGCGTCGCTGATCTGGCGTTCCGTGGACAGAACGGTGATCTCGCTGACCGCTTTGATGAACGTGGTCTTCCCGGCGTTGAACGGACCGGTGATCACGACCTTGACCGACTGCATACGTGCTCCGTTCTTGTCACAGACTCTCGATGCCCTTGATGATCTGCTCGATCAGGCTCTTGTCCACCATCTGATCGCGATGCAGTACCGGCGCCTGCCCGGGCTCAGGCAGCTTCGCGACGGTGGCCGTGGGGCGTTGACGCCCGGTCCCTCCGCCGGTGAGCGCAGTGAGCTCGTCGCCGAGCCCGCCCGTGAGGCCCATGTCGCCGCCGAAATCGGCGAGATACGCATCGGTGGAGATCACGCCCGGGCTTGCCGCCGATTCTTCACCGAAGTCGGTCTCGGAGGCGATCCGACCGCTGGGTTCCTCGTGACCTGGCGTATCCAGCGACCGGATGAGGTCCTCGAGGTCGGCGGTCTCCGAGGACGGCAGCACCGCGTCCGGGACGGTCTCGTCCACAGACGACATCGGCTCGCGGGTGACCGAAGGCGGCTCGCCGGTGATCCACTCCTCCGGCTCCTGAGCGGGCTCGGGCACCAGGTCGTCCTCGGCATCTGCCTCTGATGGCATCTCCGCCTCGGCCGCGGGTGCCCGCAGCTCCGGAGGCAGCTCGCCAAGGCCGAGTGTGCGCAGATCGGCCTCGAAGTCGCCCGTGGGAACGAACCCGCTGCCGAGTTGCTCGGCGACCGGCGGCGCCGGTATGTCCGCGATCTCGGCCTCGGTGAGCGCACCGACTGCAAACTCGTCGGCGGTCGGCTGCACCACCTCACCGTCCGGCGGCAGCGTCTCGGACACGAGCGATGCCTCATCGGCGACCGGCGGTGCGGCGGGGACATACGGCCCGCCTTCGAGCTCGGACGGATACGCCTCCGGCTGCGGCGTGGGTGCCTCGGGCGCGATGACCGGTGCTTCCTCTGCGGCCTGCGGTCCGAGAACGGCGCCCATCATCTGCTCGAACACGGCCATATCGTCCGCCGAGGGCTGATGGCCGGCGGCTGACAGGAACGCAGGCTCCTCGGCGGGGCCCGATGTGCCCGATTCGGGCCGGGTCTCGTCGACCGCCGGGGTGACCGGCGCCACCTCGATCGACTCTGCCTGTGCGGGTGCTTCGGCCTGTGCGGGTACCTCTGCCGGTGCGGGCGTCCCCGCGGCAGCGCGACGCTGCTCACGCCTCACGCGGTCGGCGCGCAGGCGCTCGACCTCGTCGTCGGACGGCACCTCGAGCAGCCCGGCCGAGAACAGACCGTAGATGATGCGCGCGACCTCGAAGTCGGTGCGACGCGTGGTGTGCGCAAGCTCGGACACACTGCGCGTACCGTCGACGAGCAGCAGCAGGTTCCACTCGGCGGGCTTGAGCGAGATCTCGAACGTCCCCTCGCCCGGCGCGGTGGCCATCTTGAAGACCATGTCGGTAGAGGGGACCTTCTTCTTGATCCTCCCCCACTCCTCAAGGCGGCGGCTGCCCTCCATGACGATGTTCTCGACCGACACCGACAGGCCGATGTCCTCGTCGACCACGTCGGGAAGGACCTCGAAGTCGAAGTCGCCTTCCTCCCAGCGCATCAGGTCGAAGATGGTGTCCTGGATCTGCTCCTGGACGAACGCCTCGAGCACCTGGTGCGTGATGTAGCCTTCGTCGACCAGGATCTGGCCGAGCCTCCGGCCCTCGGCAGGCTCAGCGGATCGGATCTCGAGGGCGCGGGCGAGCGCCGCGGGCGTGATCCGCTGCGCAGCGACGAGCCGCTCGCCGAGATGGTCGCGCCGCCAGTCGGACTGCGCGAAGAATACCTCGCCGTCGCGAAACCAGATCGTCCCCTCGGCATCCTGGCCGACGATGCGCAGCACCCCCGTCTTCCGGCTCAACTGGACGAGCTGGAAGACGTCGGGAAGGCTGAAGTCTTTGAGGTTGCCGCGCAGTGCCATGGGTCCGGACCGTCACTCCTCGGCGTGTCGTCGCCTGCGTTCTAACGCGACGCGCTCAGCCGAGGATCTGGCCGATACGCTCCGCGATGGACTTCATGTCGTATATCACCAGGCCGAGCTTGGCGCCCGGCTCCGCCATCGCCGTCAAAACGGCGCGCTCCCCCGCGGCGACGAGCAGGACGTACCCGTTCTCTCCCTCGATGAAGACCTGCGAGAGATGGCCGCGTCCGAGTTCCGCGGCCGCCCGTTCGCCGAGACCCAGGATCGCGGCGGACATCGCACCCACGCGGTCCGGCTGCATCCCGGCAGGGAGTGCCGACGCCATCGTGAAGCCGTCGAGGCTCACGAGCGCAGCCGCCTGGATGTCGGCGTCCTCACCCATGAGCTCGTCGAGAGCGGCCGCGAGCATCTCCTCGCGGCTTGCCTGCCGAGCTGTCGCCTGGGGCCGGACAGGTCCGGCTACGGGCTGCGGAGACGCGCCCGGTGCCACCCCGGGGACAGGCGCTGCAGGCGCGGAGACCGCCGCCGTGGGAGCCGGAACGGCGACCGGCGCCGCCGGGGCAGCGGGGACCTGGGGCTGGGCGACCGCAGGAACGACGACCGGCGGGACGAGCAGGTCGTCATCGGCGAACGACTCGTCGTCGGTGTCGCTGATGAAGTAGTCGCCGATGCCCTTGTCCACCATGGTCCTCCACCTCCACGTGGGTGTCCCGACTCGCCCGGTTGCCTGATCGACGGCGCGCGTCGACGACCCCGGTCGAGGTCAGCCTCTCCAGTCTCTCACGTCGCGGTAGGCGAAACAACAGCGAAACGGCAGGTCGCAGGACGCGTCAGACGACGACGCGCATGATCTCCTCGACGGATGTGAGGCCCATCCTCACCTTCTCAAAACCGTCGTCCCTGAGCGTCTTCATGCCCTGCGCGATGGCGATGCGCGCGATCTCGTCACCTGACGCGTGATTGACGCAGGCCCGCTCGATGTCCTCGCTCATCGTCATGACCTCGTGCACACCCATGCGGCCCTTGTAGCCGATGTTGTTGCACTTCGTACAGCCCACTGCCCGGTACAGCCTCGGCGGCGACCCCGGCTGGTACGGGAACCCGATGCGCTGCAACGTCTCCTCATCGGGGGTGTACTCTTCCCGGCATTCCTTGCACAGCCGCCGGGCGAGACGCTGGGCCAGAACGCAGTTGATAGCCGAGGCCGAGAGGAACGGCTCCACGCCCATCTCGGTCAGACGGGTGAGCGCCGAGGGCGCATCGTTGGTGTGCAACGTCGAGAGGACGAGGTGCCCGGTGAGCGCGGCCTCGATGGCGATCGTGGCAGTCTCCTTGTCACGGATCTCGCCGATCATCACCACGTCCGGGTCCTGACGGAGGATGGACCGCAGCGCTGCGGCGAACGTCAGCCCGGCCTTCTCGTGCACCTGCACTTGCGAGAGGCCCTCGAGCCGGTACTCTACGGGATCCTCGACCGTGATCAGGTTCACGGTCGGCTTGGTCGTCTTGTTGATCGCGGCGTACAGCGTGGTCGACTTACCCGATCCCGTCGGTCCCGTGACGAGCAGCGCGCCGTACGGCTTGGTGATGGCCTCCATGATGCGCTCCATCGGCTGCTCAAGGAAGCCGAGGTCCTCGAGCGACATCATGATGGCGTCCTTGCGCAGCAGACGCATGACGGACATCTCGCCCTGTACCGTGGGCAGGACCGCCACGCGGAAGTCGACGGACTTGCCGTCGAGCACCACGCCGAAACGCCCGTCCTGCGGGATGCGCTTCTCGGCGATATCCATGCCGCACTGGATCTTGAGCCGGCTGATCAGCTGACGATGGATCTTCTTGGGACTGCGCAGGATCTCCTGACACACGCCGTCGATGCGGTACCGGACGCGCAGATCATGCTCCTGGGGCTCGATGTAGATGTCGCCGGCGCCCTGGCGGATCGCCTCGGTGACGATGTGGTTCATGATGCGCGCGACCGGCGCCTCTTCCTCTTCGTCCGTCGCCGAGTCGTCTTCGGTGGCCGCACTCAGGTCCTCGATGTCGCCGACCATCTCGTCGACGTTCTGCTGCATGCTCGCAAGGCGCTCGATGGCCTGCTCGAGCTCGCTCTCGGCGGCGACCACCGGGCGTATCTCGAAGCCGGTCACGATGCGCAGATCGTCGATCGCGAATATGTTGGCCGGGTCCGACATCGCCACGATCAGCTCGTCGTCCTGGATCTTGATGGGCAGACACGAGTGCCGTTTGGCGAGGTCGAGCGAGAGCATCGTCGCGGCCGTGGGATCGATCTCGATGGCACCGAGGTCGACGAACGGAAGCCCCATGTTCTCCGCGACGGCGCGGGCGATCTCGGTCTCGTCGGCCACACCCTGCTCCACCAGCACGCTCGTGATCGATCGCCCGGCAGCGCCGGACAGGGCCTCGTCGAGCTGCTCCTGCGTGACGACGCCGGCCTGGACGAGCACCCGTCCGAGCCGCTTGCCCGATGCGGCCGTCATCGCGGCGCCTCCTCGGCGTCCGCTCTCTCGCGCATGGCGGCCTCGGCGGCAGAGCGCATGACGTCACGCGGTGCTGTGGCCTGACCACGCTCGTCGCCCGCCCAGATGTCGATCGCGAGCGCCCCCTGTGCGACGAGCATGCCGAGCCCGCCGAAGGCCCGCGCACCAGCGCCAGCCGCCTCACGCACGAGCGCGGTGTCACCGACCCGGTAGACCATGTCGAAGACGACCTGACCGGGGCGCAGCCACCCGGCGGGGACCGGGCTCGGATCGTCGAGCCTCATGCCGAGCGGAGTGGCGTTTATCACCAGGTCGGCACTCTGGACCGCATCAGCGGCGGCCGGCCCGAGTTCGTGGACGGTCATCTCCATACCGTGAAGGCGGCCGCTGACCCGCTCGGCAAGCTGCTCGGCACGTCCCGGGTCACGATTCACCAGCGCCAACGAACGCGCCTTGGCGAGGATGAACGCCGTGACCGCCGCTCCGGCGGCGCCCCCGGACCCGATGACGGCGACCGATGCGCCCGCGGGGTCGAATCCCGCCTCGGACTCGAGCGCCTCGAGCAATCCGCGTCCGTCGGTGTTGTAGCCCACGAGCATGCCGTCGACGCAGTGGACGGTGTTCACGGCGCCCGCCATCTGCGCGAGCGTGGCGACCTCGTCGCAGAGCTCGGCCATGGCCTGCTTGTAGGGCATGGTGACGTTGAATCCCACGAACGACAGCCGGCGGGCGGTCTCGGCGAATGAGAGGAGTGCCCTCTGGTCCGGCACGCCGAGCGGGAGGCACGCCCAGTTCAGTCCGAGCGCCTCGTACGCGGCGTTGTGCATGACCGGGGACAGCGACTGAGTGACCGGCCAACCGATCACCGCTGTGGGTCGTGTGTTCCCGTCGATGCGCACCCGCTCAGCCCTCCCCCGCTCCCGCCTCGCGTGCGACGGGCCGTCTTCCCGCCATTATGACCCGTTCAACCCGCCGGAGCACAAGCGTGTGCGGAAGGTCCGAGGTGGATAGCGGCTCGACGAGCACCGTGGTCGCACCCGCGAGATTCCCGCCGAGGACGTCCGTGAAGACCTGATC
This sequence comes from Aeromicrobium sp., assembly GCA_015351705.1. Lineage (GTDB taxonomy): Bacteria > Actinomycetota > Coriobacteriia > Anaerosomatales > Anaerosomataceae > JADIIM01. Next base: position 4,170 of record JADIIM010000012.1, on the reverse strand, counting down.
ACCCACCACCGCGCACTGGCGCATGCGGAGCCCGAGCGCGCGCGCAGCCCGGAGGAAGCCGAAGGGAAGCGGCTTGAGCGCCTTGGCCACGATGGGAAGGCCGACCTCGGCGGCACGGTCGAATATGTGGTCGTGCCAGTTGTTCGAGACGAGGTACGCGGACAGGCCCGCATCGGGAAGGCCGCCGAGCCAGTCGACGAACTCGGGCGGGAACACCGACGTATCGCGTGGCAGAAGCGTGTTGTCGATGTCGAGTAACAGCGCGCGTATGCCCGCGGACTTCAGCGCACTAAGATCGAGCGCGAGCACATCGCTCACGTAGTGGTCGGGTCTCAGCAGCTCGATCGCTCCCTAGTGGTCCGGGACGCCGTCGTGATCGTGGTCGTGGTCATGCTCATCGAGCAGGTCGCCGGCCTCCTCGTCGATCCGGATGAGCTCGGCCTGCACGACCGCGTCGAGGTCATCTCTGCCGGCGGCCCGGAATATGGACCCGAGGATCGGGTACGCGTTGTGTTGTTCGACGACATCGGTCCACCAGACGTCGGGGCCAAGTGCGCGCTCGGCGATGAAGGCGGCGCCATCGGCGTCATCGAGGTAGAGCATCCGGAGCTGCGCGAGGTTCATGATGAGGATCCCCGAGGTGGGATTGTGCTCGACGCCGCGCTCGGCCATCTCCACACCCTCGGTCACGCGATCGTTGGTCACGAGGATCCACGATCCGACGTAGTACGGCTGGACCAGGTGAGGGTCGAGCGCTGTGACTGCGGCGATCGTGGAGAGTATATAGCGCTGCTCCTCAAGAGGGATGCCGTCGTAGAAGCCGTGGAAGACCGGCTCGATGCGGTTCCAGAGCACCGCCGCCGCGAACGTCTTGAGGCCGCCGAGGTACGCTGAGGCGGCGCGCCCGACCGCGCGGTTCGTGTCCGCACCAGATACGTCCGCGACCTGCGCATCGGCCACGGCCTGTCCACCGAGCGCGAGGACGAGACACACGGCGACAGCGACCACGAGACGGGTGGATGCCTGGCGCATGACTACAGGTCCCTCCTCGAGAACAGGGCGCCTCCGACGATCAGCGAGACCCCCGCCAGACCGCAGAAGACGACCACCATGCTCGCGAGATAGAGCGGCGGCACGCCCTGGCCGTGCGCCACCGGGTTGACCACGTTGAAGGCATCGAGCGATGGCACGAACGGCTGAAGCCCGAGCGCCCCCTCCCCGCCGAGCAACGTACTCCTGGCATGCCCTATGAACAGCGCCGCCAGCGATGCCGTGACCACGACGACCGGACCCGCCACCGCCGAGATGGCCACGGCGAACGCCGCGATGACGCCCATCTCGAGCCACGTCGCAAACGCTCCCTGCCACAGGCGCCACATGGGCTCACCGTAGGTCACCAGCCCGACGATCTGCTCGACCACGGTGAAGGCGGCAAGCCCGGCGCCCACGACGAGCACCACGCCCAACCAGGTCCCCACGAGGTACTCCCAGCGGCTGACACCCTTGGCCACGACGTTGTAGACGGTGCGGCGCTCCACTTCCGAGGGGACGCGATTGGCTGCGAGCGACAGCGTGAGAACGAGCGCCGTGACGTAGGCCAGCGCAAGCGCGACCTCGCGGAACACCGCAGCTTCAACGCCGAGCCCATAGTCGGGCAGCGCCGGGATGGCGAACGCGAGAAGCGCGGCGAACACCAAGACGATGTAGAGCACCTTGCGGCGGAGGCTGTCAGCGACCACGCCGAAGGCGATCGGCAGCACGCGGTCTCTCATCGGGCACCTCCCTCGGTCACCGTCTCAGCGAGCATGCGAGCGAAGTAGTCTTCGAGCGAGTCGCGCATGGGCGAGACCGACACGACCGCGCCCCCGGCGTCATCGATAGCGTCGACGACCGCGCGTACCGCCTCGTCGGGCACGGAGAACACCCACACGCCACCGGATGCGGCGACCGAACCTGCGTGCACCGCGACAGCCGGCGGCAACTCCTCGCCGAGCCCACGGGCTCGAATCGAGGTATGTCCCGCCACGTTCAGCAAGTCGTCGAGGTCTCCCTCGGCGGCGACGCGCCCCGCGTTCATGATGGTCACGTCGTCGCAGACCGTCTCGACCTCGGAGAGCTGATGCGAGGAGAGCAGCACGGTGACACCTGCGTCGCGAAGCGACAGCATCAGGTTGCGGACATCACGCTGCCCGACCGGGTCGAGTCCGGAGGCGGGCTCGTCCAAGACGACGACACGCGGGTCGTTGATGAGCGCCTGGGCGATGCCGAGACGCTGCAGCATGCCGCGCGAGAAGGCGTCGAGCCGGGTGCGCTCCCGCCCGGAAAGCCCCACGCGCTCGAGGAGCGCGGCGATGCGCCCGGGGATCTCCGCGCGCGGGACACCGGAGAGCAGCGCGTAGAGCCGAAGCGCCTGCGTCGCGGTGAGATGCTGCGGGAAGTACGGCTGCTCGGGCATGAAACCGACATCGCGTCGGCCCGCGGGACGCGTGGAGTCCTGCCCGAGGATACTGAACGTCCCGGCGGTCGGCCGCACGAGCCCGAGCAACATCTTGAGCGTCGTGGTCTTACCGGCGCCGTTGGGGCCGAGGAGCCCGTGGATCGTGCCGGGGGCGACCCGGATCGTGACGTCATGCACCGCATCGCGGGCCGGCGTCCCCACGATCGGCTTGTACGCCTTACGGGCACCCTCGATCAGGATGGCGGGCGCTACAGCATCGCTCATGGATTACGGAACCACCTCTCTGGACTTCTCCTTCGCGATCAGGAACTCCTCGTAGGTCTCGGTGAACGTGTGCGAGCCGTCCTCGCTCGTGAGCACATAGTACAGATACGCGGTCTCGGCCGGAGCGGTCGCCGCCTCAAGCGAGGCGAGTCCGGGGCTTGCGATCGGACCGGGGGGCAGCCCCGCGTTGCGGTAGGTGTTGAAGGGGCTGTCGACCTCAAGGTCACGATTGAGCAGGCGTGGGCGGTTCTTCTTGATGACGTACTCGATGGTCGCATCGATCTCGAGCCGCATGCCTTTGGCGAGCCTGTTGTAGATGACCGAGGCGACCACCGGCCGCTCGGCGGCCACCCGCGCCTCTCGCTCGACCATGGACGCGAGCGTCACTACCTCGTGCAGGCCGAGCCCGCGGCCAGACGGATACGAGAGGTCGAGACCGGCGGTCTCGGACTCGAACTGGTCGAGCATCATGTCGATGACGTCGGATGCCGTTGAGCCCTCGAGCACGCGGTAGGTCTTGGGGAAGAGGTAGCCCTCGAGCGATCCCTCGTGTGTGCCGGCAAGGTACGGCCGCTCCTCGGCGAAGGACGCGGCGCCGGTGAGGCCGAGCTCGACGAACTCGTCGGCGGGAATGCCCGCCTGCTCCTCAAGACGCACCGCGATCTGCTCGACGGTGAATCCCTCCGGAACGGTGACGTCGACGTACTCGAGTGGCGGACCCGCGATGAGCCGCTCGACGACGTCACCGTGGCTCATCCCGGTCTCAAGGTCGTACTCCCCGCCCCGGAGCTTCCCGTCCACGCCGTCGAGACGGGCCCGGAGGCGAAAGAGCGCTGCGTTGCCGATGACGCCCTTCTCCGCAAGCACCTCGGCGATCTCGGCCGTGCCCGCACCGGCGGGAATCGTGACGACCACGGGGCGGCCGGGCTCGACACCAGGGACGGCCGGCGCGAAGAAGAGCTGCCAGGCGGCATACACGGGCACCGCCACGATGAGCACGAGCGCGACGACCGCAACGATGATGCCCATGGTGCGCCTGCGGGACCGGGCATCGGCCGAACGCCGGCCACGGCGATCGCCGAACGGGGACCGCAGTCTGAGGCCGCCCGCAGACGCCTTCTGTGTCCCGTGATCGTTCATCGGTCCTCCCGCACGCCGCCGGACCGTGCATCGAGCCATCCCTGCAGCACGATCGCCGCGGCGACCTTGTCTACCGAGCCGCGCTGCTCGCGCTCGCTCATGCCCGCCTCGCGCATGAGCCGTCGTGCCTCGGCGCTCGAGAGTCGCTCGTCGTGATACTCGACCGGCAGTCCGAGCGCCACGCCGAGCCGCTCGGCCACGGCGCGCACCTCCGCCGCCTGCGGACCTTCGTCACCCGCCAGCGTGACCGGCAGGCCCACGACGAGCGCCTCGGCCTCGTAGTCCTCGACGATGCGCGCGAGCAGCCG
>JADIIM010000011.1 GCA_015351705.1 Aeromicrobium sp. | reverse complement strand
CCTGCTGGGCTGCGCCGCCGTGGTTGCCGTCACCGTCTGGCGGTTCTGGCCCGCCGCACCGGCGCCGGAGGTCGAGTTCGTACCGGACATCGCGGCGGCCAGGGAGACGGCCACGGAGGCGGGACCGGTCGCTGACCCTGATGTCGCTCCCGCCACGCTCATCGTACACGTCGCGGGTGCCGTGATGCGCCCTGGCGTCTACGAGTTGCCGCTCGGCTCGCGCGTGGCAGATGCACTGGCTTGTGCTGGCGGCGCACTGGACTCCGCTGCGCCCGACGCGGTGAATCTCGCGCGCGTGCTCACCGATGGTGAGCGCATCCATATCCCGACCGTGGAGGAGGCCGCTGCAGGGGCGGGCGGTGCCGCTGTGGGCGCAGAGGCGGCTTCTGGAGCAGGCGCCGTCGGCGGGGTGGGTGCCGGCGGAGTGGTGAACATCAACACCGCTACTGCCAGCGAACTGGAGCAGCTCCCCGGAGTCGGCCCCGCGACAGCGCAGAAGATCGCGGACGACCGTGAGAAGAACGGCCCCTTCGCGGTCCCGGAGGACTTGATGCGCGTCCCCGGCATCGGCCCGAAGAAGTTCGAGGCGATGAAGGATCTCGTGAGCTGCGGATGAGTCCGGGCGCTGCGAGGCCGTCGATCCCCCCGCTCGCCTGGCTTGTCGTCGGGATGTGGGCGGGTGCGGTCGCCGGCGAGTCGCTGGTCTGGCGGCTGTGGGGAGGACTGCAGGCGGGCGGAGCTGAGTCCGGCGTGTCTCTGGCAGTGGTCCGTGCAGCGCCGTCGGCCGCCGGAGCCGTCGCCGTGGTGCTCGCAATCGGCGTCGTGTTGCTCTGCCGCGGTGACGTACGGGCCTCGGTCCGGGCGGGTGCGGCCCGACCGGTCGTGACGCTGGCGATCCTCGCAGTGAGCGGCGTCGCCTTGGGCCTGGTGATCTCAGCGCTTCACGGCGCCGCATGGCTTCAGGATGCGCGCGCCGCGGTGGATACCGGTGCACGGGAGTGGTGTGGCACGGTCGAGGCGGACCCGCGAGAAGGGTCGTTCGGTACCACGCTGAGGGTCTCCGTGGAGGGAGGGCCTCTGGACGGTGCACGTGTCAGCGTTCGCTGGCCGAGCGATACCGAGGTGCCAGAGCTCGGTCGACGCGTGCGCTTCTCGGCGGTGCTCGCCCCGGTACCGCACGATGAGGCGTGGGGCCGCAGGACCGCACGCGCGGGCGTCTGCGCCACGGGCTCGGCCTGGCGCGCTGAAGTCGGAGGGTGGCGGACGGGTGTGGGGGGTCTGCTGCTCGGGTGGCGTGCGGACGCACTCCACAGGATGCACGAGGTGCCCGGGGTGGGCGGCGACCTGCTTGAAGGCGTCGTCCTCGGGGATCGGCGGCGGCTCGCAGGGACGGCGACGGACGAGGAGTTCCGGATCCTCGGCCTGTCGCATCTGGTGGCGGTGTCGGGCTCCCACCTTGCCATGGCGTGCGGCGCCGTTGCGCTGGCGGGGCGCGCGTTGCGGGTCTCCCGGGTGCCCCTCGTCTGTCTCACGTTCGCCGCGGGGGCCGCGTACGCCGTGGTCACCGGGCTTCCGTACTCGGCACTGCGATCCTTGCTGATGCTCGCGGTCGGCGGTGGCGCCATGCTCTGCGGACGGAGGACCGACGGCGTGGCCGCGCTCGTCGTCTCAGTGGCGGCAGTGGTGGCGTCCGACCCCTGGGCGGTATTCGACCTGGGGTTCCAACTCTCGGTCATCGCGGTCGCCGGGCTCTTGCTGTTCGGCGGTCTTGCCACCGAGTGGGCGGGAGCGGGGCTCCCTCTGCCGCTGCGCGGCGTGGGCGGGGTCATCGCGCTCACCGGGATCGCACAGGTGCTGACCGCTCCGGTGATCGCCGCCGCGTTCGGCATGGTGTCCGTCATCGCCCCGGTGGCCAATGCGTACGCCGGCCCGATGATCTCACTGGCCATGTTCGTGGGCCTGATCGCGGCGGTGGTGGGAACCATCCATCCGGTGGCAGGAGAGACGGTCGCACACCTGGCAGCGGCGGTCCTGGAGGCCGCAGCATGGCTGTCGCACCATCTGGCGGGTGTGCCGGGTGCGGCGGCTTCGCTCGAGGGAGGGCCACTGCTAGTCGTCGGGGTGATCGGCCTGGCCACGGTGATCTGGGTGCGCTGGCCCCGACCGCGCAGCCCCGCGTCATCGCGTCGAGCCGTTGCGGCGTTGGTCATCGCGTCCATCGCCTTCGCACTGGGGCCACGGTCGCCTCACGAGGCCAGCGTGACCGTGCTCGACGTCGGCCAGGGCGACGCGATCGTCGTGCGCGACGCCGGACGCACGATGCTCGTGGATGCCGGCGAGGATCCGACGGTGCTGCGACAGGCCCTCGCGCGTCATGGTGTCCGGCGGGTGGACGTCCTGGTGCTCACACATGCACACGACGATCATACCGGCGGAGCACGCGGACTTGCCGGCGTGTGCACCCTCGGCTGGATCGGGGTGCCCTGTGTCGGCTCGCCGTGCGTGCAGGCCGATGCTGCCTGGCCCGGTGCCGGGACGTGCGTGCGGCCGCTTCACGCCGGGGAGGTCTGGCGGTTGGGACGTTTCCAGGTATCGGTCATCTGGCCCCCTCTCGAACCAGCGACCGAGCTTGAGACGAACGACACGAGCGTGGTGCTGCATCTCTCACGTGGCGGGTTCGACATGGTGCTGACCGGAGACGCTGAGGCGGAGGCGCAGCGCGGGATGCATGAGGCCGGAGTGCTGCGCGAGGTCGAGGTGCTCAAGGTGCCACACCACGGCTCGGTCAACGGGCTGACCGCTGAGGCGATGGAGGTGTGGGACCCAGCTTATGCGCTCATCAGCGTCGGCGACCCGAACCGGTTCGGACACCCACATGCCGGGACGCTTGAACTGCTCGGGTCGAACGGGGCGCGCGTCCTCAGGACCGACCGGCACGGAGACATCGCGGTTGAGATCGGACGGACCGGCTTTCGCGTGAGGAGTTCACGCGGTGGTGGGGCGGTATCGGTTCGTGAGAGAATCGAGACTCCCGATGACCGCGTGGGTGCCGCAGTGGCGCCGGTAGCCGGTCACTTGTACCGAGAGAAGGGCCACCGTGGGCGTCAAAGGCCTCGAACAGCTCAAGCCTGTGTACCTGATACACGGCGACCAGGAGCTCCTGCTGGAGCGCGCGCTCCACCGTCTCCGGCAGCGGGTGGGTGAGCTTGCCGACCTGGACTTCAACTCCGATACCTTCGACGGGGAGAGCGTTGAGCCTGAGCAGGTCGTCGCCGCCGCGAACACGCTGCCCTTCGCGTCCGAGCGTCGGCTCGTCGTCGTGCGCAATGTGGACAAGATGCGCGCGGCGCAACAGGCAGTGCTTGCGCAGTACGCTGCCGATCCCGCCCCGACGACGTGCCTTGTCCTCGTTGCCACGAAGATCCCTAAGAACTCCAAGCTCTTCAAGGCCGTTGACGCCCTCGGCGGCGTGGCCGAGTATCGCGCGCCCCGCAAGCATGAGGTGCCCGGCTGGGTGGTCGAACTGTTCGAGTCGAAAGGCCGCACAATCTCGCGCGATGCGGCCACCGCCCTCGTGCAGGCCGTCGGGCGCGATCTTCGGCGCCTCGACATCGAGGCGGCCAAGGTGATCGCGTTCGTCGGGGAGCGAAGCACCATCGAGCGTGAGGACATCGACGAGGTCGTCGCTCGCGTGGCCCCCGTGAGCATCTTCGACTTCCTGAACGCGCTCGGGGCCCGGGAGTGCGCTTCGGCTCTCGAGCGCCTCGACGACCTGCTTGCAGCCGGGGAGCAGCTCATCGGCATCCACAGCATGACCGTGCGCCATCTCAGAACGCTCGTGAGCGTGCGGGCGCTCCTTGACCGTGGTGCGGAGCGGTCCGCGATGCAGCGCGAAGTTGGGATGGCGGACTGGCAGCTGCGTACGGCTATCGAACAGGCCGGCCGGTTCGATGCCGGGGCGCTTTCCCGTGCGCTGCGTGGAGCGGCCGAGGTCGAGGCGAGGCTCAAGTCTGGCCAGGGCGACGCCCGCACGGTGTTCGAGGTGTGGCTTGCCGGCATGTGTCGGGCATGAGACGCCACCATCGTTGGCTTGCCTGAGGGAATGCGAAAGGCCGGGAGTCCCCGGCCTTTCGCACGTGCGCTGTCGATCAGTGCGCTAGGCGTCGAGGCCGTTCACACGACCCATGATGCCCGACTTGCGGTTGGCGGCCTGGTTCGGGTGGATGACACCCTTGCTGGCGGCCTTGTCGAGTGCGCGCGATGCGTCCTGCGCGGCTGCAAGCGCAGCGTCGCGGTCGCCGGCGGTCACCGCAGCGTCGACCTTCTTGATCGCCGTCTTCAGTGCCGAGCGGACCGCCTTGTTGCGCTGCCGTGCCTTCTCGTTGGTGCGGTTGCGCTTCTTCTGGCTCTTGATGTTGGCCACGTTCTCGTCCTTCCGAATGCCTGGTGCCCGTCGCAGTGGGGTGCTGACGAACCGCGCAATGTTAGCATAGCCCGTTCACGCGCACCAGGGTCGGCCGAAGGGGGCGCAGTCACTCGGCGGAAGCCCGCAGCGTGATGGCAGTGACCTCGGCGGGACAGAAGAGGCGCACCGGGACTCCCTGCGTCCCGAGTCCTGCGGAGATGTGCACGTGAGCGCCCGCGCGCTCGGCAAGGCCGGACACCTGCATTCCACGCAGCTCCGGGAAGAACGTCTCCGCCGCATGGCGCCGGGGCGCCTCACCGTACGCGTCGACCGGACCGGGCGCCCAGACCGCTCCGAGGAGCGGCAGACGCATCTGACCACCATGGGTGTGACCGAAGAGGTAGAGCGCAAGCCCGCCGGTGACCGCGACGTGCTCGCGTAGCGCTTCATCGGTCATGGGGAAGTGTGAGACGGTGACCGTGACGTCGGCGTCCGGGAGCGCCTCTGAAGGCCGCACCGGCGCAAGGAGGACCGTGCCCGCGTCGGGGGCGATCGCCGCATGCGGACGCCCGTCGCCGAGATGCACGGCACCGGCTTCGGCGAGCGCGTCCAGGACGCCGGCCGTGTCGTGGTTCCCACGCGTGACCGCGACCGTCGGGGCGTGTGTCGCGAGGATGGAAAGGAGCTCAAGCGCTGGGTCCGGTGGTGACTCGAAGGTCGGGATGTGATCTCCGTTGATGACGACTGCATCGAACGTGCGGCCGCCCAGCAACGAACCGATATCGGCCTGCCCGTCCCCGAAGCGCGCTCCATGCAGGTCGCTCACGTGCAGGATGGTGACGTCACGGGCAAGTCCGGGCGCGGCTATCTCCACCTCTCGCAGACGCACGGTGGTCGTGTCGCGCCACGCGAAGAAGCCCGCGGAGAGCAGGCCGAGCGTGATCAGTGTAGGGATGACGCGTCGCATGCGCCCAGGGTATCGCGAGCGAGGCATCTACCGACCGTGTGGCCTCCAGGCGTCACCGTGCCGTAGCCCTGACGTGTCTCGCGCCCGCCCACGCGCCCTGCTAGACTTACGCTTCTGATGACGAACCCCGCCCTCATACGCAACTTCTCCATCATCGCGCACATCGACCACGGGAAGTCCACCCTGGCCGACCGCGTGCTTCAGCTCACCCACACGGTGGCCGAGCGTGACATGGTCGAGCAGGTGCTTGACTCGATGGACATCGAGCGGGAGCGCGGCATCACGATCAAGGCGCAGGCCGTGCGGGTTATGTACGACGCCGACGACGGCAACACCTACCAGCTCAACCTCATCGACACGCCCGGCCACGTCGACTTCACCTACGAGGTCTCGCGTTCGCTTGCCGCGTGCGAGGGCGTGATCCTGGTCGTGGACGCCGCGCAGGGCGTCGAGGCGCAGACGGTCGCCAACGCGCTCATGGCGATGAACGCCGGCCTCGAGATCATCCCGCTCATCAACAAGATCGACCTGCCTGCTGCCGATCCCGAGCGCGTGAAGCACGAGATCGAGGAAGGCCTCGCGATCCCCGCCGATGAGGCGGTGCTCGCCAGCGGCAAGACCGGAGAAGGCGTGCGGGACGCGCTCGAGGCGGTCGTGCGGCTCGTGCCGCCGCCGACGGGCGATGCCGGCGCCCCCCTCAAGGCGCTCATCTTCGATTCGTACTTCGACACCTACCGCGGCGTGGTCGCGCTCGTGCGCATCGTGGACGGCACGCTCACCCGTGGGATGAAGGTGAAGATGATGGCCACGAGCACGGTCACCGACGTCGAAGAGGTCGGTGTCAGGCGGCCTGCGAACACCCCGGTGGACCTACTCGGCGTGGGAGAGGTCGGTTACCTGATCACCGGCCTCAAGGACCCTGCGCTGGTTAAGGTGGGCGACACCGTCACGCTTGCCAAGGGAGGCGCCACCGAACCGCTTCCCGGGTACCGTGACGTGAAGCCGATGGTCTACACAGGCCTGTATCCGATCGATGGGGACCAGTATCCTGATCTCCGGGACGCTCTGGAGCGGCTGACGCTCAACGACCCCGCGCTCCTGTGGGAGCCGGAGAGCAGCCACGCGCTCGGCTTCGGGTTCCGCGTGGGCTTCCTCGGCCTGCTACACATGGAGGTCGTCAAGGAGCGCCTGGAGCGTGAGTTCGGTCTGGACCTGCTCGCAACGGCGCCGAGCGTGGAGTACCACGCGTTCCTCACCAACGGTGACACGCTGAGTGTGCACTCGCCCCAGGACATGCCGGATGCGGGCAAGCTCGACCGGATCGAGGAGCCGTACCTGAAGGTGACCGTCCTGGTGCCGCCGGAGTACGTCGGGGCGGTCATGGAGCTCGCCGAGCAGCGCCGCGCGACGTTCAAGGACATGCAGTACCTCTCGGCCACCACAGTGGACCTTCACTACGAGATGCCGCTCTCGGAGCTGATCATGGACTTCTTCGACCAGCTCAAGAGCCGTACGAAGGGCTACGCGAGCCTCGACTACGAGTACATCGGCTACCGCGAGAGCGCGCTGGTGAAGCTCGACATCCTGCTCGCCGGCAAGCCGGTGGACGCTCTGTCGTTCATCGTGCACAAGGACAAGGCGTACCAGCGTGGGCGCGTGCTCACCGAGAAGCTGCGCGAGATCATCCCCCGGCAGATGTTCGAGGTGCCCATCCAGGCGGCTATCGGCGCGAAGATCATCAGCCGCGAGACGGTGCGCGCCAAGCGCAAGGACGTGCTCGCCAAGTGCTACGGCGGCGACATCAGCCGCAAGCGCAAGCTGCTCGAGAAGCAGAAAGAGGGAAAGAAGCGCATGAAGTCCGTGGGGTCGGTGGAGGTGCCCCAGGAGGCGTTCATGGCGATCCTCAAAGTGGACGAATGATGGGCGGCGACCCGGAGCATACGGGGCCGCCGTTCTTCGCCGGCGACGATGCGGGCCACGTGGGGGCCGATCGACCACCTGCGCTGCCGCGGCACGTCTACGTGCACGTCCCGGTCTGCCGTTCGAAGTGCACCTACTGCGACTTCTTCTCGCTGCCGGTCGATTCTGTGCCCATGCCCCCCGCCGCGATCGCCGATGCGCTGCTCAACCAGACGCGCGCATGGGCGGAGCGGGGACTGGCAGTGGGCGGCGTCGATACCCTGTACATCGGCGGCGGGACGCCCACGATGCTCGGCGATGCCCTCCCCGGGCTCGTCTCGGCGCTTGCCATCTGGTGTGAGGTCGAGCAGGACGCCGAGGTGACCGTGGAGGCCAACCCGGACTCGCTCACGCCCGCGCTCGTCGAGACGCTCGCGATGGCCGGTGTGACACGGGTGAGCCTGGGCGTGCAGAGCTTCAGCGACGCTGAACTCGCTGTTCTCGGGCGTCCGCACGATGCCACCGAGGCGAGACGTGCAGCGGGGTGGGTGGTCGACTCCGGCCTGGCGCTCTCGGTCGACGTGATGTGCGGGCTTCCCGGGCAGGACGAAAGCTCATGGCGTGCGAGCGTGGCAGCGGCCGTCGGGTGCGGGCCGTCGCACCTGTCCGTCTACCCGCTGCAGGTGGAGGACGACACGCCGCTCGCCTCGGCCATCGCTGCCGGTGAGCTCACGGTGCCCGACGAGGACGAGGTCGCAGCGATGCTGGCGGCGGCCTCGAAGATGCTTGCCGCGGAGGGGTTCGGGCGCTACGAGGTGGCCAACTACGCACGGCCAGGATCCGAGTCGCGCCACAACACCGCGTACTGGACGGGTAGGCCGTACCTCGGCATCGGGCCTGGCGCCCACGGGATGCTCGACGCTCGCACGGCGCGGGCGGCCGGCGTGATCGTGCCAGACGGCGTGGCGCGCGTGCGCTACGGCGTGACCCCGGACCTGCGCGAGGGCCTCGGCGTGATGCCCGAGGTGGAGGTGGAGTACCTGAGCGGGCAGGAGGCCGCCCGCGAAGACGCGATGCTCGGTCTGCGGCGCACACGCGGCATCGATGATGCGCTTGCCGCTCGCGCTGGAGTCGTGCAGGCGCTCAAGAGCCTTGCTGCCGAGGGCCTTGTCTCACGTGTCTCCGGCAGGTGGGCGGCCACCGATCGAGGGTGGCTGCTCGGCAACGAGGTCTTCGGCAGGGTGTGGGCCGGCGGGTAGGACCATTGACTGACGCGCCCGATGCGGGTACGGTCAGGGTGTCTCCGAGCGTGGCGACCTACCGGATGACACCCATGGTCGCCTTGCCGATAGGGTCTGGTTGGAAACGCCCAGGCCTCCCGCATTGGAAAGGGGATTCAGTGGCAGCCACGGCTGCCCATGTCGCCTTCCTCGCTGCGGGGAAGGCGTTTGCTTTCTCCGTAGAGGATCGGTGGCACGCGCTCTGAGACCGTCATGTACGCCGGACGTACGGCAGGCGACCGGGTCCCCCTCGTGGGGTGTCCTGCCGAGCACGCCGCGTACGTGACCCTCCCTCCAGGAGGCCGGGGCGATCGTGCCGGAGCAGCCCCGGCCTCCCATCCTTTCCAAGCGTGTCGGGCCTCGCGTGCTGTTTGACGCTCGGTGGAGCGGGTCCTATCATCGTCTGGCACTCGGCATGGGTGAGTGCCAGGAGGTAGTGATGCTGAACGAACGACGTCGCCGGGTCCTCACGGCCCTGGTGGACGAGTATGTCGCAAGCGTGCAGCCGGTGGGGTCCAAGGTGCTCGTGGAGCGCTACGGCCTCGGCTTCAGCCCTGCCACCGTGCGTGGCGAGCTGCAGGCGCTCGAGGAGACCGGGCATGTGTACCAGCCGCACGTCTCGGCCGGCCGCGTGCCCACCGACTCCGGCTACCGCGTCTTCGTGGATGACGTGGTGAGCGGGCAGACGAGCTGCCTGGACACGCGTGAGGCCGAGAGCGTCCGCTTGCGGTTCGCGTCGCTCGAGCACGAGCTGTCGGACATCTTGCGCGAGACGTCGCTCCTGCTCTCGCGCCTCACGTCGTATGTGGCGGTCGTGGCCGCCCCCACGCTGAGTCGCGCGCGGATCCGGCGGGTCACCGTGGTGCCGCTCGGCACCCAGCGCGCCTCGGTGGTCGTGGTGACGGACTCGGGCCAGGTGGCGAACCGCACCGTGGAGTTCGATCGCCCGGTCACGCCGGAGACGGTCCGCCGGGTGGAGGAGTATCTCTCGCGGACGCTTGATGGCGCCGTAGGTGAGCAGGTCGAGGACGTACGCACGTCGATGGCGGGCATCGAGGCGAGCGAGGCGAGCATCGCCCTGGCGGTCCTCGACGATGTGCTGGAGTGCCTTGCCGAGGCCGACCACGACCGGGTGCTCACCGGTGGGGTCTCGGCGTTGCTGACACACCCCGAGTTCAGCGATCCGGGGGCCGTCCGGCCACTCGTGGGGCTCCTCGAGGACGGGATCATGATGCTGACGGTGCTCTCGGACGTGATGCGGTCGTCGAGCGTGCAGGTGCGCATCGGGCACGAGAATCCTGTGGGCGCTCTCGAGCACGCGAGTTTCGTCGCCGCGCGGTATGGTGACGGCGAATCGGGCGGGATCGTCGGCCTGATCGGGCCGACGCGCATGGACTACCGGCGGGCGATCTCCGCAGTGCGCGTGGTCTCGGACTCGCTTTCCGAGGTGGTAGGTTCGTGACCGTGCCCGTATCCGCACGGTCGGCAGGGAAGAGGACATGAGCGTGACACCAGTGGACTACTACGAACTGCTCGGCGTGACCCGCGAGGCGAGCGCCGAGGAGATCAAGAAGGCGTTCCGGCGCAAGGCGCGGGAGACGCACCCGGACGTCAACGACGGTCACGAGGCCGAGGAGACGTTCAAGCGCATCAACGAGGCCTACGAGGTGCTGTCGGACCCCGAGAAGCGTGCCCGCTACGACCGGTTCGGCACGGCCGATCCGCAGGCGGGGGGATGGGGACCGGGGCCGGGCGCCGACTTCTTCGGCATGGACGACCTGTTCAGCGTGTTCTTCGGCGGTGCGCATGGGGCGCGTGCCGGACGTCCGAACCCTGACGGCCGCGACGTCCGTGCGCAGGTCTCGATCACACTCGAGCAGGCCGCCGAGGGCGGTGAGCGTGAGGTGACCGTCCGCCACGCGGTGACGTGTCCGACGTGCTCGGGCACCGGCGCCGCCGAGGGCGGCAGCGCGCAGACATGCCCCGCGTGCAGTGGCACCGGGCAGCGGCGGACGCAGCGGCGCACGATCCTCGGCGTGATGGAGACGGCGACGCCGTGTGACCGGTGCGCCGCTACGGGCGTGGTCATCGACAATCCCTGCGCCGCCTGCAGGGGTGATGGACGCGTGGTCGACAGCGTGACCTCGACCGTCGAGGTCCCCGCGGGCATCGCCGACGGTCACACGCTTCGGGTGCCCGGCCTGGGCGAGGCGGGCGTGCGGGGTGCGCGAGCCGGGGACTTACTGCTCACGGTACGCGTCCTGCCTCACGAGTATCTGCACCGGGACGGAGACGACCTGCACGCGATGGCCGGGATCAACATCGCCCAGGCTGCACTGGGCGGACGCATCGTGGTACCGGGACTCAACGAGGACATCGAGATCGCCTTCGGCGGCGGTGTGCACACGGGAGACACCGTTCGCGTCCGCGACAAGGGCATGCCCCGTCTGGGCGGAGGTCAGGGCGACTTCATCGTGCACCTGGACGTGCTCGCGCCGCGGAAGCTCAACAAGCGTCAGAAGGAGCTGCTGTCCGAGCTCGGCGAGACGTTCGGCACCGGCGCAGGCGATGACCGTACGCCGCTCTCGCGACTCAAGGACTGGCTGGGCGCGTAGATGGCCCGCCGCTTCTTCGCAACCGGTTCGTTGCCCACATCCGGGGCCCTGCCGCTGACCGACGGCGACGTCCACCACATACGCACTGTCCTGCGCGCGCAGCCGGGCGATACGATCGAGATCGCCTCGGCGGGCGACGTGTGGCGCTACGAGGTGACGTCCGTCGGCGAGCAGGTGAGCGGGACGCGCGTGGCGCGGATCGCATCGCGGCCCGCCGTGACGCGTGTGACGCTCGCGCAGGCGCTTGCCAAAGGGGACAAGGTCGACACCGTCGTACGCCAGGTCACCGAGCTTGGTGTGGCGCGCATCGTCCCGTTCGCGGGCGCACGCAGCATCGTGAGACTCGATGCGCACAAGTCCGCCGCACGGGCCGAGCGCTGGCGCAGGATCGCGGAGAGCGCGGCCAAGCAGGCCAGACGCGCAGACGTGCCCGAGGTCGCCGAACCCGTGACGCTGCTCGATCTTCCCAGCCTGCTTGTCGGCTCGGTGGTGCTCGTGTGCGCCGAGGACGCGCCGGACGCGCCCGGGATCTCCCAGGCGCTGAGTGCGCTCGCCGATGTGCCCGAGGCCGGAGTGGCGGTCATCGTGGGGCCGGAGGGCGGTTTCGAGCCCGAGGAGGTTGCGGCGCTCACGGATGCGGGAGCGATCGCGGTGACCCTCGGTCCCACCATCCTGCGAACCGAGACAGCGGGGGTCGTCGCCGTCGCACTCGCTCTCGCCGCCTGCGGCGGCCTCGGCAACGCGCCGGAGCCTCGTGGTGACTGAACGCGTCGGGATCGCTCTGCGCACGCTCGGCTGTAAGGTGAACCAGGCCGAGTCTGATGCGTTCGCGGCCGTCCTTGTGCGTTCCGGATGCCGGGTGGTGCCTGAGGACGCCTGCGCGGTCGTCGTCATCAACACGTGCACGGTGACCGGGGAGGCCGACCACAAAGCGCGCAAGGCCATCCGCCGGGCGCTCGCGCTCCCCGGCGCGCCCACCGTGGTGGTGACCGGCTGTCTCGCCACGATCGATCCCGCCGGTGTCGCGTCACTCGGCGAGCGGGTCGTCGTGGAGCCGGACAAGTCGCGTATCCCCGAGGTGGCGGCCGCACTCGCCGGGAGCGCGGGGCACGCGCCGGGAGGGGTGGGTGCGCCCACGGTAGTCTGCGACGTGGACGCCCCACCACGCGCACGTGCGGCGACACCCCGGCGCACGCGGTCGCGCGTGCAGGTGAAGGTGCAGGACGGGTGCGACACCCGCTGTCGCTACTGCATCGTCCCCGACGCGCGTGGCATCCCACGGTCGGTGCCGTCCGATGACGTCGTCTCCGCGGTCGCGCGCCTGGCGGCCGAGGGCGTGGCCGAGGTCGTGCTGACCGGCATCAACATCGGGCGCTATCGCGACGGTGACGTGCGCCTTCCGGGGCTGGTCGCCAGAGTCGCCGCCACCGGTGTGCCGCGGCTCCGCATCTCCAGCGTGGAGCCAGGAGACGTCACCTCCGAGCTGCTCGAGGTCATGGCATCCACTCCGTCGGTGTGCGGTCACCTTCACGTGCCGCTGCAGTCCGGGTGCGATCGCACGCTCGCGGCGATGGGACGCCCCTACGACAGCGCGGCCTTCGCCGCGATGCTCGCCTCGGCGCGGGCAGCGCTTCCCGGAGTCGTGCTCTCCACCGACGTCATCGTCGGGTTCCCCGGCGAGACGGATGCGGACCACGAGGCCTCACTCGCATTCATCAGCGCTGCCGGGTTTGCGCGCCTGCACGTGTTCCGCTACTCGGCACGTGCCGGGACGCCGGCGGCCGGGATGGCCGGGCAGGTCCCGATGCCGGTCCGCTCGAAGCGTGCTGCTGCCATGCGCGAAGCGGGGGAGGCCGGAGCGCTGCGGTTCAGCGGGTCCCTGGTGGGGAGGGACGTCGAGCTGTTGGTCGAGCGCGTGGACGCTGCCAGGGAGGGACGTCCGCCCCTGGCCGAGGGCGTCACGCGCGAGTACGTGAGGATGCGCGTGGAGGCGCCTGCGGCCGTCCCCGGTGCCCTCCTGGCCGTGTGCGTGACCGGTGTCGCACCTGACGGGACGGTCACCGGCACGGTCGCGTGAGGCCCTTCCGGCAGCCCGCGGGCGCGTTCGCGCTGCCCCCGCGTGCTAGAATCCACGTGCTAGGCGCACGTTCGTGATGACGGTAGATATCAGGCCCGCCGGCCTGTGTGAGACGGGAAGCGAAGGTACGACCGACGTGTCTGATCCCACCCAGGTGCGGCTTGTGGCTCCCTCGGACCTCAGCATGGTCGAGCTCCTCGGTGAGGGCGACCATCTGCTGCGGCTGATCGAAGACCAGTTCGAGTCGGACATCACCGTGCGGGGCAACGAGATCCTGATCGTGGGCGACGAGACCGAGGCTCGCGCCGTGGCTGTGTTGTTCGGCGAGCTGTTCCAGCTCGTGAGGACGCGCGAGCCGCTCACGCCGGACAGCATCGACCGCGCGATCGACATGCTCAAGCGCGACGAGTGCTCGCCGTCGAGTGTGTTCTCCGATGTCATCCTCACCCATCGCGGAAAGACCATCCGTCCCAAGACGGCCGGTCAGAAGCGGTACGTCGACGCGATCAGGACGAACACCGTCACCTTCGGCATCGGTCCTGCCGGCACTGGCAAGACCTACCTTGCCATGGCGATGGCCGTCGAGGCTCTCAAGAAGAAGGAGGTCGGGCGCATCATCCTCACGCGTCCGGCCGTTGAGGCGGGGGAGAAGCTCGGCTTCCTGCCCGGGAACCTCTATGAGAAGGTCGACCCGTACCTGCGTCCGCTCTACGACGCGCTCTTCGACATGATGGACATCGAGAAGTCGACCGCGCTCACCGAGCGCGGCGTGATCGAGGTGGCGCCGCTCGCGTTCATGCGCGGACGCACCTTGAACGATTCGTTCGTGATCCTCGATGAGGCGCAGAACACCACGCCTGAGCAGATGAAGATGTTCCTCACACGGCTCGGGTTCGGGTCCAAGATCGTCATCACCGGCGACGTCACGCAGATCGATCTCATCGGCGGGATGTCGGGCCTGAAGCAGGTTCGGGACATCCTTGGCGAGGTGCAGGACGTGGGCTTCGTCGAGTTGGAGGCGCGCGATGTCGTGCGTCACCGGCTCGTGCAGCGCATCGTGACCGCATATCACGAGTACGAGGAGGCAAGCAGCCGCCAGTCGGCGCCGCGCGATGCCTAACCGGTTCCTCATCACCACCATCGGTCGTGTGTGGCCGAAGTCGGGGCCGCTTTCCACCGATCTTGGGAAGCGTGTCTTCCTGGGTGCTGTGGTCATCCTTCTCGTGTCGGTGCCGCTCGCCGTGCGGGTCGTCCCCCTCGGCTATGAGGAAGGCGAGCCGGCGCCGCGCACGTTCCGGGCCCCGCGTGCCATCCAGTACGTCGACCAGGAGGCCACCGACGCACTCAGACAGACGGCGGCGGACGCGGTGGCGCCGGTCATGGTCTTCGACCGCCAGGCCCAGGCGGCCACGAGGAGCGAGATCGTCGAGTTCTTTTCGTCGGTGTCCTCCTCGCGGGCGTCGTACAGCGAGGACACCACCGGCCAGGCCACGTTCCTGACCGATCGATACCGGTCCCGCACGGAGACCGAGACGATCCAGGCCGTCGTGGCGCTGTCAGACGCCTCGGTCGACAGGGTCGCGCGCAGCGTCGAGACCCTGGTGACGGGCCTGATGTCGACACGCATCCTCGAAGGCGACCTCGCGAACACCCGCGATCAGCTCGCCCGGAGCGCCGAGCTGATGGCGCTCACCATCCCGGAGCGCTACGCGGTCATCTCAGTGGGTAACGCGTTCCTGCAGCCGACGCTCTCGGTGGACGAACCGGCCACCGAGCGGGCACGGCAGGAGGCCATCGACCGGGTCTCGCCGGTGGTCGTGGTCGTCCAGGAAGGCGAGACGATCATCGAGCGCGGCGATATCGTGACCGCACGCACGATCGATCTGGTGCGGCGCCTTGGCGGACTCGAACAGGGCATCGGCGCGATGTCGATCATCGCCGGTATCGCGATGATGGCGCTGTTGATCGTTGCCGCCGGGTGGTATCTCGCGGCGTACGTCGTGCCGGTGTGGCTGCGGCTTCGCGACCTGCTGCTGCTGTCGTCGCTGCTCATCGGCATGGTGTACGCGACGCGGACGATGACGCTGCTTGCGCCCGAGGTGTCGCCGTACCTGATGCCGGTGCCGCTCGCGGCTGTGCTCGCCACCCTGCTCGTCGGCGCCCGCTCGGCACTCGTCCTCACCGTCCTCACGACCGTAGCCGGTCTGCTCCTCGGCTTCTCCGGTGGCGTGCAGGTCGTCGCCACGCTCCTTTCGAGTCTCACCGCGATCGTGATCCTCAAGGGTCTCACCCAGCGCTCGCACCTGTTCTACGCGGGCGGCTTCCTCATGCTCATCCTGGCGATCGCGTCGTTCGGCTCGTCGCTCGCATCCGGCAACATGCTCGGTCAGTCGGCGGTCGCCGGCATCTACGGCCTGGCAGGCGGCCTCATCACCTCGATCCTGATGCTGGGACTGCTCCCGTTCTTCGAGTTCGCGTTCGGCGTGACGACCGACATCACCCTGCTTGAGCTGGGCAGCCCGAGCCATCCGCTGCTGCGCCGACTCATGACCGAGGCGCCGGGTACGTACTCGCACTCGGTGATGGCCGCCAATCTGGCCGAGACGGCCGCGGAGTCCATCGGCGCCAATCCGCTGCTCGCACGCGCGGGTGCGTACTTCCACGACGTGGGCAAGATCCGTCGCCCCGCGTTCTTCGTGGAGAACCAGGCGGGCGGCGAGAACCCGCACGACACCACCTCTCCGTCGCTCTCGGCACGCATCATCACCGCGCACGTCCGCGAGGGTGTCGAGCTGGCCAACGAGTACCGGCTGCCTCCCGAGGTGGTCGACATCGTGCGTTCGCATCACGGAACCTCGGTCGTGGGCTACTTCTTCGACAAGGCGTCGAAGAAGGGCGGGCCGCTTCTGGAGGCGGACTTCCGCTACGACGGGCGGCGCCCGTCCACGCGTGAGGCGGCGCTCGTGATGATCGCAGACGCTGCCGAGGCGGCCGTGCGCACGCTCCAGAAGCCGACGCCGCCGAAGATCGAGGCGATGATCCGCAAGATCGTGAAGACGAAGATCGACGACCACCAGCTCGACGAGACGGACCTCACGCTCGCCGACATCGAGACGATCGTCATGGTCTACACGCGCATGCTGTCGAGCATCTACCACCCGCGTGTGGAGTACCCGGAGCCCGAGGAGGGGAAGGTCGCCCGTGCAGATTCGCGTCGTGAGCCACAGAGAGCCTGAGCCCCTGGATATCGCAGCGTTCGAGCGGCTCGCGCGCTTCGTGCTGTCGATCGAGGGCGTGGCCGAGGACACGGAGTTGTCCATCGCGCTGGTGGATGACGAGGAGATGGCGCGGCTGAACGAACAGTATCGCGGCGTCTCCGGCCCCACCGACGTGCTGTCCTTCGGCTGCGACGACCCGTGTCCCACGCCCGGCGACGAGCCGGTCACGCTCGGCGATGTGGTGATCGCGCCTGCGGTCGCCGAGCGGCAGGCCGCCGACCTCGGCCATAGCGTCGAACACGAGCTGGACGTGCTGCTGGTGCACGGGATCCTGCATCTGCTGGGCTACGACCACGAGGCCCACGATGACGCGGGGGCGATGGCCGCGCGCGAGGAGACCATCATCGACGCGTACGCGGGCGGGTAAGGAGCCACGTGCGAAGCCGTTCGCTTCTCTGGAGCTTCAACTACGCCATCGAAGGTGTGGTCCACGCACTGCGGACCCAGCGCAACATGCGCCTGCACGCCGCAGCGGCGGCACTCGTGCTCGGGGCCTCGCTCTTCTTCCGCATCGGGCGACTGGAGTTCATCGCCGTCATCTTCGCGATCACCTTCGTCTTCGTGACCGAGCTCGTGAACACCGCGCTCGAGGCGGCCGTCGATGTGGCGACCCAGAGCTACGACCCGGTCGCCAAGATCGCGAAGGACGTGGCCGCTGGCGCGGTGTTCGTGGCAGCCATCAACGCGGTGATCGTCGGCTACGTCGTGTTCTTCGCGCGGATCGGCGACGTCACCGACCTGCTGCTCACACGCGTGCGCCAGACGCCTGCGCACATCACCATCGTGGCGCTGCTGCTCACCTCGATCGCCGTTCTCGTGGGTAAGGCGATCACCCGGTCCGGCACATACATGCGGGGCGGGTGGCCATCGGGACACACGGCCACCGCGGCGGCAGCGGCGACCGCCTTGGCGTACATCACCGGCAGCGCCGGCGCGGCGGCACTCGGCGTGTTCCTGGCGTTCCTCGTGGGGCAGAGCCGGGTCGAGAACGGGGCGCACACGTGGCCGCAGGTCCTTGTCGGCGCCCTGCTGGGCTTCCTCGTGGCCACCGCGGTGTTTCAGGTATCCTGGTCCTAGGTGTTCAAGGGAGGCATCACGACCGCACAATGACCGCTGTCACCCTGCTCGTGGCTGGCGCCACGCTCATGTTCCTGACCGCCCTGGTGGCGGTGCTTTCCGCAGCCGAGGGTTCGGTGCGGTTGCTCTCGCGGTCCCGTACCCGGCGACTGATCGAGGCCGAGCGCACGGGGGCGATCTCTCTGGATGTGCTTGCCGAGCGGCCGAGCCGCCTTGCCGCTGCCTCGGCGGTATGGCGGGCCTTCGCGTACGTGGCCGTGGCGCTTGTGCTGGGCTGGGTGGCCGTGCGTCTGAACGGCGACGGCACCGCGTGGTGGGCGCTGCCACTGGCCGGGCTTGGCACGTTCGTTTTCACCTTCTCGGTGGGCGAGGCGCTCCCGCGGACGCTTGCCGTCCACAACCCGGAGCGCGTGGGGCTTGCGGCCGCTCCGGTGGCCGTCCGGCTGGTCGCGGTGGGGGCGCCCGTTGCTCGCGCGCTCTCCTCGGCGTGGGTGCGGATCACCTCGCTCGTCGCCGAGGAGCCGGTGACCGATGCGTGGCTCACCGGTGACGAGCTGCGCCCGGAGACGGCCACGGACGAACCGACAGGCCGCGAGGAGGCCGAGGAGGCGTTCATCGAGGCCGTCGTGGATTTCGCGACGAAGATCGTCCGCGAGGTCATGGTGCCGCGGACCGACATGATCTGTCTGGAGGATGACGCGGACGTGACCGAGGCGGTCTCGGTCGCCCGTGCCTCGGGCTGTTCGCGGCTTCCGGTCTATCACGAGACGCTCGACGACATCAGGGGCGTGCTCTACGCCAAGGACCTGCTCGTCTGCGTCGGGTCCGACGAGTGCCCGACGTCGATCGGGCCGCTCGCGCGTGAGGCGTACTTCGTGCCGGAGACCAAGCCGGTCGATGAGCTGCTCGTCGAGATGCGTCAGCGCAAGGTGCACATGGCGCTGGTCGCGGACGAGTACGGCGGCACGGCGGGCCTCGTGACGATCGAAGACCTGCTCGAGGAGATCGTGGGCGAGATCTTCGACGAGTACGACCGCGCCGAGCCGATGGTCACCGACCTCGGCGGCGGGAGGTTGCTGCTCGATGCGCGCATGCCGATCGACGACCTGAACGACCTGCTCGGGACCGCTATCGAGCTCGAGGCGGACTCCATCGGCGGGCTGTTCGTCGAGCTCGCCGGACACATCCCGGAGCCCGGCGAGTCGATCGAGGTGGAGGGCGTGCGGATCATCGCGCGTGATGTGGAGGGCACCCGTGTGCGTCGGCTGCTGGTTGAGTCGCGCACCGACGACGACGAGGAGGTCGACGATGCCGAAGAGCATCACTGAGGCCGACCTGGCGCTGCTGGCGTTCGCACGCGAGGTGCACCCCCGGGCCTACGCGCCGTACTCCGGCTTCCGGGTGGGCGCCGCCGTCTTCGCAGGCGGAGAGATCTTTCAAGGCGTGAACGTCGAGAACGCGGCGTACGGCTCGGGCATCTGTGCCGAGCGCTCTGCCGCGATGGCTGCGGTGACCGCCGGTCACACGGACTTCGATGCCGTGGCGGTGGTCGGTGACTCCGAGTCGCCCTGCGTGCCGTGCGGTGCCTGTCGGCAGTTCCTCGCCGAGTTCAACCCCGCGGTGCGCGTCATCATGGGCGGCCGCACCGATGAGGTGATGGTCATGCGCCTCGACGAACTCTTGCCCGAGGCGTTCGTGCGTGGCTACCTGGACCAGGACGACGGGAACGACGACGCGTGATCACCGACGCGCTCGAATCGGTGCCGAGCGGCTTCGTCGCCCTCGTGGGCCGGCCCAACGCCGGCAAGAGCACGCTCGTCAACGCGCTCGTCGGCGTGAAGGTCGCCATCACCTCGGACACTCCGCAGACCACGCGGCACCGTCTTCGCGCGGTGCTGGACCGTGACGATGCGCAGGTTGTGCTCGTGGACACGCCCGGCCTGCACAAGCCGGTTGACGCACTCGGCGAGGAGGTCAACCGCTCGAGCGTGCTGGCCATCTCAGACGTGGACGTCGTGGCGCTGTGCATCGATGCGAGTGCGCAAGTGGGCTCGGGCGACGCCTGGGTGGCCGAGCGCGTCGCGCGCACGCGCCGACCGGTGGTGCTCGTGCTCACCAAGGCCGATGCCGCCGACGAGCAGATGGTCGCGCGGCAGCTCGCAGCCGCCCGGGAGCTTGTGACGCCGGTCGCCGAGGTGGTCCTCTCGGCAGCCACCGGCTTCAATCTGGACGGCTTCGTGGACACCGTCGTGCCGCTTCTGCCGATGGGGCCGCGGTTCTTCCCGCGCGACATGACCACGGACCAGCCGCTCGAGGTGATGCTGGCGGAACTGGTGCGTGAGAAGGTACTGCGCCTGACGCGCGACGAGGTGCCTCACGCGGTGGGCGTCGCGCTCGACGAGCTCGAGTACGACGAGGCCCGCGACCTGAACACCGTGCGCGCGACGATCTATGTGGAGCGCGACTCCCAGAAGGGCATCATCATCGGTAAGGGCGGAGAGATGATCCGCCGTATCGGGACCGAGGCCCGGACCGACATCGAACGGCTTCTCGGCGGCAAGGTCTACCTCGACCTTCGCGTTAAGGTGCGGAAGGACTGGCGCCGGGACGGTGCGCAGATCAAGCGCTTCGGGTACGGGGAGGGACTCTGAGATGGACAGGGCCACGCTCGCACGCTCGATCGACCAGACGCTGCTCAAGCCCACGGTGGGATTCGCCGAGGCCGCCGCATGGATGGAGGCCGGTGCCGGACAGGGCTTCGCCTCGCTGTGCGTATCGCCGTTCCTCGTGCCGCTCGCCGCTCAGCGGTGCGCGGGGACCGGCACGCTCGTCTGCTCGGTCGTGGGATTCCCGCTCGGCTACAGCAACACCGAGTCGAAGGCCGAGGAGGCGGCGCACCTGGTGGACCTCGGCTGTCATGAGATCGACATGGTCCTCAACTACGCGGCGCTGCTCGAAGGCGAGGACGAGTTCGTGCGCGATGACGTCGCCGCGGTCGTCCGGACCGTCGCCGCGCGCAGTGATCAGGCGATCGTGAAGGTGATCCTCGAGACCGGCTACCTGGACGAGGCCCAGATCGCGCGGGGCTGCGGTCTGTGCGTGGAGGCGGGCGCGCAGTACGTGAAGACGTCGACCGGCTTCGGCCCCCGCGGTGCGTCGATCGACGACGTGCGCATCATGCGTGCCACCGTCGGGCCGGACGTGGGCGTGAAGGCCGCCGGAGGCATCCGGGACCTCGACACGGCGCTCGAGATGCTCGCGGCCGGCGCGTCGCGGCTTGGCACGTCCTCAGGGATCGAGATCCTCGAGGCGTTCGACGCGCGCGGGTAAGACCGTGGCGTCGTACCGGCTGCGTGCGCTCGCGCTGAAGAAGACCAAGCTCGGTGAGACCGACCTCATCGTGACGCTGCTCGCGGCCGACGGGTGTCAGGTGCGCGCGGTGGCCAAGGGCGCGCGGAAGCCGGGATCGCGGTTCGGCGCCCGGGTGGAGCCTTTCGTGGTCGCCGACCTGCTTCTCAGCCGTGGCCGGTCGCTCGACGTCATCACCGACGCCGAGATCGTGAGCGGGCACGGCGCCATCCGGAGCGATTACGACCGGGCGCAGGCCGCCTCGGTGGTGGCCGACGTGCTCGACAAGATCTCGGTGGAGTGCCAGATCGACGACCGTCTCTTCGGTCTCGCCGAGGCGACCCTCGATGCGATGGAGGGCGCGGAGGAAGACGCCCTGCTCGTGCTCGTGGTCGCGTTCCTTGTCAAGGCGATGGCGATGCACGGCTATCGTCCGCAGTTCAACGCGTGCGCGTCGTGCGGTGCTCCGGTCGGTGGGGCCGTGTCGACGTACTCGCTCGAGGTCGGCGGACCGCTGTGTGAGGGGTGTGAGGCGCCGGCGCGCGAGTGCGCTCACGCCTCGGCGGCGGTGCGCGGCACGCTCGCATCCCTGATGCGCGCCACCATGGCCGAGGCCGCCATGCTGCAGGTGGACCGGAGGGTCCTCGTCGACGCGTTCGCGCTCATGCGCGCGTTCGTCCGGTACCACGTGCACGCACGCCTGAAGGCACTCGACCTGTACGCGGCGGACATCTGTCGGTGATCTCCACCGGGCGGTCGAGCGCCTCGGCGAGCAGTGCCGCTTTCGCGGCGGCGCCGCGGATCTCGACGTCCAGGTCGCCCGGTCCCTCGGCGACGACGACCAGTGCGCCGTCGTGCTCGGCGAGTGAGAGCGCGTGGACCCGGCCCACCTGGGAGCGGTCGAGGCCGTCCGCCACACGAAGGATGCCCGCGAGCACGCGCACCAGCGCCCGGTCCTCGTCGCTCACCCGCCGCCAGGCCTCGTGCGACCGCTTGGGATGCGCGCCGCGGTGATACCGCGCGACGGCGGCCACCACGGTGGTCTCGCGCGCGGTCAGGCCGGGAAGGTCGGCGTGCGCGATGAGGTTCCAGGAGTGGCGATGGTGCTTGTCGTGGCCGATCAGGTAGCCCACGTCGTGGGTGACCGCCGCGGCCTCGAGGAGTTCTCGCTCGCGGGCACCGGCCGCGGCCGGCAGCAGGCGGAACTCGCGCAGCGCGTCGAACAGGGCGAGTGCGTGCCGCGTCACGTGCGCCGCATGCTCCGCGTCGTAGTGACAACGCTCGCCGAAACGCTCGGCCACCTCGCGAAGCGGCGGCGGCGTGGCGTCCCGGCCGAGGGTGGCGATGGTGTCGAGCAGGATGCCTTCGCGCAGGCCCTTCTGATTGGCGATCAGGCGCTCGGCGCCGAGCTGGCGCATGACCTCACGTACGACAAGGCCCCCGAGGACGACCGTGTCGGCCCGGTAGGCCGCAAGCCCCGGCGTGCGTGCGCGACGCTTGCGGGGGAGGGTGGCGAGCTGCTCCCACGTGCGCTCCAGGTCCCCGGCGGACACCTCGGCGCCCTGGAGCGAGAACGGGTCCTCGCCGCGTGCTGCCACCGCCACGCCCACGAGCGACGTGACGGTCCCGCCGCTGCCGATGACGGTACGTACGCCCTGCGGCTCTTCACCCAGGCCAGCGGAAAGTTCCGCTGAGACGGCGGCGGCCAGCGCGGCGAGCGTGTCGGCCGAGGGAGGGTCCTCATCGGCGGGAAGGTCGGCCAGCAGCCGAACCGCGCCGAGCGGGAACGAGTGCACGTCGGTGATGGCGCCGTGCCGGGCGATGACGAGCTCGAGGGAGCCGCCGCCGATGTCGAGCACGGCGACAGGGTCGGGAAGGTCGAAGTTCGCCTCGGCCGAGAGGAACGCGAGCCGCGCCTCCGTGGGGCCGTCGATGACCTCGATGGCAAGGCCGAGCCGATCACGGACGCTGGCAAGGAACTCGGGGCCGTTGGCCGCGGTCCGCACGGCAGCGGTCGCAAGCGCGCGAACGGTGTCCGCCCCGCGGGCGCGGGCCACGCGCAGCAGATGCTCGAGCGCGGTCACGGACGCATCGGCGCGGTCCGCCGCGATGCGTCCGGTGGCGGCGAGGCCCGCGGCAAGGCGCGTCTGGAACCGCTCGTCGTCGATGATGCGGTACGTGCCGTCGGGAGCGACCTCGGCGACGATGCCCCGGATGGAGTTGGAGCCGATGTCTATCGCGGCGATGCGTCTCACAGGCGGCGTGTCCTCAGGCGTGCTGTCCGTGCGAGCGGGCGGACCGGCGGATGCGGTCACGGCAACCGTACCACGGCGCGGTGTCCCGCGCGCGGTGCTGGTGTACACTGTCTGCCACGCTGACCACACGCCGTGACACGGCGGGGTGCTGACCGTCCGATCGAGGATCCGAGGAGCTATGGCACTCAACTTCCAGGACATGATGTTCGCGCTCGCGCGGTACTGGGCGGACCAGGGGTGCGTCGTGCTGCAGCCCCACGACATGGAGGTCGGCGCCGGCACGTTCCACCCGGCCACGACGCTGCGCTCGCTCGGCCCCGAGCCGTGGAAGACGGCGTACGTCCAGCCGAGCCGCCGCCCCACTGACGGGCGCTACGGCGAGAACCCCAACCGCCTGCAGCACTACTACCAGTACCAGGTGATCTTGAAGCCGAGCCCGGACAACGTGCTCGACCTGTACTGGGACTCGCTTCGGGCCATCGGCATCGAGCCCGCCGAGCACGACATGCGCCTGGTGGAGGACGACTGGGAGTCGCCCACGCTCGGCGCGTGGGGGCTGGGCTGGGAAGTGTGGCTCAACGGCATGGAGGTCACGCAGTTCACGTACTTCCAGCAGGTGGGCGGCATCGAGTGCGACCCGGTCCCCGCCGAGATCACCTACGGTATCGAGCGCCTCGCGATGTACATCCAGGGCGTGGACTCGGTCTACGACCTCGAGTGGTGCCCCGGCTACACCTACGGCGACGTGTTCCTGCGCAACGAGCGTGAGCAGTCCACCTACAACTTCGAGCTCGCCGACACGGCCATGCTGCGCCGCCTGTTCGACATGCATGAGGCCGAGAGCCGTCGCGTGCTCGAGGCAGGTGCGGTGCTCCCCGCATACGAGCAGGCGCTCAAGTGCTCCCACTACTTCAACCTGCTCGACGCACGTGGCGCCATCGCCGTGACCGAGCGCGTGAGCTTCATCGGCCGCATCCGGGCGCTGGCGCGCGGGGCCGCCGAGGCCTACGTGGCAAGCGTCACGCCACAGGACGCCTCTGCAGCCGAGGGCGGTGATGCCGCATGAGCCGCGACCTGCTGCTCGAGATCGGTGTCGAGGAGGTCCCCTCGGCTCCGCTGTACGACGCGGTGGAGCAGGTGCGCGCGCTGGCCGCGGCGCGCCTGGAGGCCGCTCGGCTTCCCTATGAGGAGCTCCAGACGTTCGGCTCTCCGCGCCGGATCGCGCTTGTGGTCCGCGGGCTGGCCGAGCGCCAGTCCGACCTCGCGCTGACGGTGAAGGGGCCTGCCGCCAAAGTGGCCTTCGACGAGAACGGTCAGCCAACGAAGGCCGCCGAGGGATTCGCCCGCAGCCGCGGCCTGGCGGTCACCGACCTCGTGCGCGAGTCCATCGATGGCGCCGAGTACGTGGTCGCGCACATCGAGGAGGAAGGGCGTCCGGCTTCCGAGGTGCTTCCCGGGCTGCTCACGTCGCTCATCACCGACATCGAGTGGGTCAAGTCGATGCGGTGGGGAAGCGGCGCCACGCGGTTCATCCGGCCTGTGCGGTGGCTGGTGGCGCTCTTCGGCGACGAGGTCGTCCCGGTCCGCTTCGCGGGTCTTGAGGCCACACAGACGAGCGCGGGGCACCGGTTCCTCGCCGGTCCGGTCGAGGTCTCCTCAGCAGGCTCGTACGCCGATGATCTTGCCGGGGCATACGTCATGGTCTCGGCGGAGGACCGTGCCCGCGTCATACGCGAGGGTCTTGACGCCGCCTCGGCGGCCCTCAACGGGACCGCCGTGGTCCCCGGCAAGACGTTCAAGGAGGTCGTGAACCTCGTCGAGTGGCCGTCTGTCGTGGTGGGCACCTTCGACGATGAGTTCCTCGAGGTGCCGCGCGAGATCGTCGAAGAAGCGATGGAGAGTCACCAGCGCTACTTCCCGGTCGATGACGCCGAGGGCCGTCTGATGGCGCGCTTCCTGGTGGTCCACAACGGCGACTCCGCCCGTGCCGCGCAGATCGTGGCCGGTCACGAGCGTGTCATCCGCGCACGCCTGGCAGATGCGGTGTTCTTCTTCCGGGAGGACCTCAAGCGCCCGCTTGAGGCGTACGTGGACGATCTTGACGTGATCGTCTTCCATGAGAAGCTCGGCTCGCTCGGCGCCAAGGTGCGTCGTATCGAACGGCTGAGCGGTGCGCTCGCCACCGCGGCGGGCGTCGACGCGGGCACGGCCGCGAGCGCCGCACGCATCGCGCGTCTGGCGAAGGCGGACCTGGTCACGCAGGCCGTGGTGGAGTTCACGTCGCTCCAGGGCGTGATGGGCCGCCACTACGCGCTGGCCGCGGGAGAGTCAGCCGAGGTGGCCGACGGCATCCCTGATCACTATCGCCCGCGTTTCGCCGGCGACGCGCTTCCCGCCACGCTCGCGGCGCGGATCGTCGCGATCGCCGACAAGCTCGACACTATCGCGGGCATCTTCGCGATCGGCCAGGCGCCCACCGGCTCGGCGGACCCGTACGCGCTCAGGCGTCAGGCGATCGGCATCCTCGCGATGCTCCTGGATGGCGGCGTGCGCATCGACCTGGATGCGGCCATCGCCGAGGCGGTCGCGGGATACCGCGACGTGATTGCCGACCTGGACGCCCAGGCCACGGCCGCTACGGTGCGGGAGTTCTTCGACACCCGTCTTGCGGTCATCTTGAAGGACCAGGGCTACGCCCACGACGAGATCCTCGCCGTGCTCGCGGTCGCATCCGGTGACGTCTACGACACCGCGCGGCGCGTTGCCGCGGTCAAGGCGTTCCGCGCCACTGAAGGCGGCGCTGACCTCGCCATCGCGTTCAAGCGCGCCGCGAACCTGAGTGACGTCGCGGCCGGCACCGATCTGGACGCCGCGCTGCTCACCGACGCCGAGCGCGCACTCGAGGCCGCCATCGAGGCATGCGGGGCCCCGGCGCTCGGCGGGCCCGGCGGTACCGACCCGGACTACTCATCGGCCCTCGATCAGATCGCACGCCTGCGCGCGCCGGTCGACGAGTTCTTCGAGAAGGTGCTCGTGATGGACCCGGACCCGACCGTCCGCCGCAACCGGCTCGCGCTCCTGAACCGGCTGGTGGGCCTGTTCGACCGCTTCGCGGACTTCAGCAAGCTGGCGGGGTAGGACGGTGCGCGAACGCGCGGTGACGATCCACGTACTGTCGGACTCGCTCGGCGAGACCGGCGAGACCGTGGCGCTCGCGGCGATCTCGCAGTTCCGGCCCAACGCGTTCCGTATCGAGCGGCTTCCCAAGGTGACCACGCCCGAGGGGCTGCGGAGCCTCGTGCGCGAGCACTGCGGGCACGACTGCATCTTCTTCTATACGCTCGTCTCCGAGCCGCTCCGGCGCGAGATGCGCCGGCTGGAGGAAGGCGGTGTGGTCGGCGTCGACCTGCTCGGCCCGGCCATCCAGCGTCTGACCGATGTCACGGGCAAAGAGCCCACCGGCGAGCCCGGACGGATGCGCAGGACCGACGAGGGGTACTTCGACCGGATCGAGGCGATGGAGTTCGCTGTCAAGCACGACGACGGCCGTCACCCCGAGGGGCTCCAGGAAGCCGACATCGTCTTGCTCGGCGTGTCGCGCACCTCCAAGACGCCCATCGCCATGTACCTGGCCTTCAAGGGGTGGCGGGTGGCCAACGTCCCGCTCGCGCCGGGCGTGGCGCCGCCGTCGGAGATCTTCGAGCTCGATCCGCGCCGGGTCTTCGGGCTCGTGACGAGCGTGGCCGTCCTCCATCAGATCCGCACCGAGCGGATGCGCGAGTTCGGTGGGTACATCCCGCGCTACGCGGACCGCGAGGCCATCGAAGCGGAGCTTGCCGAGGCCCGGGCGATCATGCGCAAGATCGGCTGCCTGGTCATCCACACCGACAACCGGGCGGTGGAGGAGTCGGCGCAGGAGATCCTGCGCAACATCGGCGCGCGCTTCCAGACACAGGACTGAGCGCCGGAGCAAGGTGCGGTATCATGCAGGCACGCTGTCGGGGGTAGGCCGGAGAAAGGGAGCGACCTTGTCTGACATCAAGCGGGTTTACGCGTTCGGGGCGGGACAGACCGAGGGCAACAAGGACATGAAGTTCGTGCTCGGCGGCAAGGGCGCCAACCTCGCCGAGATGGCGAACATGGGGCTTCCGGTGCCGCCCGGATTCACCATCACCTGCCAGGCGTGCATGGAGTACTACAATGCAACGCCGCCGTCCTTCCCGGCCGGTCTTGCCGAGGAGGTCGCCGAGCACGTGGCCGTCCTCCAGCAGAAGATGGGCAAGACGCTCGGCGACGACAACGACCCGCTGCTGGTGTCGGTCCGGTCCGGCTCGGCGTTCTCGATGCCGGGGATGATGGACACCGTCTTGAACCTCGGTCTGAACGACCGGAGCGTCGAGGGCCTCATCACCAAGAGCGGCAACGAGCGCTTCGCGTGGGACAGCTACCGCCGCTTCATCCAGATGTTCAGCAAGGTCGTGCTCGACGTCGAAGGTGATGAGTTCGAGAACGCGATCAACGCGATGAAGATGGACCGGAAAGCGGCAGAAGACACCGATCTTTCCGCCGGCGACCTCAAGGACCTCGTGGACATCTTCAAGGGGATCGTCTCGAGCCACGTGTCGCCCGCGGAGTTCCCGCAGCTTGCTCAGGACGGGCGTGTCGTCTTCCCGCAGGACGTGCAACTGCAGCTGCACCTGGCCATCGAAGCGGTCTTCAAGAGCTGGATGAACGACCGCGCGGTGTACTACCGCAAGATGGAGAAGATCGCCGACGACCTCGGCACCGCCGTGAACGTCCAGGCGATGGTCTTCGGCAACATGGGCGACACGTCGGCGACCGGCGTGGGCTTCACGCGCAACGCGGCCGACGGCACCAAGGAGTACTACGGCGACTTCCTCACCAACGCGCAGGGCGAGGACGTGGTGGCGGGCATCCGCAAGACGCGTCCGATCGCCGAGCTCGCCGAGGTGCTGCCGGAGGCGGCCGAGGAGCTCTACGGGGTGTTCGAGATCCTCGAGCAGGCGTATCGCGACATGTGCGACATCGAGTTCACCATCCAGGAGGGCAAGCTCTGGATGCTGCAGACGCGCATCGGCAAGCGGACCGCGCGCGCAGCGCTCAAGATCGCGGTCGACATGGTCGAGGAGGGGATGATCACGCGCGAGGAAGCGCTCATGCGGATCGTCCCGGCACAGCTCGACCAGCTGCTCCACCCGCAGTTCGACACCACCGCCACCTACGACGTGCTCGCCAAGGGACTGAACGCCAGCCCCGGCGCCGCTGTGGGTGAGGTCGTCTTCACCGCCGATGACGCCGAGTCCGCCGCTGCCGAGGGACGCAAGGTCATCCTCGTGCGGTGGGAGACCACCCCTGACGACCTGCACGGCATGGTCTCGGCCGAGGGGATCCTCACGAGCCACGGCGGCAAGACCTCCCACGCCGCGGTCGTGGCACGCGGCATGGGCAAGCCGTGCGTGTGCGGCGCCGAGGCGCTCAAGATCGACGCGAAGACCAGGCAGGCCGTTGTGAGCGGCACCGACGTGACGCTCAGCGAGGGCGACGTCATCTCGATCGACGGCACCAGCGGCATCGTGGTGCTCGGGCGCGTCTCGCTCGTGCAGCCGGAGGTCTCCGGAGACCTCGACACCGTGCTCGGATGGGCCGACGAGGTCCGCACGCTCGGTGTCCGCGCCAACGCCGACACGCCTGAGGACGCCGCGCTCGGCCGGGAGTTCGGGGCGGCCGGCATCGGCCTATGCCGCACGGAGCACATGTTCCTCGGCGACCGTAAGGCGATCATTCAGGACTTCATCCTCGCCGAGAGCAACGAGGTCCGCGACGGCGCCCTCGCCAAGCTGCTCGACGTCCAGACCGGCGACTACCTCGGCATCTTCGAGGCGATGGACGGCCTGCCGGTGACGGTGCGTCTGCTCGACCCGCCGCTCCACGAGTTCCTGGACTCGCCGCGTGAGCTCGAGGTGGAGATCGTGCGGGCCGAGTGCGCCGGCGCCGACGCCGGGGAGCTTGCCGCCAAGCGCCGTCTGCTCGCGCACATCGACGCCATGGCCGAGATGAACCCGATGCTCGGACTGCGCGGGTGCCGCCTCGGCATCATGCACCCCGAGCTGTACGCACTGCAGGTCGAAGCGATCACCCGGGCCACGTGCCAGCTCAAGAAGCAGGGCAAGGACCCACGTCCGGAGATCATGATCCCGCTCGTGAGCGTGAAGGCCGAGCTTGCGGTGCTTCGCGAGGAGTGCGTGGCGGTCATCGCGCGCGTGAGCGGGGAGGAGGGCGTGTCGGTCGACATCCCCATCGGGACGATGATCGAGCTGCCGCGCGCCGCGGTGTGCGCCGATGAGATCGCCGAGGTGGCCGACTTCTTCAGCTTCGGCACCAACGACCTCACCCAGACGACGTTCGGCTTCAGCCGCGACGACATCGAGAGCAAGTTCCTGCCGCGCTACCTCGAGCGCAAGGTGCTCACCCGCAACCCGTTCGAGACCATCGACGACGGCGTGGCCAAGGTGGTCGGCCTGGGCTGTGAGCGGGGCAGGAGCGCCAACCCGGGCATCAAGCTCGGCGTATGTGGCGAGCACGGTGGCGATCCCGAGTCCGTGAGCGTCTTCGTCGCCCTCGGCCTCGACTACGTGAGCTGTTCGCCGTACCGGGTGCCGCTCGCGCGCCTTGCCGCCGCGCAGGCGGTGCTGGCCGAGCGCGCCTCCGGCTCGGACAACCGCTAGGACGACCAGACCGCACGGGGCGCCGGCCGGATCCGGCGCCTCGTGTCGCATCCGGACGCGAGAGGGACGTGTGAGCGGAGAGATCCTCACCCGGGAGGCGTATGAGGCCGAGGAAGCGGGCCGGCTCTCGTCGCGGGCCGCGCTGTCGCGTGACACGCGCGGCCGGGAGCGTCCCGTGAGCGACGACCCGTACCGCACCGAGTACCAGCGCGACCGGGACCGGATCATCCACTGCAAGGCGTTCCGCCGCCTCTCGCACAAGACGCAGGTCTTCCTCGCGCCTGAGGGCGACCACTACCGCACCCGTCTCACGCACACCCTCGAGGTCTCTCAGATCGCCCGGTCGGTTGCGCGCGCGTTGCGCCTGAACGAGGACCTCACGGAGGCCATCGCCCTCGGTCATGACCTGGGCCACACGCCGTTCGGCCACATCGGCGAGGACGCGCTGAACGATGCCCTGCGCGAGGTGCGGGACCGCTATCCGGCCGTGCCGTACCCGTTCCGCCACAACCTGCAGAGCTCACGGATCGTCGAGACGCTCGAGTACGGTGGTCGGGGGCTCAATCTCACCTGGGAGGTGCGCGACGGCATCCGGTGCCACACGGGCTCTAAGCGCGCCGCCACGCTCGAGGGCCAGATCGTGGCGATCTCGGACCGCGTGGCCTACGTGAACCACGACATCGACGACGCGATCCGCGGCGGCATACTGACCGAGAACGATCTTCCGCAGGCGCCGTGCGACGTGCTCGGACACACGCACGCCGAGCGCATCACCACGATGGTGCAGAGCCTCGTGGAGACGACGGCCGAGCGTGACGATGTGGCGATGGACGACCGTGTGTACAAGGCGATGATGGACCTACGGTCGTTCCTGTTCGACCATGTGTACCTGTCGCCCGACGCCAAGCGCGAGGAGCCCAAGGCGTACCGCGTGGTGCAGACGCTCTTCCGCCACTATCTGGAGTCGCCGGCGTCGCTTCCCGACGAGGCGCAGCCTGATGAGGAGAGCGGTCTGGTACAGGCCGTGACCGACTACGTCTCGGGCATGACGGACCGCTTCGCCATCCGCACGTTCGAGCGGCTGATGATACCCAGTCGCTGGCGGGGGTAGCGCACCGGCGCGTGCCGTTGCCGAGTTGTTGCCGCACCATACAAGGTCGGCTATCATCGCCAAAGCGCCGAGGGGGCTTCGGGCATCCTTCGCGTTTCGCACGTTCACCGGAGAAGAAGAGAGGCAGACATGCAGGAGTGGATCGCCTGGCTTGCGCCGGTAGCGGCCGTCATCGGCTTCGCCGTCGCGCTCTACCTCGCCAGCTGGGTGCTCAAGCAGGACCCGGGTAACGAACGGATGCAGGAGATCTCGAAGGCGACGCAGGAGGGCGCACTCGCGTTCCTCATGCGTGAGTACCGCGTACTCATCGTCTTCGCGCTCGTGGTGGCCGTGGTGCTCGGCTTCGCCGTGACGTGGCTGACCGCGGTCGCGTTCCTGTCGGGCGCCGCGCTGTCGGCGGCGGCGGGCTACATCGGCATGTACATCGCCACGCGTGCCAACGCACGCACCGCCCAGGCGGCGACCGAGGGCGTCCACAAGGCGCTCACCGTCGCGTTCCGCTCGGGTCTCACGATGGGCCTCACGGTCGCCTCGTTCGGCCTCGGCGGTCTGTCGCTGTGGGCCATCACCATGCTCATCATGGGTGAGAACCCGGTCGCCAATGCCGAGATCGTCAACGGTTTCGCGATGGGCGCCAGCTCGATCGCGCTCTTCGCGCGTGTGGGCGGCGGCATCTACACCAAGGCCGCCGACGTGGGTGCGGACCTGGTCGGCAAGGTCGAGGCCGGTATCCCCGAGGACGATCCGCGCAACCCCGCGGTCATCGCTGACAACGTCGGCGACAACGTGGGCGACGTGGCCGGCATGGGCGCCGACCTCTTCGAGAGCTACGTGGGCTCGATCCTCGCGCCGATGGTGCTCGCCGTATCGCTGTGGTACACCGCCGGCGCGAAGTCCATGGACCTGATGTACGGTCTTTCGGTGCCGCTGCTGATCGCCGCCTTCGGCATCATCATGTCGATCATCGGCCTGTTCGCCGTCAACGCCAAAGAGGGCGGCAACCTGCACTCGGCGCTGAACAAGGGCACGTACGTGGCGGCCGTCCTCGAGGTCGGCGCGATGGCGTACCTGTTCTGGCACTGGAGCCAGGTCACCGGCGAGCCGGCGCGTATGTGGTACCTCGCGGCGGTCGTGGCCGGTCTCGTGGCCGGTATCGCGATCGGCAAGATCACCGAGTACTTCTGCTCGGACCACTTCCGTCCGGTCAAGAAGATCGCCGAGGCCTCCGAGACCGGTACCGCCACCAACGTCATCGCGGGCCTGGAGACCGGCATGCTCTCCACCGCGCTCCCGATCCTTGTGGTGGCCGCGGGCATCGTGCTGTCCTACATCGCGGGCAACGCCGCGGTGCCGGACAACGACCTGTCGGGCATCTACGGCATCGCGCTCGCCGCGCTCGGCATGCTGTCGATCACCGCGATCACCGTCGGCGTGGACGCCTACGGTCCGGTGGCCGACAACGCCGGTGGTATCGCCGAGATGGCTCACATGGGCAAGGACATCCGCAAGATCACCGACTCGCTCGACAGCGTAGGCAACACCACCGCGGCGATCGCCAAGGGCTTCGCCATCGGTTCGGCGGGCCTGACCGCGCTGGCTCTGTTCGTGGCGTTCCGCCAGAGCCTGTCCATCGGCGGCCTGTCCATCGACATGTCGCTTGAGAACCCGTACGTCATCGTCGGCCTGTTCGTCGGCGGCATGCTGCCGTTCTTGTTCGGTGCGCTCACCATGGGCGCGGTCGGTCGTGCCGCCTTCGCCATGATCGGTGAGGTGCGCCGTCAGTTCCGCGAGATCCCGGGCATCATGGAGGGAACCGGCAAGCCGGATTACGCCGCGTGCGTGGACATCTCCACCAAGGGCGCTTTGAAGGAGATGGTCGTCCCCGGTGCTATCGCCGTGGCCGTGCCGATCGTGGTTGGCATGATCGACCTCTCGATGCTGGCCGGTCTGCTCGCCGGCGCGCTCGTGACCGGCTTCCTGATGGCCGTCTTCATGGCCAACGCCGGTGGCGCGTGGGACAACGCGAAAAAGTACATCGAGGCCGGCAACCACGGTGGCAAGGGCTCCGAGGCCCACAAGGCTGCTGTCGTCGGTGACACCGTGGGTGACCCGTTCAAGGACACCTCCGGTCCGTCGATGAACATCCTCATCAAGCTCATGACCGTCGTCTCGCTCGTGTTCGTGCCCTTGTTCCTCAAGGTGCACGGCGGGTAGGCGCGTCACGTCGCTGGGGTAGAATGCTCCCGGGCGCCCGCGCGGCGCCCGGGAGCGTTGTGTTCAGGCCGCACGGTACGTCACGTCCGTGCGGCGGCGCATATCCGGAGGAGGTGAGAGTCGGTGGGTCGCATCCCCGATGAAGACGTCGCGCGCGTACGCGACGCGACCGACCTCGTCTCCCTCGTCTCCGAGACCGTGGTGCTCAAGCAGAAGGGACGCCTGTTCTGGGGCAACTGTCCCTTCCACGGTGAGAAGACGCCGAGTTTCAAGATCGACCCGTCCACGCAACTGTGGCACTGCTTCGGCTGCAGTCGCGGCGGGGACGCCTTCGGCTACGTGATGGAGGCCGAGCACCTCGAGTTCCCGGACGCCGTCAGGCGGCTGGCCGAGCGCGCCCGCATCGACATCCGCGAAGAGGGCGGCACGGGGGTGAGCGCGTCGCGCAAGGAGCGTTTGGTTGCGGCGTGCGAGGCCGCCGCCGCGCTCTTCCACCGGGAGCTCACCACCTCACGCACGCCGGGCGCCACCGCGGCGCGCGAGTACCTTGCGCGCCGCGGCTTCGGCTCGGACGTGGCCAAGCGTTGGCGACTCGGCTACGCGCCCGGCGGCCGCGGCACTCTTGCGCGCGAGCTGGCGGCACAGGGGTTCTCACGTGAGGAGCTCGTGGATGCCAACCTCATGCTGGACGATCGCGGCTCGGCACGGGACCGGTTCTTCGACCGCATCATGTTCCCGATCACCGACCTGTCCGGCCGCACCATCGCGTTCGGCGGTCGGGTGGTGGGTTCAGGCGAGCCCAAGTACCTCAACTCCCAGGAGACCCCGGTCTTCCGCAAGTCGCAGACGCTCTTCGGCCTGGACCGAGCCCGGGCTGACATCGTGGCGAAAGAGACCGCTGTGGTCGTGGAGGGCTACACCGACGTGATCGCGCTTCACGAGGCGGGACTGCGCCACGTGGTGGCCACGCTCGGCACGGCCCTCACCGACCGCCACGTGAAGCTGCTCGGCCGGTTCGGCAAGCGCGTGGTGTACCTGTTCGACGGAGACGAGGCCGGGCAGCGCGCGGCTCTCAGGGCCATCGAGTTCCTGGACTGGACGGCAACGCCGGAAGCCGGGAGGTCCCGGGTGGACCTGCATGTGGCGCTCATCCCCGGCGGGATGGACCCGGCCGACTACGTGTCCGCCGAGGGCCCGGAGCAGATGGCCGCGCTGATCGATGGAGCCGTGCCGCTCGTACAGTTCGCGCTCGATGCGCGCCTCGCCGCGCATGACCTTTCGCGACCGGAGGGCCGCAGCGCGGCGCTTACCGAGGCGGCCGCCGTGCTCGCGCCGGTCCGCGACTCGCTGCTCGGCAAGGACTATATGAACTACCTGGCATCCAGACTGCAGACCGACTTCGCCACCGTGCAGCGCGTCGTGCCGCGTGCGCAGACCCGCCAGGCGCGGTCCGCACCCGACGGCGAGACGCCGCCCGCTGATCAGGCTGTGCCGCTGTCGGCCGAGGCCAAGGCCGAGCGCGAGCTCGTGCGCTTGGCCGCGATCGCGCCGTCGGTTCGGGCCGGGGCACGGGATTTGCTGCAAGACGAAGCCGTGGCCGACGAGACCGTGCGCCGCGTCCTGGCGCTCGTCGTCGACGCGGGGGGAGCGGTCAAGGGGGCACTGTACGAATCGGTCGCGGGTCGTGACCGTGAAGCGGCCGAGATGCTCACCGAGTGGTTGGTGGACGCGGCCGAAGTGGAACAAGTAGACTACGCGTTCCGGGAAGTGGCGGCACGCGTCAAGGAGTTCGCGCTCGGACGTCTAATCTTCAGTAGGAAGGCGGAGCTGAGCGCGCTCGATCCGGTCGCTGATCGCGAGGCGTACGACCGGCTGTTCGGAGAGATCGCCGAGGCGCAGCGTGAGCAGCAGAAGCTGCGAACGCACCGTGTCGGCGCGGAGGACCAAGGGACGGAGCATACCGCGTGACGGCAGCATCCAAGAAGACGAGCGCATCGGACACACCCGCGGCTGACAAGGCCACCACCGCGGCATCCGCGGACAAGGCGACAACAAGGGCGCCGGCCCCGAAGACACGTGCCAAGAAGGCGGCCGCACCCAAGGCCCCTGCCAAGACGGCGCCTGAGCTCGAGCTCTCGGCGGTCAAGACGCTGGTCAAGATCGGCAAGGCCAAGGGCAGCCTCTCCGACGAGGAGATCTCCGGCGCGCTCTCGGACATCGACCTGTCAGAGGAGCAGTACGAGACCATCTACGCCTCCTTCGTGAAGGCGGGTATCGAGATCGCCGAGGAGCACATCCCGGACGCCATCAGTGAGGACGACGGCCCCGACGAGGAGGCCGATCCGCCTGAGGACGACGATGCCACTGCGGCAGAGGTGGCTGCGATCGAGAAGCCCGCACCAAAGGCGGCTGCCAAGCGTAAGCCTCGTCGCAAGACCGACACGGTCGCGTCGGCGCCACTCACGAGCGACCCCGTGCGCATGTACCTCAAGGAGATCGGCAAGGTCTCCTTGCTCACAGCGCGTCAGGAAGTCGACCTCGCCATGAAGATCGAGGCCGGGCTCGAAGCCGTCGCGCAGCTTGAGGAAGCGGCCGAGAAGGGCATCAAGCTCGAGCGCGCGGAGGTCAGGCGGCTGGAGCGCATCGAGCGCATCGGCGTGGAGGCCAAGAAGCAGCTCGTCGAGGCCAACCTGCGCCTCGTGGTCTCGATCGCCAAGCGCTACGTGGGCCGCGGGATGCTCTTCCTCGACCTCATCCAGGAGGGCAACCTCGGACTGATCCGCGCCGTGGAGAAGTTCGATTACGGCAAGGGTTTCAAGTTCTCCACCTACGCCACGTGGTGGATCCGTCAGGCGATCACCCGCGCCATCGCGGACCAGGCCCGCACCATCCGCATCCCGGTGCATATGGTCGAGACCATCAACAAGCTCATCCGTATCCAGCGTCAGCTGCTCCAGGAGCTCGGGCGCGAGCCCACCCCGGAGGAGATCGGCGAGAAGATGGAGATGACCGCCGAGCGCGTGCGCGAGATACTCAAGATCAGCCAGGAACCCGTGAGCCTCGAGACGCCGATCGGCGAGGAAGAGGATTCGCAGCTCGGCGACTTCATCGAGGACGGCGAGGCCGTCGTGCCGCCTGATGCCGCGAGCTTCAGCATGCTGCAGGAGCAGCTCGCCAAGGTGCTGGACTCACTGTCCGAGCGCGAGCGCAAGGTGATCGAGCTCCGCTTCGGGCTGGAGGACGGACATCCGCGCACGCTTGAAGAGGTTGGCCGTGAGTTCGGCGTCACGCGCGAGCGCATCCGCCAGATCGAGTCCAAGACGCTCTGCAAACTCAGGCACCCCAGCCGCTCAAGCCGCCTGAAGGACTACCTGGAGTAGACGGCCCCGCTGTTGGCTGCTGGGATCGAGTAGGCGTCCTCACGGAAGAGCGCGATGCACGCGGCGGCGACACCGACGTCGTAGAAGCGGCCCGCGTTCTGTTCGATCTCCTCGAGGGCGGCATCGATCCCGGCGCCCGTCTTGTAGGGACGGTGTGACGACATCGCTTCGACGACATCGGCGACCGCGAGGATGCGGGCGCCGACGTCGATCTCATCACCCTCCAGTCCTGCGGGGTAGCCGCTGCCGTCGATCCGCTCGTGGTGCTGG
This sequence comes from Aeromicrobium sp., assembly GCA_015351705.1. GTDB lineage: Bacteria > Actinomycetota > Coriobacteriia > Anaerosomatales > Anaerosomataceae > JADIIM01. The sequence goes on along the minus strand of JADIIM010000011.1, from coordinate 6,613 downwards.
AGAACCCACTCGGCTACCGGCCACGGGAAGCGGATGCCCGAGAGCACGTCGTGGCCCACGCCGGGGTGCACCTTGATGAGTGCGAACTCCTCGGTGGTCAGACGCCGGGGCATGGCGAGGATCTCCGCGGGCACGGCGATCTTCCCGATGTCATGGACGAGTCCGGCGGTCCGGATGCCCTCGCAGTACAGGTGGTCGTGGCCCATGCGCCGGGCGATGGCCGCAGCGAGGTCCGCTACCCGCTCCTGGTGCCCTGAGGTGTACGGGTCGCGCGCCTCGGTCAGCTTGGCGACCGCCCGGACGGTGCCGTTCATCATCTCGACGAGTTGGTCGTTGGCCTGCTGGACCTCCTCCAGCTGACGCTCGAGCTTGCTCACGAGTCGGGCGTTGTACTCCCGCAGTACGCGGGCCTCATCGGCCGGCTTCGTGGGCTTGGGGAGGACACCGGAGGGACGGTGGTTCTCAAGCAGCGTCTTGACCTCGGCGAGGAGTGCGCCGGGCTCGAGCGGCTTACGCAAGAACCGGTCGGCGCCGAGGCTCAGAGCGAACCGCTCGTCTTCCTCGTCGGCGTAGTTGGCGGTGTAGAAGATGAATGGGATGTGTGCGAGCGACGGGTCGGCCTCCCATTCACGACAGAGCTGGTACCCGTCCATCTGCGGCATGAGGATGTCGGTGATGATGAGGTCCGGCGCCTCGCCCCGGGCGACCGCAAGGGCCTGGGCGCCGTCCTCGGCGGTGTAGGTCTCATAGCCGGCGGACGTGAGCGTGGAGACGAGAAGGTAGCGGCCGGCGGGGTCATCGTCAGCGATCAGGATCCGTGCGGGCGTCATATGCTGGCGTCTCCTCGGGTCGGGTGGATACGAGGCGTCTGTCTGCAAGAAGTGTACCCGTCGGGGCAGGGCGTGGGCGAACGTCCACCACCGGGAAACGACGAAGGCCCCTGGCGGGGCCCTCGGAAGGATTCTGGCTCCTCAGGTAGGACTCGAACCTACAACCCTCCGGTTAACAGCCGGATGCTCTGCCGATTGAGCTACTGAGGAGTATCGGCGCCTCGCGATTATAGCAGGCGCTCCGAGGGCTGCAACCGTTGGGAGTGCCCGCGGACTCACATCCGGCTCAGGTGTGGTTAAGGCAGCAGGTGCAGGATGCAGGACCCGGTGACGGTGCCGACAGACGGTGACGGCGGGCGGGAGCGCAGAGTGAGGCGACGACGACGCGAGACGGTGGGGGCGTGGCTTGACGAGTGGCTGGCCGTCCACGTCGAGCCGAAGGCGCGGGACGGTGAGCTCGCGGCCTCCACCGTCGCCAGCTACCGGGGACACGTACGGCGATACCTGCGGCCGCATCTGGGCACGATCAGACTCGACCGGCTCACCGCCGAGCACGTCACCGCCCTCTACCTGCTGATGGGCACGCCGCGCTCCGAGGGCGGGCTGGGGCTTTCGGTGCGCACGCGCGAACTCACCCATGTGACACTGCGAATGGCACTTGATCGGGCGGTGTCCCTGGGTCGGCTGGAGCGCAACGTGCTTGCTAAGGGGTGCGGCGTGGACCGGCCACGTGTCCGGCGCACGCGGGTCCGGGCGCTTGAGCCGGCCGAGGCGGCAGCTGTGCTGCGTGCGCTTAGGGGCTCCGAGGGTGTTGCCGGACGACTGTTCGTGCCGGTGGCGCTCGCGCTGGCGACCGGCATGCGCCGGGGAGAGATCCTCGCCCTTGAGGTGGGCGACATCACGCTTCCCGGCCCTGAAGACGAACACGGGCTCGGGATGATCACTGTGCGCAGGGCGTGGGACAAGTCCGACGACCCGTCCCGTGGCAGGAACCCGCTGGCACGCTACCGGATGCGCGCCTGGCCCAAGTCGGGCAGGGAGCGATATGTCGACGTGCCACCCGAGCTTGTGGAGATCCTGCGTACGGCGATCGCCGAGCGTGAGGTCGCCAGGGAGGCCGCGGGCCGCGCGTGGCAGACGCATGCCGTGCGTCCCGACGGCAGCGTGCTCTCATGGGGCGAGCTGCTGATCTGCGATGCGCAAGGGAGGCCCTGGTGGCCGGACTCGTTCTCAAGCGCGTGGCATGCGTGGGCGCGCACCACCGGACTCGACTGCCGCTTCCACGACCTGCGCGCCACGTCGGGTTCGCTGTCACTGGCCGGAGGTGCAGATGCGGAGCAGGTGAGCGCGCGGCTCGGCCATCACTCGGCGGCGTTCTTCCTGGACCACTACGCCAAGCCCATGCACGCGGCGCGGCTCCGTGATGCTGCTATCATGGGCGAGTTGGTGGCACGCGGCGTGGGTTCGCCCGACGAGTGCCAGGACGACACTCCGGGCCCATAGCTCAACGGTGGAGCAGGGGACTCATAATCCCTTGGTTGCAGGTTCGAATCCTGCTGGGCCCACCAGTTCATGCGAACGGAGGCTTCCGCGAATGCGCGGGAGCCTCCTGCTGTCTCAGGCGATTGAGGTTGCGGGTCTCAGGTGTTACCGTACAGGGTAACGTGTTGTCAGTGAGCGCTGCTGCGCGACGCATGACGAGTCAAATCGATCAACTCGAAAGGGACGGTCGGCTGTGAGGATCGAGTCCGTCAGAGCAGATGAGGAACAGCAGGTCTTCATCGTGAGGACGTCACGCGGGTCTCTAACGTTCCCGTATGGAAAGGCGGACCCGGTACCTGGCTTGCAGGACCCTGTGGCTGATGTTTACGTTGACGCGGAACTCGCCATGCAAGGCTTCACCTATCTGCTCGCGTCCGGTGCTGAGGGCTCCGTGCTTGGAGACCAAGTCCTGGAGTACAACCAGGACCCCGCCTACTTGCGCGACATGCTGCTGTACAGACTCACCCTGGAGGCGCAGCGGCAACTCAGTCGGACCAGGCTGTCGAAGCGCGAGATCATCCGCCGCCTTGGCACGTCACCCGCCCAGTTCTACCGCCTGATCGACCAGACGAACTACACGAAGTCGATCGACAAAGTCCTCACACTCCTGGCGGTGCTCGGTTGTGATGTGGACCTCCAGGTGCGCCCGTGCAGCGGCTCCCGCGAAGCTGACGGACCGGTCCCCGCGGAACGCCGGTGAGATCCAACCACAGCGCTGGTGTTCGCTCCCTCGGCTATACTGTGAACCGCTGCGCGCGTCCGCTGGCTGAGAGCCCGATCGCGGACCCATGTTGCGCGAAGGCCCACCACACGAAGGATCACGGATGGCGCGTCGAAGCAGAGCCGATAGACTCGAGCGAGTGCGCGACAAGCGCAAGCGCGCGTTGGTCGTCGGCTCGGCCGTGCTCGCCACCGTTGCGGTGCTGTCCGTTGCTGTCGCGCTGCTCACCGGCAGCGTGGGCACGCCCGCGGACGCCGAGGAAATCGACGTCGTGGCGCTGGACGCAGGCGTCGCCGAGGCCACGCTCACGGTGGACCCGTCGAGCGTGACCACCATGCTCGTCGAGGTGCCCGATGTCACCGGTCTGCCGCTGGGAGAGGCCGAGCTCCTGCTGGGCATTGCCGGGCTTGAGATCACGCTGCTCTCCACCCCGCCCGGTGAAGCGGCCACCGGGACCGTGCTCGCGCAGATGCCCACGGCCGGGGAGCGCATCGCCCCGGGCAGCGTCATCGAGCTCGTGTGGGCGGACCCCGACGCGACCGTGGCCGCAAGCGGCGTCGTCACCGCCTCGGCCTCAGACACGCGCCCGCCCGGCCGTCCCAAGGTCGTCTGCATCGACCCCGGGCATCAGGCGCGGGCGAACACCGCGCACGAGCCCATCGGTCCGGGTGCGAGCGAGACGAAGATGAAGGTGACCGGCGGGGCGGCGGGAGCGGTCACCAAGCAGGCCGAGTACGAACTCGTGCTCGAGCTGTCCCTTGAGCTCAAGAAGCGGCTGGAGGCCCGGGGCATCACCGTGGTGATGACGCGGACCGCCAATGACGTGGACATCTCCAATTCCCAGCGCGCGAAGATCGCCAACGACGCGCGGGCGGACCTATTCGTACGCGTGCACGCGGACTCGTCCACCAACGCCGACATCTCCGGGGTCTCCACGCTGTATCCGGGCGGCAACACCTGGGTGGCGCCCATCGAGGTCCGCAGTCTGGCCGCGGCCAAGGCCGTACACGCCGCGGTGCTCGCGTCGACCGGCGCGGCCGACCGTGGCGTGGTCAAGCGCGCGGACCTCTCCGGCTTCAACTACGCCACCGTGCCGAGCGTGCTCGTCGAGACCGGGTTCCTCTCCAACCCGAAGGAAGACCGGCTTCTGGCAGACCCCGCCTACCGCGCCAAGGTCGTGGACGGCATGGCCGCGGGCATCGTCGCCTACCTGGGGATGTGACCGATGGCAGCGTTCCCCCCGCACCATGAACCGCGTGTGAGGCTTGTGCGCATCGTGCTCATCGTCGTTGCGGTCATCGCGCTGGCCGTCGCGGCGCTGTGGACGGCGTGGTCGCGCGGACTCGTGGGCGAGGGCCCCGGCGTGCGGGCAGACGACCTCACGCGCGTCCTTGTCGTGGCAGCGGCGCCGGATGAGGACGGTGCGGTTGTCGCGCAGGTGATCACGCTCGTGGATGTGTCGCAGGGCGCGGCGCAGGCCACGTTCGTGAGTCCGGCGACGCCCGTGTCGATCCCGGGTACCAGCTACGACACGCTTGCCGATGCGTACCCCTTCGGGGGCGGCGCGGGTGTGGCCGAGGCGTACGCGCGCGCCACCGGCATCACGCCGCCTGCGTACGTGGCGCTTGCGCCGGATGCGCTCATGCGCGCGGTCGACGCCGCAGACGGCGTCACGCTCGAGCTTCCCGCGGACATGGCCGTGTTCGACGGCGAGACGCTCTACGTGTTCGCCCCCGGCAGCCGTACCTTCTCGGCCGAGGAGCTCGGCGCCGTGCTGAAGGGCGCGGCGTACCTGACGGCTCAGGAACGCAGCGCCCTCGACGCTGAACTCGGACGCGCGGTCTGCGCACTCCTCGGACAGTGGCCGGACGAGGGCGGGCTTATGCGTGCGGCCGAACGTGCCGATATGACCACTACGCTGTCGCCTGCGGCGCTCGACCGGCTAGTCGGTGCGTTGGCGCAGGTGAAGTAGGTCGTGGTAGCATCCCTGTAAGTGCGCCCGGGTCTGGGTCGTGCGTACGGGGGTGTCCATCACGCTAGGGAGAGGCGTTTCATGACGGAGACCACTCCAGGTGCAGACGAGGTAGCGAAGAGGCGCAAGAGCCTCTATTCGGCGCTTGCCGCGCTCGTCCTCGTTGCTGCGCTTGCCGGTGTGTTCGTCGCGGTCGGCGGGATCGACATGGTCGCGGACCTGCTTGCGGGCGACGCCGACAGCAACGAGATCATCGCCCCCGTGCCGCCGTCGGATCCTGCCGAGCCCGGGGACGGGTCGGCCGGGGAGCCCGGCGCGAGCACCGAGCCCACCGCATCGGACGAGCCGACGTCGACGGAGGCCGTCGACGACGGCACGACTGCTCAGTCCACATCCGGCGGCACGTCGTCGGGCACCGCGAGCGCTCCGGTGGCAAAGCCCCCCACCGCAGACCAGCAGCAGCGCATGTACGCCGAGCAGGTGGCGAGCCAGGAGCAGATCGGCAAGCTCGTTCGCGGGGAGATCACGTCGTTCAACCTGGGTACCGTCACCAAGAGCGGCTCGACGGCCAGCGTTCGTATCACCGCCAACTACTCGAGCGGCGGCTCGATCTCGGGCACGATGGTGCTGCGTGACTACAACGGCGTGTGGTACTTCAGCTCCATCACCCGCGACGGCAACACCGGCTCCACGCCCAGTGTCACGGGTGACAGTGGCGTGATCTCCGCGATCATCAGCGCCCAGGCCTCCAATCAGGACATCCCCAAGGCGATCGTCGACGGTGGATTCAAGACACTGACCATCAACGGTGTCTCCAGTGGTTCGGGCACCGCGAGCGTGCGCATCACGCTCTCCGGTGGGACCGCGCCGCGTACCGCCGGCACGATCACCTCCGTGAGCAAGGACATCGGCGGCGTGAAGCACTGGTTCATCACGTCGTTCGCGAAGAACTAGCCTCCGTGGAACTCCGCGACTATCTCAACGTCATCCGGGCCCGCCGCTGCGTGATCATCCAGGCCGTGGTGATCGTCGCCCTCGCGGCGCTCGTGGCGAGTCTGCTCCAGGCCCCGGTGTACGAGGGCGAGGCGAAGGTCCTCATCGCCGAGAAGGGGAGCGGCACCGAGCTCTTCGGCAGCATTGGTCTGGACTTCTCTAGCCAGCCTGAGCGCGGGCTCCAGACGCAGGTGCAGCTCATGCAGGTGCGCCCGCTCCTGGAGAACACCATCCGAACGCTCGGCCTGGGCATCACGCCCGAGCAGCTCGCGGGGCGCGTGACGGTCTCAGCGGTGGGGCAGACCAACATCGTGCGCATCACCGCGCGCGACCGCGATCCCGCGCGCGCAGCTGAGATCGCCAACACGCTTGCCGAGGAGTTCGTCACCTGGAGTCGCGACTACAAGCGCGAGGCGATCAACGCGGCCGCCGACGAGGTTTCCACGCGCCTTGAGATCGCCAAGGACGAGATCCTGGAGATCGGACGACGCATCCAGTCCGAGGGCAAGAGCGACGACCTAACCGCCGAGCTCGCGATCGCCACCGGCAGCTACA
>JADIIM010000060.1 GCA_015351705.1 Aeromicrobium sp. | reverse complement strand
ACGCGCGCACGCGCCGCACCCGTCGCATGCCGTCCAGTCGACCTTGAGGTAGGTGCGCCCCACGCGCAGCGCGTCGCGCTCGCATGCGTCGAGACATCGCCCGCACCGATCGCACGCGCGAGGGTGCAAGACGAGCGGCGGCCCCTGTCTCACGCCGTGGCCCCGGGCGGCTGGCCACTCTCTATCGTCGCCGCGAGCTCGTCCTCGGAAAGAACCGGCACGCCGAGTTCGCGAGCCTTGTCGTACTTGCTGCCCGGGTCGGCGCCCACCACCACGAACGAGGTCCGTGCGCTCACACTGCCCGTCACCTTGGCGCCAAGCGCCTTGAGCGCGGCGGTCGCCTCTTCGCGGCTGTAGTGCGCAAGCGCGCCCGTGAGCACCCACGTGGTGCCCGCGAGCGTCTGCGGACGCGACGCGCCGGCTTCATCAGCCGTGCGTACGCCGGCCGCCCGAAGACGCTCGAGCACGGCCAGGTTGTCAGGATTGGTGAGAAACGCCCGGACCGACGCGGCGATCCGCGGCCCGACGCCCTCGACGGCCGCAAGGTCCGCCTCCGAGGCCGCCGCCAGGGCGTCGAGCGACGGGTAGGCGGCGGTCAGGACCTCGGCTACCGTGGCACCCACGTGACGGATGCCGAGACCGAAGAGCAGCCGTGCAAGCGGACGGTCCTTGGATGCTTCGATGCTTGCGGCGATCTTCGCGGCCATCGTCTCGCCGAGCGTGATCGCCGAGCCGTCCTTGCGCATGCGGCCCGTGTCCAGGGCCGACAGGTGATCCGGGGACAGCACGTAGAGATCGGCCACGTCGGAGACGAGCCCCCCGTCTTCCAGGCGCGCCATGATCTCCTCGCCGAGGCCATCGATGTCCATGGCGCCACGGCTCGCCCAGTGCAGCAGCCGCTCGTGACGCTGGGCCGGGCAGGCGACATTCGTGCACCGCCGCACGGCCTCCCCCTCCGGGCGCCACGTGGGAGCGCCGCAGCTCGGGCACGTCTCGGGCATGGTCCACGCGCGCTCAGAGCCGTCGCGCAGCCGTTCGACCGGGCCGACGACCTCGGGTATGACGTCGCCGGCCTTGCGCACGACGATCGTGTCGCCGATCAGCACGCCCTTGCGTGCGACCTCGTCGGCGTTGTGAAGCGTGGCGCGCGCGATCGTCGAGCCCGCGACGCTCACCGGCTCGAAGATGGCGAACGGCGTGATCGCGCCGGTGCGGCCCACGCTCACCCCGATGTCCAGCAGCCGGGTGGTCTTTTCCTCGGGCGGGAACTTGAACGCGATCGCCCAGCGCGGCGCCTTGCTCGTGAAGCCGAGTTCATCCTGCAGTGCGAACGAGTCCACCTTCACGACCACGCCATCGATCTCGTACGGAAGCTCGCAGCGCCGCTCCACGGCGCGCACGCAGAAGGCGCGGACGGCCTCCGGCGTGGGGCAGTACTCGATGTCCGGGTTCACCCTGAAACCCGCCTGCCGCAGCCACTCGAGAGCCTCGCGCTGGCTGGTGAGGCCCCGGGAGACCGGGTCCACCACCTGGTACACGAAGGTGGACAGGTCGCGAGACGCCGTGACCGAGGGATCCTTCTGCCGAAGCGACCCCGCCGCGGCGTTCCGCGGATTGGCGAACGCGGGCTGTCCCGCCTCGTCCTGCTCTTCGTTGAGCCGCACGAAGCTCGTCTTGGGCATGTAGACCTCACCGCGTACCTCGAGCTCGCCGGGCGCCTCTACCATCAGGCGGAGCGGAACGCTCTTGACCGCGCGCACGTTGGCCGTAACGTCCTCACCCGTCATGCCGTCGCCTCGTGTCGCCCCGCGGAGTAGCACACCATCGGCGTAGGTGAGGGCGATCGAGCTCCCGTCGATTTTCAGCTCGCAGACGTAGCCGTGCGGGCGTCCGTCGGCCTCACGCTCGATGCGCTCGAGCCAGGCGTCGAGCTCGGCGGCGTCCATCGCGTTGTCGAGCGAGTACATGCGTTGGGCGTGCGTGATCGCCGCGAACCCCTGAGAGAGCGGCGCGCCGACGCGCTGTGTGGGAGAGTCGGGTGTGACGAGACCGGGGTACGCCGCCTCGATCGCCGTGAGCTCGCGCACGAGCGCATCGTAGGCGGCATCCGAGACCTCGGGTGCGTCCAGCGCGTAGTAACGCCAGTTGTGGTGGTCGATCTCTTGGCGCAGACGCCCGGCACGCTCGCGCGCCCCGTCCTGCGTGTCCGGGACGGGCAGGCCGGACGCGCCGCTCTTGCGAACCTCGTCGCGGCGGGAAGCGTCGCCCAGTGTCACGTGCTACTCCTCGGCCTTGAGCTTCTGGATATGCACGTCGTTGACCGAGTAGATCGTGGCCTCGGGCACGAAGCGGTTCATGCGCTCGGCCTCGTAGATCCACACGTCGGTGAGCGTCACTTTGAAGTAGGTCCCGCCCGCGCCGCTCACGGGCTCGACGTCCACCCCGTTGGCGAGATACGCGCGCAGCTCGGTCTCGATGTAGTAGGTGAAGACGCGCGCCGCGTCGCGATACTCGTTGTAGAGCGCGAGCCGACGCTCGGCCTCGAACATATCCAGTTCATCGATGCTGTCCACAGACGTCACCTCTCCTGTTGGCGTGTCAGGTCAGGATAGCGCGTTCATGCCCTGATGGGCGCGAGTCTCACCGCTCCCTGGGCACCGATGCGGTCGCCGACGATGACCACCGCGCCACGCACGCCCTCCACGGCACAGGCGAAGGCGAGCGCGGACTCGATGTCGCCCGCTCCATGCACCCGGTTGCCGGTGGCTGTGGCCACCGCGTCGGCCAGGGCACCATCGGTGGCGACGACCGTAGCGGCGTGGGCGCTACCGAGACTCACGCTGTGCCCGACGCGGCCCGACGAAGTGCACACCGCGACCGGCAGGTCCACTGACCGAAGCGCGATGCCGACCGTGCCAGAAAGCGGCGAGTCCCCTGCCACGAGCATGACGGTCCGCGGCGCCTCGCCTACCAGATACAGATCCCCGCCGTTCTCCACGATCACGTCTCGCGAGACGGCCGCGAGGCCACGGGCGACATGCTCGGCCACCGCGCCGGCCACCGCGGCCATCGGGCCGACGCCTGCCGCGGCACCCGCAGTGGCCATCGCGCGAACGATGGGCGGCGCATGCGGCTCCACCTCGACCGGCACGAAGCTCTCGGCGAAGTGCGGGTGGGCGGCGATGTAGGTCTCGAGTGCCGCGCGTGCGCCGGAGACGAGTGCGGACGTCTCGGCGGATAGGTCCCGTACAGCGCTCACGTGCAGGTCCGTCTGCGCCTGGGCCACCTGGAACCCGACGAGGCCGGCCGCGTCCACCCGGTCGCGATATGTGCGAGGTTCCCAGCTCATGGGGACATGGTAGCAGCACGAACGCCAGAGACCGGGGCTTCGCGCGCGTGCACACGACCCCCCGGTCCCCGGTCAAGACGAAGAAGACCCTGAAGCGACGTTAGCAGGCAGTGCCATGCAAGTGGAACGGCGAACGGACAGGATGCGGTGGAGCGAGGACGACACGCGGAAGCCCGCATCGGTATCGATGCGCGTTCACGAAGATGGGATGTACACTGAAGAGAGCCCCCGCGGGAAGGAGCGTGACGTGCGCGACATCCTCGAGCTGTGCGTCAAGATGGACGACCACGCCGAGCGGCTCTACGCGGCGCTCGCAGACGCCTGTCCCGATGAGGACCTCTCGGCGACCTTCCGCCAGCTGGGATGTGACGAGGCCGAGCACGCCGACTGGTGGGCGGGACTGCTCCGCGCGTGGGACCAGGGACTGCTGCCCGACGTCGTCAACGACACGGGCGCACTGGTGCGGCGGCTCGGCATCCTCCATGAGGAGCTGTCCGCCATCGGCTTGGACTCCCTGGCCGGCCTCTCGGTGGACGACATGCTCGCGCTCGCCGCGAAGGTCGAGTTCTACATGATCGACCCCGTCTTCAGCGAACTGATCGAGTTGACCGAGCCTGGCCGGTCCGAGCACAGGCGGGAAGCGTACCAGGCGCACATCCAGCTGCTGGTGGACGCCATCGGCCGGTACTATCCACCCGAATCGCTACCGGGCCTCCTCGCACAGGCCCTGTCACGCACGTGGGTGGACAACCTGCGGCTGGCGTCGTTCGCCACCCACGACTACCTCACCGGGCTGCACAACCGTCGGGCCCTCTACACGCATCTCCCCCAGTGGGCGGCATGGTCCGCTCGATACGGTCACCCGCTCACCGTCCTGCTGATCGACGTGGACCGGTTCAAAGAGGTCAACGACCGCTTCGGGCACGGGGTCGGCGACCGCGCGCTCGTCGCCATCGCCGGCGCACTCGCACACGCGGTCCGCGCGTCCGACCTGGTGGTGCGCTATGGCGGCGACGAGTTCGCGGTGATCGCGCCGGAGACCGGCGCCACCGACTACGAGGACCTGTGCCAGCGCATCTGCGATGCGGTGCGGGACATCGAGGTCCGCGCCGATGATGGCACGGCCCTGTCGTTCACCGTCAGTGTGGGCGGGGTGATCGCCGAGGACCCGGCGGGCTCCGCGCCGCGACCCATCAACAGTCTGCTCGCCGATGCGGACCGCTCGCTGTACGCCGCCAAGCAGTCGGGGCGCGACCGCGCGGCCGCGCCTGTGGGGGACGCTTCGGACAGGTGAGCAGGGCTGCTCGCGGTCTCAGGAGTCTGCGCTGTCTCCAGCGAGTTCAGCCGCGTGGTAGCTCGAGCGCACCAACGGCGCGCTCGCAACGCCTGAGAACCCGAGGCGCCGGGCCTCGCGTCCGAGCGAGGCGAACACGCTCGGCTCCACGAACTCCGCGACGGGCAGATGCCCGGCGCTCGGGCGAAGATACTGCCCCAGCGTGAGCAGGTCACAGCCTGCGTCGCGCAGGTCGCGCATCACCGCGACCACCTCGTCCGGCGTCTCGCCGAACCCCAGCATGAGTCCGGACTTCACCGGCATCGCAGGCGCCGAGGCCGCCGCGCGGGCCAGCACACTCACGCTGCGCGCGTAGTCGGCACCGGGGCGGACCTCGGCGTACAGACGTGGAACGGTCTCCACGTTGTGGTTGAAGACGTCCGGTCGCGCGGCGAGGACCGCGTCCACGGCCTGCATGTCGCCACCGAAGTCGCTCACGAGCACCTCGACCGCCGCGTCCGGCGCCGCCTGGCGGATCGCGCCGATCGTCGCGGCCACATGCCCGGCCGCTCCATCGGGCAGGTCATCGCGGGTGACCATGGTCACCACCGCGTGGCGCAGCCCCAGTCGGGCGACCGCCTCGGCGACACGCGTCGGCTCGCCGGAATCGAGCGGCAGCGGTGCGCGCGTCTCCACGGCGCAGAAGCGGCATCCGCGGGTGCAGGTGTCGCCCGCGATCAGGAACGTCGCCGTGCCGCTGGCGAAACACTCGCCCCGGTTGGGACAACGCGCCTCCTGGCAGACGGTCGCAAGGCGCAGCTCGCCGAGCAGCCCCTCGACGACCTGGTACTCACCGGCGTGGGCGATGGGCCGCCTGAGCCAGACCGGGAGACGCTTCGCATCGTTTCCGTGCTCGTAGGGCACCGTCAGCAGCCGCACTTGCCCGATGCGTCGGCACACGCCATGCGCACGACCTCCGAGACGGTGGGGTGCGCATGCACGGTCTCGGCGAGGTCGCGGACGGTCAGACCGTGGCGCATGGCCACAGCGACCTCGTGGATGATCTCCACCGCGTGAGGACCGACGATCTGACATCCGACGACGCGCCCGGTGCCCTTCTCGGCCACGATCTGCACGAACCCGTCGCTCTCGCCTTCGCCGAGCGCCTTGCCGTTGGCGCCGAACTTGGCGACGGCCTGCACCGCGTCGACGCCGGCCTCCTTCGCACCGTCGCGCGACGCACCGACGACCGCGACCTCCGGGAACGTGTACACGCACGCCGGGATGCAGTCGTAGCGCACACTCTCGAGGTGCGCTTCGTCTCCGCTGGAGCGCAGCGCCGCGACCGCGTTGCGCGCGGCCACCACACCCTCCTCCTCGGCGACGTGGGCGAGCATCATGCCCCCGATCAGGTCGCCGATCGCGTAGACCCCCTCCACGCTGGTGCGGAAGTGTTCGTCGACCCTGACGGCCCGACGGTCGAATGCGATCCCCGCTTCCTCGAAGCCGAAGCCCGCCGAGTTGGGCACGCGGCCGACCGCGCTCATCACGACCTCGCTCTCGATCACCACGCCGCTGCGCAGTGTCGAGCGCATCCGGTCGCCGGTCCGCTCGACGGACTCCACGGCATCGCCGAGGTGGAACGTGACGCCGAGCCCCTCGAGCGCCGCCTGGGTCTGCTTGACCACCCTGCGGTCGTTCCCGGGCAGCACCTGCTCCATCAGCTCGACCACGGTGACCACGCTGCCGAACGCCGCGTACGCACACGCGAACTCGAGCCCGATGACGCCGCCGCCGATGATGACGATCTCGGATGGCAGCTCACCGAGCGCGACCGCGTCATCGCTCGTCCACACGCCCTCGAGGTCGTGATCGATGGAGGGAAGCCGGAACACATCGGACCCGGTGGCAAGGATGACCGCGTCCCCTTCGACGGTCTCAATGCTTCCGTCGGCCGTCGAAACCTCCACGGTGCGCGGGCCGCGGAGGCGTCCCTCCCCGCTGAGCACACGTACCTTCAGGCGCCGCGCCGAGGACTCCACCTGGCCCACGAGCTCGTCGACCACACGCTCCTTGCGCGCGCGCAGGGCGTCCAGGTCCACGCTCGCCACCGCCGCATCCAGCCCGAACTCTGCCGCATCACGCGTGTCAGCGACGATGTGCGCGGAGCGCAGGATGGTCTTGGTCGGAATGCAGCCCCAGTTAAGACACGTTCCGCCGAGGCGCTCGCGCTCGATCACGGTGACTTCCGCACCGAGTCTCGCCGCCTCGAACGCCGCGCTGTAGCCTCCGGGGCCTCCCCCGAGTACGACGATGTGCATGACGCCCCTCCCGGTCTCGCTGGTCGCTGTGGTGCCGACGATTGTAGCAGCACCCGACCGGGGTCAGGGCCCGGGCGGGAGCGCCGAACACGGGCGACGCTCAGGCGCTCGGCGGCTGCGGCGGAGGCGGCGCCGAGTCGGCCTGCTCAAGTGCCGCGCGAAGCGTCTTGACGTTGACCGGATCGACCGGGATATGGCCGTCGACGACCACCGGGGCCTCGCCGGAGGAGGTGTCCTCCGGGTCCCACTCTCGGATCACGAGCCTGCCCCGCCAGCGAGGCCACCGCGCGACCGCCTGCACGAGGCGCAGCTCGTAGTCTCAATCGGGGCACAGGCGCATCACGTCCACGACGATGTGGCGTGGCTCGGCCGCTCCTTCGCGGTCGGCAGGGGTCGTCATCGTGATCTACCGTGGCACAGGGCGCGTCATGCCCCGGCGCGCCCGGTCTCGGGCCGAAGCTCGGACTCGGTGACGACCTCGGTCTTGATCATGCGGACGAGCGCGGTGAGCGCTTCGATCACGTTGTCGCGGATGTCTCCACCGATCAGGACGTACATGATGTCGTCCCCCACCGCAAGGCGCCCCTCGTTCACCCAGACCCGCACGAGCGACACGCCCTCCATCAGCCGTGCGCTTGAGACGATCTCATCCAGACGGGCCCGGTCGACACTAAGGTCCATGCCCACCACCGGCCGCCCGTCCCGGGAGAACGAACGCACCACACCGTTGTGGCACAGATACATGCCGACGCTCTCGGCCCCCGCATCGCGCTTGGCCTCGGCCAGCCATGCGTCCAGGCTCGGACGTGCCCCGCTCATCGCAACCACCCTTTCAGCGGCCGGCGCGCCTCACGGCGCCTCCGGCAGCGTGCCATGCCATCGCATCTCACAGTACTCGGGAACCGCCGTGCGGAACGTGGCCGCCTCGCACATCAGGTACTTGTCGAGCGCGAGACCTGCATAGCGGTTCACCGGCTCGATCGCCTGCTGACCGGTCACGACGGCGAACAGGACCGCCCAGTCGGCAAGATGGGCGACGAAGAAGCGCCGGGCGGTCTGCAGCCCCTCCGGACCCTCACTGCCCACCTGCCTGAGGCAGTGCCCGACGAACGCGAGCTCGACCGCGATATGTCCGACGCACGCTCCCTCGAAGCGCGACGGGTCGAAGCCCGCCTGGGTGTAGGTGGTGACGAGTTCGGCACGATTCATAGGTTCGTCGCCGGAGAGATAGGTGAGCTCACTCGCCGACAGAACGTGTGAGAACGGGTCGAATCGCCGGCAGTCACCGTAGAGCCGTTCCCGCTCGGCCTCGAAAGCGGCCCTGCCGTCCGGGGTCGCGAGCGCGCGAACGGCCTCGGCGTGGACAGCGGCGATCGTCGCATCGTCGATGTGAGGGTTGTGCCGACACGACCGCATGGCGGACTCGAGCCGCAGGATGGCAGCGGCCACACGTGAGGCAGGCGCTGAGAAGATCGAAGCGAAGCACTCGTACGCCTCGATCCGGTCCGAGAGCACGCAGGTACAGGAATGCTCACACCCGAAGTGGCTGGCATGCTCCTCTGCAGCGACCTTGACGTCCCGGGAGCACTCGCCGCCCTCCGCCTCCCCGCGTGGCTCGGCTCCGACCGCGACGGTCCCGGAGGTGCTCCTGACCGCAGGATCGCGGTCCATCCGGTGAGTGATGCATGAGGGCGCCAGGATGTGGACCTCGTCGGAGCCGCTCGTGAGGGTTGCGGCCAGGGTGGCGGGCAAACCTGCTGCCGACATGTCCGCAACCACGGACCCCACATCGTAGGCGACGCGGTGCATCCGCACGGCAAGCCATAGCTCCGACTCCGCGACACGGCGGCAGGCCAGGTCCGCCGAACCACGCGCGAGGACCTCCTCATGCGTGCCGAACACGAGCTCGGCCCATGCCGCACGGGAATCGCCATCACGCGGGCGGCCCACCGATCCGACGTTCACCCAATGATGCACGCCGGACTCCGTAGGCACCGAGCGGTGGAACGGGACGTGGGTATGCCCGCAGCAGACCACGTCGGCGCCGGCATCACGCACGAGTGCCGTCAGCAGCGCGCCTCCTGCGTCCGGCGCGATGCGCTCGGCCACCAGACGGGGGCTCGCGTGGCACAGGACGACCCGCACGTCTGAGAGCGCGAGCCCGAGCGTCCGCGGCAGACCGGCGAGATAGCGCGAGTCCTCGGAGCCGACCGCTGCGATCGTGTATGCGAAGGACTCTGCGGCGTCGAGCGTCTCCTGCGGTGTCGGCGCGCCTCCTGTCGGTTCGCGCAGCCGCTCGCCGACCGAACGGTCGTGGTCGCCCTGCGCGACCGGGTCGCCGAGCGCGCGGATGCGTGCGATCACCTCGGCCGGATGGGGGCCGTAACCGACGAGGTCGCCGAGGCAGTAGCGCTCGGTGATGCCCTCTGCATGCATGTGCGCGAGGACCGCCTCGAGCGCGGGCAGGTTGGCGTGCACGTCCGCGTACAGGCCGATGCGCCGCATCGCTCGCTACTCCTCCCCCAGGATCCGACCGATGGCGTGATCAAGGCCGAGCGGCATGACGTGGACGCCGTCGGCGATCTGACGGATGTCACGCACCTGCTCGGCGGCAAGCCGCACGGCCTCTTCCGCGGGGTCGTCGGCAGCGGCGATGCGCGCCGAGATGTGCTCGGGCACCATCAGCCCCGCGAGACGCTCGTTGACGAACGCTATGACGCGCGGGCTCTTGAGCACGAGTACGCCGGCGATGACCTTCACGCCCAGGGGCCGCACCGCGTCGACCGCGCGCGAGAGCTTGTCCATGTCGAAGACCGCCTGCGTCTGGAAGAAGCGCACGCCTGCTTCCACCTTCTGCTCGATGCGCGCGAGTTGCACATCCCACGGCTCGGCCTCGGGGAACATCGCGGCGCCGATGTAGAACCCGGTGCCGCCCGCAAGCGGCTGTCCCATCATGTCCTGGCCCTCGTTCATCCCACGTGTGATCGCGGCGAGCTGGGTCGAGTCGAGGTCGAACACGCCGCGCGCGTTCGGGTGGTCACCCGCGCGCGGGTCGTCGCCGGTCACGACGAGCACGTTCTCCAGGCCGAGCGACCACGCTGCGAGCAGGTCCGACTGCAACGCCAGCCGGTTCCGGTCGCGGCACGTCTGCTGGAAGATCGGCTCGATGCCCATGTCGAGCACGGCACGTGACGCCGCGAGGCTCGAGAGGTGCAGGCTCGCACCCTGGTTGTCGGTCACGTTGAGCGCATGACAGTGCGGAGCGAGCACCTCGACAGCGGCGCGCATCGCGGCAAGGTCAGTGCCCCTCGGCGGGGCGACTTCGCCGGTCACCACGAACTCGCGGGCGTCGAGCAGATCGCGCAGGCGGCTCATCGCGACCCCCTCGGCGGCCTGATGTTCAGCGCGCCCGGCTTGAGCGTCTTACTGAAGTCCTTGGGCTCGACCGTCCTGATCCCGGCGCGGCCCTGCCCGGACAGGCGGCGGCGGATCCGCACGTGCGTGCACTCACGGTCGGTCAGCACCTCACACATGCCGTCCCACATGCCTCCGCACGGGCCGTTGAGCAGGCCTTTGGGACAGGTGGTGACGGGACAGATGCCGGCGGTCTGGTCCAGCACGCACTCCCCGCACATCTGGCAACGCTCCTCGAAGATGCCGTTGCGTATCACGTTACCGAGGAACAGCGACTCCAGCCCGGGGAAGACGGGCTTGTCCACAGAGTCCGCCACGGTCTGCACGCCCGCGCCGCAGGCAAGAACGAGCACGGCGTCCGCGTCGCCGATCTCGCCTCCGTGCTTGCGGCTCTCGAGCTTCGTGCCGCCGAGATGGCAGGTGACCTCGCCGACCGTCCAGCCGGTGACCTCCCAGCCCGCGGCCTCGAGGCGGGCCGCGGCCTCGCGCACCTCGGGTTCCCCACCAGTATGCGCGACGGTGGCGCACTGGCCGCATCCCATGATGAAGACGCGGCGTGCGCCGAGGTCCGTCAGATTCGCTTCGATGCGCGACCAGTCGCGCGGCGTGGTGATGATCATGCGGGTCCTTCGTTGCGTGCCACCGCGTCCCGGACCGCCGACACGCAGCCGGGTGCGTCCTCAGAGTACCCCGCGCCGAAGGATACGGCGACCTCGGGAGTGACGACCGCGCCGCCCACGAGCACGGGCACGTCCGCCGCCTCGCGTATGGCGAGCACCGAGCGCTCCATGTTGGGAAGCGTGGTGGTCATGAGCGCCGAGAGGCAGACGACGTCGGCCGCACGGGCCGCCTCGGCGAACCGCTCCGGCGTGACATCGACGCCGAGGTCCTCGACGTGGAATCCCTGGCTCTCGAGCATGCTGATGCAGATGTCCTTGCCGATCGAATGAATGTCGCCCTTGACCGTGCCGAACGCCACCCGGCCGACGGTTGTGTCGGTGTCCTCGGGCAGGTGTGACTTCGCACGGCCCACAGCGGCCTTCATCGCCTCGGCTGCCGCGATGAGCTGTGGCAGGAACGCGTCTCCCCGGCCGTACGCGTCACCGAGCCGCTGGATCGCGGGTGTGAGCACGTCAGCGATGACCGCCTGCGGCTCCGACCCGTCGGCGATGAGCACGTCCACCAGGCCCGGTGCTGCGTCCACATCGCCACGTTCTATGGCGATGCCGAGTGCGGTCGCGGGGTCGCCGACCGGCACCGCCTCCGTGTCCGCCTCGGCGCCCTGCACGTCCCCGGCGCGGGCCTCGGCGGCGACCGCCTGGAGCGCGATCCACCGCTCGGCACGGGCGTCGGCACCGAGCAGCACGTCGTCGGCCGCCGCGACAAGAGCGGGCTCGACCTCAAGCGGCGCACCGGGATTGACGATGGCGGCGGTCAGGCCCGCCTCGATCGCGAGGGCGCGGAATCGGGCGTTGAGCGCGGCACGGCCCGGGAGCCCGTGGCTCACGTTGCTGACGCCGGCGAGCGTGGCGATGCCAAGGTCGCGGGACACG
>JADIIM010000059.1 GCA_015351705.1 Aeromicrobium sp. | reverse complement strand
CCGGGGAGCGCCACGGTGATGGTCACGGTGGCGGCAGGCGAGTGGGCTGTGCCGTCGGAGGCGCGGTAGGTGAAGGTGTCGGTGCCCAAGAAGCCCTCGTCGGGCGTGTAGGTGAAGCTGCCGTTGGTGTTCAAAGTGAGCGAGCCGTGCGCGGGGTCTGAGAGCTTCACGGCGGTCAGCGGATCACTGTCGGCATCGGTGTCGTTTGCGAGAACGCCGGGAGCGGCCACGGAAAGCGCCGGGGTGTTGTAGGCGCGGTAGGTGGCGGTGTAGGCGTCGTCGTTGGCAACCGGCGGCGTGTTGGGCTGCGATGCCTCCGTGACCGTGATCGTCACCGTCACCGGATCCGAGTAGACATAGCCGTCGAAGGCGCGGTAGGTGAAGGTCACATCACCCGGAGGCCAGACTGCGGGCATGAACGTGAACGAACCGTCCTCACGCAGGTCGAGCGTCCCTGACGCCGGAGGTGAGACCAGCTCGGCGGACAGGGAGTGCCCGTCGGCGTCCGTATCGTTGCCGAGCACGCCGGGAGCCGGAACAACCAGCTCGACTCCGAGTGTGGCCTCGTACGAATCCGCGTTGGCGACCGGCGGATTGTTCGCAGACGTGCTCACCAGCTCGACGGTGTACTCGTACAGCGTGCCGGTCAGCTCGAACTCATGCCGGTCGGTCACGTAGTCCGTAAGGGACGTCACGATGCGCCGGGTGTCGTCATCAGCAGGGCCTTCGAAGTCGATGAGTTCGTAGACCCCGTCAGCGCCGGTCACCGTGCTGTCCGAGACGCGCCACTCCCAGTCCACGCCATCGAAGTACGGGTACTCCAGGTCGACCTGCGCACCCGACAAGGGGGTGCCTGAGATCGCGTCGACCACCGTACCCGCAGCCACCGGCCCCTTGGGAGTAAGTGCGAAATCCGCCCTCGTAGAACTTGCCGTGTTGTGAGAGACAGAGCGCTGCTCGGGCGTGTAGCCGTACGACGCCACACGGACCGTGTACGTTCCTGTGTCGAGGGCCCGCTCGTAGTACCCGTCGGCGTCCGTGGACACCTGGATCGGCAGATCGTTGCCACGCTGGATGCTCACAAGCGCACCGGACAGCGGATCCTCGGTCACCACATCGGTGACGTAGCCGTACAGCACACCCAGCGGCGTCAACTCGAAGTTGCGCTCTACGGGGGTCACGCCGTTGAAGTAGACGATGCCGCCCGACGCGATGGCATATCCGGGCGCACCCGCTGTCAGCTGGTAGTTGTTCGGCACGTCGGCGGCATCGACCCAGATCTCGTACTCGCCCAGTGCGTTCGTGTTGCCGAGGAACGTCTTGAGCCCCAAGACGGCCTGCACGAAGCCCCCCTCGATCGGAGTGAGGCTGCCGGCCTCGCGTACCACTCCGTAGAAGGCCTTGACCTGCGCGACCAGCGCAAAGTCCTGCTCAACCATCCCCGTGCCCGGATGCGACAGGGTCTGAGACCCGCGTGTGTAGCGATCGAACTCGGCCTCTACGCGGTACGAGCCGGCCGCGCCGACCTCGAGCACATACTCCCCGTTCTCGTCGGTGAAGTCGCCGTCGGTCGCGAACCCATCGTCTTCGTAGTACGCCTGCACATACGCGCCGACGAGGGGCAGGCCGGTCGCCGAGTCCGTCACGGTGCCTTCGATGGTGGCGAGCGCCTGGACTCCGATGCGCGCCTCGGCAGCGGGTGTGAGCGGTGCGATGAGCGAACCCAGCAGCGCGACCGCAAGCACGGCGCCAAGCATCCGCGGGAATCGTGAACGTGTGAGCGAGTGCATGCGCGTCACTGCCTTTCTTGCGGGTCTCCCTGCTTGGATGCTGCGCCCTTAGAGCGCGCCCTTGATCTCCTCTATTGCACGCTGAAGCTGCGTGTCGGTCTCGCGCTCCATCTGCAACTCCGGTTCCATCTCAACGATGATGTCCGGCGTGAGGCCGACCTTGTCGATCACGCGCCCCTTGGGTGTCAGGTAGTGTGCGACCGTGAGTTTGATTGCGCCGCCAAACGACAGCTCCTCGATCTGCTGCACGCTCCCCTTGCCGAACGTCTGCTCGCCGACGAGCGTCGCGCGCCCGTAGTCCTGCAGCGCACCACCGACGATCTCGCTGGCCGAGGCCGAGTTCCCGTTCACCAGCACCACGACCGGCGCGTCTGTCGCCACCCCGCCACGCGCGCGGTGCTCCTCGATGGTCCCCGTGCGGTCCTCGACACGCACGATCACGCCATCAGCGACGAACAGCGAACTGACCTCGACGGATGACGAGAGCAGACCGCCCGGATTGTTGCGCAGGTCGAGTATGAAGCCCTCGGCACCCTCGGCGGTCAGACTCTCGATCGCCTCGCGCACGTCACTGGCCGAGGGCTGGTTGAAGCTGTAGAGCTGGATGTAGCCGATGCGTCCGTCGATGAGCTCGCTCTCGATGTTGGGAACGTCGATCTTCGCGCGCGTGATCGTGAACTCCCTGAGGTCGGTCTCCTCACCGCGCCGTATGCCGAGTGTGACCTGCGTGCCTTCCTCGCCCCGGATCCGCAGCACCGCCTCGTCCACATCCCACTTCGGGCGGACCTCGCCGTCGATCTCGACGATGACGTCGTTGGCCATCAGCCCGGCGCCCTCGGCCGGTGTCCCGCCGATGACACTCACCACCACGAGGTCATCTTCACGGTTGGAGATGGTGATCCCGATCCCGTAGAACGTGCCCATGTTCTGCTCGTTGAAGTACTGGAAGTGCTTCTCGTCGAAGTAGTTGGCGTGCGGGTCGTCGAGCGACTCGAGCAGCCCGCGGATCGCCCCGGCGGTCATCGACGTCTCGCTCGACGGCTCGAGCGCTTCGCGTCCGATGATGTCCGCCACCTCGGAAACGGCACGCTTGAGCTGCGGCGATTCCACCGTCGGCGTGGGCAATGAGTCGGCGAGCACACGCTCGTAGAAGACCCCGCCGGCAAACGCGGCGACAGCGACGATCATCAGGGCCGTAAGGCCCGCGACGAACTTCATGAAGGTGTTCATGGCCTAGACCCTGAGGTATCTACGGAGCGCGAAGCCCGAGCCGAGCAGTCCGATGATGATGCCGCCGAATATGAGGATCAACGACACCTGCAGCGCTGCACCGCCCTCGAGCGCGATGGGCAGGAACGGCAGCAACTCCTTGGCGGCCGGCAGCACGTAGAACCATGCGATGGCCAGTGTCGCGATAGCCAGAAGCGCGCCGACGAGGCTCTGGATGACGCCCTCAAGCAGGAACGGCGTCCGGATGAACCAGTTCGACGCACCCACCAGGCGCATGATGCCGATCTCCTTGCGACGGGCATAGATCGCCAACCTGATGGCGTTGCTGATGAAGATCAGGCTGATCATGCCGAGCATCGCCACGAAGACAGCACTCACCATGCGCAGGATACGCGTCACCGCGAAGAGCTGGTTGACGATCTGCTGGCCGTACTTGAGCGACTTCTCCGGGTCGTCCGGCCGGTCGGCGACCTTGGGGAACGCGGGGTCGGCCTTGATAGCGTCGACCACGAGCATGACGTTGCGCGGGTCGGTGAGGTCGACGTCCAGGGAGGCCGGCAGAGGATTGCCCTCAAGCTGATCGATGATCTCGGGGCTGTCCTGGACGATCGTCTCCTTGAACTCCTCGAGCGCCGCTTCCTTGGAGGTATACGTGACGTTCGAGACGAACTCGTTGGAGACCAGCGACTGCTGGAGCGCATCCACGTCTTCAGGCGCCGCGCCGTCCTTCAGGAACACGCGGATGGAGACCTTCTCTTCCACCGACTGGACCACCTGGCCGAGCAGCATGCCCGAGCCCACGGACACGCCCACGAGCAGCAGCGACAGGTAGATCGTGATGATCGCGCCCAGGCTCATCACCCAGTTGCGCTTGAAACTGACGAGCGACTCCTTGACGAAGTATCCGACGTTAATCGCCATAGCCGTAGACACCTCGGTCCTGGTCACGGATGACTTTGCCGCCCTCGAGCGCGATGACGCGCTTGCGCATCGAGTCGACCATCTCCCGGTCGTGCGTGGCCACCAACACCGTGGTGCCGGTCTTGTTGATGCGGTTGAGCAAGCTCATGATGCCGAGTGACGTGGCGGGGTCGAGGTTACCGGTCGGCTCATCGGCCAGCAGAAGCGGCGGCCGGTTGACGAACGCGCGGGCGATCGACACACGCTGCTGCTCGCCGCCGGAGAGCTCGTCAGGGTAGCTCCCCATCTTCTCCTCGAGGCCCACCAGGCGCAGCACCTCGGGCACCTGCGTGCGCACCACGTGCTTGGAGCGGCCGATCACCTCGAGGGTGAAGGCCACGTTCTCGTACGTGGTCTTGTTGGGCAGCAGCTTGAAGTCCTGGAACACGCACCCGATGTTGCGGCGCAGGTACGGCACCTTCCAGTTCTTCATCTTGCCGAGGTCCTGCCCCGCGACGACGATCTGCCCCTTGGTGGGCAGGATCTCACGCAGGAGCAATCGGATGAAGGTGGACTTCCCTGAGCCGGAATGGCCCACGAGGAACACGAACTCCCCCTGCTCGATCTCCACCGTACACGAGTCGAGGGCCGGGGGCTTGTTCGGAACGTAGATCTTGCTGACGTTCCGCATCGATATCATATGGGGCTCCATATCTGTGCGGCGATTCCCGCGCTAGTCTAGCAGAATCGGTGCCGCCGAACGCCCGCCGACACCGGCCCGTTATCGGGCACACGAGTTCTCCACAACTCGGCTTGTGGCACATGGATCGCGTCCGGGCGCGCCCGCTACCGCCTGCGCTCGAGCACTTCGCGGGCGGCTGCCGCGATGTGCGTCGCGCTCAGCCCGAAGTGCTCCATGAGCTCGGCGGGCTCTCCCGATGTGCCGAAGACGTCCCGCACGCCCACGCGGGTCATCGGCACCGGCGCGCGCTCCCCGAGGGCTTCTGCCACCGCCGAGCCCAGTCCGCCGATGACCGAGTGCTCCTCGCAGGTGACGACGGCGCCGGTCTTCGAAGCCGAGGCGGCGATCTGCTCGGCGGGCAGCGGCTTGATCGTGGCGACGTCGAGGACCTCGGCGTGGATGCCCTCGAGCTCCAGCATGTCGGCGGCGGCCAGCGCCTGCTCCACCATCACGCCACATGCCACGAGCGTCACGTGCACGCCCTCACGGAGCACACGCGCGCGGCCGAGCTCGAAGACGTAGTCCTCGTCGTAGATCACGGGCACGCCGGCGCGGCCCAGGCGAACGTAGAAGGGACCGGGCGTGGTGGCGGCCACGCGGAGCGCAGCCTTGGCGGCCACGTAATCGGCCGGCACGAGCACGCGCATGCCCGGAAGAACCCGCATGAGCGCGATGTCCTCAAGCATCTGATGGCTG
This sequence comes from Aeromicrobium sp., assembly GCA_015351705.1. GTDB lineage: Bacteria > Actinomycetota > Coriobacteriia > Anaerosomatales > Anaerosomataceae > JADIIM01. The sequence continues at coordinate 411 of JADIIM010000059.1, read as the reverse complement.
CCGCCGTCAGGACCCACTGTGATGCCCGAATGGGTGGGCGCGAGCTTCACGTCCAGGTTCGAGTAACAGACCGTGTTGCGCACCTGGTCATAGGCGCGGCCGGTGGCGAAGACCGCGAACGAGCCGGTGAACGGCACCTTGCCCGCCACGGCGAGGCCCGCCGCGGTGCCGATCATGTTCTGCTCGGCGATGCCCACGTTGAAGAAGCGGTCGGGGTGCGCGGCACCGAACTTGGCCGTGGTCGTGGAACCGGACAGGTCGGCGTCCACCGCCACAACATCGACGCCCTCGGCGGCGAGCTCGATGAGCGTCTCACCGAACGCCTCGCGGGTCGCGCGCTTCGCGCTCATCGGCTCCCCCCTTCACTCGCCGTCGCGTCCCCTATGCCGGGCGCGGTCGCACCAGCCGCCT
>JADIIM010000058.1 GCA_015351705.1 Aeromicrobium sp. | reverse complement strand
GACACGACCGCATGCGCGCTCGGCGTCGCGCTCGGTGCCGAGACGGTCGAGATCTACACCGACGTCGACGGGGTCATGTCCGCCGATCCGCGCGCGTACGACGCAGCCGGGGTCCTCGAGGTCATCGGCGCCGAGGAGCTCTTCCAGATGGCGCGGCACGGCAGCCGGGTGGTCCATACGCCCGCGGCCGAACTCGCGCTGGGAAGCGGGATCGGCCTCAGGGTGCGCAACACCTTCTCGGACCACGTCGGGACGCGCGTCGCCGACCTGCGGTCGTACGCCCCGTCCGGTGTGGCCACGGCCGTTTCGCATGCGACCGGGGTCACCCGATTCACCGTCACGCTCCCGGCAGCGGAGGGGACGCCCGGGCACATGGGCGCTCAGACGCGACTGTACGAGGCGATGGCCGAGGCGTGTGTCTCGCTCGACATGTTCACGCCGGCGGGTGGCGCCCTTGTCTTCACGGTAGCCGCGCCGACGGCCGCCACCGCGCGCACCGTGCTCGACGACCTCGGTCTTCCGTATGCCGAGCGGCCCGGACTCGCCAAAGTGACGCTTGTCGGGGCGGGAATGCACGGCGTGCCCGGGGTCATGGCACGCATGACGCGCTGCCTCTGTGATGCGGGCGTCAGCATCCTACAGACCGCCGACTCCCACACCACCATCTCAGTCCTTGTCTCAGACGACGAGCTCGCCGCCGCGGTGGCCGCGCTCCACGAAGGGTTCGGGCTCGGGGAACCTCACAGCTGACGGCAACCCGTCGGCAACCCGTGCCGCGCACGTCGGTGCGCTGTGGCACAATACTGCGGTACGGACACACGCGACCGGCCGCCGCCTTCGGCCCGCCGGTCTTTCGGGGAGGCGCATCATGCCCACGCCACGATTCGGACGACTCATCACCGCAATGGTGTCACCGTTCACGCCCGACGGTGAGCTCGACCTGCCTCGCGCGGGTGAGCTCGCACTGCGTCTGCTCGAGCAGGGGAGCGACGCGCTCGTGGTCTGCGGGACCACCGGCGAATCTCCGACGGTCTTCTACGACGACAAGCTGCGCCTGTTCGAGGCCGTGCTCGAGGCGGTCGATGGCTCCGCTCCGGTCATCGCCAACGCCGGAGACAACTGCACGGACGACTCCGTGGCGTTCGCGCGGAAGGTCGTGTCGCTCGGCGTGGACGCCATCATGGCCGTGGTCCCGTACTACAACAAGCCGCCGCAGGAGGGTCTCTACCGGCACTTCGGCGCGATCGCCTCGGCCGTAGACGTACCGGTCGTTCTGTACAACATCCCGGGACGTTCGGTCGTCAACCTTGAGGCGTCCACGACGCTGCGCCTTGCCGCGGACTTCGAGAACATCGTCGCCGTCAAGGAGGCGTCGTCCAACCTCACACAGATCGCCGCGATCATCGACGGGGCTCCGGTGGGCTTTGAGGTGCTCTCGGGCAACGATGAAGACACGCTGCCGATGATGGGGCTGGGCGCCTCCGGCGTAATATCGGTCGCCTCTCATGTGGCCGGACCGCAGCTTGCCGAGATGCTCTCAGCACAGGCCAACGGAGACCACACCCGCGCGCTCAAGATCCATCTCGAGCTGATGCCGCTGTTCAAGGCCCTGTTCATGACCGCCAACCCGATCATGGTGAAGAAGGCGCTCGAGCTCGTCGGCTTCCCGGTCGGGGAGACGCGCCTCCCGCTCATCCCCGCCACTGACGAGCAGACCGCCGAGCTCGCGCGCATCATGCGCCACATCGGGCTCATCGACTGACCGGAACGCGGCGCCGCGCCGCGTGTCATAGCCACGCACCACCCGACCGAAGGAGTACGAAACAGCCCTCCATGACATCCAAGAAGAATCGCCTGCGCGTCATCCCGCTCGGCGGGCTCGACGAGATAGGCAAGAACATGACCGTTCTCGAGTACGGGAACGACATGATCGTCATCGATGCGGGGCTCATGTTCCCCGATGACGATCACCCCGGCATCGACCTCATCCTTCCCGATTACACCTACATCCTCCAGCGCAAAGACAAGCTGCGCGGCATCATCATCACGCACGGGCACGAGGACCACACCGGTGCACTGCCGTACCTGCTCAAAGACCTCGGCCAGCCGGTCCCGGTCCTGGGAACGGCCCTCACGCTCGGGATGATCGCCGGCAAGCTCGAGGAACACCGCATCAAGAAGCCGAAGCTGCGCGAGATCAAGCCGGGCGGCCATGTGAACCTGGGGCTCTTCGGGCTCGACTTCATGGCCGTCAACCACTCGATCTCTGACGGCGTCGCGATCTTCGTGCGCACTCCGGCAGGTACTGTGCTGCACACCGGCGACTTCAAGCTCGATCAGACCCCCATCGACGGCCGCTTCACGGACTACGCCGCATTCGCCAAGGCCGCCAAGGCGGGGGTCACGCTGCTCATGAGCGACTCCACCAACGCCGAGAGCCCGGGACACACCGATTCCGAGGCCCTCGTGGGCAAGTCGCTGCGAGAGATCTTCGCCGCCGCCGAGCAGCGCATCATCGTCGCGTCCTTCGCATCGCACATCCACCGCGTCCAGCAGGTCTGCGACGCCGCGGTCGCCTGCGGGCGCAAGGTCGTGGTCACGGGCCGGTCGATGGTCAACACGACCAAGGTCGCCCGCGAACTCGGCTACCTCCACATCGACGACGACGACCTCGTCGACGCGTATGAGCTCGGCGACCTTCCCGCCGATGAGGTCGTCGTGCTGTGCACCGGGAGCCAAGGCGAGCCACTCTCGGCACTCGCGCGCATCGCCAACGGGGACCACCGGACCATCAAGCTCGAACGCGGCGACACCGTGGTCATCTCGGCCACACCCGTGCCGGGAAACGAGAAGGCCGTCAGCCGCGTCATGAACCGCCTGTTCAAGGCTGGCGCACGGGTGGTGCACAAGAGCATGGCGCGCGTCCATGTCTCGGGCCACGCGGCCTCCGAGGAGCTCAAGCTGATGCTCAACCTCGTGAAGCCCGCCAACTTCATGCCCATCCACGGCGAGACGCGCCACCTGCATGCGCACGCGGGTCTTGCCGCGGCGGTGGGCGTGACCGAGAAGAACATCTTCGTCCTCGAGAACGGGAGCTGCCTCGAGATCGACGAGAGCGGCGTCCGCGTAGCCGAGCGGGTCCCGTCCGGCGTGGTCTACGTCGACGGGCTCGCGGTGGGCGACCTGGGGCAGGTGGTACTCCGCGACCGGCAGGTGCTCTCCAGCGACGGGATCGCGATGATCGTCGTGGCCATCGACGGGCGCACCGGCGCGGTCGTCGGCGACGTTGAGTTCGTCACACGCGGGCTCGTGCTCGGCTCGGACACCGGCGGGACGCTCGATCAGGCCCGTGCTCGCATCGAGAAGGTGCTCAAGCGCACCGCCGGTGAGGGCGTGACCGACCAGGCGGTCGTGAAGCAGGCGCTGCGCGACTCGCTCTCGCAGTTCGTGTGGGAGACCGCCCGCCGACGGCCGATGATCATCCCCGTCGTCATGGAGGTCTAGCCGGTGACCGCGCTCGAAGCGATAGTGCTCGGCCTCACGCAGGGCGCGGCCGAGTTCCTGCCCATCTCCTCCTCGGGCCACCTCGTCATCGTCCCGGCGGTCTTCGGCTGGGACAAGCCGGCCGTCGCCTTCGACGTGCTACTCCACCTCGCCACACTCCTCGCCGTGGTCGTTTACTTCCGCGATGACCTGTGGAAGATGGTCCTTGGCTTCTTCACCAAGGACCCGGCCCGCGCCGCCGAACGCCGGCTCGCCTGGCTGATCGTCATCGGCACGGTCCCCACAGGACTGATCGGGCTTGCGTTCGACGACCTGTTCGAGTCGCTGTTCGGGGCGGTCGGGTTCGTGGGCGTCTTCCTGCTCGTGACCGCGGTCGTCCTCACGTTGGCCGAGCGGCTCTCGGTCAAGCGCGGGCACGATCCAGCGCGAATGCACTGGTGGCAGGCCGTGCTGATCGGCGTCGCGCAGGGCATGGCCATAGCGCCCGGCATATCCCGTTCCGGCGCGACGATGGCGGCCGGCCTGGGCGTCGGACTCGACCGGGAGCAGGCTGCACGGTTCTCCTTCCTGCTCTCCGTGCCGAGCATCCTGCTCGCCGGCGTCTGGGCCGCACGCGAACTGCTCACCGGGGACGTGGTCATGCCGAGCCTCGGCGTCTCGGCGCTCGGCTTCGCCGTGGCGGCGATCAGCGGGTATGCTGCTATCGCAGGACTGCTCGCATACCTGCGCAAGCGACCGCTGTACCCGTTCGCCGTCTATGTGGCGATCGCGGGACTCGGCATCATCGTCTGGCAGTACCTGGGATGAGGCTCTGAACACCGATGGCGGGAACCAACAAGACCACCAAGCGTCGATCCACAGGACGCGCCACCGTCAAGCGGCAGGCGCCACCTCCGGTCATCGACGCCGAGAGCCGCCACGAGATCATCGGAATCGTGCTCGCGGCAAGTGCTATCGCTCTTGCCATCGCGTTGCTCACCCAATCCTCGGGTGTGGTTCCGCGACTCGTCTCGAGCGCGAGCCGCCACGGATTCGGCATCGGCGCATACGTACTCCCATTCCTCGCGATGCTCTGGGCGGCCACGTTCTTCGTGCGCTCGGTCCGAGTCGACGAGATCCGGGTCGGTGCGGGGCTGGGGCTCATCCTGCTCGCGATCATCACCGGTGTGGCCATCGGCAACGAGCCCACCACACAGTGGGACTCGGCCGTGCTCTCGCAGACGGGCGGCTACGTAGGGGGAGCGGTCGCGTGGACGCTGCGCGGACTGCTCGGCGCCGCCATCGCCTACGTGGTCACCGTGGCAGTCGCACTGATCGGCCTCGTGGTGGCGGGACTCTCGATCTCCGATGCGGTCTCGCGCCTGACCGACGCCATCCGCGGTCCCGAGCCCTCCGAGGAGCCGCAGCCCGCGACCCGGCGTCGCGCCACCAAGACGGTGCCTCTCGACAGCTTCGAGACCGAGCCGGGGTTCACCGCTGAGCCCACAGGCTCGGCACGCCGAGCGCGCAAGCAGTCCGACCCCGAGGCGTCGAGACCCACCGCTCCGACACCGGCTCCCGCCCGCCAGCGGTCCCTTGAAGGGTATGAGCTGCCACCGGTGGGCGCACTCGTGCGCACCCCCGAGACCGCGGCCCAACACCGGGCCTCCGAGAAGGAGCTCCGCCACACCGCCGACCTCATCGAGCAGACGCTGGCGACCTTCGATGTGGCCGCCCGGGTCGTCGGCTGGACGGCGGGCCCCACGGTCACGATGTACGAGCTCGAGATCGCCAAGGGCGTCAAGCTCAATCGTGTCACCGCGCTCTCGGACGATCTCGCGCTGGCGCTCGCGGCTCCGCAGATCCGCTTCCTCGCGCCGATCCCGGGCAAGAGCTACGTCGGTATCGAGGTACCTAACGCGGGCCGGGCGACGGTCACCCTCGGCGATGTCCTGCACACCGGCCTGATCGCAGACCCGCGTCCTCTGCTGCTCGCCATCGGCAAGGACGTCGCCGGCGAGCAGGTCGCCGCCGACCTCGCTGCCATGCCGCACCTGCTCATCGCGGGTTCCACCGGCACGGGGAAGTCGGTGTGCATCAACGCGCTCATCATGTCGCTGCTGATGCGGGCCACCCCCGCCGAGGTGCGGCTCATCCTCATCGACCCGAAGCGCATCGAGCTCAACTTGTACAACGGCGTGCCGCAGCTGTACGTTCCCGTCGTGACCGAGGCCAAGGAAGCGGCCTCGGCCCTGCACTGGGCGGTGGGGGAGATGGAGTCGCGGCTGAAGAAGCTCGGCGTCGCCGGCGCGCGCAACCTCGCCCAGTACAACCAGATCGTCCGCGACGGCAAGGCGCCCGAAGGCGCCGAGGAGATGCCGTACCTGGTCATCATCATCGACGAGCTCGCCGACCTGATGATGGTCGCCGCCAAGGAGGTCGAGGACTCCATCGTGCGCCTCGCGCAACTCGCGCGCGCAGCCGGCATACATCTCATCGTGGCCACGCAGCGCCCGTCGACCGACATCATCACAGGCCTCATCAAGACCAACATCACCCACCGAATCGCGTTCGCGGTGTCCTCAGGGATCGACAGTCGCGTCATCCTCGACCAGCCCGGAGCCGAGAAGCTCGTCGGCCAGGGCGACATGCTGTTCTCCACCCCGGCATGGCCTAAGCCACGACGCATCCAGGGCGCGTTCGTGACCGAGGAGGAGATCAGCGCGGTCGTCACCCATGTCAAGGGGCAGGCCGAGCCCGTCTACCACGAGGAGATCCTCCATCTCAAGGTCACTGGCGCCACCGGCACCCTCGAAAGCGCCGATGACGACGACCCGCTCATCTGGGAGGCAGCCGACATCGTGGTGACCAGCGGGATGGGTTCCACGTCGATGCTACAGCGCCGCCTCAAGGTCGGGTATGCTCGGGCAGGACGGATCATGGACATGCTCGAGGCGAAGGGCATCGTCGGTCCGCCCGACGGCAGCAAGCCGCGCGAGGTCCTCGTGGACGTGGAGGAGCTCGAGGCGCTGAAGCTGTTCGAGCGCGAGGAGCGCGCGGAAGACGACTGATACGACGGGTGTTGCGGGAAGGGGGCATGCGGTGCCGGTCGGGAAGACACTGGCTGCCGAGCGCCGCAGCCAGAACAAGACGCTCACGGAGATCCAGGCCCAGACCCGGATCATGGGCCGGCTGCTCGATGCGCTTGAACACGAGCGCTGGGACGAGCTCCCTGCACCTGTGTACGTGAAGGGCTACATCCAGAACTACGCCGAGGTGCTCGGCCTCGATCCCGCGCCGCTGCTCGACGAGTACCGACGCGATCGGGACGCCCACACGCCGGCGCCGGTGATGCATATCCCTGACCGTGCGATCGTCCCGCACCGCCGTGAGGTCCACGCTGTGCCCAGGACCGTGTGGATCGCCCTTGCTGTGATCGTGCCGCTGATAGCCCTGGTGATCTGGGGCATCGCCGCGCTGGTCGGTCGCGATGACTCGCCTCCACCGATCCCGCCCGTCACGCCATCCCCGTCGGTCGACGCCACGACGCTGCCGGGCGTGCCGGCCGACGAGGCGACCGTCACCACGGGTACGGTGAGCGAGGGGCTCGGCGATGCGTTCGAGCTCGTGATCTCGGTGAGAGCTGGCGAATCCTCCTGGCTTTCCGTGACCGTCGACGGCCTCACCGCATACGAAGGAACGCTGCCAGGCGGCCAGGAGAAGACCTTCAGCGTGTCTGAGGAAGCCATCGTACGTGTCGGCCGCCCACAGTCGGTGAGCATCACTCGCGATGGCGATCCGGTCGACGTCCCAGTCGGCACCGGCGTCGCCGAAGTGCGCCTGACCGCGGCAGACGAGTAACCGATCCGATCCACTCAAGAGGAGTCAGTCAATGGCCAAGGACCAGAGTTTCGACGTCGTTTCCCAGGTGGACCTGCAGGAGGTCGACAACGCCGTCCAGCAGACTGCCAAGGAGATCACGCAGCGCTACGACCTGAAGGGCACCGGCTCGGCGGTCTCGTTCGACCGCGCAGCCGGAACGGTCACATTGAGCGCGCCGAGCGATTTCGTGCTGGGCCAGGTCAAGGACATCCTGGACGGCAAGCTCGTGCGCCGCAGCATCGACCTCAAGGCCGTCGAATGGGGGAAGGTCGAGGACGCCTCCGGTGGCTCGGCGCGCCGCACAGGCACTATCGTCAACGGCATAGACGCCGAGATCGCCCGACGCATCAACAAGGAGGTCCGCGACCAGAAGTTCAAGGTCAAGGTCCAGATCGAGGGCGACAAGCTCCGCGTCTTCAGCCCGAGCCGCGACGAGCTCCAGGCCGTCATCGCGTTCATCAAGGAGCGCGACTACGGTATCCCGCTCCAGTTCGTGAACTACCGCTGATCAGCCGATGTCCCGCTCCGACTCCGTCTCCATCGCGTTCGTCACCCTCGGCTGCCCTAAGAACGAGGTGGACTCCGACCGCATGGCAGCCGCAGTCGCAGGATCCGCATACCGGCTCGTCGGTGATCCCGACGACGCCGATGTTGTCGTTCTGAACACGTGCGCCTTCATCGAGCCCGCCACCGAGGAGTCGATCGAGGAAGCGTTCGCGCTCGCGCATGAGTGGCGTCCGGCACGACCGGGCCGACGTCTGATCGTCGCAGGCTGCATGGTCTCCCGCTACGGCGACGACCTGGCCGCGGCGATGCCCGAGCCGGACGCGTTCGTGGCGGTCGCAGACGAAGACACGCTCCTGTCCGTGATCGAACGCTTGACCGGCCGACTCGCGGGCCGCGTACCCACGGGCATCCTGCGCACGCCCGGGGCGCACACCGCCTACCTCAAGGTCACGGAAGGTTGCGACCGGAACTGCGCGTACTGCACCATCCCGGCGATCCGTGGTCGCTTCATGTCGATCCCTCAGGCGACGGTGCTCCAAGAGGCCGAGTACCTCGTGGAACACGGCGCACGTGAGCTCGTGCTCGTGGGGCAGGACATCGCACGGTACGGGCACGGCGCACCCGTCGGCCCGGGCACTCGGCCGGCTGCGCCCGACCTCGCCTCACTCGTGCGTGCGCTTGACGCGCTTCCGGGGGACTTCCGCATACGCCTGATGTACCTCCAGCCCGACGGCGTCACACCCGCACTGCTCGAAGCTGTGGCCACATCACGGCGCGTCTGCCACTACTTCGACATCCCGCTCCAGCACGCCTCGGCACACATACTCCGTGCGATGGGACGTCCGGGTGACGCTGCGACACATCGTGCGTTGCTCCAACGCATACGCAGCACGCTGCCGGACGTCACGCTCCGGACGACGGTCATGGCCGGCTTCCCGGGCGAGACCGAAGCCGACGCACAGGTGCTCGAGGACTTCATCGCCGAGGCCGGCTTCGACTACGTGGGTGTGTTCCCGTACTCGGCCGAGGAGGGCACGCGCGCCGCCGAGATGCCCGGCCAGGTGGCGGAGCCACTGCGCCTGGAGCGCGCACAGCGCATACGCGACATCGCCGACGCGACCGGCTTCGCCCGAGCGGCACAGCGTGTGGACACGACCGCGCAGGTGCTCGTCGAAGGGACCGATGAGGACGGCCAGCTCTGGGGCCGGACCCGTTCGCAGGCGCCCGAGGTCGACGGCATCACGCTGCTCGATGCCGTCTCGTCTCCTGCGGGCGCCTTCGTGACCGTCCGTATCACTGATTCGGTGGGATACGATCTCGTAGGGGAGCCGCTGTGATCCGTTCGATGAATCTCGCCAACCGCATCACCTTGCTGCGCATCGTCTTCATCCCGGTGTTCCTCGTCGTGCTCCTCGGCGAATTCCCGGCCTGGATACCCGCACCCACGTGGTGGCTCGTCGCACAGCCGTGGTTGGCCGCCGCGATCTTCGTCGCGCTCGCCGCGAGCGATGCGGTGGACGGCTACATCGCCCGGACGCGCAACCAGGTCACGACCTTCGGCACGTTCATCGACCCGCTCGCGGACAAGCTGCTCGTGACGGCCGCCCTTGTGGCACTCGTGGACCTCGGCCGGATCCCGTCGTGGGTCGCGCTCGTGATCATCAGCCGCGAGCTCGTGGTCAGCGGCCTCCGTATGGTCGCCGTGGCCGAGGGCCGTGTCATCGCCGCATCCAACTTCGGCAAGGCCAAGACGGTCCTGCAGATCGTCGCGATCGTCGCGTTCCTCCTGCGGGGAAGCGTCTGGCTGGAGGCGGCGCTCACCGACACGTGGTGGGTGGTCTTCGAGTCCGCGTCGTGGCTCGTCATGGCCGCGGCGGTGCTGCTCACCATCTTCTCGATGATGGACTACTTCTACCACGCACGGGACATCCTGACGGGACCGTGGGAGCGCGGGTCCTCTGATGACCGTTGATGCAGTGATCACGCGCGTCGCCGAGCTCGCGCGCGACCACGCCCCCGCGGCGGTCATCGCGGTGGGTACCGAGCTCACCTCCGGCCTGCATGCCGACACGAACGGTCCTGAAGTCGCCCGCGAACTGGAATCGGCCGGCCTCCGGGTGGATCTGATCTCGTCCGTGCCCGATGACGAGCATGCGATCGCCTCGGCACTCGCGTCGGCGCTCACGCGCCACGCGCTGATCGTCGTCACGGGCGGGCTCGGCCCCACACATGACGACGTCACCCGGGATGCGGCGGCCCGCGCACTCGACCTCACGCTTCAAGCGGATCCAGAGATCGCAGGCGCGCTGCGCCAGGTGACATCGCGCCACCGCGAGTCCGGGGCTACCGCGCAGGTGCTCCGGCAGGCCGAGGTCCTCTCCGGGGCCACCGTGCTCACACCGAAACTCGGCACCGCACCGGGACAGGTGGTCGCGGCGGGAGACGCTCTGGTCGTGCTGCTCCCCGGGCCTCCGCGGGAGATGCGACCGATGCTGCGTACGCTGCTCACCGCCGCCGAACGGCATGAGTCCGTCCGCACCCTGCGAACGGCGGGGCTGACCGAGACGGACGTGCAGTTGCGGGTACAGCGTGCGCTCTCCGGAACGTCCGGCATCGAACTCACCGTACTCGCCACTCCCGCACTCGTGGATGTCGTTCTGCGTGACCGCGGCGCATCACCCGATGGGCTCGAACACGCCGCGACTGCCGTTCGCGCCGCCCTCGGCACGGCATGGTACGGCGACGGTGAGGTGACGCTTGCCGAGGCGGTGCTCAGGATCGCGGGGGCCGCCGGGATGACGATCGCGGTGGCGGAATCGTGCACCGGAGGATCGGTCGCCGCCGCGCTCACCGACGTTCCCGGGGCATCAGCGGTGTTCCTCGGCGGGGCGGTGACCTACGCCGACGACGCGAAGTCTTCGCTTCTCGGCGTGGATCCGGCGCTTCTGGCCACCCGGGGTGCGGTGAGCGCCCCCGCGGCCGAGGCGATGGCCACAGGTGTCCGCAAGCGCTTGGGCGCCGACATCGCCGCCGCCATCACCGGGATCGCCGGACCCGGCGGGGGCAGCGCGGACAAGCCGGTCGGCACGGTCTGGTTCGCGGTGGCCTCAGCCGATAGCACCACTTCCGAGGTCCGGCACTTCTTCGGCGACCGCCATGGCGTACGCACGCGCGCGACGGTGACCGCACTCGACCTGCTCCGGCAGGCTCTGGTACGGCGGATGGACCCAACGGGAGGCGGCGACGGCGCATGACTCGAGCGTTCCTGGGGATCGGACTCCCCGGGCGGGTGACCGATGCGCTGATCCGCTGCCGACGCGTGATCGTCGACACGGATCCTGCGTGGGCCCGCGAGAAGTGGGTGGCGCCCGAGAACCTTCACGTGACGCTGCGGTTCCTGGGCACGCTGGATCCCAGCACGCTCGATGCGGTGGCCGAACGTTTGCGCGGCACCCTTGCCGACCAGCACACCTACACGCTCCGCCTTTCCGGCTGCGTTCCTGTCCCCAACGCACGCGTGGCGTCGATGCTCTGGGCGTCGGCGGGAGAGGGCGCGGGCGTCACCGCGTCTCTGGCGGGGCACATCGACGTAGCGCTGGAGGACCTCGTGGGCCCCGCTGAGAGCCGTCGGTTCAAGGCGCACGTGACGCTCTGTCGTGCGCGCCGGGCGCGCCGGATCGACCCCAGGGCGGTCCAAGCCGCCAGCGATGTGCTCGGTGCGGCGGGGGAGGCGGCGGCCATGTCAGTGCGGTCGGTTACGCTCTACACGTCAACGCTCACACCGGCCGGACCACACTACGAAACACACACGGTCCTGCCACTGTCGAGGTGATTGACAGCGAACATATGTTCGTGTACGGTCGAGTCGGCCTTCAGGGGGTCGCCCGTACGGCGCAAAGGAGCGGAAGTGACCATGGAACGCGAGAAAGAGAAAGTGCTCGACCTCACGCGAGAGCAGATCGAGCGCAAGTTCGGTAAGGGATCGTTGATGCGGCTCGGCGAGCACGATGCGCTGCAGTCCATCGATTTCATCCCCACCGGATCGCTTGCGCTCGATGCGGCACTCGGCATCGGCGGCGTCCCCCGCGGACGTATCGTCGAGATCTACGGGCCGGAGTCGTCCGGTAAGACCACCCTGGCGCTCCAGATCGTCGCTGAGGCGCAGCGTGCCGGCGGCGTCGCCGCGTTCGTCGATGCCGAGCACGCACTCGACCCCGCGTACGCCGCGCGTCTGGGGGTCGACATCGAGGACATCCTCATCTCCCAGCCCGACACCGGGGAGCAGGCGCTCGAGATCACTGACATGCTCGTGCGCTCGGGTGCTATCGATGTGATCGTCGTCGACTCCGTCGCCGCCCTCGTCCCTCGGGCCGAGCTCGAGGGTGAGATGGGAGACGTGACCGTCGGCCTGCAGGCACGCCTCATGAGCCAGGCGATGCGCAAGCTCGCCGGCTCCCTGAACCGCTCTCACACCACGTGCATCTTCATCAACCAGCTGCGCGAGAAGGTCGGCGTGATGTTCGGAAGCCCGGAGACCACGTCCGGTGGTCGTGCCCTCAAGTTCTATGCCTCGATACGGATCGACGTCCGGCGCATCGACTCCATCAAGCAGGGCACCGAGATCGTCGGCAACCGCGTTCGCGCCAAGGTGGTCAAGAACAAGGTCGCTCCGCCGTTCCGCCAGGCCGAGTTCGACATCATGTATGGTCTCGGGATCTCCAAGGAGGGCAGTCTGCTCGATCTTGGTGTCGAGGAGGCCGTCGTACAGAAGTCGGGGGCCTGGTACACGTACGGTGAAGAACGCCTCGGACAGGGCCGCGAGGCGGCCAAGGACTACCTGCGCGACCACCCGGACCTGCGCGATGAGATCGAGAACCGTATCCGCGAGCGGCTCGGACTCCCCGCCGACGGACCGGCGCCGGCGGCGTCAGATGAGACCAAGACCGCGCCTGCAGCCAAAGAGTAGCGGTGGGCGCGGATCCTCGCACGGTGACCGAGATCCGCGCCACCCGTGGCACCGTACGCCGCGCACTCTACCTTGATGGAGAGCTGTGGGCGCACGTGCCTGCTCCCGTCCTGCGTGTGCTCGGGCTGCGCGCGGGTGATGTCGTCGATCCCGAGGCGATCACCGCACAGGTCGCTTCTCTCGCCCCGGGCGCCGCACGGGAGCGCGCCTACCGGCTTCTTGCGTATCGTGAGCGTTGCAGCGCCGAAGTCCGCGACCGCCTCGCCCGCGACGGATACTCGGCGGACGTGGTCGGCCCGCTGGTCGATGACCTCGTGCGCGCCGGATCGATCGATGACGCACGGTTCGCGCGCTCACGTGCTACCGCACTGGTCGTGCAACGAGGATTCGGCCGTCGTCGGGCACTCATGACCATGGTGCGGGACGGTATCGATGAGAATCGCGCCGTGGAGGAGCTCGACGCGCTCGTCCCAGAGTCGGCCGAGGCCGAGCGCGCCATGCGCGAGGCATCACGGAGGTCCCGCCCCGGCGACTCCGTGCAGCGTCTCGCGGCGCGCCTCGTTCGCCGTGGATTCGCACCGGGTGATGCTCTTCGTGCTGCACAGGCCACGCTCGATGAAGAGGCGGGCACCGACGCCATCTGAGTTCCAGGGGTGCCCGTTCACGCAGGTCAGACACCTCGCCTGCTTGACGTAGGACCAGGACGCCGAGTACGATTACCATGGCAGATGTGACCGATCCGGTGTTCCCGCATGGTGCGGAAGCCAGGATCGTTATGGGTTCAATCGTGCGAACGCTTCAAGCCATCCGTTCACGGGTGGCAACGACCGTATCCGGGTATCGCCGGGCACGCACCCTGGTCCCGTCTGCCGGGCGCGTTGCGCCCTGGCATCTTCATCATCGCATGCACACCTTCTCCTGGACGTGCGGGTGTGGCGATCGATGATCCTGCCCATCGCAACGCACTCTTTCACGTGGCATATCGATCCCCGGAAAGGGAGGGACACGCAATGGGCCCGGCACTCTACGTCATGATCGGCCTTGCCCTCGGCGTCGTCCTCGGCTTCCTCGTCAATCGCTTCCTGATCGCCGGTAAGGTGAACCAGGCACGCCTCGCTGCAGAGCGAGCGCTTACCGATGCGGAGAAGCAGGCCGAGACGACCCGCAAGGAGATGCTCCTCGAGGCGAAGGACGAGATCTTCCACCTCAAAGCGCAGGCCGAGGAGGAGGTCAAGGAGCGTCGCAAGGAACTCACCGTACTTGAGAACCGCCTGCTTCAGCGGGAGGAGTCCATCGAGCGCCGCGCGGAATCGGTGGACAAGCGCGAGCATCAGCTCTCCAGCCAGGTTGGGCAGATCGCCAAGCGCGAGCGCGACCTGGAGGATGCCATCGCCGAGGAGAAGTCCCGCCTCGAGGCGACTGCGGGGATGACGTCCGACCAGGCCAAAGCGGTCCTGATCGAGCGCATCAAGCAGGATGTCACCCACGACGCCGCCGTGCTCATCCGTGAGACCGAGCAGCGGGCCCGCGAGGAGGCGGACCGCAAGGCGCGCAACATCATCGGCATCGCCATCGGTCGCGTTGCGGCAGACCACACGGCGGAGTCCACCGTTTCCGTCGTGCATATCCCTTCAGACGACCTGAAAGGCCGCATCATCGGCCGAGAGGGCCGGAACATCCGGGCATTCGAACAGCTGACGGGCATCAATCTCATCATCGACGACACTCCCGAGGCCGTGATCCTCTCAAGCTTCGATCCGGTCCGCCGCGAGGTTGGTCGCATCACGCTCGAGAACCTTATCGCCGATGGCCGCATCCACCCCGCGCGCATCGAGGAGATGTTCAAGAAGGCCGAGATCCTTGTCGAGCAGCAGATCCACGAGGCAGGCGAGCAGGCGGTGTTCGACTCCGGTGTCCACAACCTCCACAACGATCTCGTTCGCACCCTCGGCCGGCTCCGGTACCGCACCAGCTACGGCCAGAACGTCCTGAAGCACTCGCTTGAAGTCGCCCACGTCGCTGGCGTGATGGCTTCCGAGCTCGGTCTCGATCCCACGCTTGCCAAGCGGGCGGGGCTGCTCCACGACCTCGGCAAGGCCATCGACCACGAGATCGAAGGGCCGCACGCCGTCATCGGCGCGGACCTCGCTCGCCGGCTCGGCGAGAACAAGGAGGTCGTGCACTGCATCGAGGCACACCATGGTGACGTGGAGCCCCAGACGGTCGAGGCCGTGCTGGTACAGGCAGCGGACGCCATCTCTGCCGCACGCCCGGGCGCTCGCCGTGAGACGCTCGAAAGCTACATCAAGCGACTCGAGAAGCTCGAGGCGCTCGCCGAGTCACACAAGGGCGTCGAGAAGTCCTACGCGATGCAGGCGGGGCGCGAGGTCCGCGTCATGGTGAAACCCGACGAGATCTCCGACGCGGATGCGACCGTGCTCGCGCGCGAACTCGCCAAGCAGATCGAAGACGAGCTCCAGTACCCCGGTCAGATCAAGGTCATGATCATCCGGGAGAGTCGTGCGGTCGAGTACGCGAAGTGACGTCGGCCGGTCACGTTGGCACGATCGTTCGTCCGAGGGGGCCGGAAACGGCCCCCTCGGCCTTGTGATGCACGCCCGCCCGTGGCACCCTTGAGGACGCGATGGCAGAACACGACCCACTCATAGACTTCGTCAGCACCGTGTCCGGCGACGGATTCCTCAAAGTCGAGGAGACCCTCGGCGATGGTTACGTGCGGCTCCGTGTCCCTGAGGCCGAGCGGCGCCAGGCCAAACACGACATCCGCGGTGTGGAGGATATCGTCGTCGAGCTGCTCCGCAACGCCCGTGACGCGCATGCGCAGCGGATCTTCTTCGCCACCGCCCGGGAAGGCGACACCCGCCTGATGACCATCATCGACGATGGAGTCGGCGTGCCTGCCGCCCTGCACGAGACGATCTTCGAACCGCGCGTCACCTCCAAGCTCGAGACGATGGTCATGGACCGATGGGGGGTCCATGGTCGCGGCATGGCCCTGTTCTCCGTCCGCTCGAACGCCAGCGTTGCACGCGTAGCGTCTTCAGCGCCGCACAAGGGGGCCGCGATCGAGATCGTCGCGGACACGCAGGTGCTCCCGGAGCGCGCCGATCAGTCCACCTGGCCGGTCGTCGAAGCCGACGACTCGGGCGCACCTCGCGTCGTGCGCGGCCCCCACAACATCGTTCGTCGCGTGGTGGAGTTCGCCTGCGAGCACCCCTCGCTCGAGATCTACATCGGAACACCCACCGAGGTCCTCGCCACCCTGTACTCGTCCGGTCGTGACGCGCTCGACGTCAGCGATCTGATGTTCTGTGACGATCTCGACCGGCTCCAGGTGTGGCTGCGCCCGGGTGCGTGCGCCGATGCCGAGGAGCTCACGGAGACCGCGAGCGCCATCGGCCTGGGAATCTCCGAGCGAACCGCACACCGGGTCCTCGGCCAGGAACTCGCCCCGCTGGAGCCGCTGATGACCCAGCTCCTCGCCACCGAGGACGACACCGGGCACGAGCCTGCTCCCGACATCTACCGCGACAGGCGCTCGCTGCGTATCCACCACGGGGACCTCGTCGCCTTCAAGCGCGACCTCACGAAAGCGTTCGACGCACTGGCCGACCGCTACTACATGAGTCTGCGTGGAGAGCCTCGCATCAACGTCGGCCGCGATGCGATCAGCGTCCGTTTCAGCGTCGAGAAGGACGACTGACAGCGCGTCTTGGGGTATACTGCGGGGCACCATCGATCACACACCGTCCGCAATGCGCGGACATGTCACACCAGCTGAGACAGCACCACCACACCACCACGTCACAGCACACAGGAGGCACCGTGGAAGTCCTGAAGGTCTCCACCAAATCCAGCCCCAATTCGGTCGCTGGCGCCCTTGCTGGCGTCGTGCGTGAGCAGGGGGCAGTGGAGGTCCAGGTGGTCGGCGCAGGTGCTCTCAACCAGGCCATCAAGGCGATCGCCATCGCTCGTGGATTCGTCGCACCTACCGGGCTCGACCTGATCTGCACGCCGGCGTTCGCGGACATCGAGATCAACGGCGAGGAGCGCACCGCTATCAGGCTGCTGGTGGAGCCACGCCCATCACCGCACGGCTAAGACGCCGATGCCCGGCCCTGACCTGCACATCCACTCCACCGCTTCCGACGGCACGCTCACGCCCGAGGCGCTTGTCAGGCGCGCTGTTGCGCTCGGCCTGCCCGCCATCGCGCTCACCGACCACGACACCGTTGCGGGGGTATCGGCCGCGCTCGAGGCGTCTCACGACACACCGCTGCGCGTCATACCGGGCGTCGAGCTCTCGGCCGGTGTCCAAGGTCAGGGCGTGCACATCCTCGGATACTTCATCGACCACGCCGATCCGAAGCTGCTCTCACGTCTTGAGGAGCTGCGCACCATCAGGATCACGCGGGCCCGTGCGATCGTCGCATCACTTGCCGAGACCGGCTTCGAGGTGACCGTCGACGACGTCCTTTCGGTAGCCGACGGGGGAGCGGTCGGACGCGCGCACGTCGCACAGGCACTTGTCGCCGCCGGCCACGTCGCCTCAGTGGCTGAGGCGTTCGAGCGGCTGCTCGGCAGCGGTCGACCGCACTACGTCCCCAAGCCCGTGACCTCGGTGCGTGAGGTGGTCTCCTGGATCCGGGAGGCCGGCGGGGTCGCGGTCGTCGCACATCCGGCGCTCAGCGCTGTGGACCCGCACCTTCCGGAGCTCGTGAGCGCCGGTGTCGTGGGGCTGGAGGCGTATCATGGCAGTCACGACCGGCTTGTCCGGGAGCACTATGTCGCCCTCGCGCGCACTCACGGACTCGTCGCGACCGGCGGGTCGGACTTCCACGGGGACCACGCCGAGGGAAACCCGCTCGGCTCGGCTGAAGTGCCCGACGACGTGGTCTTCGCGCTCGAGGCCGCCCGCGACCGTCTTCACGGTGGCGAAGGAGACGTCCGGTGAGGACCTACGCCATCCGTACCTTCGGGTGTCAGATGAACAAGCACGACTCCGAGCGGATGGCCGGACTGCTCGAGGCCGAGGGGCTTGTCGCCGCGGACGTGCTCGAGGACGCCGATGTGATCGTCTTCAACACCTGCTGCGTACGCGAGACGGCCGACGAGCGGCTCATCGGCCAGGTCTCCTCGCTCAAGGCGCTCAAGACTGGCGGCCGCCCCGACGTCGTCATCGCCGTCGGTGGCTGCGTCGGCCAACGCGACGGAACCGCGCTCCTTCGCCAGCTCCCGCACGTCGACGTCGTCTTCGGCACCCATAACATCGAGGAGCTCCCGGCACTGGTCGCAGCGGCCGCCGAGGGCCGTCGCGCGGTGAGCGTGCTCGACGGCACCGACCGTTTTGCGAGCGATCTGCCGTCAGTGCGTGAACGTCGCTGGCACGCGTGGGTCCCCATAACCGTCGGTTGCGACAACCATTGCGCTTACTGCATCGTCCCGGCGGTCCGCGGTCCGGAGCGCAGCCGCGTGTTCGAGGACATCATCGCTGAGGTCGAGCGTCTCGTAGCCGACGGCGTCGTGGAAGTCACGCTCCTCGGCCAGAACGTCAACTCGTACGGCCGCGACCGCTACGGAGCGCCCCGATTCGCCGAGCTCCTGCGGTGCGTCGCCTCGACCGGCATCGCGCGCGTCCGCTTCGCCACAAGCCACCCCAAGGACCTCTCGGACGAGACCATCTGCGCACTCGCCGAGACCCCCGCACTCATGCCGTACCTGCATCTGCCGGTGCAGCATGGATCGGACCGCATCCTGGAAGCCATGAACCGTGGGTATACGCGCTCGGCGTACCTCGAGCGCATCACGCGTCTGCGCGCCGCGCTCCCGGACATCGCGCTCTCCACCGACATCATCGTCGGCTTCCCCGGTGAGACCGACGCGGACTTCGAGCAGACGCTTTCGCTCGTCGCCGTGGTCGGCTTCGACCACGCGTTCACCTTCATCTACTCGCCCCGGGAAGGAACACCGGCTGCACGACTGAGTGAGACGGTCGCCCGTCCCGTCGCCCAGGAGCGCTTCGACCGGCTTGCGACGCTGGTCCGCGATCTGTCTCTCGCCTCCAACGAGCGTCAGGTGGGACAGGTGCACACCGTCCTCATCGAAGGCCCCTCACGCCGTGACGTCGGGACGCTCTCGGGGCGTACGCCGCACAACCGGCTCGTCCACATCCCCCTCGGCGACGACGGTGTGGCGCCCCCTGCGGGCGGGCTCAGACGCGTCAGGGTCGTTCACGCACATCCGTGGTTCCTCACCGGCGAGTTCACCGAAGGCGAGGTTTAGCCTCACCGCCGCCGCGGGAATGGACACGGTGCCTGGAGGTGACCCGTCATGATCGACCGTCCGCTGGGGATCGTCGCACCGCATCCGCCGATCATCGTGCCCGAGGTGGGAGGAGAGCGCTCGCGCGTGACCGCCGACACCCTCGCAGCGCTCGATTCCGCCGCCGCCGAGATCGCCCGCTACGACCCCGAGACGCTTGTACTCATGTCGCCCCACGCCCCCGTCGTGAGAGACGCCCTCCTCGTCGATGACGCCGACCGCCTGACCGGTGATCTCGGCGCGTTCGGGGCGCCGCAGGTCGCGTTCCGGCCGACGGGAGACGGCACGCTCGCCCGCGCGATCGCCGAACGCGCCACCGACCGCGGGCTGAACGTACACCTGCGCTCCGAAAGCCCCCGCCTGGACCCCGGTGTCCTCGATCACGGCGCGATGGTCCCCCTGTACTTCCTGGACCGTGACAGCAGGCGAAGCGTGGTCGTGCTCTCACTCGCGTTCGTGCCGCTTGAGCAGCACCGCGTACTGGGAGAGGCTGTCCGCAGCGCCGCCGACGACCTCGGCCGTCGTGTCGCGTTCGTGGCGAGCGGCGACTGCAGCCACCGGCTGACCCCTGACGCGCCGGCCGGCTACTCACCGCGCGGCGCGGACTTCGACGCCGCCCTTGTCGGGCTCATCGAGCGAGGCGACTTCCACGCGCTTGCCAGCCTGGACCCCCGGCTGATCGAGGCCGCCGGCGAGTGTGGTCTCCGCTCGTTCGTGGCCCTCGGCGGGTTCATGGGGGAGGGTGAGAGCCCTACGCGGGTCCTCGCATACGAAGGACCGTGGGGTGTGGGCTATCTGACCGCGATCGTCGGCGGCTCAGCGGCGTCTGCCGCAGACGCGCCCTCCGCGCCCGTCGCGCTCGCCCGTGAAGCGATCGAGACCTATGTCCGCTCCGGCAGGACGATCCCGCCCCCGGAGCCCACAGGCCTCCTCGCCGAACGCGCCGGCGCGTTCGTCAGCCTCCACCGCGGCGGCGGGCTGCGCGGCTGTATCGGCACCATCGAGCCCACCTGTCACACGCTTGCCGAGGAGATCGTCCGCAACGCCATCCACGCCGCGACGGCCGACCCGCGGTTCGAGTCACTGTCGCCCGACGAGCTCGACGACCTGGAGATCTCGGTCGACGTCCTGGGCGCACCGGAACCGGCCGCTCGCGAAGACCTGGACCCACGAAGGTATGGCGTGATCGTCTCGGCCGGCAGGCGCCGCGGCCTGCTGCTGCCGGACCTCGATGGGGTCGACGCGGTCGACGAGCAGGTGGCCATCGCGCTGCGCAAAGCGGGCATCGCACCTGATGAGCCGTACGCCATCGAGCGGTTCTCGGTGGACCGGTATCATTAGCCGATGACCGTGCCACGCATCGTCGCGATCGTAGGGCCCACCGCTGTCGGCAAGAGTGCTGTCGCCGAGGGCGTTGCTGTCGCACTCGGCGGCGAGGTCGTGAGCGCGGACTCGATGCAGGTCTACCGGGGGATGGACATCGGCACGGCCAAGACCCCTGCGGCACAGCGGCGCGTCGCTCACCACTGCCTCGACCTGGTCACACCCGGGGACGCATACTCGGTCGCCTGCTACCAGCGCGACGCACGCCGTGCCATCGAGTCGCTTCTCGCCCGGGACCGGCTCGCGGTTCTTGCCGGCGGCACGGGACTGTACGTGCGCGCCGCGCTCGACGAGGGCATGGCATTCCCCCCGGGTGATCTGTCCACACCCGTTCGAGATGAACTCGAACGCCGGGCCGAGCAGATCGGCAGCCAGGCGCTCCATGCCGAGCTCGCGCGCCTCGACCCGCGCTCGGCAGCGCTCATCCATCCCAACAACACGCGCCGCGTCGTTCGCGCGCTGGAGATGCTCGAAGCGGAAGTTTCTTACGCCGAGGCGGCCACGCCACCCGCCGAGCGGACGTACCACTATCCCGGAACGATGGCGATCGGACTGACGATGGACCGCTCCGAGCTGTACGCGCGCATCGACCGCCGTGTGGATGCGATGCTCGACGCCGGACTTCTGGACGAGGTCCGGGCTCTGCTCGATCAGGGGCTCCGCGATGCGCTCACCGCAACCCAGGCCATCGGCTACAAGGAGTTCGTCCCGGTCATCGAAGACGGCGCGCCGGTCGAAGAGGCCGTGGCCGCGGTCAAGCAGGCGACCCGCAGGTACGCCAAACGCCAGCTCACCTGGTTCCGGGCCGACCCACGCATCGTGTGGCTCGATGTGACCGGCATGGACGCCCCTGCGGTCCTGCTGGCCGCACTCGACCTGCTAGAATCGTCTGCACACACCTGATGGGGGAGGCCGATCGTGGAACTCACGTTCACCAAGATGAACGGGCTTGGCAACGACTTCGTCATGATCGAGGACCTCGACGGAACGCTCGACTTCGCGCCCGAAGCTGTCCAGTGGTTCTGCGACCGGCATTTCGGGATCGGGGGCGACGGGCTCATCCTGGTCCGCCGGGCCACCACGCCCGAGGCCGACTACTACATGCACTACCATAACGCCGACGGCTCGCTCGCCGAGATGTGTGGCAACGGTGCTCGCTGCTTCGCGAAGTACATCGTGGATCACGGTCTGGTACCCGCCGATGCGGACTCGCTCGTCATCGAGACACTCGGTGGCCTCAAGCCGGTCACGTTCACACGCGATGAGGACGGGCTGCTCGACTCGGCCACGGTGGACATGGGTGAACCGATCCTCGCGCCTGAGGATATCCCCACGACGTTCAGCGGGACCCAGGTCTACGACTGCCCGATCGACACGCCGCTCGGCGAGGTCCGCATCACGGCCGTGAGCATGGGCAACCCGCACGCGATCATCTGGGTCGATGACATCGACGAGGCGCCGGTCCACACGCTCGGCCCGCTGGTCGAGACGCACGAGGCGTTCCCGCGACACACCAACGTGGAGTTCGCCGAGTTCGTGGATGCCGAGCACATCCGGCTGCGCGTGTGGGAGCGCGGGGTGGGGGAGACGCTCGCGTGCGGCACAGGCGCGTGCGCCACGCTCGTGGCTGCGGTGCTGTCATGCCGCACGGGACGTCAGGCCACCATCGAGCTCCCCGGTGGCGACCTCCTCATCAGGTGGCACGAGAACGACCGCGTCTATATGACCGGCTCGGCCGCCACCTCGTTCGTCGGCACGGTGACACTGCCGGAAGATGACGACTGACTCTGCTACCATGTCCCGAAGCACCCGCCCGTACCGAAGGAGATGAACACGCCCGTGAGGACCGCCAGCCGCATGGCCAACCTGCCGCCGTACCTGTTCGCCGAGATCGACCGTAAGAAGGCGGCCAAGATCGCGGAGGGCGTCGACGTCATCTCGCTCGGCATCGGTGACCCCGACATGCCCACCCCGGAGCGCATCGTGGACGCGATGGCCGCCGCCATCCGTGACCCGAAGAACCACCAGTATCCGGCGTACGCCGGCTCCGGGCCGTATCGTGAGGCGTGCGCCGAGTGGATGCGCCGCCGCTTCGGCGTGGATCTCGACCCCGCCACCGAGGTCCTCGCGCTCATCGGCAGCAAGGAGGGCATCGCGCACCTCTTCCCGGCGTTCATCGACGTCGACGACGTCACGCTCGTCCCGGGCGTCGGCTATCCGGTGTACCACACCGGCGGCATCCTCATCGGCGGCCAGACCCACTGGATGCCGATGAACGACGGCAACGACTGGCTCGCCGACTTCGAGTCCACGCCCGCCGACGTGCTCGCACGCGCCAAGATGATGTTCCTGAGCTATCCCAACAACCCGTCCTCAGCCATCGCGACGCCGGAGTACTTCGACCGTGCCATCGCGTTCGCCCGCGAGCACGACATCCTGCTCGTCCACGACAACGCATACTCGGAGATCGGCTTCGACGGCTACCGTCCGCCGAGCATCCTTGAGCGCCCCGGGGCGCGGGATGTGGCGATCGAGCTCTTCAGCTGCTCGAAGGCGTACAACATGACCGGCTGGCGTGTCGCGTTCGCCGCTGGCAACGCCGAGGCGATCAGGGCGCTCGGCACGGTGAAGAGCAACGTGGACTCGGGCATCTTCACCGCCGTCCAGGACGCGGCCATCGAGGCGATGCTCGGCCCGCAGGACGACGTCGTCGAGATGAGCGCCCTGTACCAGCGTCGGCGCGACCTCGTCATGGACGCGCTCGAATCGATCGGCCTGTCCGCGCGCACGCCCAAGGGCACCATCTATGTCTGGGCACGCATCCCGGAGGGCTACACCTCTGCCGAATACGCCGGTCTCGTGCTGGACAAGGCCGGCGTGATCGTGGCGCCGGGCAACGCCTACGGACCAGATGGCGAGGGGTACATCCGCATCTCGCTGGCCACGCCCGACGACCGCCTCACCGAGGCGCTCGAACGTATCAAGAACGCACTCTAGGAGCCCAGACAGCCCTTGCCGCGCGAAGCATTCGAAGTCATCACCACGGTCGAGGGGCGGGCGGTCCTCGTTGGGATCGACCGCCCCCGGACCGATGGCTGGCTGCTTGAGGACGACCTCTCCGAACTCGGCCGGTTGGCCGACACGGCGGGGATCACCGTTGCCGCCACAGCGACGCAGCGCCTGGAGCGACCCAATCCCCGGACGTTCATCGGCGCGGGCAAGGCCGCCGAGGTCGCCGACCTCGCGAAGGACCTGAAGGCGACCGTCGTGATCTTCGACGACGAGCTCACGCCGAGCCAGCAGGCGAACCTCGAGACACTCCTGCCCGAGACACGCGTCATCGACCGCACGCAGCTCATCCTCGACATCTTCGCCCTACACGCCGCGAGCCATGAGGGCAAGCTGCAGGTCGAGCTTGCGCGCCTCGAGTACGTGCTTCCCCGGCTGCGCGGCATGTGGGGACACCTCGAGGCAGAGCGCCTGGGTGGCGGACGGGGAGCGCGATTCGGTGCCGGCGAGTCCCAGCTCGAGACCGACCGGCGGCTCACCCGGCGAAGGATCGCGGACGTCAAGCGCGAGCTCAAGACCGTCGCGCGCGCCCGCGAGACACAGCGCGCGGCACGCGCTCGCTCCGGCGTCTTCCGCGTCGCCCTCGTCGGCTACACCAACGCGGGCAAGTCCACGCTCCTGAACGCTCTCACCGACGCGGGCGTACTCGTGCAAGACCAGCTCTTCGCCACGCTCGACGCCACGACCCGTCGTCTCGACCTTCCTGATGGAAGAGCCGTCACACTCACCGATACCGTTGGGTTCATCAACAAGCTGCCACACGGACTCGTGGAGGCGTTCAAGTCGACCCTCGACGAGGTGCGCGAGGCGGACCTGTTGCTGCACGTCGTCGATGCCGCGCATCCCAACGCTGAGGCGCAGGTCGCAGCGGTGCGCGTCGTGCTTCAAGAGATCGATGCTGCCGAGCGGCCGCAGTTGCTCGCCTACAACAAGGCCGACCTGCTTCCGGTCGAAGAGCAGCAGCGTCTACAGGACGCACCGGGCGCGGTACTGATCTCGGCGGCCGCGCATGCGGGTCTGGACGCCCTGCTCGAACGGATCGCATCGGTGGCCGCCGGCGCGGACCACGTGTTCTCCGCACTCGTGCCCTATGACAGGGGCGATCTGATCGGAGTCGCGCACGAGCAGGCCCACATCATCTCGGAGGAGCACACCGAGCACGGCACGCGGGTCACCCTCGCCGCTCACCCCGAGGTGACGGCCCGCTTCGAGGCGTTCCGGGAGAACGCTCCGGAGCGATCGGGCACCATCGACACGGACGACGACGCCGAGGACGACGGTCGACCGTAGCCGATGATCGGTCCGAGAGGGCGGTCCGGCGACCCGCCGACTGACCGCTGCCGCCGTACTAGATGCGCCTGAACAACGCGACGACCTTGCCGAGCACCGCGAAATCGACGTGCTCGTCCGCGTATATGGGTTCGAGCGCAGCGTTCTCGGGCTGCAGCCTGATGCGGTCACCCTCTTTGAAGAACCGCTTGACCGTCGCTTCCTCGTTGATCATCGCGACCACGATATCGCCATTGACTGCCGTGCGCTGCTGGCGCACAACCACGTAGTCGCCGTCGAGGATCCCGGCCTCCACCATGCTGTCGCCCTTGACGCGAAGGATGAACGTCTCCTCACCGGCGAACGACGAGGGGAGTGGCAGTGTGGCCTCGATGTTCTCGGCAGCAAGAATCGGAGCGCCGGCGGCCACGGATCCCACCAGTGGGACGGCCTGCACGTTCTCGTAGTCCACTCCGCGCTCCGTGTCACGGTAGTCGAGGACTTCCAGTGCGCGCGGCTTGGACGGATCCCGCCTGAGTAGACCCTTCGTCTCCAGGGCGGCCAGATGCGAGTGGACCGTGGAGGACGAGGAAAGGCCGACCGCCTCGCCGATCTCGCGCACCGACGGGGGGAACCCACGCCGATGGATCTCGGCCCGGATGAAGTCCAGGATCTCCCGCTGACGCGCTGTGAGTTCGCGCTTGTAGGCCATCAGAACCCCCTGCGTCGGAATGACACTCCATCTGCGAGTGTACGGCAGCGGACACGGACGTGCAAACACATGTTCGCATCCACGTTCATGCGGGAGACGTGAAGCCACGCGCGAGCCGCCACCACACGTTGACATACGAACATCTGTTCGCTATCGTAACGGTACGAACACGTGTTCGTATCCGCCGATCAAGGGCCGGCTCTACGGAGCGATGTCAGACCCGCCGACTACGATCTCCTCAATGACCAGGGGAACGGAAGGGGAGCGCGATGCAGTCGAACCGCACACGCCGTGCCAGCGGCACGACCGAGAGCCACCTCACCGACATCGCGTTGCTCGGCATCTGTGCAGTGTGTCTCGTGGTAGCGGGGGTCACCGCGGCCCTCACACCCACAGCACCGGACCCCGCCGGCTGGGCCGCCGTCACCGTTCCCGAGAACGCAACCCTGTGGGACATCGCCCGCTCCAATCCGGTCCCGGGCCTGTCCACCGCTGAAACCGTGGCGGCGATCCGCGCGCATAACGGCCTCGAGTCTGCAGTCGTGCTTGTCGGCCAGTCCCTCCAGGTGCCATACGTCTCACCTGTCGCGGAGGCCGTTGCGCAGCGCTGAGGGCACCACGCGACTCCGACATCTCCCCAGCTCAGCACGTCGCTGTTGCGCGTCGCAGCGCCGCGACGCACTCATCATTCTCATGATTGTCACCCCATATGTTGTGTGCTAACGTGCAGCATGACCTACATGTGGGGGTGACTCTCATGCGGTGCCCGTTCTGCGGTCACAACGAGACGAAGGTCGTGGACTCGCGTGACTCCGAGTCACAAGACGCCATCAGGCGACGGCGCGAGTGTCTAGCGTGCGCCAAGCGGTTCACCACGTACGAGCGTCGCGAAGAAATGCCCCTGATGGTGGTCAAGAAGGACGGCTCTACCGAGCCGTTCGAGCGCGGCAAGCTGCTGCGCGGACTGGTGGTCGCGACCGCGAAGCGGCCCGTGTCGAGCTCGATGCTCGAGGCGCTCATCGATGACATCGAGTCGGAGCTGCACAACGCGATGCAGTACGAGATCACCGCCAAGCAACTCGGCGACATGGTCTTGAGGCGGCTGCTGGATATGGACAAGGTCGCCTACATCAGATTCGCCTCGGTCTACAAGGAGTTCAGCGACCTTGATGGCTTCACCGCCGAGCTGAAGAGACTGGGGTGACCGCCAGGAATGGCGGCAGCGGTAAGTGCCAGGTTTCGAGACCGTCCCACGCAGGAGGTGAGGTCGATGCAGGTCAAGCTGTTCGTGTCCGATGGCGGCCCTGCCCACGATGTCACCGCCCACGCTTTCGCCGACCTCGGCGACCTGACCGTGTACAGCCTGAGCGAGATGGACGGTCTGGCCGCCGCATCTGCTCACGGGATCGACCGGACCCCATCCATGGTGGTGGTCGATTCCGGCGGACGCGAAGTCGCGGCATGGCGTGGCACGTTGCCCGGGGTGGCCGAGTTGCGAGCGCTGCTCGCGAACTGAGAGGACCCCGATGCTGCTGCGCATACTCCGCCTCGACGATGGCCTCCCGCTCCCAGCGTATGCGCACGATGGAGACGCGGGACTCGACCTCTATGCTGCCGAGGACATCACGCTCCGGCCGTTCCAGCGCGCTCTGGTCCGAACCGGCATCGCCGTCGCGCTCCCGTCGGGATGCGCGGGCTTCGTCCAACCCCGTAGCGGCCTCGCTCTCAAGCGGGGCCTTTCTTTCGTCAACACTCCGGGGCTCATCGACAGCCACTACCGTGGCGAGATCAAGGTCATCGCCATCAACCTCGACCCGGTCGAGGAGCTTTCGATACAGCGTGGGGACCGGATCGCACAGCTCGTCATCCAGCGTGTGGAGCGTGCCGACGTGACCGAGGTCGAGACTCTCGACGAGACAGCGCGAGGAGAGGGCGGCTTTGGCAGCACGGGTCTGTAGACGGGCCGCTCACACCGCCGTGGCGGCCCTCCACATGCTCACCCATGACGTGCCCGCCACGCCCCGCGCACTCAGGTGCCCTCTTACGATCCCATCTGTCACCGCCCAGGGAAGACCCCTTGCGTGCACTCACCTGAAAGGGGGGATGGCAGTCACCGGATAGCGGGCGCACGGCGCGATCGGCCTTCCGACCCGCCGCCCGAGACCGACAACGGACCACGGACACGAAAGGCTGATGTTATGGAGGGTTTCTTCAAGTTCTCTGAGCGTGGCACGAACCTGCGGACAGAGGTGATCGCGGGTATCACGACGTTCATGACGATGGCCTACATCGTCTTCGTGAACCCCGGCCTCCTCTCCGCCGCTTTCGGTGAGTCGGGGGCCGAGTGGATCCCGGCACTGGCCACCGCCACGGCGCTCGGCGCGGCGTTGATGTGCGTTGTGATGGGCCTTGTCTCAAACCGACCGCTCGCCCTCGCTTCCGGCATGGGCCTGAACGCCGTCGTCGCGTTCGGCATCATCATCGGGGTGGGCGTACCCTGGCAGGTCGGTATGTCGGTCATCTTCCTCGAGGGCATCATCATCCTGCTGCTGGTGATGACCGGCCTGCGCGAAGCGGTCATGGATGCCATCCCGCTGAACCTGAAGCGCGCCATCGGCGTCGGCATCGGCCTGTTCATCACGTTCATCGGCCTCAAGGGCGGTGGACTCGTGGTTGCCGACGACGCGACCCTCGTCGCACTCGGGGATTTCTCGCAGCCTGCCGTGTGGGTCACCCTGATCGGACTGATCGCCACATTCGCGTTCATCGCGCTCAAGATCAAGGGTGACATCCTGTGGGGCATCGTCACGGCGACCGTCGCCGCTCTGATCTTCAAGGTCACAGCGCTTCCCACCGAGGTCCTCGCCGCCCCCGACTTCCGCACGTTCTTCGCACCGTTCCAGACCCCTGAGGGCACGAGCTCCATCGCCTTGCTCCAGGTCTTCACCCCCACGCTGCTCCTCTTCGTCTTCGCCGTCATGCTCACCGACTTCTTCGACACCATGGGAACCGTCGTCGCCGTCGGCGAGCAGGCCGGCTTCGTGGACGAGAAGGGCAAGGTCCCGGGCATCCGCAACATCCTTGCGGTCGACTCGATCGCAGCCGCGATCGGCGGCCTGTTCGGTGCGAGTTCCATCACCACGTACATTGAGTCCGCTTCCGGCGTCGCCGACGGCGGACGTACCGGGCTCACGCCGATCGTGACGGGCATCATGTTCGCGCTCGCCGCGTTCTTCGCACCGGTCATCGGCATGGTCGCACAGGCCCCCGCTATCACCGCTGGGGCGCTCATCATCGTCGGCTTTCTGATGATGCAGACGGTGCGCGACATCCCGTGGGCCGAGTTCGAGGAGGCCTTCCCCGCGTTCATGACGCTCGTCGGCATCCCGCTGACCTACAACATCAGCTACGGTATCGGGCTTGGCTTCATCAGCTTCGTGATCATCAAGATCCTGCACGGCAAGGCCCGTGACATCCACTGGCTGATGTACATCGTGAGCGCTGCCTTCGTGCTGGCGTTCATCCTGCCGCTCATCCAGGGCCTGATCGGTTAGGTGGCACACAGATGACGCAGCGCCCCATCGTACCTACCGACGCGAAGCTGCCACTCGTCCAGGCGGTCCCGCTCGCACTCCAGCACCTCATGGCGATGTTCGGCGCCACGGTGCTCGTGCCGATACTGACCGGTCTCGACCCATCGGTCGCGATCATGACCTCGGGTGCAGGCACGATCCTGTACCTCGTCCTCACCCGGGGCAAGATCCCCAGCTTCCTCGGCTCGTCCTTCGCCTTCATCGCACCGATCGCCGCGGTCGCGGGCGTCGTGAACGGGGTCGCCGATCCCGCGAAGGTGCCGTACGCGCTCGGCGGTCTGGTCGTCGCCGGTCTCGTGTACGTCGTCGTCGCCGCCATCATCAAGGCGTTCGGCACGGGCTGGCTATACAGGGTGCTCCCGCCGGCGCTCGTGGGCGCCGTGGTGATCATCATCGGCCTCGGCCTGTCGGGTGTCGCAATCAGAATGTCGCTGTTCCCGCTCGCCATCCCGGAGAACGGGCTCGACTGGAGCCTGGTTGCGGTCGCCGCGATCACGCTCGCCGCGTCCATCGCGTTCTCGAGCTACTTCAAGGGCTTCGTGGCAACGATCCCGATCCTGCTCGGGATCATCGTGGGCTACATCGCGGCCATCCCGTTCGGCCTGGTGGACTTCCAGCCGGTCCTCGACGCGGCATGGGTGGGTCTCCCGACCCTCACGATCGCCAAGTTCGAGTTCTCGGCGATCATGCTCATCGCTCCGGTCGCGCTCGTGGTCATCATCGAGCACATCGGCCACCTGCTCGTGATCAACGAGATCACCGGCAAGGACTTCAACCCACTGCTGCCGCAGTCGCTCGCCGGTGACGGGCTTGCCACGTCGCTCTCCGCGCTGGTGGGCGGCACACCGTCCACCACATACGCCGAGAACATCGGCGTGATGGCCGTGACGCGCATCTACGCCGTGCAGCTGTTCTGGTTCGCCGGCGCCTTCGCGTTCATCATCGGCGGGTTCGTGCCCAAGCTCGGCGCGCTCATCCAGAGCATCCCGACGCCGGTCATGGGCGGCGTGTCGATCCTGCTCTTCGGCCTCATCGCGGCCTCGGGCCTGCGCATGCTCGTCGACAGCGGCATCGACTATAGCCACAGCCGCAACCTCATCCTGTCGAGCGTCGTGCTGGTCCTCGGCATCGGCATGGAGGTCGCCGAGATCAAGATCCCGGTGGGGGAGTACACGGTCCCGGGCATGGCGCTCGCGACCGTGGTCGGTGTCGTCCTGAATCTGATCCTGCCGGCCGAGTCCAAGGGACTCGCGGTGGACTCACCGGACTTCACGGCCGAGCTCCAGGAGGAGGCGGCCGAGTCCGCGTAGGACGCTTCGCCGGCTTCGGCCCCGGACCGCGCCGCACACGCGGCGCACCAGGGAAGCGACGGCCCCGGGCTGCGCATCGGCGCGGTCCGGGGCCGCTTCGCACGCACCGGAGAATGGACCGCAGACGCCCCGACTATCGCTTGTTGGCGCGATGAGCGGCAAGAGATGACCGCTTGTCCCGGTCCGACGCCGGTTCATCAGTCTGACGTCTTATGTTCTTTAAGACTTGGTCACACGTGCTCTGCACGTGGTATCCTGCCGCACGTTGTCCGTACAGGGGCGGGGGCACCCCGGTGAGGAGTGTTCGTGGGGGAGGATGTCCGGGTCGAATACGACCCGATTCGACGCACGTCATACGGCTGGGGCCGTGTGCTGCTGACGCACCTCATCGTGGTCGGCCTGCCGACCATCATCTACTACCAGTTGCGTGTTGCGGGTCACGACCTGTTCTGGCTGCATATCATCGTCGCTGCCACGTACTTCATCACGGCCGTCGTGCTCATCTGGGAAGCGCTCATCACGCTCACGCGCAGACGGGCGACTCGTGACCACACCGACGGCTCGCGACGGATGCTCGCACGCCTCCTGCCAGCGGCCGGCGGTCGACTGAGCATCGCGACGCTGCCGCCGACCCCTGCGGCCACCATCATCGTAGCGGCGTTCTTGCCCAACGAACGCGACATCATCGTCGACACCGTCCGCCATCTGCTGACGTCGATCGAGCGCCCGGCCGCGGGATTCGAGGTCATCCTCGCGTACAACACGCCCACCCACCTGAGCGTGGAAGACGAACTTGCGCAGATCGCCGCAGCTGATCCTGCGTTCACACTGCTGCGCGTCGAGGGCAGCGAGTCCAAGGCCGAGAACGTCGATGCCGCGATCGAGATCGCCTCAGGCGAGATCGTGAGCATCCTGGACGCCGACCATCACCCGTGCCCTGACTGTCTTGCGCGTGCCTGGCGCTGGCTCGCACAGGGCTACGACGTCGTCCAGGGCCGGAGCGTGATCCGCAACCACGACACCAACACGCTGACGCGGCTGATCGCGGTCGAGTTCGAGTGCATCTACGCCGTGAGCCACACCGCTCGGTCCCTCGCACTCGACACGGCGATCTTCGGTGGCTCCAACGGCTACTGGCGTGCTGACGTCCTGCGGGAGATCCGCTTCGATCGATCGATGATGACCGAGGACATCGATGCATCGGCCCGGGCGCTGCTCGGCGGGTATAGGATCGCGCATGACCGCAGCATCATCTCAACCGAACTGGCACCATCGAACTTCCACGCGTTCTGGTGCCAACGTAAGCGCTGGGCACAAGGGTGGCTCCAGGTAAGCCTCAAGCACCAGGCCCCGATGTGGCGCACCAAGCACCTCACCGCGCTCCAGAAGCTCCACTGGACCTACCTGTTGCTCTACCGTGAGCTCTACCCGCTGATCACACTCCAGATCTTCCCGGTCGTCATAAGCCTCTGGCTCCACCAGGGCGATGTCCCGCTACGCACGCACTGGTTCTTGTGGCTCTCCACGATCACGACACTCGCGAGCGGACCGCTCGCGACCGTATCGGCGATGAAGAACGCCCACCTGCGGTACCACTGGTGGTACGGGCTCATCTACGGGGCGATCGTGATCGTCTTCGTCATGCTCAAGAACACCATAGTCCTGGTGGCGATGTACGACCAGCTCTTCAAGAAGACCGACTGGGTGGTCACGCGCCGCGACATCTCGCACCGCCTGGAAGAAGAGCTCGCCGCGCAGGAGTCGTCCGCGACGTAGGCGAAGTGTGTGCGTTAGGCCCTCACCATCGTGCCCGCACGACCTGAGTGCAGATCTCCTACTTGTGTCAACGCCCGATAATGTATCTTATGGCAAGTGCCAAGGACACGTTCGATGCGGCATTCCATCCCCCGGAACAGGGTGCGGACGCCCTTGCATTCAGAGCGCGGAGCCAGGCTCCGGGAAGTAGCACTCCTCGAACTCCGACTTCGTCATCTCGAGCAGGTCGCGCTCAGCGTCCGCGAGGAAGCCCCGCGCGGCACCCGGGTCGTCGAACGTCGCGATCGTGATCACGACATCTTCGTCATCGAGCAGCACCGCCTCGGCCCGGTACGCCTCGTCCTCGGCGATGTCGTCTGCCGGGGGCCTGCGGTAGAGGATGTCGTCACGCCACTCGAAGTCGACCGCATCGGAGGCGTCGAGGCGCATCATGCGAAGCCGGTAGAAGTCCGCCGCACTGCCGATGGTCTTGGCCATCCTCGCCTCCGTCACTCGACCTTCTCCGTGTACCGCCCGCCCGCGGCGACCCATCCGGTGGCTCCTGATGCGTCGCGGACGCGGTACCACCCGTCGCCCTCTTCAAGCAGCGTCAGACGCGCGTCCGCATCCAGTGTCTTGACGACAGCGGCGCTCGTGCTGGGCTCGGCGCGCATGTTCAGACCCTGGGCCAGCACCTTGACCGTTCCGATGCCTGCATCACCGGCACCCTCGGGCGCCGCCACATCGGTCGTGTCGTCCGAGTCCGTTCCATCAGGAGTGACGGTGTCGGTCGCGGCCTCTGACGGCTCGGCCGTCGGCGGAGTGGACGGGCCTGAAGAGTCACGGTACTGACCCACCCACCCCCACACGGTCAGCGCGATCGCCACGAGTACGATCCAGGGCACGACACGGCGCACCACGCGCATCACGAGACTCTCGTCCTGCCGATACGCCATGTGGGCCTCCCTTCGGCCGTCAGATGTACAGTCCGCCCCCGTAGACGGACACGTCGGTCACACCGTATCTCTCCCCCAGGCGTGCGATCTCATCCTCGGCAGTGGACAGCGAGGTCCGGATCGCCGACAGATCGAGCAGCGCAAGCGCGTCCAGAGCGGCCTCGAGGTCGGGGGCCTCCCCTACCCCGCCCGCGATGACGCCGAGGGAATGCGCCGCCGAGCCGAGCTCATCGGCAAGCGTCCAGAGCGCCTTCGGAAGCGGCAGGTCCGCGAGCTCGGTGGCCTCCATGCGCATCCGAGAGGCCACCTCGGCCACCACACGACGATCCTCAGAGTCAGGGGCCGCGAAGGCGAGCACGTCGTCGACGCTTCCGCCGGCGAGCGCCGCGATGACGCCGTCGAGGGTCCTCACACCGGCGACGATCCCCTCTTTGCGGCCGATCAGACCGACGATGTATCGCCTGACCTGTCGCCGCCATGCCAGGCGCGCCAGCACGATCGTAGCCGCGATGAGCACAGCGGCGACGATGCCGATGACGATGTACGGGACGTACTCTCCGAGCACGCGTACCTCCGATGGATGAGCGAGCCGTCAGTCGGTGGGGCGGTTGTCGACCACCCGACGCGCCTTGCCTGCAGTCCGCTCTATAGTACCAGGCTCTACCAGGGTGACCTTGGCCTGGAGGCCCACGACCGACTGGATGCGGTCGCTCACCCGCTTCGTGAACGCGACCATGTCGGCCATCATGTCCGAGAACACGTCCTCGGCCACCTCGATGCGCACCTCGAGTGAGTCCATGGCACCGATGCGGTCCACCACGATGAGGTAGTGCGGCTCCACGCCCTCCACCTGGAGCAAGGCGTCCTCGATCTGGCTCGGGTAGACGTTCACGCCGCGGATGATGAGCATGTCGTCGGTCCGCGCGCGCACCTTGCGCATCCGGGCCATCGTGCGCCCGCACGCGCACGGCTGCGTGTCGATCACGGTGAGGTCATGCGTGCGGTACCTGAGGACCGGGAACGCCTCTTTGGTGAGCGTCGTGATGATGAGCTCACCCTCCTCCCCTTCCGGCAGCGGCTCGCCGGTCTCGGGGTCGACCACTTCGAACAGGAAGTGGTCCTCGGCCATATGCAGGCCGCACTGGTGCTCGCACTCGCCGGACACACCCGGCCCCATGACCTCGGACAGGCCGTAGTTGTCCGTGGCGAGGATCCCCAGCCGCCGCTCGATCTCGGCGCGCATCCCTTCGCCGGACGGCTCACCACCGAACAGCCCGAGTCGCAGCGGAGACGACACAAGGTCGATGCCGCTCTGCTCGGCGACCTCGGCGATGTACAGCGCGTAGCTCGGCGTACAGACGAGCGCCGTGGTGCCGAAGTCGCGCATCATCATCAGCTGGCGCTCCGTGTTGCCGGCGCCTGCGGGGAAGACCGTGGCTCCCACGCGTTCGATGCCGTAGTGCATGCCCCAGCCGCCGGTGAACATGCCGTACAGAAACGCCATCTGCACCCGGTCGTGGCTGGTCACACCCGCTGCCGAGGCGATCCGCGCCGTGAGCTCCGTCCACGTGTTGAGGTCGCCCTTGGTGTACCCGACCACGATCGGCTTGCCGGTCGTCCCCGAGGAGGAGTGCACGCGCACGACCTGCTCCATCGGCACCGCGAACATGCCGAACGGATACGTGTCACGCAGCGCCGTCTTGTCGGTGAACGGGAGCAGGCGCACATCGGTGAGCGACTTGATGTCGCGTGGCTTGACGCCCCGCGCATCGAGCGCCTCACGATAGTGCGGTACCCGCTCGTAGACCCAGGCGACCACGGACTTGAGGCGCCTCAGTTGCAGCTCGGCGAGGTCGGCCCGGGCCATCGATTCGTATTCGGCGTTCCAGATGGGCATGAGGCCCCTCCCTACTCGGTTCCGTGCCACGCGCCGAGGTAGATCAGGCGCACGTCGTCGTTGGCGAGCAACTCGGCCGAGGAGCCCTCGAGCACCACCTCGCCCGTCCGCATGACATATCCCCGATCGGCGTGCTTGAGCGCGAGCCGCGCGTCCTGCTCCACAAGCACCATCGTGAGGCCCGAACCGCGCAGGCGGTCGAGCACGGAGAAGATCTCCCCGATGACCTTGGGAGCGAGCCCGAGTGACGGCTCATCGAGCAAGAGCACCTTCGGGTCCGCCATCAGCGCTCGTCCGATCGCGAGCATCTGCTGCTCGCCGCCGGACAGCGTGCCCGCCGGCTGCTCGAGCCGGTCCGCCAGCACGGGGAAGAGATCGAAGACCCGCTCCCGATCGGACTCGACGGCCCGGCGGGCGGCGGCGCCGGTGCGCAGATACGCGCCGAGCGTCAGGTTCTCGGCCACCGACATGCCCGCGAAGAGCATGCGTCCCTCGGGAACAAGGACGATGCCAGTGCCCACGCGCCGGTGCGAGGGCACGCGGGTGACGTCTTCTCCCGCCAGCAGCACGCGTCCCGACTGGGGCGCGAGCACACCCGCCGCGACCTTGAGCAGCGTCGACTTCCCGGCGCCGTTGGCCCCCACGAGCGTGACCATCTCGCCGGGCGCGGCCCTGAGCGACACACCGTGCAGCACCGGCACGCGACCGTATCCCGCAAAGACGGCATCGATCTCAAGCATCGACGGCCTCCTCACCCAGATACGCCTCGATGACCGCCGGGTCCTTCTGGATGAGCAGCGGCGGGCCCTCGGCGATCTTGCGGCCCTCGTTCAAGACCACGATCTCGTCACTCACGTCCATCACGAGGCCCATGTCGTGCTCCACCACCACGATCGTGACGCCACTGTCGCGCACCCGCCGAAGCGTCTCTGCGAGCTGCGCCGTCTCGGCATTGTTGAGCCCTGCCGCAGGCTCGTCCAGCAGCATGAGCCGAGGCCGGGACCCGAGCGCGCGCGCGATCTCGAGCAGCCGTCGGCGGCCGTGTGGCAGGTCGCCCGCACGAGCGTCGGCGACCTCACCGAGATCGACGAGGCGAAGCAACCGATGGGCCTCCTCGGCGGCGAGGCGCTCCTCGGTCCGGACGCGTGGCAGCGCGAGTGCTGAGCCGATGAATCCGGCACGGGTCCTGACGTGCATCCCCACGAGCACGTTCTCCAGCACCGTCATGTCGTCGAAGAGCACGGTGTTCTGGAACGTCCGCACCAGGCCGAGCCTCACGATGCGATGCGGTCGCATCCCCGTGATCGTGGCGCCTTCGAAGCTGACCGTGCCCGCATCGGGCTTCTCAAAGCCGGTGAGCAGGTTGAATGCGGTGCTCTTGCCCGCGCCGTTGGGGCCGATGATCGCGTGGATGGTGCCCTCGTGGACCTCGAAGGACACCGCATCGACCGCGGTGAGCCCGCCGAACCGCTTGGTGATCCCCTGCACCGAGAGCATGCCCATCAGGCATCGCCCCCGGCACTGCGGGCACGCCGGACCGATATGCGCGCCAGGAAGCTCCGCCCCCACCCCGCCAGGCCGCCCGGCATGAACAGCATCACCAGGATGAGGACCATCCCGTGGATATCGCTCTCCCAGTCCTGCAGCAGCTCGACCGTGGCGCGCGACAGGCCGGGGATGATCGCGTCGGCGTACGGCAGCATCGTGAGGAGCACCGTGCCCGCAACCGCCCCGGCCAGTGAGCCCATCCCGCCAAGCGCCACCATCGTGACGAGCACGAGCGAGTAGTGGAGCGTGAACGTGGATGGAGAGATGAAACCGACATAGTGCGCATACAGCACACCGGACAGACCGCCGAGCGCCGCCGAGATCACGAACACCTGTACCTTCATCCGCACCGTGTCGATGCCGCACGCCTGTGCCGCCATCTCCGAGCCGTGGATGGCGCGCAGCGCCCGCCCAGGCCTTCGGCGCACGACGTTGGCCGCTAGGAGCAGCACGACGCACGCCACGGCCCATACCAGCAGGTACTTGGTCTGCGGCGTGTCGGCGACAAGCGGCCCCAAGCCTGCAGGCGGGATGCCGCGCAGCCCGTTCGAGCCGCCGGTGATCACCTCGGTTTCGGTGAAGAAGAACAGCATGATCTCACCGAAGCCGAGCGTCGCCATGGCCAGGTAGTGCCCCTTGAGCCGCAGGCTCGGCAACGCGAGAAGCAGTCCGCCGAGAGCCGCCGCCGCCACGCCGGCGACGAGTGCGAGTGGCCATGCGACGCCGAGCTTGGCAAGGAAGCCCGACGTGTACGCACCGAGTCCGTAGAACGCCGCGTGGCCGAGCGATATCTGCCCTGCGTACCCGAAGAGCAGCGACAGGCCCGCGACCATGATCAGGTTGATGCCCACGAACGTGAGGATGCGAAGCAGGTACTTGTCCGTGACCACGAACGGCGCGGCGAGCACCAGCCCGCCGGCGATGGCGGCGAGCGCCCACCTGAGCGTGCGCGTGGCAGGTACGGCGGCCACGCTACACCTTCTCCTTGCGAGTGCGCCGGAACAGGCCCTGGGGCCGCACGAACAGCACGAGGAGCAGCACCGCGAGGGCCACGACATCCTTCAGCACCGACGAGAACGGGATCACGGCCTGCTCGATCAGACCCAGAAGCAGTCCTCCCGCTACCGCCGCGAGCGGACTGCCGAGACCGCCGAGGATGGCGGCAGCGAAGCCTTTCACCGCGATCCCCGCACCGATGTCGAACCGGGTGGATGTGAGCGGCGTGACCGCCACCCCTGCGAGCGCGCCGAGCGCTGCGGCGAGCGCGAAGCTCACCATGACGACCCGCGCCGTGTCGATGCCCATCAGCCGCGCAGCCTCACGGTTCTCCATGCACGCACGCATCGCACGTCCGAGCCGAGTCCGGTTGTACAGCAGCGTCAACCCGATGACCGTTGCGGTCACGATCACCCAGATCCAGATCGTCTGGCGCTCGATCGCAGCACCGGCGAACACAAACGACGGGCCGGGAGTGAACTCCGGGAGCGGTAGCGCGTCACTGCCGAACAGATGACGCGCGACGGAGGCGAACACCAGCGAACCGCCCACCGTGATGATGATGAGCGCCATGGGGTCGGCATCCTTGCGTGGACGTATGGCAAGCCGCTCGAACAGCGCCCCGATGCCCGCCACGGTCACGACCGCCAGCGCGACGGCAGCCACCAGCGGCACGTTCAGGCCGCTGAACGCGAACACCGCGAGCATGCCCCCGAGCATGTAGAACTCACCTTGCGCGAAGTTGATGACGTTGGTCGCCGCGTAGACGATCGTGAAGCCGAGCGCGAGCAACGCGTAGATCGAGCCGTTCTTGAGGCCCGCTATGACGAGCTGCAGCAGCTCGGAAGCTTCCAACCGGTCACGCTCCGCTCGTCTCGGCGCCTACTCGGCGAGGACCCACGCCCCACCCTCGATACGGTACATCACGATGTCGTCGCTGGTCATGCCGTTGTGATCCGTGGCCGAGAACGTGAACACGCCGCCGATGCCGGGGAACCCGGAGGTGCGCTCGATCTCGTCCCGGAGGTCCGAGGGCGTGAATCCCTCGTCCAGGCGCTTGAGGGCCTCGACCACCAGGTAGAGACCGTCGTACGCGTGGCCCGCAAAGTGGTCGGGGGCGACGCCGTAGGCCTCCGTGTAGCGCTCCACGAAGCCCGTGGCCGCCTCATAGCTCGGCGTGCCGACTCCGTACGTCTCAGGGGCAAGCACCTTGCCGGCGAACGCGAGAACGCCCTCCCCGGCCTCACCGGCGCCATCGATGAACTCCTGCTTCGCCACACCGTGGCTGCACACGAGCGGGATGCCGAGGTTGAGCTGCGCCATGTTCTTGGGCACGATCGAAGAGGCCGCGACCGACGACCACATGAGCACCACATCGGCGCCTGCGCCCTTGATGACCGTGAGCTGTCCGGTCATGTCCGTGTCGGCGGGCTTGAAGACCTGGTCGCTCACGACCGTGAGCCCGTGGTCGGCGGCTGTCGCACCGATCAACTCGCGGCCGTCCTTGCCGAAGCCGGTGTCCTCGGTGATGAGACCCACGTTGGTGAGCCCCTGGTCGGCGAGGTACTCGAGCGCGAGCGGCACGATGAGATCGGCCGTCCATGGCGTCTGGAACACCCACGGGTCGAGCTCCCGGCTGATGATCGCGCCACTGCCAAGGGCAACCTGTGGGACCTGCGCGAGGTTGATCTCGTCGCGCATCGCCATCGACTGCCCGGTGCCGGTCGAGCCGATGATGGCGAGCACGTTGTCCTGCTCGATCAGCTTCGTGGTCCGCGCGATGGCCTGGTCCACGTCGCTCGCGTCGTCTTCGATGATGACTTCGAGCGGATGCCCGTTGATGCCGCCCTCGGCGTTGATGCGCGCCACTTCGAGGTCGATCGCGTTCTTCTCGGGCACGCCGAGCGCGGACTGAGCGCCGGTCAGCGACAGCACCGCACCGACGACGTACGGCTCCTTCCCGGCGTCTCCGGAGCCGTCAGTTGCGTCGTCGCCACCAGCACACCCGGCGGGAAGCGCCGTGCCCAGCGCGAGGGCGACGATCAGCCCCGCGATCACCAGACGTCTGCTCATGCCCATCACTCCACGTCCCCCGTCCCATGTCGCCTACCGGAACGCGCAGCGTGTGGCGCACCGCTCGCGCGATGCGCCACACCGCACGTCATCACTACTCAAGCAGTGCCCACGCCCCGTCCGTCACACGGTAACCCACGAGGTCATCGGCGCTCATGCCGTTGTGGTCGGTGGCCGAGAACGTGAACACGCCGCCGATGCCCGGGAACCCGGACGTGCGCTCGATCTCATCCCGGAGGTCCGACGGCGTGAATCCCTCATCCAGGCGCTTGAGGGCCTCCACCACCAGGTAGAGACCGTCGTACGCGTGGCCGGCGAACGTGTTCGACGGCGGCTCACCGTACGTCTCCGCGTAGCGATCGATGAAGCTCGTGGCCGCCTCGTAGCTCGGTGTCCCGACGCCGTAAGCGTCGGGAGCGAGTACCTTGCCGGCGAACATCACGACGCCGTCAGCGGCAGCACCCGCACTGTCGACGAACTCCTGCCGGGCGATGCCGTGACTCCCGACGAGCGGTATGTCCATGCCGAGCTGCGCCATGTTCTTGGGCACGATCGAAGAGGCCGCGACCGACGACCACATGAGCACGACATCGGCGCCTGCGCCCTTGATGACCGTGAGCTGTCCGGTCATGTCCGTGTCGGCGGGCTTGAAGACCTGGTCGCTCACGACCGTGAGCCCGTGGTTGGCAGCGGTCTCCGCGACGAGCGTCCGCCCGTCCTTGCCGAAGCCGGTGTCCTCGGTGATGAGACCCACGTTGGTGAGCCCCAGGTCGGCGAGGTACTCGAGCGTGACGTCCACCACGAGCGCGTTGGACCACGGCGTCTGGAACACCAGCGGGCTGAAGTCCTGCGTGATGATGAGGCTCCCGGCGAGAGACACCTGCGGGATGCCGGCCTCGGCGATCACCTCGCGCATCGCCATCGACTGTCCGGTGCCGGTCGAGCCGATGATGGCGAGCACGTTGTCCTGCTCGATCAGCTTCGTGGTCCGTGCGATCGCCTGGTCCACGTCGCTCGCGTCGTCTTCGATGATGACCTCAAGTGGATGCCCGTTGATGCCGCCCTCGGCGTTGATGCGCGCCACTTCGAGGTCGATCGCGTTCTTCTCGGGCACGCCGAGCGCGGACTGCGCGCCGGTCAGCGACAGCACCGCACCGACGACGTACGGCTCCTTCCCGGCACCTTCACCGCCCCCGTCCGGCGCCTCTTCCCCGTCACCCGTCGTTGCGCACCCTCCGAGCGGCGCACTGACGAGCACGAGGACGAGTGCCAGCGCCGACATCACCCACAGTCTCTTGCGCATGCTCCTCACCCTCCTTCTCCGTCATGCGCCCGCTACCGCCCCCCAGTGCCACGGCCACGGGCCCTTACCCCTGTCATAGATGGACCGCGGCGATGTCTGCCTGCGACATCAGCTTCACCGGCCGGTCACCCAGCAGATGAAGCGCACGGTCCACATCCGCCACGTTGATCACGACGAAGGTCGAGACCAACGAGTAGACGTACTCGATGTTCACTCCCGCCTCGGCAACGACCTTCAGCACTCCGGCAAGGCCACCGGGGCGGTCCGGGAGGTCGATGCAGATGACGTCGTCCTCACGCACCGTGAAGCTTGCCTGGCGCAGAACGTCGCGGGCGTCGGCGGGCCGGTCCACCACCAGCCGCAGGATGCCGTACTCGGCGGTGTCGGAGACCGAGAACCCACGGATGTTGATGCCGTGCTCGCCGAGCAGCCCCGTGACCTCGCTCACCCGCCCCGACTCGTTGGCGATGAAGACCGACAGCTGCTTGACCACCGGTCGCTCGCTCATAGCGCACAGACTCCTTCCGCACACGCGTCCCTGCCGAGCGCGAACGCACGCAGGTTCGCTTCCACCGTCTTCGGGGGCACGCGCTGCTCTATCACGCCAGCCCACGTCTCGGCCGAGAACGGCAGCGCGTAGGACGCGGCTCCCAGCAGCACGACGTTGGCAGAACGAGGGCTGCCCGCCTCGCACGCAAGCGCCTCGGCATCCAGCATCACAGCGCTCTCCGCGATGAGCGCCGCCTCCAGTCCCTCGGGATACGGCAGGTCACCGATCATGACCGGCAGAGGGGCGACCACCCGCCTGTTCACGATGAGCGTGCCGCCGGGTCGGAGATACGGCAGCGCGCGGGCGCCCTCGGTCAACTCGAACGCGATGAGGTGGTCCGCCACGCCGCGATCGACGACCGGGGACAGGACCTCTTCCCCGAAGCGCACCACCGTGTCCACCGAGCCGCCGCGCTGCGCCATCCCGTGGACCTCGGAGAGCTTGACATCGTGACCCTCGGCCACCGCCACCTTGGCCAGGACATCCCCGGCCAGGATCGTGCCTTGCCCGCCGACGCCGGCGAGAACGACCGTCGTGGCACCCATCACACACCTCCGATGTCGCACGATGGCCCGACCTGCACGATCGCGTCGAACCGGCAGACCTGGACACACTGGGCACAGCCGACGCATAGCGCCGTGTCGATCACGGCACGGCCGTCGTCGTCCTTGGAGATGGCCGGACACCCGAGCCGGATGCACGCACCGCACTTCGTGCAAAGCTCCTCGTCGACGGCGTACGGGTCCTTCGGGTCCTTGATGAGCAGCGCACACGGCGCCTTGGCGATGATCACGCTCAGGTGCGCCGCCGCCGTCTCCTCCTCGAGAGCGGTACGCGTGGCTCCGAGGTCATGCGGGTCGACCACACGAACGGACTCAGCGCCGAGAGCACGGCAGAGCGCCTCAAGGTCGACCTCGGGAGCCGGCCCTCCGTCGCAGGCCACTCCTGAGACGGGATTGCCCTGGTGTCCGGTCATCGCGGTCGTCCGGTTGTCGAGCACCACAACGGTGCCATGACTG
Source organism: Aeromicrobium sp. (assembly GCA_015351705.1). GTDB lineage: Bacteria > Actinomycetota > Coriobacteriia > Anaerosomatales > Anaerosomataceae > JADIIM01. The sequence goes on along the minus strand of JADIIM010000058.1, from coordinate 24,197 downwards.
CCCGTGTACGCCATGTGGAGTAGGCCGGTGAGACCGGAGTGCGCGAACGTGGAGTCGCCGATGACCGCCACGACCGGGCGATCGGTCGATGCCGCAAGCTCCATACCGCGCGCCATGCCGACGCTCGCGCCCATGCACACGCAGCTGTCCATCGCCGAGAGCGGCGGCAGCGCAGCCAGCGTGTAGCAGCCGATGTCTCCCGTCACCACGGCTCTCATCGCAGCGAGGCCATGGAAGACCCCGCGATGCGGACACCCCGGACACATCAGCGGCGGACGTGGCGGCAGGTCGGGTATCGCCGCCCGGACCTCGGGCGAACCGTGACCGAAAGCCGCGCCGATGACGGCCGGACTGAGCTCGCCAGCGACCGGGAGGCCCGTCTCGACGAGCTCGATCCCCGCAGCGTGGAGCCTAAGGCTCAACCACGGGTCGAGTTCCTCGATCACCGCGACCCGCTCTACCCTCGAGCTGAAGTCGAGGATCAGGTCCATGGGCAGCGGGTGTACCATGCCCAGCTTGAGCACCGAGGCCTCGGGCAGCGCTTCGCGGACGTACTGATACACGACACCCGAGGTCACGACCCCGAGCGACGTGCCACGCATCTCGACCCGGTTGACCGGTGTGGCCTCCGCGAACCCCGCGAGGCGCGCCATACGATCGGCAACGTCCCCACGCCGGACGCGCGCGTTGCCGGGCATCATGACGTACTTCGCGGGACGGCGGGCGTACGGCGTCGGCTCCGGCTCCATGCGCTCGGCGCCTTCCACGAGCGACTTGCCGTGGCTGACCCGCGTGGTCATCCGGACGATCACCGGCGTGTCGAACGACTCGGAGATCTCGAACGCAAGCCGCATGAACTCGTACGATTCCTGACTGTCCGAGGGCTCCAGGACCGGTACGTGAGCGGCAGCAGCATGGTTGCGCGTGTCCTGCTCGTTCTGCGAGCTGTGCATGCCCGGGTCGTCGGCGACCAGGTACACCAGCCCACCGGTGACGCCCGTGTACGCCTGCGTGTAGAGGACGTCTGACGCCACGTTCAACCCGACGTGCTTCATGGTCACCAGTGAGCGCTTGCCGCCAAGCGATACGCCCCCGGCGACCTCGGCGGCGACCTTCTCGTTGGGCGCCCACTCGCATCGCACGTGGTCGTAGCGCACGAGATTCTCAAGGACCTCGGTCGACGGCGTACCGGGATAGCCGACGCCCACCGCGACGCCCGCCTCCCATGCGCCGCGGGCCACCGCCTCGTTGCCCGACATCAGGGTATGCGCCACGAACACCTCCGAACGGATAGGGTGCCTGAGATGCGATGATTCGCTGAATCATAGCACAGCAGCGATGCATTGGAGGTGCTGCGACAGCGTCTTCGGACGGTCCCGTCAGAGGCGCGACGCCCCGACGTAGTCACCGCGGCTGGAGATCCGCTCGGTGAGCGATGACACCTTCACCACATCGCCGGTCTGCGGCGCATGCACGTAGTTCCCGTCGCCAACGTAGATACCTACGTGATGGACCCGGTCAGGGTCGCCGTTCCTACCGAAGAACACCAGGTCACCCGGCACAAGCAGGTCGACTCGGTCGGGGGCGATGTGCCGCCCGACCCGGTACTGGCTGGCGCTGGTGCGCGGGAGACTGATGCCGATCTGCCGGTAGCAGTAGCTGGTGAGACCGGAACAGTCGAAACCCGCCGGGCTCGAGCCGCCCCACACGTACGGGACGCCCAGATACTGCAGTGCGATACCGACGACCTCCGGATGTCCGGACCCGAGCTGCGCGACATCGTCGGCGGGCCTGCCACCGGATGCTGGAGTGCTTGCTGCCCGCTCAGCGGCGGCCCGAGCGCGCTCCTCGGCCAGAAGGCGTTGGCGCTCCTCCTCCTCGGCGATGAGCTGCCTGACGGCCTGGTCCAGCGACGCCACATAGCGCTCCTGTGCGGTGATGTCGGCCTCGATGTCGCGCGCCCGTGCCTCGGCCTCACCTTTGAGCGCGATCTGCTCCGCCTCGCGCTGCTCGAGCGCGGCTGCGAGCGCCTCGACACGGGCCTTGGCCTCTTTGACCGCCGCGACGGTCTCGGCGTCCGAGCGGTTGATCCGTACGGCGAGGTCCATGCGCACGAGGAATTCCTGGAAGCTCCGCGCGCCTAAGAAGACGTCGAGCACGCCCGATCCGCCGTCCTTGTAGATGTTCGCCGCTCGCCTGCCGAGTGTGGCGCGTGCGTCCTCTAGATCGACCTCTGCGCAGTCGAGGTCCGCCCGGACCTCACGGATACGCTCGCGCGTACCGTCCAGCGCCTCGGCGATGGCGTTGTACTCCTCGATGCGCTCCTCGAGCTCCACGTTCATCTGGTCGAGCGCGGTGCGCGCCTCGGCCGCCTCGGCCCTGCGTGCGTCGATCTCAGGAGTGCTCGGGGTCGCGATCGCAGGAACGACCGGCGCGCACAGCGCGGCCGCGAGGATGATCGTAAGGGGGATCCGCAGGCGTCTGCGTGCGTCCACGTCCCGCATCGCTCCTCCGTGCTGTGTCGTCGGGCTGCGTCCAGAGGTCCGCGAGCCCGCGGACAGGCCCGCTACCTGCGGATTGTACCACACGACGGTGTCGGAGCCTTCTGGTACCATGTGGAAACGCGTCACAGAACGGCCGCGATCGGAGCGATGATGACGCACCACGCACTGAAGATCGCCACCGCATCGGTCGCGCTCGTGCTCACCGCGACCCTGGCGCCACACACGCCCAGGGCGGCGGCGGCACCCTCCGACCCGCTCCCCTCTTCGGAGGTCTCTGCCTCCACGCAGGCCACCGCGCCCGCTTCACCGAGCGTCCCGCTCACCGGGCTCTCCGAGGACTACCGCCGTGTGCAGGGCGAGCTCGATGAGGCCACCGCGCGCGCGATCGAGCTCGAGGACGAGATCGAGGCCCTCGAGGCCGATCGGCTGGCCCTGGCCGAACGCGTGGGGGTGACCGCTGACCGCATCCGCCGACAACGTACCGAGGTCGAGGCCGCACAGGCCCGCCTCGACGAGGCGAGGACACGCTACCGGGGACGCCTCGTGGAGGTGTACAAGCGTGGTGCCGTGGACCCGTTGTCGATCCTGCTCACCGCCGACACCATCTCGGACTTCTTCGCCCGCGCGTCAGTGCTCACCCGGCTCGCCGAGGATGACGGACGCATCGTGTCGGACCTCAGCGTCGCCGCCGCTGACGCCGCGTATCAGGTGACGCAGCTCGAGGAGCTCATGGCCCAGGACCGCGAACTGCAGCGCGTTCTCGACGAGCGCGCGACCGCACTCACGCGAGCGCGTGCGCAGCAGGAGGAGCTCGTCGCCAAGCTCACTGCCGAGGCCCGCGAGGCCCTGGCTGCCACACGACGGCTCAATGCACAGACCCGCAGTCAATGGCAGTCGTCATCGGTGCCCCTCGGCACCCAGATCCCTCGAGCGACGGCCACGGTCGATCCGTACGCGGGCCTCACGTACGTGTGCTCGGCGTACATGCCGCGGACCTACCGGTCGACAGGCACGTCGTGGACCGCGGTGTGCAGCTGGTACGGACCGGGCTTCCACGGCCGGACCACCGCCTCGGGCCAGGTGTTCAACGAGAACGACCTCACGTGCGCGTCACGGACACTCCCGTTCGGGACCGTGCTCGCCCTCACCCGCGGCGAACGACGAGTGATCGTCTACGTCAACGACCGCGGCCCCTTCATCGCCGGCAGAGACCTCGATCTGTCCAAGGCCGCCGCTCAGGCACTCGGGTTCGGCGGAGTGGCCTCGGTACATGCCGAGGTCATCGTGCCCGTCGGTCAGTGACCCCCGGAGGGCGCGCCGCTACACGACGTGTATGAGCGAGACGATGTTCGCTCCGCCGAGCTTCTCCCGCCCGCGAAGGAAGTCGAGCTCGATGAGGAACGCAAACCCAACGACCGTGGCGCCCATCTTCTCGACGAGCGCGGCCTTGGCTGCGGCGGTGCCGCCGGTGGCCAGAACGTCATCGACGATCAGCACGCGGTCTCCGGGGCCGAAGGCGTCGGTGTGGACCTCGAGCGCGTCGGTCCCGTACTCGAGTTCGTAGGTGTGTGACGTGGTGGCCGAGGGCAGCTTGCCCGGCTTGCGCGCCGGCACGAACCCGGCACCGAGCTGGTACGCGAGCGCCCCGCCGAAGATGAAGCCCCGTGCCTCGGCGCCCATGACCTTCGACACGCCCTTGTCGGCGTACTCGGCCGTGATGGTGTCGATCGCGCCCTTGAAGCCTTCCGGGCTGGCCAGAAGCGGTGTGATGTCCTTGAACACGATGCCCTCTTTGGGGAAGTCACGGATGTCCCTGATGTACTGTTCGAGATCCACGGTGTGCTCCTTGTCGTAGGTTCCGCTCCGTAGGGTACCGCCACCGGGCCGCTCGCGCCACGGACACCGCCGTCAGCCGCGCTCCCAGATCTCGTCCTTGAGCGTCGCGACGTAGGGCAGTTCGCGCCACTGGCCCTCGAGATCGAGGCCGTAACCGACCAGGAACCGGTCGGGCACCGAGAAGCCCCGGTAAACGATCGGCAGGTCGACAAGTCGTCGTACGTCCTTGTCGAGCAGCGTGCACACCGCAAGACTCGCGGGACGGCGTTGCCTGAGGACTCGCAGAAGGTAGTTGAGCGTAAGTCCGGTGTCGATGATGTCCTCGACCACGAGCACGTCACGACCTTCCACCGGGTCGTCGAGGTCCTTGGTGATACGGACCGAACCGGCGGCACCGGGCCCGTAGGAAGTCACCGCCATGAAGTCGACGGTAAGCGGCAGGTCGATCCGGCGGCAGAGGTCCGACAGGAAGAACAGGCCGCCGCGCAGCACCGTCACCAGAACGGGATCCCGTCCGGAGTAATCGGCAGCGACCTGATCGGCCAGCTCACCTACCACCGCATCAATCTGCGACTCGGTGAGCAGGACCCGCTCCATCCGGGGATCGGGCAGCCTGAGTGTCATGAACCGCCCTCCGGCGCGCCTGTGGACCCAGCGGCCAGACCGCCGCCATCGCGGTGCTCCTGCTCGGCCACCGGGATGCCGTACTTGAACAGGAGCTTACGAAAATCCCGCTGGTACAAGACCTTGATCGAGATGTCCGGGTACAACTCCTTCAGGCGCCTGACCTTCCGGTTCTTCTTGGTCACGAGCTTCTGGCTCATCGTCGTGAGCTCGATGTACAGATCGAACTCCGGCAAGTAGAAGTCCGGGGAGAATGAGGCGAGCACGTTGCCCTGCTTGTCCCATTCCAGCGGGAACGTGTCGGGTTCGTAGTCCCACGCGATGCGATAGAAGTCCAGGATCTGCGCGGCGACACGCTCGCTGGGATGTGCGAACGGCGTCGTGGCGACCTTGTCCGAGACCGGAAGCTCCTCGCCGATATGCTCGAACGACTCGTCAGTCATCGTGCTCAGGTGACGTCCTCGAACAACTTCGCAACCGCCCGACGGGTCATGTGCTCCTTGAGCTCCCCGGTCTGTCGCATGAGCTCGCCGAGCGTCTCGACGAGCTTCTGACGCGCCTCCGGAGTACGGTGACGCATCGCGGGCATCAGGATCTGCTGGAAGAAGGCGGCCTCCCGCTCCGCGAACGTCTCGTACATCCGCACGTGCCGCGGCTCGATACCAAACCGCCGGAGCTCCCAGCACGTGTGGGCTATCGCCACATCCGGTCCGAGCAACTCCTCGCCCCGCTCTCCCTCGACCAGCCCGATGACGCCGAACGAGGCGAGCTCCCGGATGAACGCCGAGGGCAGACCGATCATGTCTGGCGCGCGGTCGACCGGGACGGTCTCGGCCTGCTCCAGCGGAAGCGACATCACCTCGGCATGCTCTATCGCGGGCCTGATTTCCGGCGGAAGCTTGCCCTTGTCGAAGTCGTCGAGTTTCTCGCGGATGACCGCGAGCGGCATGAAGTGGTCGCGCTGAAGGCGCAAGATGAGTTCCAGCCGCTGCACATCGGCAGGACGGAAGGTCCGGTAGCCGCCGGGCGTGCGGTCAGGCGTGATGAGGCCCTCGTCCTCGAGGTACCGCACCTTGGAGATCGTGAGATCCGAGAACGAAGTACGCAGCTTCTCGACGACCTCGCCGATGGTAAGGTAGTCGCGCGTCCGCGGAGCCATCTAGGCCCCCTCCCCGCCCGGCAGGAAGACCATCCGGAACCGCCCGATCTGGACCGCGTCGCCGCTTCCGAGCACGGCCGTGTCCACCCGGAGATCGTTGATGTACGTCCCGTTGAGCGAACCCGCGTCCTCGATGGTGACGACGCCCTCGGCGACCAGGAGCCGGGCGTGCTTGCGCGAAACGGTGACGTCGTTCAGGAAGATGTCACTCTCCGGATCGCGGCCGATGGTTATCTCAGGCCTCTCGAGATAGAAGCGCTCCCCCACCTCGGCACCTTTGCCGACGATGAGGACCGGCACCTCTCCGACGCGGAACTCACCGGCCTGGGGCGCCTCGACCCCGCCGCCGACGACCTCAAAGGACGCGGTGGAGCCCTCCAGGTGCGCGCCGCACTCGGCACACACCGTGGCACCCGGGACGACCGGGGCATCACATGACGGGCAGACGTCCATGGTCACCATCTCCCGGACAGCGGGCGGACAGCGTGTGTGACCTCAGTCGAGGAAACCGAACTCCCGCGTCTTGAACGATTCGGTGATCTGCTCCTCGAGCGCGGTGAAGATCTCGGGGTTCTCAAGCACCTTGGCCAGGCGCTCCTCGCTCAGCCGGTTCTTCACGTAGGGGTCCTTGAGCGCGTCGGTGAGCTTGCGCCCGTTGTGCACCTCGCGGATCACGTACTCGACGACCCGCTCCTCGACCGCGTCGATCGCGATCTCGTTCAGGAACTCGTGGATCTTCTCTGCGATTCCCGGCACGAACGCCTCCTTGTCAGACGGGCACCGCGGTGCCCGGTTCCCACGTCAGTCCTGCGCGTCGTCCTCATCAGCATCATCAGCCGTGACGTCGATGCGCGACACACCTCGCAGGTCGTTGGCGAGGATCTCGATCAGCTGCTCGATGTCGCCACCGGAGACGACGTCCTTGCCGGCCTCGCGGTCCTCTTTCAGCCGACGCACGAGCTCCGCGCGCATGATGTCGATCTTGCCGTGAAGAACGCGGCGCCTGTAGCTCACCTTCTGCTCTTCGGCGTACAGCTCATCGAGCAGTTCACGGAGTTCCTGTATGGAGCGCTGATGCAGATCGATCAGGCCGTCTTCCCCAGCGTGATGTTCCATCGCCGAGCCCCTCCGATCAACGACGCACGCGGCCTACAGTCCGCTGCTCATTGTATCAGACGGACCCCGTGTTCCGACCCGATGTCGACCTCGACTCGACCTCGAACGATTCCCTGAGGCCGCTGGCCCGTTCGCGTTCACACGCCGTCAACTCCCCTGGCTCGAGGCGCACGTCGAGTACCTCGGCTACCGCCGAGCAGACCGCCGATGCGACCGCCTCGATCTCGGGGCGGGCACCGGTGACCCGCTCGATGGTCGCTGTCGTGGCGCGCAGGCACTCCGACTCCGCCGTCTCCAGCCCGAAGACGGCGGCCTCACGCACGTCGTCACGCGACACCACGAACGACCCGTGCTGCAGACACGAGTCACCCTTCCACACCTGCGCGCTTCCGGACAGCTTCGCAGCACCGAATGAAAGGTCTGCCGGCGTCGCGTGGAGGTAGCAGGCCCCGGATGCGCGGTGCCCCCGGGGCCGTGACGTCAGCTCGGCCGGGACGTCGAGACTCCGATATGCCGCGGCGAGCGCTCCGCACAGGATGCGGTAGCTGGCGGTCACGCCGCGCGGGATCCCGTCGCGCACGCCGGCGACGATGGCGTACGTGAGCTCGTCATCATGCAGGACGCCGCGTCCGCCGGTGGGGCGTCGACACAGCCCGATGGCGTGCTCATCACAGTACGCGCGGTCCACGTCGGCAACGTCCTGGAACCGGCCGAGGGACACGGTCGGCCGGTCCCACCGATAGAGCCTGAGCGTGGGCGCCGCCACGCCCGCCTCGTGCGCCTCAAGGATGGCCCGGTCGACGGCCATGTTCCAGGCGCCGTCGGCCGGTTCATCGATGATCAGCCGCCAGGTGGCCACCCTACGCGTCCACGTCCCCCCTGGGCCGCCATGCGAGATCGGGGCTCTTGACGGCGCCCGCCTCATCAAGCCGGCGGACCGGCGTGGTGTACGGCGCCGACTGCAGCAGGCCGGGATCGGCCAACGCCTCCTCGGCGATCGCCCGAAGCACCGCCGCGAAGCCGTCCAGCGTGGCTTTGCCCTCCGTCTCCGTGGGCTCGATCATCAGCGCCTCGTCGACTATCAGCGGGAAGTAGACCGTGGGCGGGTGGACGCCGTGGTCGAGCAGACGCTTGGCCACGTCAAGCGTGCGCACACCCGTCTCCTTGCGCAACCGTCCGCCGGACAGCACGAACTCATGCATGCACGTGCGGTCGTAGGCGATGTCCCAGGCGCTGTCGCGCATCAGTTCCTTGACGTAGTTCGCCGAGAGCACAGCTTGCTCGGCGACGGCGGTCAGACCACTGCCGCCGAGTGCGCGGATGTAGGTGTAGGCGCGCACCAAGATGCCGAAGTTGCCGAGGAACGAGCGTACCCGGCCGATCGAACGCTCAGGTGTTCTCAGGGTGAACGCGCCGACATCGTCGCGCACGACGACCGGTCCGGGAAGGTACGCCGCAAGTGCCTCGGTCACCGCCACCGGCCCGGCCCCCGGACCACCGCCGCCATGCGGCGTCCCGAACGTCTTGTGCAGGTTGATGTGCATGACGTCGAAGCCGGCATCGCCGGGACGGCTCTTGCCGAGGATCGCGTTCAGGTTGGCCCCGTCGCAGTACGCGAGCGCGCCGACAGCGTGCACCGCCTCGGTGATGGCCAGGATGTTCTCGTCGAACAGACCGAGCGTGTTGGGGTTCGTGAGCATGATCGCCGCGACGTCGGTGTCAAGCAGACGCGTGAGCGCCTCGAGGTCCACGCCACCGCGCCCATCACTCGGCACCTGGGCGACCTCGTAGCCGCACATGGCGACCGTGGCGGGGTTCGTGCCGTGCGCGGAGTCCGGCACGAGCACCCGGCGACGCGGGTCTCCATTGGCCGTGTGGTACGCACGGATCGCAAGCAGGCCGGTGAGTTCACCGTGCGCGCCGGCCGCCGGTTGCAGGGTAACCGCCGTCAGTCCTGAGACCTCGGCGAGCGCCTCCTGGAGCCCCCACATGAGCTCAAGAGCCCCCTGCACGGTCTCCTCGGCCTGATACGGGTGGATCCCGGCGAAGCCCGGCAGGCGGCACGCCCACTCGTCGACCTTCGGGTTGTACTTCATCGTGCAGCTGCCGAGCGGGTAGAACCCACTGTCGACGCCGAAGTTGGCGCTTGCCAGATGCTCGTAGTGCCGCGCGATCTCCACCTCGGTCACGTGCGGCAGGACCGGCGGCGCCGTGCGCGCCTGTCCACCGAGTACCTCGCCGAGCGAGACGGGCGGCACATCGAGGACCGGTGCCTCGACACACCGCGACTCGAGCGCGCCGCGCTCGAAGATGAGCGTGCCGGTGAGCGGCTCGCGGACCGGATCGGTCGTGCTCACAGCGCGCTCACCTCCTCCACGAACGCGTCGAGTTGCGGGCGGGTGCGCTTCTCGGTGACAGCGAACAGGACAAGACCGGCGTCGGATGCCGAGAAGCGTCCCAGATCCAGCCCGGCTAGGAACCCGCGGCCGAGCAGGCTGCGCTGCATGTCCGCGACGTCACCGTGGTACCGCAGCGTGAACTCGTGCGCGAACGGCGCGTCGAAGGCGTGCGCGAACCGACCGGTCGCGACGAGCGCGTCAGCGAGGTAGCGGGCTTTGGCCACGCACGCCTCCCCGATACCGGCGAGCCCCTCGCGCCCCACGGCGGCGAGATACACCCCGGCCGCAAGCGCGTTCAACGCATGGTTGGAGCAGATGTTGGACGTGGCCTTCTCTCGGCGGATGTGCTGCTCGCGTGTGGAGAACGTCAGGACGAACCCGGTCCGGCCGTCCACGTCGGTGGTGCGTCCGGCCACACGTCCCGGCATCTGCCGGATGTGCTGCTGCCGGCAGGCGAACACGCCGAGTCCCGGCCCGCCGAACGACATCGGACTGCCGAGCGGCTGCCCTTCGGCCACGACGATGTCGGCGCCGTACACCGACGGCGGCTCCATGACGCCGAGGAGGATGGGGTTGGTGCCTACCACGAGTAGCGCCCCGGCGTCATGCGCACAGACGCCGAGACCGGCAAGGTCCTCGAGCGTGCCGTAGAAGGTCGGCGACGTGACCATGACCGCGGCCACGTCATCACCGACCGCCGAGGCGACCGCGTCCGCGTCTGAGACGCCCGCAACCGACGGGACCGTCGTAACCTCAAGCACGCCCGCCTCCACGTACGTGGCAAGTGTCTCGCGCCATTCGGGATGCACCGCACCGGAGACGACGACCCGATGCCGCTTCGTGACGCGGGAGGCCATCAGCGCCGCCTCGGCGAACGCGGTCGCGCCGTCATACATCGAAGCGTTGGACACGTCCATCCCCGTGAGCTGGCAGATCATCGACTGGTACTCGTAGATCGCCTGCAGCGTGCCCTGGCTCACCTCGGGCTGATACGGGGTGTAGGCGGTGAAGAACGCAGGCTTGCTCACGACCGCGTCCACGATCGCGGGGACGTAGTGGTCGTAGCACCCGCCGCCGAGGAACGACACGACGCGTCCGGCATCCACGTTCCTGCCCGCGAGCGCGCTCACGTGTGCGGCGAGGTCGACCTCACCCACCGGCGCCGGCAGAGCGAGCGGCCGTGACAGGCGTGCGGCCTCGGGCACATGGGAGAACAGGTCGTCGGCAGACGTGACGCCGACGCGCGCCAGCATCTCGACCTGCTCCTCGCAGGTCACCGGGATGAAACGCATGCCCTAGGCTTCCTCGGACAGGAACGCCTCGTAGGCCGCCGCATCCATGAGGCCATCGACCTCGGCGGGGTCGGAGAGCTTGACCTTGATCATCCAGCCGTCACCGTACGGGTCCTCGTTGACGGTCTCCGGTGCGTCCTCGAGCGCCGCGTTGACCTCGGCGATCTCACCTGAGACGGGGCAGAACAGCTCGGAGACGGACTTGACCGATTCGACCTCGCCGAAGGAGTCGCCGGCAGCGATCGTGCCCGACGCGCTGGACAGGTCGACATACACGACCTCGCCGAGTTGGTCTTGTGCGAAGTGCGAGATGCCGATGATCGCGAGATCGCCATCGACACGGACCCACTCGTGCTCACGGTCGTACTTCAGATCGTTGGGATACATCTCCGGGGGCTCCTTCCGATGCGGGCGCTCACGACCGTCCGGTCGTAAGCGACGTCTCCTTGACGAACGGCGGCCTCGTCACGACCGCCCGAACGACCTTGCGCCTGATGGCGATCTCCAGCCCGGTCCCCGGCTCGGCAAGCGCCGCAGGAACGTACGCGGTCGCGATGCCATGGCCGAGTGTCGGGGAGAACGTGCCGCTTGCCACCTTACCGACCTCGTCCCCCCCGTGCAATACGGTGTGACCGTGCCGCGGCACGCCCTCGGAGACGGTCAGTCCGACAAGCGTCCGCTCGGGTCCGGCCTGGCGGATGCGAGCGATCGCCGCCTCGCCGATGTAGCCCGTCTTCTCTTTCGGGACGACCCAGCCGAGCCGGGCCGAGATCGGGTCGACCCCGCGGTCCATGTCGCTTCCGTACAGCGGGTAGCCCATCTCAAGCCGCAGGGTGTCGCGTGCGCCCAGGCCGCAGGGGGCCACCTCCTCGAAACTCAGCAGCGCGCGCCACAGCGCCGATGCGTTCGATGCGTGGCAGAACAGCTCGATCCCGTCCTCGCCGGTGTACCCGGTGCGCGCGACGAGCACGGGCACCGTGCTGAACACCGCCTCGCCGATGGCGAACCGCTCCGGCGCCGTCCACCCCTCCCCCGCAAGCTCGCCGGCGATCCGCAGCGCGTCGGGGCCCTGCAACGCGATGAGCGCCGTGCGATCGCTCTCGTCTGCGAGCTCCACGTCATCGGGCATACGCGATGAGATCCAGTCCCAGTCGGTCTCCCGGTTGGCAGCGTTGACGACGATCAGGTACTCCAGGTCGCCCGTGTGATAGACGATGAGGTCGTCGATGATGCCGGCGTCCTCGTCGCACATCACGGTATAGAGCGCTTTGCCCATCTCGTCGATGCGGTCCAGGTCGTTGGTGATCAAACGCTGTAGCGCAGCCTTGGCCCCAGTCCCGAACACGCGGAACTCGCCCATGTGGGACACATCGAAGACCCCCGCCCCCGTCCGGACGGCGGTGTGCTCCTCGATGATGCCCGCATACTGCACAGGCATGCGCCAGCCGGCGAAATCCACCATCCGCCCGCCGAGCGCCACATGCTCATCGTGAAGCGGGGTCCTGCGGATCGTCTCTGACACGTGCGGTCAGCTCCTCTCACATGACGGGGACGGGCGTGGCGACCAGTTCGCCACCGAAAACCGTCCGCCACAGCCGGGTGAACCATATGCCGATCGCCTCGAGCGGCTCGGGCTCCGGGACGCTCTCGGCAGCGACGATCGGCACCTGCGCGAGCAGCCGGTCACCTTGCGTCACCACCAGCGTACCCATACGCTGGCCGGCCTCGACCGGTGCCTCCACCTGCTGGTCGACGTCCACGCGAGAGGTCACGACACCGTCGTAGTCGAACACGGGGACCGCGACGGTCCCCGACACCATCGCGGCGACGGTGCGGTCGAGATAGTCGGAGACCGGGACGATCGCGGCCGTCTCCTCGGCGCTCGTCACCTCGGTCATCACGTAGTGCTCGAATCCCCAGTCCAGGAGCTCACGCGCCTGCACGAACCGGTCGTCTTCCGATGTGCCGCCCAGGACGACCGCGATCAGGCCGATGTCGTCGCGCTCCGCCGAGGCGACGACGCAGTAGCCGGCCCGGTTGGTCCAGCCCGTCTTCACCCCGGTGGCGCCATCGTAGCTTCCCAGCAGCTTGTTCGAGTTCTCGTAGGTCTTCGGGCCGGACCTGCCGGTAACCGTGACCGTGGGCATCGTCACGATCGCAGCGAAGCGCTCGTCGGCCATCGCGACTGCCGAGAGCGCCGCCAGGTCGCGCGCCGAGGTGTGATGGCCCTGTTCATCGAGCCCATGCGGGTTTGCGTAGTGCGTGTCCTCCAGGCCGAGCGAGGCGGCCTCCTTGTTCATGAGATCGACGAACGCCTCGACGCTCCCCGCCACGTGCTCTGCAAGCGCGAACGCCGCGTCGTTGCCGGAGCGAACGAGCACCGCCTCGACCAGCGTGCGAAGCGGGATCCTCTGGCCTGCGGCAAGCGCCACGCCCGCCTCCCCCACACGCGCGGCGCGCTCGGAGACGACCACCTCTTCATCGAGGTCGCCGTGCTTGAGCGCGACCAGCGCCGTCATGATCTTGGTGGTGGACGCCATCGCTCGGACCGCCCCGGGGTCTCGCTCCCACAAGGGCCGGCCATCAGTCGTCCATAGGACGCCCGAGGGCATCGCCACGACGGGGGCGGAGGCGCCGAGCGACGGATCGTCGGCGACGCGAACGCCACCGACCGCATCGGTGGCGAGTGGCTCTGCGGCCTGCGCCGGGACGGTGAGCCACGACACGGCCACGACGACGGCGAGCAGCAGCCTGAGCGCGAGCGCCGGACGTGAGCGTGCGGGCACGCTGTGCTCCCTCCTCGGAGACTTCACACGGGACACCAGAGATTGTACGGTTTCCGGCAGGTACGCGCATGGGCCGCGCCGACTGTTTGCTCAAGGTCACGCGCACACATGCCGAAATCAGTGTCGTAGGACACACTCGCCGGTGCGAACGGCATCGGCTCACAACGGGGGGCGCCGTGGTACGGAGGTCGATTCGACACGCGGGACGCGATGTGTCCCGCCTGCGTGACCAACGCGACACTGGCTTCACGGTCACTGAACTCATGGTCGTGGTGCTCGTCATCGGCATACTCGTACTGATAGCCGTCGCGTCCTACGTGCCGGCGACACAGCGGGCGGCAGCGGTGGCATGCGCGCACAACCGCGCCACACTCGAGCGCGCGCTGGACGCCCATGCGGCCGGGACCACAGGGACACTGCCCGCGACGACCACGATCGACGTCCTCAGGCCGTACGTCTCCAACCCTGACGAATCGACCCGGTGCCCGAGTGACGGCTCACCATACACCCTCGACGTTGCAGCCCGGACCGTCTCGTGCCCGAACCATCCCTGACGCCACTACTGGTAGGAGGCAGCTGGTGAAGTACACCCGCTTCGAGGCGCTCGTGTTCATTCTCGGCTCGGCAGCGATCCTCGCGACCCTCGTCCTCGCCCCGTCACAAAGCCAGTCAGCCGAGGTTGTCGCCCAACTCCTGCTCATTCCGATACTGGGCGCGGCGCTGCACTGGGGTCGTTCGGGAGGCTTCCTGGCTGCCGTGCTGGCAACAGGGGTCTACGTGGCGATGCGTGCGCCACTGCTCTATGCCGACGGTTTCACCAGCGACGCGATCGCGCTCATCGGCATCCGTGTGGCAGCTTACAGCATGATCGGCATCATCGGTGGCGAGGTGGCAACGCGTCTCAAGTACGCGCTGACGGGCCTCGGGGACAAGGCACTGGTCGAGCCCGAGACCGGTGCGTACAGCGCGGCCTACGCGGCACGGGCGATCCGGGTGGCCATCGCGTCCTGGGACCGCTACCAAGCGCCCTATTCGGTGGTCCGCCTCGACATCGCCGGGGAGTTCCTCTCGGCTCGCCGCCCCGCGGAGCGGCGAAAGATGCTGCGGCAGACCGCCGGGGCCCTGCGAGGCGACATCCGGCTCGTCGACGACCTTGCCCACGCTGGCGACGGACGCTTCCTGATGCTCCTGCCCAACACCGACGCCGAAGGCGCCGCCACGGCGGCGACGCGCCTCAGGCAGGTGGCGGCCGAGTCCCTCGACGCGCTGACGGACGCGATCCGCATGACCGTGCTCTCCTCGGTCGAGCATCGGACCGAACTCGCGCTGTTGGCCGAGGCGCTCGAGCCGACAACCGCGGACGGCCCGGGTGGTCCCACTGAAGAGACGGCCGAGCGGCGCGCCTAGCCGCCGACCGCGTAGACGTCCGCCGGACCGAGGACGCGCATGTTCGCCGCTCGGAGCGCGTCGGTCGCCCGGGCGATGTCCTCGACACGGAAGACATCGATCGCGGCGGTGCCACCGGGCTCGACATAGCAGTACGCATACTCGACGTTGACGCCGATGCCGCCGAGCACCTCGAGGACGTCGGCGAGGCCCCCGGGGCTGTCGGGCACTTCGACTGCAAGCACGTCGGTCACACTGACCCCGAACCCGGCCTCTTCAAGCGCCGCGCGAGCGACCTCGGGCCGGTCGCAGATGATGCGCACCACACCGAACTCGGCGGTGTCCGCGACCATGAGCGCCCGCATGTTCACTCCCGCGTCACCGAGTGCGCGCGTGAGACCCGCCAATCGGCCGGGACTGTTCTCCAGGAACACCGTCAGTTGCTTGATCATCGGATCACTCACTCCCCTCGTCACGCCGGTCGAGGACACGCTGAGCCTTCCCCTCCGAACGCTGGATGGACTTGGGCTCCACCAGCCTGACCGCGATGCTCACGGCAAGCGCCGAGGCGATCTCGGCAGCCACGCGGGTCCTGAGCGCTTCGAGCGTCTTGATCTCGTCGAACGGCACGTCCGGACCGACCTCGACGTGTACCTCGACGTGATCCATGCTGCCCCGCTTGGTCAGAACGACCTGATAGTGCGGCGCCACGCCCGGGATGCCCGCGAGCACCTGCTCGATCTGGCTCGGGAAGACGTTGACGCCCCGTATGATGAGCATGTCGTCGGTGCGGCCACTGACACGCTCCATCCTGCGGAACGTGCGTCCGCACGCACACTCTCCCGGTACGATGCGGGATATGTCCCGCGTACGGTACCGCAGCACCGGGATGCCCTCCTTCGTCAGCGTGGTGAACACCACCTCGCCGCGCTCCCCGTCGGGCACCGGACGAAGCGTAGCCGGGTCGACGATCTCGATGATGAAGTGGTCCTCGTTGACGTGTAGGCCGCACTGGCACGAGCACTCGCTCGCCACACCCGGGCCAAGGACTTCGGAAAGCCCGTAGATGTCGATCGCGGTGATGCCGAAGAGTTCCTCGATCTGACGCCGCATGTTCTCGCTCCACGGCTCGGCGCCGAAGACCCCCGCCCGGAGCGGCAGCGACCTCGGATCGATGCCCATCTCCGAGGCGGTCTCGGCGATCAACACCGCGTAGCTCGGCGTGCACGCGAGCACCGTGGCGCCGAAGTCCTTGAGCACCTGGACCTGGCGCTTGGTGTTGCCGCCGGAGATGGGGATGGTCGTGCAGCCGAGCCGCTCGGCGCCGTAATGGACGCCCAGCCCCCCGGTGAACAGGCCGTACCCGTAGGTGACCTGGACCACGTCGTCAGGCGTGGCTCCGGCACAGGCGAGCGTCCGCGCCATCAGGTCCGACCACCGGTCGATGTCGCCGCTCGTATAGCCCACGACCGTCACCTGGCCGGTGGTGCCGGATGACGAGTGGACGCGAACGATGTCCCGCAGCGGCACGGCGAACATGCCGTACGGGTACGCCGAACGCAGGTCGTCCTTCACAGTGAACGGAAGGTCGGCCAGCGCCTCTAGCGAATCGGCCCGCGGCGCGATGCCCGCCGCGTCGAACCGCTCGCGATACATCGGGACCGCGCCGTACACGCGGGTGAGCATGTCGTTCAGGCGCTCAAGCTGGAGCCGCTCCAGCGCGCCCCGGTCCATCGCCTCGTACTCCGGCTGGAACATCGCGCTCCCCCTCTATCGACGCACTCTCGTGCTCGCCCCTGCCTGACGGCCGAGCCCCTACGGAGCCGGCGTGGTCGTCGTCTCCGAGGGTACCGGTTTCGTACCCACCCGGACCACTTCTTCCACCGGACGGTACACCGACTTGAAGGTATCGGTGCGCACCACCGATCCGCCCTTCGTGACGGTGCGGGTGACCACGATCGTGCGGCCGCTCACGCCCCGTTCGTCGATGACCTTCGTGCCCGCAGGCAGGGTCGCGTCTTTGACCTCACGGACCGGCGGCGCGATGACCTCCGTCCAGTCGCCCGTCTTGTACGTCACCTCATACCCCGGATCGGTTCCGTACAGGGAGATGGTGACCGAGGAGTTCGAGTACGATGTGGCGACCAGGATCCAGTGGTCCGTGTCGTTCTTGAACTTGAAGTCCGGGCCGCCCCAGGAAACGGTGGCGTCGCGCCCCTTGGGATAACTGCTGATGTACTGGGAGTGGTTCCTGCGCTCGACCACCGGCAGACCTGAGAAGAACACGGTGTTGAAGATCGTCGTGCCCACCTGGCAGATGCCGCCACCGAGCTGCGGGACGAGCTTCCCGCCCACGATGGCGTTGGCCTCCTGGTAGCCCTTGGCGGCCGTGCGCTGACCGATCGTGCCGTTGAAGCTGAAGACCTCCCCCGGCGCTATCAGCGTGCCGTTGAGCGCGTCACTCAGCACGTGGATGTTGTTCACCCGCGGCGCGTTAGATGGTGAGTACTCGGTGGTGAATGTGGCGATACGCTCCTTGATGCCCATGGCCTGCGCGTCTTCGGTCGTACGCGCGGGGCTCACGCGGCGCATCGTGAGCTCAGCCGTGCGGTCGCTGGAGCGCACGAGCACCGTCTCGAGTCTTGTCGTCAGGCTCTCCCCATCGACGGCCAGCCCGTCCTCAGACGGTACGATCGTGACCTGCCCGCTGGATGCCTTGAAGGTCGCGTCCTTGGCGGGGCGTCCGACCTCGGCGACCATCGGCAGGATCGTGGCCGAGACCTCCTCGGAGACGATGTAGGCTTCCAGGACGGGTGTCGAGGTGGTCTCGGCGCGCCTGAAGCCCACCCACTCCCCGATCGTCGCTGCGGGCACCTCCCACCGCTTGTCCTCGTAGTACAGGCTCACCGGTGCCGAGACCATCGCCAGCGCCGCCTGATAGGCGTCTTCTGTGGCGGCCGTGTCGATCTCCGGAGCGAGGGAGACAAGCTGGAGTGTGACCGTCCGGTGCTCGGCCACGAAGGCCGCGATGATCGCGCGCGCGGCCTCCTCGCGATCGATCCCGAGGCCGTCACTGGGCTCGGTACGGGTCACCTGGGTCCCGTCAACGTGGACCGCTGCGTCGATCGGAGGCTGCGTGGTCTCGGCCTCGATGGCGTCGAGCGCGCCCGCAAGTGCCTCATCGGCGTAGTCGAGCTCGAGAGGCACCTCCATCCCGCCGAAGATCGCTCGTGCTCGCTGGGAGACCGCCTCACCGAACGTGCCGCGTCCCACCTCGAAGGCTTGTCCGGCAAGTCCGGTGGCGTCCACCGAGAGCGCCACGTCATCGGCGGCGATGGTCCAGGTGGCGTCCTCGACCTGGATGGAGACCGGCTCCTCGCTCGCGCGCGCAACGTGAGCGGCGACCGCCGATGTAGCGTCGGCCACCGTCATCCGGCCCACCGGTACCTCGCCGATGCGAACGCCCGGGTGGATCCGGCCGAGGCTGAGCGCGATATCGGTGCCTGCGACGACACCCCCGAGCAGGACGACACCCGCAAGCACGCTTGCACCGATCCGCACCGGCGGCGGCCAGCGCTGCATCCATGACGGCCATCGCAGGCCGCGACGCTGGCGCCGTGGCGCGTGTCTGCTCGATCGTGTCTCGCGTGCCTCGGTCATGTCCGTCCTCATCGCGCGTGGCTGAACCGGTGCGCTGCGGCGCCCTGTCGACGCCCATACCGCAACAGCAAACCGCTCTCCAAACGTGGATGAGCAATCCTACCCCACACAGGGTCCCGTGTCAGGAAGGCCGTCGCCAGAACGTCACCCGTCGGCGATGGCGCGCTCGACTTCAGCGACGAAGCGCGCGAGCGTCGCGTCCGCCGACACGGCGTCGCCACCTTCGGCATAGACATCGACGACCGCGCCGGTCGCATGCGGCAGCACAAGCGCCCAACCGTCGTCGGTCGCGATCCGCACGCCCTCGACCATCTCGGCGCCTGCGTCGTGTCCGATCGCAGACATCGTGCGCATCACCGCGCCCTTCCGCTCGAACGGACACGGCACTTCGCGGCGGCGAAGGAAGAACGCCGGGAGCCCCTCGACGACCTCGTCGAGGGTCGTCTCGTTGCGATCGAGCATGCGCAGCAGCATGCCGAACGTCATGACCGCGTCGTAGGCGGCGAGGAAGTGCGGGAAGACGAAGCCACCGCGCCGGGAGCCGGCGAAACCGACGTCGTCGCGCAGAGCCGCCGCCGAGAGTGCGCGCCGCGATGTGCCGGTCCTGACGACCGCGCGTCCACGTGCTCCCGCGATGCCTTCGATCACCTGCGAGGCCGTCACGGGAACTGCGATCCCGGCCCCACCACCGCTACCCATGCCGTCGCGGCACCACAGCTCGATCATCGCATGCAGTGCCATGTCGTGATCGAGCACCGCGCCGCTTCCCGTGACGAGCGTCACGCGCTCGGCGGTACTGTCCATCGAGATGCCGAGGTCCGCCTGGAACATGTCCACCGAACGGACCAGCTGCTCGAGCTGTGCGTCGCGCTCGGTTGCCCGGATACGCCCACGCTCAGAGTCGACGAACGCCCGGAGGGTGATGAGATCGACACCCCAGTCGGCGGCGACCTGCGGCAGTACGAACGACGCCGGGCTCATCCCGAGGTCCGCAACGACCTTAACGTGCCTGCTGACCTCGCCCGCCGCGAGCAGCGCCTCCTCGAGACCCTCGGTGTAGTACTCGAGGGCACGGGGCGGATAGATGATCTCGCCGATCTGCTCGAAGAAGGCCCGCCGGAACTCCTGCCTGAAGTACAACCGCTCGATCTTCTTCTCAAGTCCTCCCGGGAGATCGACGCCGTCCTCATCGTAGAAGTGGATCTCGAGGGTCTGAGGGTCACCATCGGCCACACACAGGTGCATGCCGCCCCGGCACCGCGTGTCGCGCGTGGTGAACCGGGTGATGGCAGGCGAGGCCACGCGCAGGTCGCGCACGTGACAGCCGGTCGCATTCAGTCCCGCCGCCGCCGCGCGCTTCAGCATCCGCGCCGCACGACTGGCATCGCGACTCACCACCACGTGGGACTTGCCGGGCAACAGGCTCCCGTACGCCTGAGCGAGCCGCAGGACCAGATCTGCGGTGACATCGATGTTCACGAGGCCCGACACCCCGTCGTCACCGAAGAGCGACCGCACGCCCCGCGACTCCCAGATGAGCGAGGAGGTCACCAGCGCGCCCGGCTCGATGCGCTTGAAGGGATACACCTGGACGTCGGCGCCGACCGATGCGCCGTGCCCGACCGTCGACTCGTCCCCGATGACCGCGCCCGACTCCACCCGGGCGCCGGCGCGCAGGTCCACACCGCGACATACCACGGCGCCACGAACCGCCGAGTGCGCACCGATGAAGCAGTCGTTCCAGACGATCGCGCGCTCCGTGTCGGCTCCGAAACCGATGAGGCAGTTGTCGCCGATGACGGTGTACTCGCCGAGTTTGGCGCCGGCGCGCACCCGCGTGTTCGCGCCGATCACCACCTTCGACGCCAACTCGGCCGTCGGGTCGATGTCGGCCCCGGGCCCGACCCACACGTCGTCTTTGGTCCGTGCTCCGGGGACGTAGATCATCGCCTTGCCGTCGAGGATGTCCCGGTGCACCTCGATGTAGCTGTCGAGGCTCCCCACATCACACCAGTATCCATCCACCACGCAACCGAACAGCGGATGGCCCTCGGCCATGAGGAGGGGGAACAACTCCGAGGAGAAGTCGTACGGCGTGCCTTCCGGTATGTAGTCGAACACGAGCGGATCGACCACGTAGATACCGGTGTTGATGGTGTCGGAGAACACCTGGCCCCACGATGGCTTCTCCAGGAAGCGCTCGATCCTGCCCTCCTCATCGGTGATCACGACACCGAACTCGAGCGGGTCGGGCACGCGCTTGAGTGCTATGGTCACCGCCGCACCTCGGTCGCGATGGAATTCGATCACAGCCGAGAGATCGATATCGGTCAGCGCGTCACCTGAGATGACGATGAACGGCTCGGTGAGAGCGTCGGCGGCATTGCGCACCGACCCGGCGGTGCCGAGCGGCGTCTCCTCCACGGCATAGGTGATGTTCATGCCCCACTCGTCGCCATCGCCGAAGTAGTCCTCGATGACCTGCGGCATGAACGCGAGCGTGGCAACGACGTCGGTGATCCCGTGGTGCTTCACCAGGCCGAGGATATGCTCCATGACCGGCTGGTTCACGATGGGGACCATCGGCTTGGGGCGCATGCTCGTGAGCGGCCTCAGCCTCGTGCCCTCGCCGCCCGCCATCACGACCGCCTTCATCGGACCTCCCCCCGTCGCGTGACCGTCATGCCGACGTCGCCCTCCCATCGATCACACGTCGCGCGATCACGGTGTACTGCACCGCCGCCGAGAGCGACAGAGCCATCCCTGCGTAGACGAGCCAAATGCCCGCCGTGACCGGCTCGCTCCCGAAGCCGGGCAGCCATCCCGACGACACCGCGCCAAGTCCCGGAATCTCCGGCCAGCCGGCGATCAGCGAGCTGAATCCGGCGAGCAGCACAGCGGTGGTCAGCTTGCCGGTGTAGGTGACCGGAAGGATGATCCGGTTCCGCTCAAGAACGTACGCGCCGTACAGCAGGTATACGTCCCGCAGCACGAGCACCACCGGGACCCACAGCGGAAGCTCGCCGATGAGATACAGTCCCACGACGCCGCTCGCCAGAAGCAGCCGGTCCACGAGCGGGTCCACGATCTTCCCGAACTGCGTGACCGTGTTCGTCCGGCGAGCGATCTGCCCGTCGATCCAGTCGGTCGAGGCTGCGATGGCGTAGATGAGGAACGCGGCCAGACGCGAGCGCTCGCCCTCACCGCCCACTAGCACGGTGAAGAAGAACGGGACGAGGAGCAGCCGGACGATCGTGATCAGATTCGCCACCGAGTACACCGTGTTGTGTACCTCTTCGACCTCGGCGGCGGGTCGTACCTCTCGCTCCTCTACCACCAGTCCCTCCTTCGGAAATACCAGGTCATGCCGAGGGCTATGGCGCCCATGAGTCCGAGTGCGGCGAAGTAGCCGAACGGCCACTCGAGCTCCGGCATGTGACGGAAGTTCATACCGTATATGCCCGAGATGAGGGTCAGCGGCATGAATATCGTGGCGACCACCGTGAGCGTCTTCATAATCTGGTTCATCCGGTTGCTCTGTGCGGACAGATAGATGTCCATCGTGCCGCTCGCCACCTCGCGGTATGTGTCGATCTGGTCGGCCACGCGGGCAAGATGGTCGCCGATATCCTGGAAGTACATGTACGCCTCCGGCTCGACGAACGCCTCGAGCCGCGCGAGCCCCCTGACGGCATCGCGTTCCGGACCAACGACCTTGTGCAGCTGCACGAGCGCGCGACGCGCCGCGTACAGCCGCTGCAGGTGCTCAGGGCGAGCGTCGGAGAGCATCAGGTCCTCAAGCGTCTCGAGCTCGTCGGACAGCGCCTCGATCACGGGGAACACGGCATCGACACCCTCGTCGAGGATGGCGTGCAGCGTCCACTCCACGCCGCGGGGCAGATAGCCGCCTGCGACGGCGCCGATCCGCTCGGCGGGACCCGAAGCGTCGGCGCGCACCGTCACGAGATACTCCTGGCCGAGGAACACGTCAAGCTCCTGCGCCTCGATGCCATCACCGGCGAGCAACGACGGGAACAGCCAGATGAGGAAGGTGACCTCGGGATACACGTCGAGCTTGGGACGCTGCGGGGTGTGGAGGCAGTCCTCAACCGCAAGCGGCGGCAACGGATAGCGGGCGCGCACCTCTTCGAAGGCCGACTGGTCCGGGTCGGCGAGATCGATCCACACCGGGCCGGCTACCGCGGGCGGCAGATCGTGAAGCTCCCCCGTTCGCACCGCACCGTCCTCGACCCACCGCACCGTGATCCGCGCGGCCATGACCCCTCCTCCGGCGTTGGCACGTGCACGCCAAGCATACCGCGCGAGCAGGGTGCCGAGAACGCCGGCGCCGGAAGGTGATGCACCGCCGACCGGACCGGATCGCCTGACCCGCCGGTCGTCCGAGATCGCTAGCGGGCGCCTTGCTTGGCGCGCAGGAACGCGTCGTAGGTCTCGGTGAAGGTCTGCGAACCGTCCTCACCGGTCAGCACGTAGTACAGGTACTTCGTCTCCGGCGGGTGGGCAGCGGCCTCGAGCGCCCGCATCCCGGGATTGGAGATCGGGCCCACGGGCAGCCCGTCGTTCAGGTACGTGTTGTACGGGCTCTGGTGCTCAAGGTCCGCGTTGGTAAGCGACTGCTTGTCGCCCGGGAGCGTGTACAGGACGGTCGCACACAACTGCAGCCGCATCGGCTTGGCAAGGCGGTTGTAGATGACCGAGGACACGAGCGGGAACTCCTCGGCGAGCTGGCTTTCACGCTCCAGGATCGACGCGATGATCACCACGTCGTTCAGATCAAGGCCGCGCGACTCGGCGAAGGAAAGATCGAGTCCGGCCACCTGGGAGTCGAAGTGGTCGAGCATCATCTCGACGACATCCCGGGCGTTCATGCCCTCCCGGACGCGGTACGTGGCCGGAAACAGGTAGCCCTCGAGCGAGCCCCCGTATGCACCCTCGAGATAGGGGTGCTCCGGCACGAACTCCTGTGCCCCGGTGGTCATGAGTGCGGTGAGCTCGGCCTCGGGCAGTCCGGTGACCTCGGCGATGCGGCGAGCGGCCTGCGTTGCCGTGAAGCCCTCGGGGATGGTGACGTCGACATACTCGATCACGGTGCCCGCGGTGAGCATCGCGACCACGTCGTCGAACGACATCCCCGTGGTCATGTCGTACTCACCGGCCTTCAGTGTGCCGTCGACCCCGGCGCGGCGCGCCTTCCAGCGGAAGACGAGCGCGTTGTCGATGACGCCTGCGCTCTTGAGTGATTCGGCGATGGCGGCTGTCGAGGAGCCCGGTGCGATCACGACCTGAACGGGCGCGCCCGCGGCGACGACCATCTGCGGCTGGGACAGGAGGCTCACGGCAGCGACCGAGGCGATGATGGCGAGGGTCACAAGCACACCGAGCGTCGCGGCGATGGCACGCCAGGCGCCGCCCCG
>JADIIM010000057.1 GCA_015351705.1 Aeromicrobium sp. | reverse complement strand
GGCCGTCTCGCTTGTGGTGGTGCTGGCGGGATCGCTCGGCGTCGCGAGTGCGACGTTCGACACGAGCGCGTTCGAGGAGCCGGTGTACGAGGGGGCCCTTGCCTACGCGCCGGGTGCGCTCAAGCTCGTGCAGGGCCGCCTGGCCGACATCGAGGGGCTGCAGCGGCAGGTCCGCTCGCTTGCCTCGGACCTCGCCGCCTACTACGCGGTGCCACTGTCCTACTCCGGCGGCGATGCGCTGGCGGGGACCTATCGCGTGCTGCACGTCAGTGACCTGCATCTCGACCCCGTGGGCATGCAGCTCACGCTCGATCTGGCCGCTGCATACTCGGCCGAGGTGGTCATCGACACCGGGGACATCTCGCACTTCGGCACGGACCAGGAGGCCGCCCTGGCCTTCGCGCAGATCGGCCGCCGGCCGTACGTCTTCGTGCCGGGCAACCACGACGCGCCGTCGCTGATCGAGGCGCTTGCAGGCCACCCGTCGGTCACCGTGCTCGATGGCGAGACCACCACGACCGCCCGTGGTCTCGTGGTGCTCGGTATCGCCGACCCGGCTGCCTCCGGACCGGGTGTAGAACCCGACGCCGAGACGGCGGCCGCCCGCGGCAGGCACGTCGCCGGAACGGTCCGCAGCCGCACGCCTGACGGCGGCTGGCCGGACATCGTCGCAGTGCACGACCCTGCTTCAGGCGAAGCGTTCGCCGGCCGCGTATCACTGGTCCTGTCGGGCCACAGTCACACGCCCTCCCTTGAGGTAAGGGACGGCACGGTCTTCCTCAACGCAGGCACCACCGGCGGGGTGCATTTCACCGAGCTCCGTACGGACCCGCACATACCTCATGGTGCGGCGGTGCTGTACCTCTCGATCGCCGAGCCCGGGCGACTGGTGGCGATCGACCAGATCGAGGTGTACGGCAAGACCCGTCAGTCGGCGGTCCGTCGCACGATGTTCGACCAGACGCTCGCGGACTGAGGGAGCCGCGCGAGCGCCTGCGGTATCATTGCGGCAGGACTCGAGCGTCGTGTCCGCCGGATCAACGCTGTGCTTGGAGGGACGATGTCGCAGGTCATGGAGCACATCCGCGAGCTGGCCGAGGTCATCGGCCCGCGCCCGGCGACCACCGACGCCGAGGCTCAGGCGGCCGACTACATCGAGGACGTCTTCCGCGCTCGGGCGCTCGACGTCGAACGGCAGGAGTTCGACTGCCCGCGCACGCGCACCTGGGTGTTCGTGGCGCATCACGCGCTGACCCTGGGCGCAGCGGTGCTGTCACTGTGGTGGGGTTTGCCGGCGCTCGCGCTCGCGGCACTCTCGGCCGTGGGGCTGTGGCTCGAGCTCGACACCCGCTCGGGCCTCTCACGCGTCATGCCCAAAGGCCCGAGCCAGAACATCATCGCCCGGCACGTTCCCCGCGCGCGCCGCGGCGAGCGCATGATGCGCGTGGTCGTCGTCGCACACTACGACACGATCAAGCCCTCGCTCGCAACGAGTCCGGGCATGGTGCGGCACACGAGGCTTTTCGGTGAGCTCACCCGGTGGACCACCGTGCTGACGCCGGTCGTCATCGCGTTCGGGCTCCTGCCGTTCGCGCAGGGCTGGAAGCCGTGGACCGGCTACGCCGCGATCGTCGCGGCGGCCTATCTTCTCTGGCCGCTCCTGCTCGGCGTGCATCGCGAACTGTTCATGCACGCCACCGACGGCGCCAACGACAACGCGTCGGGCGTGGCGGCGATGCTCGGCGTGATGGAGGCGACCGTTCCGGTGCCCGATGAGAGCACCGCGGCGCGGCGGCCGGTGCGCCGGGACGCCGAGGCGGCGTACGACGCGGACGTGGTGGTGCCCGACGCGCTGCTCGAGTACCGCGAGGTGCCCGGCGGCCCGGACGCAGGGCAGACGATGCC
>JADIIM010000056.1 GCA_015351705.1 Aeromicrobium sp. | reverse complement strand
CTCAACCTCGAGGACGCCGGGCGCCGCGTACGCTACGCGATGGCGGAGACCGAGCTCGACGCGCTGTGCGACACGCTCGGCGCCGGTCGTGCGCTCGGACGCATCGCGGTCGCGCACACCTTCGACGACCGGCTCGAGACCTTCCTCGCCCGGCTGGTCAGCGGAGCCGGGCCGCGTGGGCTGGGATCGATCGCGCACGTGCGGGGGAGGGTCGTCCGGCCGTTGCTCGATGCGCGCCGCGAGGGCGTCGTCATGTACCTGACCGCACTCGGTCAGCACTGGCGGGAGGACGCCACCAACGCCGACACCACGCGCGAGCGGGCATGGGTGCGCCACGAGCTCCTGCCGGTCATGGCGCACCGGAACCCCGCGTTCGCGTCGGTCGCGTCGCGCGTGATGCGGCTGCTCGCCGACGACGACGCGGCGCTCACGGCTCAAGCGGCGGCTGCCGCGGCAGAGGTGGTCCGCTCCGATCGCGAGCAGGTCGTCTTCGCGAGGGACGCGGCGCGCCGGCTGCCGCTCGCTGTCGTGCGGCGTGTGGTGCGGGATGCGCTCGTGCAGGCGTTCCCCGAGGCGTCACGCCTTGAGTTCGAGCACGTCGAGGCGATCGTGGCCGGACTCGGCGACCCATGCTTCGCGCGCGACCTGCCCGACGGACTGCGGGCGGAGACCGAGTACGATACACTTAGAGTTTCCCGAAGGGGAGAGACGCGACCTGCCGTGATGCCCGGACTTCTCGAGGTCCCGGGCGTGCTCGACCTCGGCGAAGCGGGCACGATCGTGGCGCGTGCCGGACGGCCCGGGGACGTCCCCGGTGGACCGGACACGGTGGTGATCGATGCGGACGCCGTGGCATGGCCGCTCGTCGTCGACTCCCCCCGGGACGGTGACCGCATGCGACCACTCGGGCTCGGCGGGACGAAGAAGCTCTCCGACGTCCTGATCGACGCGAAGGTGCCGAGGCGGGTCCGGCGAGCGACGCCGGTCGTGCGTGATGGCGTGCGTGTCGTGTGGGTGGCCGGTGTCTCGCTGGCCGAGGACGCCCGGGTGACACCGGAGACCGTGCGTGTTGCGGAACTGACGTGGCGCAGGCCCGTGACGGGCGAGGCGCAGCCGTCGTCATGACGGCCGACTGCTAAGGAAGGTGCGATGAGCATCCACGCGGACATCGACCGGGTGATCCTCACCGAGGAGGAGATCCAGGCACGCATCGCCGAGCTCGGCGCCGCCATCCGGCGCGACTATGCCTCGGCGGCCCGGCCGGTCCTGCTCGTAGCGGTGCTTCGCGGCGCGGCACTGTTCGTCGCGGACCTCGCGCGTGCCGTGGACGGACGCGTGGAGCTCGACTTCATGGCGGTCTCGAGCTACGGCTCGTCTACCAAGTCGTCCGGCGTGGTGCGCATCTTGAAGGACCTGGACGAAGACATCGAAGGCCGGGACGTACTGGTTATCGAGGACATACTCGACACGGGCCTCACGCTGAAATACCTGCTCCGGAACCTCGCCTCGCGCAAGCCCGCGAGCCTGGAGGTCGTGACGCTGCTCGCGAAAGAGGGTAAGCAGCAGGTGCCGATAGACTGCAAGTACATCGGATTCTCCATCCCCGACGAGTTCGTGGTGGGGTACGGACTGGACTACGCCGAGCGATACCGTAACCTGCCCTACATCGGTGTGCTCAAGCCTGCGATCTACGCCGACTGATGGCGGACAAGGAGCCGAAACGCGTGAACCGCAACCTGAGGACGGCGCTCCTCTATCTCTTCTTCATCGTGCTTGGTCTGCTGTTCCTGGCCAACACGCTGCAGCCCGAGGGTGCCATCGATGAGATCGATAACTCGACGTTCATGGCTGCGCTGAAAGACGACCGGGTGGTCACCGCCGAGGTCTATCCGCGCACCCAGGGCGTCGAGGGCACGTACTACCCCGATGAGGCGGCCCGCAAAGCCGAAGAGGCGCGGCAGTTCACCACGACCTACCTCGACAACGCGGCACTCGACGCCGCGCTCGCTGAACACCCGCCGGAAGGCGGCGTGAAGGTGGACATGCGCGACAGCGGCGCGTGGCTCGGCCTGCTCGCATCGTTCATCCCGGTCATCGTGATCGTGCTCGTCATGTTCTGGCTCATCAACCAGATGCAGGGCGGCAACAGCAAGGTGATGTCGTTCGGTAAGAGCCGCGCCAAGCGCATCACGCGCGACCAGCCGCGCATCACGTTCAAGGACGTGGCGGGCGCCGACGAGGCCATCGAGGAACTCGGCGAGATCAAGGAGTTCTTGGCCAACCCGGGCAAGTTCCAGGCGCTCGGCGCCAAGATCCCCAAGGGCGTGCTGCTC
This sequence comes from Aeromicrobium sp., assembly GCA_015351705.1. Taxonomy (GTDB): domain Bacteria; phylum Actinomycetota; class Coriobacteriia; order Anaerosomatales; family Anaerosomataceae; genus JADIIM01. The sequence goes on along the minus strand of JADIIM010000056.1, from coordinate 51,790 downwards.
GTTGGTCCTCCGGGAACCGGCAAGACGCTGCTGGCGCGCGCCGTCGCCGGTGAGGCCGGTGTGCCGTTCTTCACCATCTCCGGATCCGACTTCGTCGAGATGTTCGTCGGCGTGGGCGCGAGCCGTGTGCGTGACCTGTTCGAGCAGGCCAAGGCCGCGAGCCCGTGCATCGTCTTCATCGACGAGCTCGACGCGGTGGGCCGCATGCGCGGAGCCGGGCTCGGCGGTGGGCACGACGAGCGCGAGCAGACGCTCAACCAGCTGCTTGTCGAGATGGACGGCTTCGACATCAAGGACAACGTCATCATCATGGCGGCCACCAACCGCCCGGACGTGCTTGATGCCGCGTTGCTGCGGCCGGGGCGTTTCGACCGGCAGATCCTCGTGGACCGTCCTGATCTCAGGGGACGTGCCGAGATCCTCAAGATCCACGCGCGTGGCAAGCCGCTCGGCGAGGCGATCGATCTTGAGGTACTCGCGCGGCGCACGCCCGGATTCACCGGTGCCGACCTCGCCAATCTCGTGAACGAGGCGGCGCTGCTCGCCGCCCGGCACGGCAAGAAGATGATCGAGATGCCCGAGCTCGAGGAGGCGATCGAGCGGGTCATCGCGGGTCCGGAGAAGAAGAGCCGCATCATCTCGGACAAGGAGAAGCGGATCATCGCGTACCACGAGGCGGGTCATGCGCTCGTGGGCCACGTGCTCCCCAACACCGACCCGATCCACAAGATCAGCATCATCAGCCGCGGTCGCGCGCTCGGCTACACGTTGGCACTTCCGATCGAGGACAAGTTCCTGTCCTCGCGCTCCGAGATGCTCGACGAGATCGCGATGATGCTGGGCGGAAGGGTCGCCGAGGCCATCACGATGGGCGACATCACCACCGGCGCCAGCAACGACATCGAGCGTTCCACGAAACTGGCGCGGCAGATGGTCACCCAGTACGGCATGTCCGACAAGCTCGGCCCGATGACGTTCGGCGAGGGGCAGCACGAGGTGTTCCTCGGCCGTGACTTCTCCGCCACGCCCAACTACTCACAGGAGATCGCGTTCGAGATCGACAAGGAAGTGCGTCGTCTGATCGACGACTCCTATGAGACCGCGTACCAGATCCTGACCGACCGCCGCGAGCTCCTGGAGCAGATGGCCGACGTGCTCGTGGAGCGCGAGACCATCGACAAGGAGGAGCTCGAGGCGTTGCTCGAGGGGCGCTGGGACGCGTATCTGGAAGAGGAGCGCGAGCGGGCCGCCGAAGCGGAGGACGATGACGCCGACCGTGTCGCCGCCGAGGAGGAGCCGGTCGCTGCGCCGGTGGACGAGCGGCCGATCGTAGACGTCACCCCTGCCGAGGTAGGGGACTCGCCCTCACCGGCATGAACCGCTGCCCGCGCTGCGCGGGTGTGCGAGTGACCAGAGGCGTCGCCCGATGGGGGCGGCGCCTCTGTGCATGTCAGGGCCCGAGTCGCGGAGCCTGATCCCGCCTGCGTCTTGTCGGCTCGTGCGCTGCGCTGACACCGTTGACCGTCATCTTGGGGTTGCGCACGTCAGATATATGTCTTATACATATAGTGTCCGGTGTGAGACGACCCTGCCGGACGGCAAGGAGGTGTGCGGGCGATGACCGAGCAGATGACGCATGGCAGCGGGCCCCGGAGGCGGCGCTGCTGTCAGGCTGCCGATGGCACCCAGCGGCAACTCGGGCGTGGCCGCGGCGCCCTCCTTGAGCCGGCGCTGCTCACTGCCCTTGCTGGCGCTGAGGCTCACGGCTACGACCTCGTCCGCTCGATCGAGGAGTTGACCGGTGGTGAGGTCGTTCCGGACACGGGCGGGCTGTACCGGTTGCTGCGCAGGCTCGAGGCCGAGGGCGTCGTCACGTCCAGCTGGCAGGAGGGCGAGTCGGGGCCACAGCGCCGCGAGTATCGCCTGACCGCAGAGGGGCGGACGCTGCTCGCGCACTGGGTCGTGCATCTCGAGGAGCGCCGACGTGCGCTCGACGTGTTGACCGAGGCGGCGCGCGCCGCCACAGAGGGGCCGGCGAGACCGGCCCGAGAAGGGAGGTCATGACGATGCCTGGATTCGACGGTACCGGTCCTGAGGGCCGTGGGACGATGACCGGCGGTGGCCGGGGCAGCTGCATGACACCGCTCCAGGAGGACGCACCGAGTGTGGGAGCACGGGCGCCTCGCTTCGGCTTCGGCCTGGGGCGTGGTCGAGGATCGGGTCTGGGACGTGGTCGCGGGTCCGGTCGCGGCCGTGGCCGGGGGCTCGGCATGGGGTGGCGGCGATGACGCTGGCTGTCTCGGCACTGGGGCCCTCGCTCGAGGATCGGGTCGATGAGCGATTCGGACGGGCGCACTACCTGCTGTTCGTCGATGAGCAGGACGGCACGCTCGAAGCGGTGGACAACACCACCAACCGTAACGCGCTGCAGGCGGCCGGCATCGCCACAGCAGAACTGGTTTCGGATCGCGGCGCCACCGCTGTCATCACCGGGCACCTGGGGCCGAAGGCGTTCGCCGCTCTTGGCGCAGCGGGGATCCCCGGTTACGACGGAAGCGGCATGACCGTTCGCGAGGCGCTCGATCGCTTCGTCGAGGGCGGTCTGCGCAAGCTCGATGAGGCGGGAGAAGCCCACCAGGGCTGAGTGCGTGAGTGGCGGTGGCGCGGCGGGGGGCGCGCCACCGCGTACGGAGGTTGGGTAAGCGGGTCCGGCCGAGGCCGGCGGACGAAGGAGTGAAGACGTGACAGACAACGGACGGATCATTCTGGCGGTGCCCTCCGTGGGCGATGGAGGGATGCGGTGCGAGCGCTCGGGCCATTTCGGCCGGTGCGACTGCTTCACCGTGGTGGACATCGAGGACGGACAGGTCGTCAGCCACCGGGTGGTGGATAATCCGCCACACGAGGAAGGCGGCTGCCTGCGTCCGGTGAACCTGCTCGCATCGCACGGTGTCAACGCACTCGTGGTTGCGGGGATCGGCGCCCGTCCGCTCGCCGGTTTCAACGACGCGGGCATCACCGTCTACTACGACGACCACAGGCCGATGGTCGAGGATGTCGTCACAGCGCTGATCGCCGGCGAGGTGGAGATCATCGACCCCTCCTACGTCTGCGGCGGGCACTAGGTCGTGACGCCCACACCTCTTCCGCCGTCGGGGCGCCTGACCGTAGCGGTCGCATCGGGAAAAGGTGGCACCGGCAAGACGCTGGTGGCGACCAATCTCGCGCTCATGGCCGCGCGTGGCGGCTCGCCTGTCGCGCTCGTGGACTGCGACGCTGACGCACCCAACGACGCGCTGTTCCTGCCGCCTGCCAGCCCCCTCGCCGAGCCGGTCGAGGTGCCGCTTCCGGTGATCGACGCCGACGCATGCATCCTGTGCGGTGCGTGCCGGGATGCGTGTGCCTACGGCGCTTTGCGCGTCCTCGGCGGCACGGTCCTCGTGTTTCCCGAGCTCTGCCACGGGTGTGGGGCGTGCGTGAGCGTGTGCGCGCCTCGTGCGATCACCGAACAGCCACGTCGTGTGGGTGAGGTCGAGTGGGGCCGGCTGGACGTCGCGCTCGCCCGGCCCGCCGGTGGCAGTGTGGTGACCGGCCGCCTCGACGTCGGCGAGGTCAAGACGCCCGCGGTCATCCGGGCCGCCCGTGACCGCGCGACCGTGCTTCGCCCGGCCGTCACCATCCTGGATGCGCCTCCGGGCGTGGCGTGCTCGGCGGTGGCGGCGGTGCGCAGGGCCGACATCATCGTGCTGGTCACGGAGCCCACCGCCTTCGGCCTGCACGACCTCGAGCTGGCGGTGGAGCTGGCCAGGGAGATGGGCGTTCCCGTCGGTGTGGTCATCAACCGCGACGGCATGGGTGAGTCGGGCGTGGAGGAGTACTGCATGTCCGAGGGCGTGCCGGTCCTCGCGCGGATCCCGTTCGACCGCCGGGTGGCCGAGATCTACGCCGAGGGGGGACTGGTCGCCGATGAGCATCCCGACGGGGCGGCATGGTTCGAGCAGCTCTGGGATGCAGTGAAGCGCCGGGCCCTGGAGGTGACGTCGTGATGCGTACCATCGTCTTCGCCTCCGGAAAGGGAGGCACCGGCAAGACCACGATGACCGCGCTCGCAGCGCACTTCGCCTCCGAGGGCCGCACGATCGCGCTTGCCGACTGCGACGTCGAGGCGGCGAACCTCCCCATCGCGCTCCAGGCGACGGTCACGCACCGCGAGCCGTTCACCGGCGGTGCGAGGGCGGTGATCGACCCCGATCTGTGTCGCGGATGCGGCGCCTGCCAGACGGCCTGCCGTTTCGACGCGATCGCCGCGGGCGACGACTTCTTCCGCAGCCGGACGTACGAGGTCGATCCCTGGGCGTGTGAAGGCTGCGGCGCGTGCGTGCCCACGTGTCTGGACGGGGCGATCCGCATGGAGCGCTCAGATGCCGGCGAGGTCGTCTCGGCCAAGACCAGCGTCGGGCCACTCGCATTCGGCCGGTTGGCGCCGGGCGAGGACCTCTCGGGCAAGCTCGTGACCGAGGTCCGCAGCCGTGCGGCGGTGCTGGCGGATGAGATATCGGCGGACCTCACGCTGATCGATGGCCCTCCGGGCGTGGGCTGTCCGGCGATCGCGTCCATCACGAACGCCGACCTGCTCGTGGCCGTGACCGAGCCGACGCTCTCCGGCGAGCACGACCTGTTGCGCCTCGTGACGCTTGCACGTCGCCTGGGCGTGCCGGTGGCGGTCGTTCTCAACAAGGCCGACCTCTCGGACGCGGGCGCGGCGCGCATCCGCACACGTGTCGCCGACGAGGGGCTGCGGCTGATCGGCGAGATACCGTTCGATCCCGCGCTCGCTCACGTGCTGGTGCGGCTGGCTGCAGGCGAGGGACATGCCGCGCTTGACAGTCCGGGGGTCACGGCCGCGCGGGACTCATGGGCGCGGGTCGTTCGCGAGGACCTCTGAGCGACCCGAGCCGTCTGCAGCCTCCATCCGTCCCCGAGGGCCCGCCGTGGTGCCTGGGGTAGAATCCCCGTATCGTCAGCAACCGTTGCAGGGAGTGCGCCCCATGGACCGCGAGAAGATCGAGCACGGCGTCCGTCTCATCCTCGAGGGCGTGGGCGAGGACCCGGGCCGCGAGGGCCTGCTGGACACGCCCCGTCGCGTGGCCGACATGTACGCCGAGATCTTCGCCGGCCTCGGCAAGGACGCCGCCGAGCACTTCTGCGTCACCTTCAACGAGGGGCACCAGGAGATGGTGCTGATCCGCGATATCCCGCTGTACTCGGTCTGCGAGCACCATCTGCTGCCGTTCCTCGGCCGGGCGCACGTGGCCTACATCCCCGGCAAGCACGGGCGGATCTGCGGACTCTCGAAGATCGCGCGGGTGGTGGACGTCTACGCGCGCCGTCCGCAGGTGCAGGAACGCATGACCTCGCAGATCGCCGACACGCTCGTGGAGCACCTCGACCCCACCGGTGTGCTCGTGGTCATCGAGGCCGAACACCTGTGCATGTCGATGCGCGGCGTGCAGAAGCCCGGTGCGGTCACCACCACCTCGGCGGTGCGGGGCATCTTCGAGCGCAACGCGGCGACACGTGCCGAGGCCATGAGCCTCATCAAAGGCGCGAGGTGACCATGGTGACCGCCCCCGCGAGACTCTGGCGCTGCGGGCGGTTCGAGCTGGCGCTCGTCCGGCCCCTCGTGATGGGGGTCCTGAACGTCACGCCCGACTCGTTCTCCGATGGCGGCGCGTACGACGACCTGGGCGCGGCGTTCGCGCACGCGTCGCTCATGGCCGAGGCAGGCGCGGACATCATCGACCTCGGCGGCGAGTCCACGCGTCCCGGCTCGGCGACCGTCTCGCCTGCCGAGGAGCTTGAGCGCGTGGGTGTGGTGGTCGAGGAGCTCGTGCGCACACCGGGGCTGCCGGTGTCGATCGACACGCGGCACGCCGAGGTCGCACGCGCCTGCGTGGATGCGGGAGCGGCGATCATCAACGACGTGAGCGGCTTCCGGGACGCGGAGATGGTGGCGGTGGCCGCCGCGTGCGACGCCGGGCTCGTGGTGATGCACATGCTCGGCGAGCCAGGCACGATGCAGGACGGCCCGCGCTACGACGATGTCGTCGCCGAGGTGCGCGCCTACCTTGCCGGGCAGGCCCGTGCGCTCGAGGCCGCCGGTGTGGCGCGCGAGCGCATCGCCATCGACCCCGGTATCGGGTTCGGCAAGACCACCGCGCACAACCTCGAGCTTCTGCGCCGTCTGCCCGAACTCGTCTCACTGGGCTACCCGGTGCTCGTGGGGGCCTCGCGCAAGCGCTTCATCGGCGAGATCGCCGGTGAAGCGGTCCCGGCCCGGCGGGTTGCGGGCAGCGTCGCGGCGGCGCTGGCCGCCACGGCTGCCGGTGCGGACATCGTGCGCGTGCACGACGTGGCCGAGACGGTGCAGGCACTCGCGGTGGCCGATGCGATCGGGAGGAGGCCGTCATGATCCGGGACGTGTACATCGCCCTCGGCAGCAACGTGGGCGACCGGCTCGCGCATCTGCGCGCGGCGCTCGAGGCGCTCGAGGCGCTCGACGGGACCGCGCTCGTGGCGGTCTCCAACGCGGTGGAGTCGGAACCGTGGGGTGTCACCGAGCAGCCGTCGTTCGCCAATGCGGTCGCACACGTCGCTACGAGTATCGAGGGCGACAGGCTGCTCGAAGCGCTCAAGGACATCGAGGCCGCACTCGGCCGGAAGTCAGGCATGCGCTATGGCCCCCGGCCCATCGACCTGGACATCCTGCTCATCGGCGATGAGGAGTGGGCGACGGCCGATCTTGCGGTGCCGCATCCGCGGCTTGCCGAGCGGGACTTCGTGGTGACGCCGCTCCTGGAGATCGCGCCGGAGGCGCGCTGGCCGGACGGCACGCTGATCACGCGCGAGCGCGCCACGGAAGGGCGCGTCACCGGTTCGCTCGGGCCGGTCCCCGGCTTCGAGCCGATGACCCCGCCGCCCGGCGGATGGGTGACGGCCGGTCGTGCCGAGGGCGGTGGCTGGGAGGCCGTCTCCTCGGCGCGGTTCCAGTATCACGCGGGGACGTCGTTCGCAACGCAGCTCATGTTCGACGCCGCCGTGCTCGAGCAGGAGGGCATCCCGATCGCGTGGGACCCGATGCCGCCCACCGAGGAGTACAGCCCCTGGTCGCTCCCGCGCCTGTACCGGCTGCTCGTGCCGTCATCGTTCGCCGACCGCGCCCGGCGGGCGCTCCTTGAGGCCCGTGCCGGTGTGCCGCTCGTCGATGACGGGGACATCGCACCCGGGGACGTCCGAGCCGGCGACGCGCAGGAGGATGACTGAGATGGCCGAGACCGAGATCCGCCTGTTCGGCCTGCTGCATGCCGACCGCGTGAGCAAGGGGCTTCCCACCGTGGTGCGCGTGGACGTGCCCGAGGGCGGGATCACCGCGCGGGAGATCGCCGTGGGACTCGAGCTGCCGCTCCACTTGATCGAGGGCGTCTTCTGCAACCACACCGTCCACGGCCCGTCGCATGTCATCATGCCCGGTGACAAGGTGGCGTTCGTCCCCAAGGGCACGCCCGGGCCGCACCGGTTCACGCTGGGTCTGTGGAAGGCCGGTCAGGAGCCGTGGGACGCGCCGACGTCTTGACGCGCGTGTGGTCGTACGGCGGTCGGCAGGGCGCGTGAGGGCGCAGGCGAGCCGGCCCCGCCGGCCTCACGCCTCGGGATAGCCGAGCAGGATGCGCACGGTCATGTGTGCCTGGTGGCCCGCGGCGATCGCGACCCTGCTGGCGAACAGCGGGTGCTCGGCGGAAACCTCGGAGACGAGGTCGCCCACCATCCACACCTCGCCCATGAGGTGCCGGGTGATGACGTCGTTCGGTGAGCCGTAGCCCGCGACGCCCGAGGCGGCCACGATCGGGACGCCGGGAAGCTGCTCCGAGGCCGCCGCCACCAGCATCGCTTTGTCGTGTGCGGTGTCCACCGCCTCGACGAAGACGTCGATGCCCGCGTACAGCTCCCGCAGGTTCGACTCGTCCACGTGCGTCTGGAAGCACTCGAGGCGGGTCGCGGTCGTGATGCGTCGCAGGTTCGCCGAGAGCGCCTCGGTCTTGGGCAGCCCCACCTGGTCGGCGAAGTAGAACTGGCGCTCGAGGTTGCTCGCGTCCACGCGGTCGTGGTCGGCGAGGACCAGCGTGCCCACGCCCGCGCGCACGAGCATCCAGGCGATGTTGCTGCCGAGTCCGCCAAGCCCCACGATGCCGACACGGGCGGGCGCGAGGCGGGCGCGCAGGTCCGCGTACTCCTCGATCGCGGGTGCCGGACGTGCGGGGTACGGCATCTCAGCCTCCGGCGACCGGCGGGAAGATGGCGAGGCGGTCACCCTCGGCGAGTGTGTGCTCGTCGGGCGCGTGGCGTCCGTTGACGAACACGATCCGCGGCTCGTCAGGCAGGCCGAGTGTGGTGATGACTTGCCCGACGGTCGTGCCGTCGGGCAGGTCCACCATCTGCGCGTGCGCGCTCACGCGGTCCTCCGCTGCGGCCTCGGGCAGGTACTGCGAGAGGCTGGCGAAGAGTGCGAGCTGTACGCGCATGCGTCTCCTCCTACGAGCCGGGCTTCGTGATGCCCATGGCGGCCGCGGTCTCGGGCACGAACGAGTACACCGAGTCCAGCTCCGCGTCGGTCACGGTGAACACCACGTCGTGCGGCGGCAACTTGTCCTCGTAGAAGAACGCCGGCAGGCGGTCGTCCGCGGCGGTGAAGCCGGCCGCGTCGTTGTACAGCCGCTCCATCGTGAGGACTTCCTTGCCGAGGCCCATCAGTTCGTCGGCGCCCCAGGTCTCGCCGGTGTGCGCGCTCATCATCTCGCCGATGGCCTCGAAGGCCGCCGGGATGTCGAGCACGGCGAACGCGACGAAGATGCAGAGCCCCAGCGAGTCGAGCATGGCCGTGGCGATCTGCAGGCCCTGTGAGAGCTCCGCCTGGCCTTCGGGCTTGAGCGGATCGACGTTGCCGCCCACGCCGAGCACGTTGGCCGTGATGGTGTAGCCGGCCGTGTGGTCGGCGCCCATCGTGGATGTGGCGTAGGTGACGCCGATGCCCTGGATCGGGCGCGGGTCGTACGCCGGCAGGCCCTGGTGCTTGACCACCGGGATACGCTTGACGCCGAACGCCAGGCCGGTCGCCTCGGCGCCATCACCGAGGATCTTGCCGAGCTCGCTGCCCTTGCGGATCTCCTTGAGCGCCGCCATCGCCGCATCGGCATCGCCGAACGCGATCTTGCCGGAGTCCATGTACACGCCGAGGGTGACACCCATCTCGATGGTGTCGAGGCCCAGGTCGCCGCACTCACGGTCGAGCTCGGCGACCGCGTCCATGTCCGAGATGCCGCAGTCCGCGCCGAGCGACCAGGCGGTCTCGTACTCCGGGCCCTTGGTCTTGTAGTGACCGTCTTTGTCCACGTAGTACCGCGAGCACTGGATGACGCAGCCCGCGTGGCACCCGTGCTTCACGTTGCCGCCGCGCTCGACGGTGATCTCACGCATCGTCTCGCCGGAGATGCCGTCGACGCCCTCGAACTGTCCGAGCGCGAAGTTGTTCGTGGGATAGCCGCCCGCTTCGTTGATGATGTTGGCGAGCACGTTCGTGCCGTACGTGGGCAGGCCCTGACCGGTGACCGCGTGCTCGCGCAGCGCGGCGCCGAACTTCTTGGACGCGGCGTTGAAGGCGTCCTTGTCGGCATGCTCGGTGGCGCCGAGGCCCTCGTAGAAGATGGCGATCAGCTTGAGGCCCTTGCTGCCCATGACCGCACCGAGGCCGCCCCGGCCTGCGAAGCGGTTGGGATAGCCGGCGGGGTCGGTGACCGCGATGCCGGCGGCCTTCATGCCCATCTCGCCGGACGGCCCTACCAGGATGAACGACGACTTCTCGCTCATCCGGTGCTCGGCGGCCTCGATGCCCTTGGCCACCGCGACGGTCTCGTACGTGCCGAGGCCCGCCAGGTCGTGCCGGTGCACGATGTCGACCTTGCCGTCTGCGAACAGGCGCAGCACGTACCGGCCGAGCTTGTCCTCCGGCTCGCCCTCGATGATGATCGCCGAGACGCCCATGCGGGCGAGCGCGTGAGCCGCCGTGCCGCCGGAGTTCGACTCTTTGATGCCGCCGGTCAGCGGGCTCTTCGCGCCGATCGAAAGCCGGCCGGTGTTCGGGCCGGTGGTGCCCCCGAGCGAGCCCGGAGCGATGACGAGCTTGTTCTCGGGGCCGAGCGGATCGGCGTCGGGTGGTACCTCCGCGAAGACGATCGCGTCGGTCAGTGCGCGTCCACCGTACCGTGCCCACTTCTCAGGAAGCGGTTCTCGGGTGATGGACAGGTCGCTCATGTTGACGCGCAGGATGTCGCCCATACGCTTCTTCCTCCCTCCGGAAGGGTACGCAACACCGCGGCCGGGTACCGCGGCTCCAGAAGTGAATATGCCCTGCGCGGCCGCGCATAACCATCCGCCCGTCAGCCGGGTCACCGGGCGTGCCGATGCTATACTCGTCACCCGTCCGAGATGGCGGCCTGGACCGCGCCTGTGGCCGGGACCGTCGGGAAGGAGCGCGTGATGAGTGCAACACCGTCCGGGGGGCCGCGTGCGCGCGTGACGACGACCGATCTGCTCACGATGAAAGCCGAGGGTGCGCCGATCGTGGCGCTCACGGCCTACGATACGCCGGGTGCCCGGCTGGCCGACGCCGCTGGTGTCGACGTCATCCTCGTCGGGGACTCCCTCGGCATGACCGTCCTCGGGTACGAGAGCACGCTGCCGGTGACGATGGACGACATGGTCCGCGCCACCGCTGCCGTCTCACGCGGTGTGTCCCGTGCGCTCGTGGTGGCCGACATGCCGTTCGGGAGCTATCAGGCGGGTGAGGACGAGGCGGTCCGCAACGCCGTCCGTCTGCTGGCCGAGGGCGGCGCTCACGCGGTGAAGCTCGAGGGTGGCGAGGCGGTGGCCGGGCTTGTTGCGCGGCTCGTGACTGCGGGCATCCCGGTCATGGCGCACACGGGGCTCACCCCTCAGTCGGTCAACGTCTTCGGCGGCTATCGGGTGCAGGGCCGCGACACCGCAGGTGCGCTCGCACTCGTCCGTGACTGCCGGGCGCTCGAGGCGGCCGGCGCGTTCTCCGTGGTGCTCGAGCTCGTTCCCGCCGAGCTCGCCGAGCTCGTCTCCGAGGAACTCGACATCCCCACGATCGGCATCGGCGCGGGGGCGGGCTGCGACGGGCAGGTGCAGGTCTTCCACGACATCCTCGGGATCGGGTCGTTCGTGCCGCGTCACGCCAAGCGTTTCGCGGACATGGGCAGCGCGATCACGGCCGCGATCTCCGCGTACGCCGAGGAGGTCCGCGCCGGTGGGTTCCCGGGCGAGGAGCAGTCGTCGCACCTCGACGAGGACGTGCTCGCCGAACTCGAGCAGGCGCTCCCGTTCACCGGGGACGGGGAGTAGCGGTGGAGCGGCTCGTCTCGGCAGCCGAGGTCCGCTCGGCCACCGGCGAAGCGCGGCGCGAGGGCAAGACGATCGCGCTCGTGCCCACGATGGGGGCCCTGCACGACGGGCACCTCTCGCTCGTGCGCGCCGCGTGCGAGCGCGCCGACTATGTCGCCGTCTCGGTGTTCGTCAATCCCACCCAGTTCGGTCCGGGCGAGGACTTCGAGGCCTACCCGCGCGACATGGACGGCGACATGGAGCTTCTGCGCGCCGAGGGCGTGGACCTCGTGTTCACGCCCACCGCCGGGGCCATGTACGCACCCGACGCGCAGGTGACGGTCGATCCCGGCCCGCTCGGCCAGGTCTTCGAGGGCGCCGCGCGACCCACGCACTTCCGTGGCGTGTGCACGGTGGTGACCAAGCTCTTCGCCATCGCCCAGCCTGATCTCGCGTACTTCGGCGAGAAGGACTACCAGCAGCTCGCCATCGTGCGGCTGATGGTCCGCGACCTCGATCTGCCCGTGCGTATCGTGGGGTGCCCGATCGTCCGCGAGCCCGACGGTCTGGCGATGTCGAGCCGCAACGTCTACCTCTCGGCCGAGGAACGCCGTGCCGCTACCGTGCTGTATCGCGCGCTCTGCGAGGCGCGAGACATCGCGAGCGCGCGCGAGGCGGACGCAGAGATCATCGCGTCTGAGATGGCGAGCACGGTGGGCACGGAGCCGCTCGTGGAGCTCGACTACGCGGCGGTCATCGACCCGGAGACGTTCCGCCCGCTGGACCTGTTCGGCGCCAAGCCGGCGCGCGCGCTCATCGCCGCCCGAGTGGGCCGCACGCGACTGATCGACAACATCGCCCTGGAGGTGGGATAGGTGACCGAGGACATCGGCGCGCTCGCAGAAGAGATCCGCGCCCTCGTTCGCGAGCGTGACGCCGTGGTGTTCGCACACAACTACCAGCGTCCCGAGGTGCAGGACATCGCCGATGTGGTGGGCGACTCGCTCGAGCTTGCGCGCCGCGCCGCAGCATCCGACGCGAGCGTGATCGTGCTCGCGGGCGTGCGCTTCATGGCCGAGACCGCCGTCATCCTCGCGCCGGAGAAGACCGTGCTCCTCCCACGTCTCGACGCCGGCTGTCCCATGGCCGACATGATCACCGCGCCGCAGCTCGCAGCCTGGAAGGCCGGGCACCCGGGTGTGCCGGTGGTCATGTATGTGAACTCCTCGGCGGAGGTCAAGGCGCTCACCGACGTGTGCTGCACCTCGGCGAACGCCGTCGAGGTCGTGCGCTCGTTGGGCGTGCCTCGCGTGCTCTTCGGCCCCGACCGCAACCTCGGCCGTTGGATCGGCTCGCAGCTGCCCGACGTGGAGATGGTGCTGTGGGACGGCTACTGTCCGGTGCACGACGTCGTGGACTTCGAGCGCGTGGCCGAGGCGCGTGACGCGCACCCGGACGCCCTGGTCATCGCGCATCCCGAGTGCCTGCCTGCGGTGACCGCGGCCGCCGATGCGGTGCTCTCCACGAGCCAGATGCTGCGGTTCGCCGCGGCGAGCGACGCACAGGAGTTCATCGTCGTGACCGAGGAGGGGCTGCTGCACGCGCTTCAGAAGGCTGCCCCGGGCAAGCGGTTCTACCCGCTCACGCCCTCGATGGTCTGCCCCAACATGAAGCGGACGCGTCTGACCGACGTACGCGACGCGCTGCTCGACGACGCGCGTGCCGTTACCGTGCCCGACGACATCGCGGCGGCTGCGCGCGGGTCGCTCGAGCGCATGACGGCGATCGGCTAGGGGAGAGGCGACGATGGCCGAGGAGGGCGCCGTGTCCGGACCGATCGCGCTCGCCCCTCCGCCCGCGCTCGATACGCGCTGGGCCGTGGACTTCGACACGGCCACGCTTCCCGAGGAGCGCTCCGACGTGCTCGTGGTAGGCTCCGGCATCGCCGGGCTCACGGCGGCGTTGCACGCCGCGCGGCTCGGCAGTGTCACTCTCGTGACGAAGTCCGAGGTCACCGACGCCAACACCTGGTACGCGCAGGGCGGAATCGCCGGCGCGGTGGGCGAGGCGGACTCGGTGGACCTGCACCTGGCCGACACGCTCGTGGTGGGACAGGGCCTGTGCGACCCCGACGTCGTCCGCGCGGTGGTGAGCGAGGCGGCCGACGCGCTTGCCGAGCTCGAGGCGCTCGGTGTGCGGTTCGACCGTGCGGCGGGCGGAGCGATCGCGCTTGCCCGTGAGGGCGGCCACAGCCTGCCGCGCGTCCTGCATTCGGGGGACGCCACCGGTGCCGAGGTGCAGAACACGCTCTCGGCGGTGGTTCGGCGCACGCGCGGGATCCGTCTCGTGGAGGGCGCGTTCGTGGTGGACCTGCTGACCGACGACGGACGCTGCACGGGCGCGCTCGTGATGGACCGAGGGAGCCACGCGATGATGGCGTTGCACGCCGATGCCGTGGTGCTCGCCACCGGCGGGTCGGGCCAGATGTACCGCGTGACCACCAACCCGCTCGTGGCCACCGGTGACGGCGTGGCCGCCGCGTGGCGAGCCGGCGCCGAGATCGCAGACATGGAGTTCGTGCAGTTCCACCCCACCGCACTCGACAGCGAGGCGAGCCCCAAGTTCCTCATCACCGAGGCGTTGCGCGGTGAGGGCGCCTACCTGCTCGACTGCGACCTCGATCGCTTCATGCCGGCGCTCCATCCGCTCGCGGAGCTTGCGCCCCGCGACGTGGTGAGCCGCGAGATCGAGAAGGTCATGCACCGCTGCGCACGGCCGAACGTCTGGCTGGACGCACGGCACCTCGGCGCGGCGTTCCTCGCGTCCCGGTTCCCCACGATCACCGAAGGCTGTCGCGAGGCCGGATACGACCTCTCGCGTGACCTCGTGCCTGTCGCACCGGCGGCGCACTACCTGATCGGCGGGGTGCGCACCGACCTCGACGGCCGTACGTCGCTCCCGGGCCTGTACGCCGCCGGGGAGTGCGCGGCCTCGGGCCTTCACGGCGCCAACCGGCTCGCAAGCAACTCGCTCCTGGAGGGCCTCGTGTTCTCGCGCCGTATCGTGCGTGCGCTGGAGAGCGAACGCGTGCGCGTGCGCACCGGGCATGCGGCAGGCACCGGTCCGGCCGCCGGCTCCGCCGATCCCCACGCGACGCGTGCGGCGCTACAGGTGACTATGAGCCGCCATGCGGCGGTGACGTGCTCGGCGGTGGGCCTTCTCGGCGCGGCCGAGGGCATAGCCGAGCTGGCGTCGGGCCTGGGCGGGTCCGGGCCGCACGCCATCGAGACCCGCAACCTGCTCGTGAACGCGTGGTTGTGTGTGGTGGCTGCGGCGGCTCGCGAGGAGAGCCGCGGCACGCACTTCAGGCTCGACTTCCCCGAACGCGACGACGTACGGTGGCGGGGACACATCGTGTGCGAGCGCGGCGCGGAGCCGCGGTTCGCGCCGGTGACCGCCGAGGAGACCATCCCGCACGCCGACGAGGAGCGCCGATGATCACGATCCCTGTGGCCGACGACGTCATCGCCGCCGCGCTTGCCGAGGACCTCGGCGTGGCGCCCGATGCGGTGCTGCGCGGCCGGTCCGGCGCCGGCCTGCTCGATCGCAACGTCCCGTCGTCGGCGACCGTGCCCGCCGACGCGGTGTTCTCCGGCCACGTCGTCGCGCGCGACGCGGGCGTGGTGTGCGGGCTGCCGGTCGTGGCGCGGACGTTCGGGATGCTCGCCCGCGCGGCAGGCTCGGGACCGGTGGAGTGTTTTCCCCTCGTGGCCGAGGGCGCTGACGTCTCGGAGGGCGGCCCGGTCATGGACGTGGACGGCCCGCTGCGCGTCGTCCTGGCCGCCGAGCGGACCGCGCTTGACCTGCTGATGGTTCTCTCGGGCATCGCCACCGAGGCGCGGCGCTGGCAGCGCGCCGCCGGGCTGGACCTCGCCGTCACCGACACGCGCAAGACGCTCCCCGGGTTGCGGGCGCTCTCGAAGTACGCTGTGGCCGTCGGTGGTGCGCACAACCATCGCGCCGGCCTGTACGACATGGTGCTCATCAAGGACAACCACATCGCCTACGCGGGCGACGTGACCGCTGCGGTGCGAGCGGCGCGCACCGGCGCGCCGGGTCTCCTCGTCGAATGTGAGGCCGACTCGATCGCGCAGGCCGTGGACGCCGCGCGCGCGGGCGCCGACTATGTGTTGCTCGACAACATGGACGATGCGATGCTTGCCGAGGCGGTCCGTGCGGTACGGGAGGCGGCCAGCGGCAGGCCGTGCCTGACCGAGGCGTCCGGTCGCGTGGCGTTCGAGCGGCTGCCCGCTCTCGCGGCCGCCGGTGTCGACCGGGTCTCCACGAGCGCGCTCACGCTCGCTCGGCCGCTCGATTTCGGCCTGGACACGAGATGACGACGGGACCTGACCTGTGACCGGCACCCGACTGCGCGAGGAGTACCTGCGATGGGTCCGCGGCGCGCTGCCCGCCCTCGTGCTGCCGTTCGTGCTCATCGCGTTGGTGCAGGCGATGGTGTCGGCGACCTGGTGGAGCGACGGCCCCCCACCGGCAGGCGGGGTGCGCTACCTGTTCCTGTCAGTGGCGGTCGCCGGCGTGGTGATCGGGCGCAACGTGCGGACGCGTGACACCGCCACACGACCGCTGGCCCCGGCCGCGATCGTGTCCCTCTCGTGGCAGATGCTGACCTTCGCCCTCGCCCCGGTGGTCATCGGCGCGGCGCTGGTGTTCATGACCCGACAGGTCTGGGACTTCTACGCGCTGCTGCTTGTCACGCTCGTGGGTCTGTGGCTGCTCTTCCCCCGGTTCGACCAGTGGGCCGAGTGGGCCTCGCCACGTGTCGCGGAGTCGTCGCCAGACCGGCCGGCTGTGCCCGGTGACGACGAGGACGGTGATCTCACGTGACCGTCCCGCAGACCGGGTTCGCCCCGCTCGACTGGTTCCTGGCGCTTCTCGACACGTGGGGCCACCTCATCGTCATCGGCTTCACCATCTCGGAGAACCTGTTCGTCATCGGCTCGTTCACCCCGGGCGAGACGGTCGTCATGGCCGCCGGCTTCGTCTCCGAGGCCGGTGGGCTGAACCCGTGGCTCGTCGGCGTGTCGTCACTCATCGGAACGCTCACCGGGTCGAACCTCTCGTACTGGTTCGGCAGGCGCGGCGGCAGGGACGCGTTGCTCAGATGGGGCGGACGGTTCGTGGACGAAGAGCGGCTGACCGCCGCCGAGGAGTACTTCGAGCTCCACGGGAACAAGACGGTGCTCGTCTCGCGCTTCGCCGCCGGCTTCAAGAACTGGGTCCCGGTGATCGCCGGCGCCTCCCGTATGCGCCTGTGGATCTTCGAGCTGTACACGTTCGTCGGCGCGGTCATCTACACGACGCTGATGATCATGCTGGGCCGCATCTTCGCCGAGAACTTCGACCGCGCGCTCGCGATCGCCCGCAACATCACCTGGTTCGGTCTGTTCCTCCTGGTGGCGATGTTCATCGCGCTCATCTGGGCGCGGCGGCGGTTTATCGCCCGCAAGGTCGACCTGCTCGTGGAGGTCGCCGCGCTCGAGGAGGCCGGGGACGTGTCACCTGCGCTGCCGGCTCCCGACGGACTTGAGACCAGCGGCGACGAGGCGGATGACCCCGGTGCGTGCGACGCGGAGGGCGGGGATGGAGCTCACCACTAGGGCCGCTGTCGCCGCAGCGCTTGCCGACGCCGGCAGACAGGGTGTCTCCGGTGAGGCGCTTGCGCGTGAGTTCGGCGTCTCACGAGTGGCCGTCGGCAAGCATGTCGCGGCGCTCCGCGAGCTCGGCTTTGCGATCCACGCCGAGCCGCGCGTCGGGTACCGGATCGTCTCCGCGCCGGACCTCTGCATCCCTGAGACGGTAACGCCCCTCGTGCGCGACCCGCTGTGGGTGCGCTGCGAGGGCGGCGCGGAGACCGGGTCGACGAACGACGATGCCAAGCGGCTCGCGCGTGCAGGCGCGCCGGCCGGCACGGTGGTCGTGGCGGCGCGACAGACCGGCGGGCGCGGGCGGTTCGGGCGTGTATGGTCGTCCCCGGAGGGTGGTGCGTACCTCTCGGCAGTGCTCAGGCCCGCGACGTCTCCCACGGGCGTGGCGCCGCTCTCGCTCGTGGCGGCGCTCGGGGTCGCGCGGGCGCTCGGCCGCCTGGGGTGCGACGCGGGTCTCAAGTGGCCCAACGACGTCTGGCTGGGCGACGTGCGCACGGGTGGGAAACTCGCGGGCGTGTTGCTCGAGATGGCCGCCGAGGCCGACACCGTGGAGTGGGTGGTGATCGGCTGCGGCGTGAACGTAGCGCCGTCTGACGTCCCGGGGTCGGCGTGCGTGCGCGATGTGGTTTCCGGCGCGCGGATACCTGACGTCGCCGCGGCCGTGCTCGATGAGCTCGCGGCGGTGGTGAGGCGCTTCGTCGCCGACGGGTTCGGGCCGCTTGCCGAGGAGTACCGGCGGCGCGGTGTGCTGTGGGGAGAGCCGGTGGTCGTCCGGGACGCCACCGGTGCGACCGTGGCCGAGGGGACGGCGGAGTCCGTTGACGAGACGGGAGCGCTGCTCGTGCGCGATACTGGAGGGGTGCGAGCCGTTGCCGCCGGAGAGGTGACGCTCCGTGGTGGCGGGCGGCCGACGGGACCCTGAGCCCGGTGCCGTATCCGGTGTTGCCGTCGCCGACCGCAAGGGCGTGACCGAGATCGTGAGGACCCGATGACCGACCCATTGAGACAGGACCCGTTCGCCCCCCGCACGGTCGGTGCGGCGCTCGATGACGCGATCGGCGTGTACCGCAGACACTTCAAAGCGCTCGCACTTGCCGCGGTGTGCACGGTGTTTCCCGTCGCACTCATCATCGGGCTCGCCCAGGACGTCTACTACCGCGGCTACTTCGAGGTCATCTTCTCGGATCTCAGTATGACCGCCGGTGCGCCCGACCCGGGCATCGGCATCTTCATCGCCTACGCCGTCATCATGGCGGCGAGCGGCCTGCTCCTGTTCGTCCGTGCCTACTTCGATGCATCGGTCCTCGCCGCCGCGCCGGGACTCATCACCGGGGCGCGGCCACGGTTCACCGAGATACTCAAGGGCGGGCTCAAGCGCTGGGGCTGGTACCTGCTCGCGCAGCTGCTCGTGAGCATCCTGACGAGCGCCGCCGCGTTCGCGTCGTTCTTCGTGCTGGGCGTCGGGGGGCTGGTGGCCTCGGTGTTCGTGACCTTCACCGGTGTGGTGACCGTCGTGGAGCAGACGGACCCGGTGAGCGCGCTCTCGCGTTCGTTCGCGCTCGTGCGCGGATCGTTCTGGCGAGTGGCCGGTTACCTCGTGCTCATGTTCGGGCTCAGCACGGCGTTCCAGGGGGCCATCGCATCTCCGGCCGCACTCGGCCAGCTTGTCCCGGCCCTCGGCGCGTCCGATCCGCTGACGGCGCTGCTCGACGTGCCGGTGTGGTGGCGTGTGGTCGAGGGACTGAGCTTCGGGGCCGCCTCGGCTCTCACGGCACCGTTCACGGCGCTCGCGCTGTTCCACCTCTACATCGACCTCCGCGCGCGCAAAGAGGGCATGGACCTCGTCGTGCGTGCGCGGGAGCTGGCGCGGGCCGCATGATGCGACGCGCGCGGGCGTGCGGGCCCTCCCGGTGCGCGACGCGCGCCAGGGGCACGTGGGCCCTGTTCGCCGCGTGCGTGGCGCTGGTCGCGCTTGCTATCGCCCCGGCCGTGGCCCAGGAGCGCGCTTCAGGTCCGATCGCCGTGGAGGAGTACGCGGCGCGGGTGAGCGCCGCGCGCTCGGCCATCGCCGGAGCGGAGGGCGACCTCACCGCGCCCGCGCGGGCCGCGTCCGTCTCCGCCGAGGTGCGCACGCTCGTCCCGGCCGCGGCCGAGGTCTCCGCGGGCGACGCGGTCCTCACGGTGGACGGCAGCACCGTCGCCGCGCCCGCCGGTGACCTGGCGAGCGCCGGTGACGCCGTCGGCAGACGCGATGCGGGGGCGGCACTCGACGCCCATCTCGCGTCGCTCGAACGCGCGCTCGGCGTGCCCGGCGAGGGGAGTGTCGCGCACGACCCGGAGGTGCTCGCAGGCGTCCTCGCCGATCTCGGTGTCCGGGGGCGCTCGCCCCTCGAGCAGTGGATCGAGGAGCAGTGGGCGCGCATCGCCGAGGCGGTGCAGCGGTTCGTCGACTCGCTGCTTGCTGACGGCTCGGGCGGCGCGGGCGTCGCTCGCTGGGTGTTCTTCGCGACATCGGTCGCCGGCGGGCTTGTGGTGCTCTGGCTCGTCTTCGTGGTCGTGCGTCGGTGGTTGCGCGCCACGGCGCCTGAGGCGCGCCTGGTCGCGGGCGTGCCCCTCGGCGATGCGCCGGTCGTCGCGGCGGCCGAGGGGCTGCCCGACGACGTCGTGCGCTACGCGGACGAGGCCGCTGCCGAGGGCCGGTACCGTGACGCCGTCCGGGCGCTGTTCGGCGGAGCGGCGCGATCGCTCGTCGAGCGCGGCGTCGTGGAGCACACACGCACGCGCACCAACGCTGAGCTCGTCGCCGACGTGCGCTCAGCGCGCCCCGTGCTCCACCGCCCGCTGCAGGCTTTGCGGTCGGTCTTCGAGCCCGCGTGGTACGGGCACGAGGACCCGGGGCAGGACGGCTACCGCCTGGCCAGGAGCACCTACGACGAGCTTCTCGCGGCGGTCGGCGGGGGTGGTGCGTGATGCGGCGCCCGGCCCTCGACGCCCGGATGGTGGTCTCGATCATCGCGGCGGTCGCGCTTCTGGCCGCGTACTGGGTCGCCACCGCGCTCGCCTCCTCCTACTTCCGCATCAACGTCCCGCAGTCCACCAGCCTGTCCTCGGCGCCGGAGGGACTCCGCGGGGCCTTCGAGTACCTCGACGCGATGGGTCACGACCCGCGCGCGCTCAGGCGCTTCGAGCCGCTGCCCACGGGCGGCACGATCGTGGTCGCGGCGACCGACCCGCTCGCGCGCGGCTTCTCCGATGCCGAGGCCGACCGTCTGGCGGCTTGGGTCGCCGAGGGGGGCCGACTGGTGCTCGCGGGGCCGTACGCGGGCGAAGCGCTCGGCGGCGTGGAGGGCCCTGCCGTGCGGCTGGGCGCCGACAGCGACGACGCCCCGCCGCCGCTCCTGCCATCGCCGTACGTCACTACCGAAGGCCCCCCGGTCCTCGGCCCGGGCAGGAGGATCGCCGAGGGCCCCTGGGTATCGCTCTACGGCGACGAGGGCGGCGCCGCGCTGATGCTCCGGGCCGTGGGCGCGGGCGAGGTGCTGTGGCTCGCGGACGCGTCGGCGTTGTCGAACGAGCGTATCGGCGAGGCAGGCAACGGTGAGTTCGCGGTGCGGTTGCTCGCCGACGCGACGCCGGTGCACTTCGACGAGTACCACCACGGCTTCATCACCGCCGACAGCCTCCTCGGCGCCCTGGGCCCGGGCGGTCAGGCCGCGCTCGTGCTCGGTGCGCTCGCACTCGCGGTCCTCGTCATCGGCAGGGGCAGGCGCCTGGGCCCGGTCATCCCCGACGAGCCCCGGCCCCGGGCGCGCACGCTCGCGTACGTGGACTCGCTGGCCGGCGTCTACCGCACCGCCGGCGCGCACGCCGACGCGCTCGACACACTCGCCCGTGGGCTTGAGCGCTCGCTCGCGCGCAGGCACGGCTCGCTGGCGCTCGGCCTGAAGCGGCGTCCGGAAGCCGCGACGCTGCTTGCCGAGACGCATGAGGCCGTCTCGCGCGGAACCATCACCGACGACGCGTTCGTCACGATCGCCCGGCGCATCGCGCGGGCACGACAGGAGGTTGAGAGCATCGATGGCTGACACCGGGCACATCATGGATCTTGCGGCGGCGGTGCGTGCCGAGGTTGGCAAGGCGGTCGTGGGTCAGGCCCACGTGGTCGACGGCCTGCTGACCGGTCTCATCACCGGGGGGCACGTCCTGCTCGAAGGCGTGCCGGGTACCGCCAAGACGCTCGTCGCACGCGCCGTCGCGCGCGCGCTCGACGTCTCGTTCAAGCGCATCCAGTTCTCGCCGGACCTCATGCCCGCCGACGTGGTGGGCACCAACATCTTCGACATGCAGGCGCAGGGGTTCCGGCTCCGGCAGGGGCCGGTCTTCGCCAACATCGTGCTCGCCGACGAGATCAACCGCACGCCTCCCAAGACGCAGTCGGCGCTGCTCGAGGCGATGCAGGAGGCGCAGGTCACCATCGACGGCGTCTCGCACCCGCTCCCGGAGCCGTTCCTTGTGGTGGCGACGCAGAACCCCGTCGAGTACGAAGGCACGTATCCGCTGCCCGAGGCGCAGCTCGACCGCTTCCTGATGAAGGTCGTGGTGAGCTACCCCTCTGCCGAGGAGGAAGCCCGGATCCTCGCGGGTCACGTAGGCGGGATGCGGATGAGCGACCTTGACGCGCTGGGCATCCGGTCCGTGGCCGATGCCGACGCCGTGCTCGCCGCCCGTGCGGTGCTCGATGACGTGGTGGTGGACGAGGGCGTGGTGGGCTATGTGAGCGCCATCGTCCGCGGGACGCGCGAGGACCCGGCGGTGTCCCTCGGCGCAAGTCCGCGCGCGGGGGTGAGCCTGCTCGTCGCCGCCAAGGCGCATGCGCTTCTGGATGGACGGGCGTTCGTGACGCCGGACGACGTGAAGGCCATGGCGCCGGCTGTGCTGCGCCACCGTATCGTTCTTCAACCTGAGGCTGAGATTGAGGGTTCTGACGCCGACTCCATCGTCACCGACGTACTCGCCGCGGTGCCTGTTCCCCGATGAGCCGTCTTCGCGCAGCGGTCGGCCGCTTCCCCCACCTCACGCCTCGCGCCGCGCTCGCTCTCGCGCCCGGGGCACTCGTGCTGCCCGTCGTGCCCGGAGCGTGGGCATGGCTGGCGGCGCTCGCGTGGGTCGCGGCGTGGGCGGTCGTGGTTGCGCGCGATCTGGCGAGCACGCCGCACCCGTCGGACATCACGCTGGAGCGCACGCTCCCGCTCAAGCTGTCGATCGGCGTCCCCAATCCGGTGCGCGTCGCCATCGCGAACCACTCCGGCGCTCCTGCTCGCATCCAGGGGCGCGACACTCCGCCGGCCTCGTTCTCGGGGGAGCGCGGGTTCGGCCCGGTGCGCGTGGACCCGCGTGCCTCAGGTGACGTCACACTCCACCTCACGCCGTCGCGCCGAGGGGTCTTCGCCTTCGGGCCGGTGGCGGTCCGGCTCCTCGGGCCGCTCGGCCTGGCCGGGCGGCAGGCCTCCTTCGCGCTCGGCGAGGAGTGCCGGGTCTACCCGGACATCACCGCCGTGCGCCGGTACGCGCTCATGGCCCGGCGCGGCGCGTTGCACGAGATCGGGATCCGCTCGCAGCGCTACGCCGGCGCCGGGACCGAGTTCGAATCGTTGCGCGACTACCAGGCCGACGATGACTACCGCGACATCGACTGGAAGGCGACCGCGCGACGCGGGCGCCCGGTGGTGCGCCGCTTCGAGGTTGAGCGCAGCCAGACGATCGTCATCGCGATCGACGCCGGGCGTCTGATGCTTCCGATGGCCGGGCCGGTCACCAAGCTCGACCGCGCCGTGAACGCCGCGCTGCTGCTCGCGTATCTGGGTCTTGAGGCCGGCGATGTGGTGGGACTGCTCGTCTTCGGCCGGGACGTGGTCGCCTACCTGCCGCCCGCAAAGGGGCATCGGCAGTTCCTGGCCATCACCGAGGCACTCGCCGGCGTGGAGGGGCGCCTGGAGGAGCCCGACTACCGCCGCGCGCTGTCGTACCTCGGCACACGGCTCGGCAAGCGCTCGCTCGTGGTGCTCTTCACCGACCTTGTCGGGACCGAGCCGAGCCGGCGGCTGCTACGCGTGCTCGCCACCCTCTCGCCGCGTCACCTGCCACTCGTCATCACGCAGCGCAACCGCGGACTCGAGAGCCGGGCGCGTCTTGTGCCCGATGACGAGCAGGAGGCGTTCGCCACGTCGGTGGCCGAGGGCATCCTGCGCGAGAAGGCCGAGGCGCTCGCCGCGCTGAGCGCGCGAGGCTCGCTCGTGCTCGACGTGCATCCCGAGGAGCTCTCGGTCGCCGCGGTCAACCGCTACCTCGAGATCAAGGCTCGCGGGAGGCTGTAGCGTCCGGCGAGGGCCCCCGGACGGGTTCCTGGCATCGCCGGCCCGCCCGGCGTGGCTATCCGGCATCGCCCCGGCCGGGCAGCGCGAGGTAGGCGGCGAGCCCGAGGCCGGCCACACCGCCGAAGACGAGCTTCCCGACCTCGCCCAACTCGCGAGGAGTCACGAACCCTTCGATCAACCCGGCGATGATGAGCAACGGCACGACGCCGAGGACGAGGCGCACCGCATCGGGCGCCACCGCGCGCAGGGCCTGGCTCCTCGGGAGGTCGCCGGGGAACAGCAGCGCCCCGGCGAGCATCAGCCCCGCGCCGCCCGCAAGCGCGATGGCGGGCAGCTCGATCGCCCCGTGCGGGACGATGAGCGACCAGAACGACAGCGACTCGCCTGCCTGCCCGAACGCTCCGGCGAGCACGCCGAGCAGCAGGCCGTTGCGCACGAGCGCCCATGCCGTGAGCGCGCCGAAGGTGATCCCACCGGCGAAGACGGTGAGCGAGACTTGCACATTGTTGACGGTGATCGCTGCCGAGATGGCTGGCGCCATCGCCGCCCACACATCACCGCCCGCCGTGGTGTCGCGCTCCATGACCTCGCCCACCGTGTCGCGGAACGCTTCGGGAAGCGTCAGGCGCGCGAGCGCGGGGTCCGTGTAGACGAGGACCCACCCCAGCACGACCGCCGCCGAGAGGATCGCCGCCGAGAGCAGCACGGGCCGCCAGCACCGGCGCACGAGCCGCGGGTACTCCCGCGTCACGAACCGCCAGGCGGCGCCGATGCGTCGTGGCCGGTCCCCATAGAGCTCGCCATGCGCCGAGCCCACGAGCCGGTTCAGGTACGCGGTCGTCTCCGAACGCGGGTAGTGCGTCTGGGAGTAGGCGAGGTCCGCGGCGGCATGCCGGTAGTCCTCGTGCATCTGCCGGAGCGCCGGTGCGCCCATGCCTTTCACGCCCCTGGACCGCACCAGCGCCACTGCCGAGGCGAGCCGCTCCCACACCTCGCGCGACCCGGCGACGAACTCGCGTTCCTCCACGTGCGTTCCTCCTTCGGCGCGGTCGTCCTATGCTAGCATCCGAAGCGCCGCTCTCGCGGCACCCGGATCCCTGGAGGAGCATCGATGCCCGCAGCCCGCACCGCCGACGTGCTCTCGGTCGAGACCTCCGAGTCGGTTGCTTTCGCCTACGAGCTCGCCGGGCCGGCATCGCGCGGGGCGGCGCTGCTCGTGGACACGGTGCTGCTTGTGGCGATCATCATCGCCGAGGGGCTCGCCGCGCTACTCGTCGGCTCACTGCTCGACAGCGAGGCGGCGGCGCCATGGCTGTTCGGCGGCTTCCTCGTCCTGGCCTTCGTCACGTACTGGGGTTACTACGTGTGGGGCGAGGTGATGCGCAACGGCCGCACGCCGGGCAAACAGGCGCTCGGCATCCGCGTCATCCGCGACGACGGTGGACGTGTGGGCACGCTCGACTCGGTCATCCGCAACCTGATCCGCATCGTGGACCTTATGCCCGGCTACTACGCTGTCGGACTCGTCTCGATGTTGCTGTCGACCGCGAACAAGCGTCTCGGCGACATGGCGGCCGGCACGGTCGTGGTGCGTGACACCGGCGACGTGGACCTCGTCTTCCGCGGACAGGTGACCTCCGAGCGCTCGGCGCTTGTGCGCGACTTCCTGGCCCGTCGGGCCGACCTCACGCCCGGCGCCAGATGGCAGGCGGCGGTCGAGCTGCTTGCTGCTTGGGGCGAGGCGCCCGAGCCTTCGTGGGACGAGCCGACCATGGCGGGCAGGCTCGTCGACCTTGCGGGGCTCAGAACGCCGGAACCGGCCTCTGAGCCCGAACCCGGGCATGCCGTTGACGCCCCGGTGGTGTCCGGCATAAAGTAAACCGCTCTGTCAGAGTGGTTTACAAGAAGAGGTCCCACATGCCGATGAGCACCCCCGCACGCCCACGAACGCGAACGCTTCTGATCTCCGCACTTCTCGCCGCGTTGCTGGCGGTCTCGGCGTGGATCACCGTGCCGGTCGGGACGGTGCCGGTGACCGCGCAGACGCTCACTCTCGCCGTCATCGTTCTCATCTGCCCGCCGCGACAGGCCGCGGCCCTTCTGACCCTCTACCTTGCCCTCGGCGCTGCGGGGCTGCCGGTCTTCTCCGGGGGCCGGGCCGGTGTGGCGACGCTCGTCGGACCTACCGGCGGCTACCTGATCGGGTTCCTGATCGGAGCGACCCTCGGCGCGGCGGTCAGACGCCCCCTGCCCGCCCACCGGCCGGGGGTGTCGGACACGCTGGCGCTCACGGCCATGTTCGCCGGGGTCTATGTCACCGGTACCACATGGCTCGCATACTCCACCGGGATGGGCGCCACTGCGGCCATCGCCGCGGGCGTCGCCCCCTTCGTGCTTCTCGATGGCGTCAAGGCTGCGGTGGCCGTCGTCCTCGCGCGCCGGCTGCGTGCGGCCGGGTTGGTGGACGCCACGGCCTGAGGCCGACACGGGTGTGCTAGCATCGCACCCACGGCGCCGATGCGCCGTGGAGTCCCGATAGGAGGGGTAGCATGCCGGCACGCGAAGGCGACACCGTCGCCGTCGACTACACGGGCCGTCTCAAGGACGGAACGCGCTTCGACTCGAGCGAGGGTCGGGCGCCGCTGCTGTTCACCATCGGCGCAGGCGACGTCCTGCCGATGTTCGAGCAGGCGGTCATCGGCCTTGAGGCGGGAGAGAGCGTCACAGTCACGATCCCGCCCGACGAAGCGTACGGACAGCGCGTGGAAGAGGCGGTGCAGGTCGTGCCGGTGGACGTCTTCGGTGAAGGCGAGCCGCCGCTCAACGCCGAGTTCAACGTGATCGCTGATGACGGCCAGACGTACACGGGCCGGGTCGTCGCCCTGAGCGAGGACCGCGTGAATGTAACTGTCGATTTCAATCACCCGCTTGCGGGACATGAACTGACCTTTGAGATCACGTTGGCCGAGGTCGTTGAAGCGTCCGGCGACGCATCTTGATCTTGATCAGGATGGCGCCGGACGGTCACGTGTTCGTTGACACGCCGATGAGGCGCCGATAAGGTGAGAGCGGTCACGCGACCCGTACACTCGCGATTCGTGTCGGTCGCTGGAGGATGCGTTCAGGTGCATGGGTGCCGGCACACCCAGCGTTAATTGAGCGAGGTTCGTCGTGACCCAGGCAATAGTGGTCCGGACCGGTCCGGGCTCGGTCATGGGTAGGGGGTGGCGGCGATTCTTCTCGCGCAGGTGAACGTATGGATGGACGCAGTCTTCATTCTGCTGTTCATCGGGGTATGGCTGTTCGTCTTGTTCCACTTCTCGATCAGCATCCCCAAGGGTCGATTCCGTAAGAAGTGGATCGAGGGCAAGTGGCCTGAGCACGACCACCTGCCCCTCTTCTTGCCAAAGCTCATGCACTGGATCCACCTTCTGTGCATGCTCGCACTGGCCTTCAGCGGCCTGTACATCCGGTTCCCGTTCTTCGACGGTGGCCGCACCCCGATGAGGTGGGTCCACTACGTGGCGATGACCATCGTCGGACTCAACTTCCTGTGGCGCGTCTGGTACGCGTTCTTCTCGAAGAACCGCGACTACAAGAAGTTCGGTGTCACCAAGCGCGACCTGCAGTCGGCGCTCGGCGTGCTCGCATACTACGGATACTTCTCCGACAGCAAGCCGCATGTGGCCGAGTACAACGTCATGCAGAAGATGTCCTACCTGCTCTTCGCGGTGCTGATGATGGCGCAGGGCTTCACCGGGCTTTCGCTGCTGACCCAGGAGCTCCCTCTGATCGAACTGAGCATGCGCGAGATCCTCGTCGGCTGGTGGCTCGGCCCGCTCGTGGGCGGTGTCGCCGTCGCGGGTGCGTGGATGCGCATCCTGCACTACGCGATCAACTGGCTCTTCATCATCATGACCGTCGTGCACTTCTACCTTGCGGTCAACGAAGACCTCCTGATCGGTCTGGACTTCTTCGGCTTCAAGAAGTATCCGAAGGAGAAGCTCGTCTCCCATGGCCACGGTCATGACGACGCGCATGCCGCACCAGCGGTCGCGGCCGTCGCCGAGGCGGAGTAAGGGGGTCGCATGGGTTCCCGTATGAGCCGGACGATCCTCACAGGGGTGGTGCTTGCCGCTGCGCTGCTGGCGCCGGTGGCAGCCTACGGGCAGGAGCCTAAGGCGTCGGTCTCGCCCACGGCTCCGTATGAGCTCGACTTCACCCTGCCTTCGGAGTCGAAGTCCGGCTGTCTCGTCTGCCATGGCGACCCCGCCCTGGTGCGCATCAGGGATGGCGTTGTCATGAGCTATCACATCGACGGGACCGCGATCGAGGTGTCCGCACACGGCGATCAGCAGTGCGTCGGGTGCCACGTGGACTTCACCTATAAGTCGCCGCACAACAACGGGGAGTGGCGCACCACGGCCAAGACCGCCTGCCGCAACTGCCATGACGAGGCATCGGTGGCCTTCGGCAAGGGTGTGCACCGCCCCACGGTCACCAACGGCAACGGCGGCTCGGTCGAGGAGACCACGGCGCCCAAGCCGCTGTGCGGCGACTGTCACGGCTCGCACGAGATTCAGATGCTCACCGACAACCCCTCGGGTCGCGCCGCGCTCCACGCCGATGGCTGGGAGGTCTGCGGACGGTGCCACGAGGACTACTGGGAGAGCTACGACGACTACTACCACGGTGCCGCGTACAAGCGTGGCGCCGAGGACGCACCCGCGTGTTGGGACTGCCACGGCTGGCACGACATCCTGCCCTCGAGCGAGCGCGGCTCGCGTGTCCATGAGTCGCATCTCGTTGAGACGTGCGGACAGGACGGGTGCCACTTCGGTGTGGATGAGAACTACACCGCCTACGCCGTCTTCATCCACGGGCGCTCAGAGATCGTGGACGACAATCCGCTGATCTCGCTGGTCCGTTCCGTCTTCGGTGCGATCGGCCGCCTGTTCGGCGGTGGGGGCGAGTAGCCTCCGTATCGCGCCTGGACCCGGGAAAGCAGGTAACGAGGGGTATGACGAAGCGATTCAGAGCACCCGCCGGCATGGGTGCGAAGCGACTGGGGGTCCTCTTCGCCCTGACCGTTCTCGCGTTCGCGGTCCCCGCGATCGCAGCGACGATCCTCATCGAGGTCGGCGGCGACGTGTATCCGGAGAAGTGCCGACCCTGTCACGCCGACTACAGCGAGACCGACAACCCGAAGTACGTCTTCAGCCACGGCAACCACATCACCTATCAGTGCAGCTCCTGCCACCCGACGTTCCCGCACGGGCCGGCCGGCACGCAGACGCCCGTGATGAAGGACTGCTTCAACTGTCACGGGCTCTACCACGGCCCACAGGGCGTCATCGCCAAGGGCGACTGCGAGGCGTGCCACGGCGGTAAGCTCGTCGACCTGCGGCCTGCGTCGCACACGGCCGACTGGGCCGGCGCGCCGCACGTGACGCCGGCCGAGGAGCGACTGACCACCGAGTGCTCGATGTGTCATGCCAAGAACGACTGCGACGTCTGCCACGTGAGCGAGCGGGTGGTCTGGTCGCCGCCGGAGCCGATGATCTACACGGCCGGCAACGGCTGCCTTGCCTGTCACGGAAGCCCGAACCTGATCAAGAGCGGCGCCGACGGCATCAAGTCCTATCACGTCACGGGCCTGGAGGCATCGGCGCACAACGAACTGACGTGTCCGGACTGCCACATCGACTTCGCCTATGCCGACCCCAAGCCGCCCACGCGCGTGTGGTACGTGAACGCCGGGCTGTCGTGCTCCGCGGCCGGATGCCATGACGAGGACGACATCACCGCCGCGTACGAGGCGTCCGCCCATGGTGCGGCACTGGCCGACGGTGACTATGCCTCGGCCACGTGCGGCTCGTGCCACGGCGGGCACGACATCGCCCGCCTGGACACACAGGCCGCTGTGACGGACCTGTACTTCGCCAGCGAGCAGATGTGCGCCGACTGCCACCTTGACCGCTGGGAGAGCTATCACGACCCGTACCACGGCCAGGCGTACAAGCGTCTCGCCGAGGACGCGCCGCCGTGCTGGGGCTGTCACCCCGCGCACGAGGTGCTGCCCTCCACCGATCCTGAGTCGAGCACGCACCCCGCTCGTGTGGGTGAGACGTGCGCGACCTGTCACCAGCACGCCGACGCGGGCGAGGAGTTCGCCGTGTTCTCGGCTGACATGATCCACCAGCAGGAGGCGGTGCGTGCCGACAACCTGCTGCACAAGGTCCTCGCCGTCTTCCCGGGAGGCCGGTAGCACCCAGATGACCAGACGCGCCCGAGGCAGGTTCACTGTCACCATGGCGGCGGCCCTCGCGGTCGTCGCCGTGGTGACGCTTGCCTACCCTCGCGGCGCTGCGAGTGCCGGTCCGCGGGCGATCGACGTGAGCGGTCAGGCCTCGGCCGAGGTGTGCCGTCCGTGCCATCCCAGCCTGGGCGGCGCCGAGCGCGACGGGTTCGTCTTCGATCACGCGGTCCACATCGTCGTCCAGTGCACCGCGTGCCATCTCGGCGCGGCGCACGCGGGCGGCACGTCGCCCACGCCGCCGATGGAGACCTGCTTCGCGTGCCACGGCCTGCGCCACGGCCCGCAGGGTGAGATCGCGTCGGGTGAGTGCGCGTCGTGTCACTCGGAGCCTACGGAGTTGCGTCCGGCCACCCACACCGACGACTGGCGGTACCGGCCGCACGCCCGCGTGGCGGCGCTGGAGACCAACGGCTGCATGATGTGCCACGACGCACCGGTCGACTGCGACTCATGTCACCGCGATGAGCGCGTGGACGTCGGGCCGATGCCGGCGCTGTACATCAGCTCTCTGCCCGAGGTGGCCCACGAGCCTACGGCGACCATCGACCCCGATGCCGAGGTGACCATCTCGCAGTGTGTCTACTGCCACCCGGACATCGACGACTTCGATGTCGAGGGCCTCGTCTTCGGCCATGGGGCGCACCTGGAGCGGGCGTACCGCTGCGAGGCGTGTCATCCCGTGTTCCCGCACGGGCCCGAGGGCACGGACCGGCCCCAGATGCGCTCGTGCTACCGCTGTCACGGGTTCTTGCACGACGGGCACGGGGTCGTCGCCGACGGGGCGTGTGAGAAGTGCCACACCCCCGAGTTCGAGCTCGTGCCCACCGATCACACCGTCGACTTCCTGGTGGGCGATCACGGCGAGCCGGCCCTGGAAGACGCAGCGTATTGCACGCAGTGTCACCACACTCCCGAGACGTGCGTCGAGTGCCACAACGGCGGCGTGACGATGGCCAACGACGAGACGAGCCTGCCGGTCATCCCGGCCGACCACCGCAAGCCGGAGTGGAGCACCGTCCATGGTAGGCAGTATCTCGCTCAGGAGGGTCTGTGCGCGGTGTGCCACACTCCGGCGAGTTGCCAGACATGCCACATCACGACGATGCCGCACCCCGCGACCTGGATGGCCGACCACGCCACCTTGAACGGTTCGCTCGTCAAGGACTGCAACGTCTGCCACACCGACCGGGAGTTCTGCCAGAACTGCCATCACGATTCTGTGCGCTCGACCGCACTCGTGGCCGAGAACTGCGTGCCGTGCCATGAGGAGATGGCCACCGAGCCGGCCACTGCGATCGAGGTAGCCGGTCTGGCCGAGCACGCGGTGCACTTCATCGTGGAGGAGAAGAAGGGCGAGCCGTACTACTGCGACGACTGTCATATCGGCTTCGGCAGCGGCGGTATCCACGTGGTCAGCCCGGCCACCGGCCCGCACGACATGCGCATCTGCTATGAGTGCCACGGCGCACTCGACTACCGCAACGTTCAGATCGCCCCGTACCGTGGGTCCGAACTTTGCTTGAGATGCCATACGGATCTCAACATCTGACGGACCTGACCCGCGAATCGTAGGAGACTCTGTGGCACTCACCACACGCGACCCGTTGCTCGACTGGCTCATCCGCATCATCGCGCTGCTGGTCGTCGGCGCGCTCGCCTTCCTCGGCTACACCGTGTGGAAGGGCGAGCAGCAGGCACGGCAGAGCTCGCTTGCCGGTCGCGCCATCGCCAACCTCGAGCAGCTCGTCCAGGACGACCCGCAGAACCCCGACTACCGGGTCATCCTCGGCGATGCCTACCGCGACATCGGCAGTCATGCCTCGGCTATCGAGCAGTACGACGCCGCGCTCGCGGTCGCCCCTGACAACCCCGGGGCGCTCTCGGGCCTTGCGCTCGTGGCCATGGCGCGCGAGGAGTGGCGCACTGCCGAGGGTTACTGGCAGAACACCATCGAGGTGCTCACCAAGAACCAGTTCGCGGCGCAGGACCTGCGCCTTGAGAAGGCCTACTACTACTACGGCGTCACGCTGATGCAGGTCAACGAGTACGAGGACGCGATCACGTACCTCAAGGAGGCGCTGCGCATCAAGCGCTCCGACGCGGACACGCACTACGCGCTTGCGGTCGCCTACCGTGAGCTCGACTCGACCAAGAACCAGCGCGCCTCGCTCGAGGCCGCGCTCGCGTTCGTGCCGTCCATGCCCGAGGCCAACTACGACCTCGGGTTGCTGTTGCTCGCCGAGGGCGATGAGGCCGGTGCCGCCGAGCTGTTCCGACGCTCGGTGGACAACGCGCCCGGCCGCCCCGAGCCCCTGGCCGAGCTCGAGAAGATGGGCCCGTTCGAGGACCGCTGGTCGGCCGCGCAGTCGCTCACGCAGGCCGACCCCGAGGCCGCTCTTGCCGAGGCGCGCATCGCGTTCGCGCTGGATCCGGAAAGCGAAGACGCCGCCCGGCTGATGGCGCAGCTCTTGCAGCGCCTGGATGAGACCGAGGATGCGAAGGCCGCATGGGAGCGGGTACTGAAGATGGTCCCGGGCGACCCGGAGGCCACCGAAGCGCTCAGGGCGCTCGGGTCCGATGTGTGACACAAGAGGAGCGTGACTCGTGACCGAACGTCCCACCGGAGACATCATCACCTACGCCGCGGAGCGCAAGAAGCGCGGGCGCGTACTCAAGATAGTCGCGCTCGTGGTGCTCGTCCTCCTGCTCATGCTGCTCGCTTGGTCGGCGATGTACTACGCCAACAACCGCAGGCTTCCGTTCCCGCCGGTGGAGTCGGTGGTGGGGACGGCCGTCCCCGCGCCCGAGTTCCTGTACGCCATCTCAGGCCCTGACGGCGACGACGCCCTCGGCAAGCCTGTGGGCGTTGCGGTGACCCCCGATGACAACGTCTTCGTCGTGGACGCGAAGAGCCGGGTCGTGCGCTCGTACACGGCCGACGGCCGGTACCGCTTCACGTTCAACGAGATCGTGAGCGACAAGGGCTCCACGCTCGGCCTGCCCGCGCGCGTGACCATCGGGCCCGACGGGAACGTGTGGGTCACCGACCGCCGCCACGGCGCGATCTTCGTGTTCGACCCGGCAGACGGCTCCTTCGTCAAGGAGTTCATCCCAAAGGGTGAGATCGCCGAGACATGGCGGCCCATCGCCCTTGCGTTCAACGCCGAGGGCAACCTCTACACGGCCGACATCGGTCTGAGCAAGAACCATCGCATCGTCGTGTTCGACGCCGAGGGCAACGAGATCGCGCGGTGGGGGACCACGGTCCAGACTACGCAGATCATGGAGTCACCGGGCGGGTTCTACTTCCCCAACGGCATCGCCTTCGGCGCCAACGGAGACGTGTACGTCTCGGACATGAGCAACCGCCGCGTCCAGGTGTTCGGCCCCGCAGGCGAGTACAAGCGGATCATCGCGTCGTCGGGCTCGCCGCTGGGCACGGTCATGGATCCCGATCAGCGGCTGTACGTCGTGGATCCGTTCGCCCACCAGGTGGACATCTACAACGCCGCCGACGGCAAGCGGATCACCGGGTTCGGTGGTCCGGGCCTCTCGCTCGGCCGTTTCCGCTTCCCGAGCGACATCGCGCTCGATGAGAGCGGCCGGATATTCGTCTCGGACCGCGAGAACAACCAGGTGCAGGTGTGGGCGTGGCCGTCGGGCATCATCCCGGACATCGTCCTGCCCGATACCGCCACCGGCTGGGTGTTCTGCCTCTCACCGCTGTTGTTGCTGCTCATCCCGCTGCTGCGCCGCCGGACCTCGTTCCTCGCCACCGAGGACTTCCTCGAGGCGATGATCGCCGCTGAGGCGGTCACGACGATGGATGACCGCCGGTTCCGCTGGATCGTGACCGAGGAGCTGTGGGAGCGCTACGCGGAGCGCGGCGCCGAGGGCGTCGAGTTCGCCGAGCTGCTCCGCGGCGCGGACTACTCGCGCACCGACGTGGCCGACCTCATGGAGAAGACGGGCGCCGACGAGACCACGGCGATCGCGCTCACGATGGCCGAGCGCGCCGGCAGGCTTGCCACCGAGGACGCGACGCTTGCCGAGGCCGCGCGTGCACTCGGCATCGAGGTGTTCGACCGTGAGCGGTTCTTGCGGGAGCACGCCACTCGCCGTCGGCCCGATACCGCTCGTCGCTCGGGTTAAGCGGACGTGTTGACAGGCACAATGGCTCTCGGTAGCCTAGGGCAGTAACGTTTGTAACGAAGGTTACAAGCCCTTCGCGTCGCCCGGCTTGCGCGCTTAGGGTACAATCGAAGAGTGTCTCCGAGCGTGTTGTCCTAAAGCCCCACCGGGGCCACGGACGACAAGCCGATAGGGTGTCGAAGGAAACGACGGCGCCTCCCATCCTGGAAAGGAGACCTGTAGGCAGGCCCCCCGGCAAGGGGCTGCGTGCGGTTTGCTTCAGGGGTAAGGGAGTCGCCATTGATGGCTGAAGACCGATCCACGGACGCGTCGGTGAGACGCGCGTGCTCGGTCTTTTTTCTTGCCTGATGTAGCCGCACTGGTGGCAGCACGGAAGGAGGCGGTGCCAGCGTCATA
The DNA here is from genome assembly GCA_015351705.1 of Aeromicrobium sp. Lineage (GTDB taxonomy): Bacteria > Actinomycetota > Coriobacteriia > Anaerosomatales > Anaerosomataceae > JADIIM01. The sequence goes on along the minus strand of JADIIM010000056.1, from coordinate 17,369 downwards.
TCCTGCGTTCCTCAGGCCTCATGGGAGGCCACGAGTGGTTCCTGAATGGACCCGCTGAACGGAAGGGAAGAGCATGGCTACAAAGGACAAAAGTCAGGGAGGGAAGTTCGAGCTCTCGCGCCGCGATTTCTTGAAGGTCGGCGCGACGGCTGCCGCCGCAGGCGCCGTGGGCCTCGACTTCGCCGTCTGCCCCTCGCGGGCAGACGCGGCTGAAGTCGCCGCGACGTACCACACGACGTGCCCGTACTGCTCCGCAAGCTGCGGGCAGCTCATCGACGTCGATGCGGACGGCAACGTGCTCGACATCTATGGCGACCACATGTCGCCGTTCAACGATGGTGGCCTGTGCGCCAAGGGCGCCGGCACCTATCAGCTCGTGACGAACAAGCGTCGCCTCGGCGTCTCGACCAACACCTTCGCCGAGAACGGCGTCGCCGACTTCACGGGCAGCTCCGGCGGAGACGCTGTGGGTGTCGCATGGAAGCGCACCGGCGACGGCGCCTGGGCCCCGATGGGCCTCCAGACCGCCATGGCCGAGATCGCGGAGCGTCTCGTCGACGCTCGCGGTACCGTGGACGCGTCGAACGGCTACAACAGCAAGTCGGTCGCGTTCTTCGGTTCCTCGCACCTCAACAACGAGCCCAACTACGTGTACCGCCGCCTGATCGCTCAGTTCGGAACCACGAACGTCGAGCATCAGGCCCGTATATGACACTCGTCCACGGTGGCCGGTCTGGCCGCCGCATTCGGACGAGGCGCCATGACGAACAACTGGACCGACATCGGCAACGCGTCGATGGTGGTCGTGTGGGGCGCTAACCCGTCGGAGAACCACCCGGCGTGTATGGCGCACATCAACCACGCCCGTGACAACGGCGGGACCCTCGTCGTCGTCGACCCGCGGAAGACGCGCACGGCCGTGCAGGCCGATCGCTTCATCCGGCAGCGCCCGGGCACAGACATCGCACTCCTCAACGGCGTCGTTCGCCGGATCATCGAGAAGATGGAGGACGCGGGCGACACGAGCGTGAGCGCGTCGCAGCGCACCGAGTTCTTCAAGTTCCTGAACCACGGCGGCGACGGAACGGCGACGCAGATCTTCTACACGAACAAGCTCAGCGGCGGCGGTGCGAGCACGTCACAGAGCGGCGTCAAGTACGGCTCGAAGTACACCGACGCTCGGTTCATCGTTCTGCCGGACGGCTCGGACTACGAGCGTGAGGACGTCGGCATCACGGGCGATCCTCTCGTGGGTGGCGAGACCGCCGCGCAGACGATCTTCGATTTCCCGAAGAAGGCCGCCACGGTCGATGCCGATCCGAACACGGTCTACAACCGCCTCAAGGCGCACATCGATCCGTACACGCCGTCGGTCGTTGCCGACATCTGCGGCGTGAGCGAGGCGGACATCGAGTTCCTGGCCAACGCGTACATCGCCCACGGCCGGTGCAGCACCGTCAGCGGTGCACTCGGTGTGCAGGACCCGCGCGAGGATGGCTACAAGGCCACCACGATGCTTTACGCGATGGGCCTCACCCAGCACACCTGCGGTGCCCAGAACGTCAAGGGCTTCACGGTCCTCCAGATGCTCATGGGCAACATGGGTCGTGCCGGCGGCGGCATCAACGCGCTGCGTGGCATCCACAACGTGCAGGGTTCCACCGACATGGGCCTGCTGCAGCACCTCATCCCCTTCTACTCGGGCAACCCGAGTGTGATGGCAGACGGCAGCAACAACGCCTACGGCAAGTACATGGACACCCTGTGGGGCCTGCCGGTCAATGGCACCGGGACTCGGGGCGACATGGACGGTTCGTACGACGACGCGTACAACACTGCCGCCTTCGGCCTCCAGCAGCGTGGCTTCTACAACATGACCCGCAACTTCTTCGCGGATTACGCGCAGGGTGCGACGGGTTCGGACTCGTCCTGGGTGCCGGTTGGCGCTCCGCGTGCAGACATCGACGCGCTGTACAACCTGTGGCCCAAGGTCAACGGCCAGAACCACATCCTGATGTTCCGCAACGCGGCCCGCGCTGACGGCGACCCGCAGCGGATCAAGGCCATGGTCGTCTGGGGTCAGAACCCCGCGGTGACCGAGCCCAACCAGGAAGCGATCCGTGCCGGGTTCTACAATCTGGACACCCTGGTCGTGACCGAGATGTTCCACACCGAGACCGCGGCTGTCAGCCGCCGGCCCGATGGTGTGACCTACCTGCTCCCCGCGTGCTCGCACGTCGAGGAAGCCGGCTCGGTCGCCAACTCCGGCCGTGTGCTGCAGTGGCGCGAGCGGGCCACCCTGCCCAAGGGCAAGAGCAAGTCGGACATAGAACTCCTGTTCCGTCTGGCCTACGCGCTTGACCAGGAAGGCGCTTTCTCGCACATCACGGACGTGTGGGACGCGAAGAGCTGGACGTACACAAGCGCCTATCAGACGCTGTACGGCAGCCGCTACGGCTGGACGCCCACGCTCGACGTGGACGATTTCGAGACCGCCAACAGCGGGACCGCCGAGATCTGGCGCGGCGCTGAGGCTTCTCCCACCAGCGGCACGGTCTACGGCAGTGAGTGGATCGCCGAACTCGTCTACCGGGAGCTGTGCACGCCAGCGGTCGGCTGTTCGTGGCTGTACACCGGTGCGTACAGCACCGACAACACCACGAACCGTCACTCGGCGGCTTCCGGCGGAACGGCGCAGGGGCTCTGGGCCGTGTTCAACCGCTCGAAGAGCCGGGACAACGCCGATGGCAACGGCACCCTCGCCTATCCCGCGTGGGGCTACTCGTGGCTCGTCAACCGCCGCGTTCTCTACAACAACGGGGACATCCCCGGAGACGTCGCGGACTTCTACATGGGTCCCGACTCGGCGGCGCGGTTCTTCGTCAGCACCAACGCCGCGACACTCAACTACTCGCGCTGGTACCGCACGATCAACAGGATGGCCGACAGGCCGGACACCGGCATCGGCACCGTACACGTGCTTCCCGGCCGGTTCCCGGCCCACACGGAGCCGTACGAGACGCCTCGCGCGGACCTTGCAGCGGTCTGGGGTCGCAACATGACGACGAACGCCGGTATCACCGGCCAGGCCGCAAGCACCCAGTGGAACCTCGTTCCGACCGACACGCCTGTCGCTGGTCGTGACGTGGCTGCGAGCGAGTTCCCGTTCGTGCTCACCACGATCCGCTGTGTCGAGCACTTCCAGGGTGGCCCGATCACCCGGAACAACCCGTGGAACGTCGAGGCCGAGCCGCATCCGTGGATCGAGCTGAACTCCATCGATGCCGCGGCTATGGGCATCAAGGACGGCGACTGGGTCAACGTCATCACCGCTCGCGGTGACAGCATGGGCACGCTCACGAACGAGAGCCAGTTCTCCCCGTCCGGCTGGACCAAGGGTTACATCGCCCGCGTGGGCGCCGGAACCCAGGGCAACCAGCGCGTGGCTCCGGGTATCATCGCCATCCCGTGGCACTGGGGCGATCAGGGCCTCTCAACGGGTGCTCGCGCCAACGACGTCTGTATTGACGCGGGTGACGCGAACACGACGATCCCTGAGTCGAAAGCATGTCTGTGCCGTATCGAGAAGGCTGTAGTCTAGGAAGGGGGTGGTGAACGATGACTGTTATGGCGATCCTCCAGGACGTTGATAAGTGCATGCGTTGCAACGGTTGTGTCATCAGCTGCAAGCGCACATGGCAGATGAAGGCGCTGAATCCGGGCGTTCACAAGACGGCTCCTGACCAGCGCGTCATCATCAAGTCGCAGAAGCGCGTAGACATGGGCCCGTTCATGCGGTACAGCTGCTGGCACTGCTCGAACCCGCCGTGCGTCAAGCGCTGCCCGTTCAGCGCCATCAAGAAGGACACCGAGTCCGGCGCCGTCTACATCGACCCGACGCTGTGCAAGCCGGGCGAGTTCAACGACAAGGGCGTCCAGTGCACGAAGCAGTGCCAGATCGACTGCGGTCGCGGTGGCTACCCCAAGATCGGCAAGGGAAGCGACCAGTTCCCGAACAACGACAAGGCCTGGAAGTGCACCATGTGCTTCGGCCGCGCCGGGGACATCGACGCGCTCGATCCCGCCGTCCAGGCGGAGTACGTAGGGAAGTACGGTAACCCGCTTCCCACGAACTACAACAACCTGCCCGGCGCACCGGTCGGCACGGAAGGTTCGCTCGATCATGAGCCGAGCTGCGTGTACACCTGCCCGGCCAAGGCCATGAAGTGGGACACCAGGCAGCGTGTCTACGACTTCATTCAGGATTCCGCCAATGGTTACGTCTCCGCGCAGGGTGATGGTAGTGTGTTCTGGGCGAGCAAGAAGGGTCTGGTCATCGCACCGAAGGCGGACCCGTTCGTCGAGGACCATGTGACGCCGCTGATCTCCAGCGTCGTGTCCAGTCCGTTCGCCAAGGCCGCGCTGGTTCCGGCGGCCCTCGGCGCTGGCCTCGTGGCTCTCATCGCCCGCAGGCAGCGTTTGGCCGAAGAGTCGATGGGGGAGGTGTGATGCTGGTGAGGAAGCGCTCGATGATCCTTGCGGCCCTCGTGGTCGCGACGGTAGTCCTGATGGTCCCGGGTGTGGCGATGGCCAACTACTCGGTCCACGGTGGCTACTCCATGAGCACTGACGCGTGTGCCGGTTGTCACCGCGCGCACACAGCAGCAAGCCCGATCACGTGGACGCCCACTGACCCGCACCCGGTCACGGGGACTGCTCCGCGCAGCGCGCTGCTCATCTCCACCGCTGAGACCATCGATGAGTTCTGCTACACGTGCCACGGCGCCGGCATGCTTGGTGCCGACACCAACGTGTGGGACGGCATCTTTGAGGCCAACGATGGTGACGACACCGGAACAGACCGCATCAACAACACCGCGGGCGAGTCGCTCAACGGTGGCGGTTTCGATCCCATGCAGTTCCCCACCCAGCACTATCCGGGTGGCGTGACATGGGTCGCCTACGGCGCTGGCCCTGATGGCCGTGACGGCATCATCAGCACCGGTGGCGAGCAGGTCGACATCTCGTGCAGCGTCTGCCATGACGTTCACGGTTCGTCTAACTACCGCCTGCTGAAGGACGTCGTTGCCGGTATCGATCCGACTACCGGCGCCCGTGCCGGCATCACGGTGGGTGGCTACGACGGTCTTGGCAACCCCGACCCGTGGGTCATCTCGTCTGAGGTCGGCTATCCGGTCGGCGGCTGGCTGCTCCATGAGGCCGGCGCTGCCCAGATGGCGCTGTACGAGCCGGACTACACGACGCCGCGGTACGCCAAGGCACCGGGTGACGATGCCACCAAGGGCATCAGCGCCTGGTGTGCGACGTGCCACACGCAGTACGTGAACACGTCGAGTGACTATGACGCCAACGACGGGTTCGGTTACGTCACGCGTCACCGCCATCCGGTGAACGTGCCGCTGTCCAACTACTCCGGCGCTCGCGCTCTCGTGACCACGGAGACCATCCCGCTCGCACACGATCCGGCCGAGGCTGGCACGTGGGCGCTTGAGGACTCCGACTGGCTCGACTGCCTGAGCTGCCACGTGGCGCACGGCTCTGGCGCTTCGATGACCGGCTATGCCGCGGTCGCCGACAGCACCGATCCGCAGCCTGACTCGAGCTACGGCGATACGCCTGGCGACGGTCTGGGCTCGGTCCCGCCGGGCGACGGCAACGCACTCCTGCGGATGGATAACCGCGGCGTGTGCGAGGCCTGCCACAACAAGTAGGTGCTCGTGACGTCTGTTCCAGACGTGACGCGCGAAGGGAAGGGCCGGGCTCGCCCCGGCCCTTCCTCTTCGGCGCCGGCCCGCTCGAGGCCGCAGCCGCAGTCAATCCCCGCAGGCGGGTGGACGGGGGCCGCGCTCGGCTTCCTCGTCGTGCTCGTCGCGACTGCCGCCTCGAGCGTGCTCGGCACGCAGGCACATCAGCATTCGTCGCCGGCCGCGATGGCGGTCCTTGCGGCCGCCGGGGCGTTCGTGGGCGTCTTGATGAGCGTCGGTCTTCCGCGCGTGGCGGCGTCCACGCCCGCCGAGTGGCTCCTGCCGGCGATAGCCGGTGTCGGCGGCTTCGCGGTGGCACCGTGGCTCGTGATGGCGCACCGGTACACCGATGCCCCGCCCGGTACCGAGGTGTTGTTCTTCTCCGTGGTGAGCTGGGGCGGGATGCTCGCCGTGGCGCTCGCCGTGACCTCCCGTCAGTGGCTGTCGCGCGCAGGCGGCGCCCTGCTCGCGCTTGCTGCCGCGGCGGCGGTGCTCGGCAACTGGGAGCGCCCCAGCTCGTTCTCGCCGCTGGTCCGCTACGCGCGCGAGGAGCTCTACATGCTGCTTGCCGGTGCGTTGTGGGTCGCGCTCGTGCTGGCCCTTGCGTGGGCGGCGCGCCGGGGGTCGCTGCGGGTATCGGCTGTCGCCGCCGCTCTCGGCGGGCTGGCCGGTGCCGGGCTGCTCGCGGGTGTCGCGCTCTCACGGCAGGCGATCGCTGTGGCCGACCTCACTGGCCCTGGAGCGATCGGCTACGGCATCGCGGTGTGTTTCTCGGTGGCGGGGACGATGATGGCGCTTCGCGCGCAGCGGCCTGAGGCCGTTGCCGCCGCCTACGTTCTCGTGCCCATCGGCGTGAGCCTGATCGCGATCGTCGAGTGGGCCGTGGGTCCGCTCGGCCCACAGCCGATGGTGCTCGAGCCGATGATCGCCGGCGGGGTGATCGGCGTGCTCGCCGCAGGCATCGCCTGGGGCACGGGGCGCCACCGCCTGACGCTGCCGTCGGCCGGGCCAGCCGATGGCGGCAGCGCCGCAGCCGGCTCTGTCATGGCCTCCGCTTCCGCCCCGGCCCGGGGGTCGCGCGCCACCGTCGCACTCCGGGCACTCGCCACGGTCGTCGCGCTCGGATCGGTCGCGGTGGCGGTCGTCGCACTCACGCGCCCGACGATGACCGGCGCGGTCAACGGCCTGCGCACCGACGGCACCCAACTGCGTGCGGTGTTCGACCTGTACGGGTACGAGGTCGCGGGCCCGTGGCTCGCGCTCGCCCTCGGACTCGTGGCGCTCGGCATGGCCATCGAGCGTTCGGCCATCCGGGACCTGTGGCTCCGCGCGCTGGCCGGTCTGGCGGCGGCGGGCGCCTGGTGGACGGCGGCCGCGACGCCGCTGCGAACTCTGACGTCGTTCATCCCGTCCGACGTGCAGGTGGACTACGGTTCCGAGTTCTCGCGAATCGACTTCTCCGGCGACCCCACCGTGTGGGCGATCGCCGCTGTCGCTGGCGCCGCGGGCGCCATCGCGCTAACGTTGGCCGGTGGCCTGATGGCCGGATCAAGGAGTGATGGTACGTGAGAAGGACGCTGACCCTGCTGATGGTGGCGGTCCTCATGGTGACCGCCGTCTCGCTCACAACGGGCTGTGAGCGCAAAGTGACCGTGCTCACCGGCGAGATCGTGCTCTGCACCGCCGGCGAGATCATCGAAGACAACACGGAGGAGGTCGAGGTTCCCGCCTCCCAGGTCTCCGAGTACGGCGTGACCACCCGCGTCATCACGTGCGACGAGCACGGCGATCTCGCCGCCGCCTACGCCGCAGCGCAGAAGGCGATCGCCGAGGGCGATTTGGTGACCGCACGCGAGCGTCTGCGCACGGTCCTGGATCGGGACCCCACGTACGGCAATGCCGCGGACCAGCTCGCCGAGATCGATGCGGGCCGCCGTCCGGCGGTGGACAGCGGCTCGGCCGATGCCGGGACCGGCGGCACGGGTGACACCGGCGGCAGCGGTGACACCGGTGGCGGCACCGTGCCGTCCGACGACCCCGGCGATACGCCGCAGGGCCCGGTCGTGAGCCTCGTGAAGTGGGTGCCGGATACCATCGAAGGCTACGTTGCCCAGGGCATCCTCGCCGACCTTGCGTCGCTCAGCCGCCAGTACATCCCGCTGGCCGACTCGGCGGATCAGCTGATGATCGAGGTGCAGCAGCACGTCAACGCTGAGGCCGCGGTGGCCGCGCAAACCGCCATCGCCGGGCAGTATCCGGACTCGACGACGTCGCGCACCATCGGCGGCAAGACCGTCATGGCCGGCGTCAAGGGCGGATTCGCCGCAGGCGTGTTCATCGACGGTCCCATCACCGTGACCGTCGAGCTCCACGCCACCAGCGGGTCGGGCTCCGCGCTGATCGACGCGGTGTTCGACGTGGTCACCAAGATCACCCGGTAGGCGGACGATGGCCGCGGCGTGGTGGGCCCGCCTGCGCGGGCTTGAGCGGCCCCGCCGCGTGGCGCTCGGCGCGGCGGTCGTGCTCGTCATCGGCGGTGCCGCGCTCGCCCTCACGGCGCCGCGACCGGTTGCGCTCGCGCCGGTGGCGACGTCCACAGACGCCCCGGTGGTCACGCTCGCCTACGTGCGGTCGCTGCCGGACGCGGGCGATCCGCCGCTCACCCGCCCCGTGGGCCTTGCGCTCGACGAGCGCTACCTGTACGTGGCCGATTCGGGCGCCGGCGTGGTCCGCCGCTTCCTCACCGCGGGCCCTGATGCCGGGGAGATCGGCGTCGGGACGCTTGAGGTGCCCACCTACCTCGCGCGTGACGTGGTCGCGGGCACACTGCTCGTGACCGACCGCGGCACCGGGTCCGTGCAGCTGTTCGACGACGACGGTGGACATCTCGGCGAGTTCCGTCCGTCCACCGAGACGACCACGGCCTGGCAGCCGCTCGGCGTGGCCGCGGACGGGATGGGCCGGGTGGCGATCACCGATACGGCGGCGACCCACCGCGTGCTCGTGACCGACCGCTCGGGCCGGGTGCTGCGAATCATCGGGACCGACACGCGCGACCCGGCCGCGCGCGACAGCGGCGTCACGCTCGACTTCCCCAACAGCGTTGGCTTCTCGTACGACGAGCTGTGGGTGGGGGACAGCAACAACCGACGGGTGCTCGTGTTCGGCCCCGACGGTGACCTCCGCCGCCATGCACGCGTGGCGGGCGTGGCGCGGGGCCTGGCCTTCCTCGAGCCCGCCGAGGGCGGGGAGCGGTTCGTCGCCGTGGTCGACGCGCTCACGAGCGAGATCGTGCTGCTCGACGCCGAGGGCGCCGAGGTGGCGCGCTACGGCGGTCCGGGCGCCACGGCCGGCCTGCTCGCCTATCCCAACGATGTGGCTTACGATCCCGAGACGTCGCAGCTCTTCGTCGCCGACACCGGCAACGCACGCGTGCAGATCTGGCAGGTCACGCATCCCGGCGAGACGGACCGGTCCGGACTTGCAGAGATGGCGCGACGCTTCACACCGCAGCAAGTGGCGGGCATCGCGCTAGCGGCGCTCGGCGTGGTCGTGGGTGTGGCCGCGCTGTGGCGTCGGCGGGGGAGGTAGGCGCGCTACTTGCTATACTCATGACAGCGTCAGTAACCATGACCTGTCCCGGTCTGGATCACGCGACCGGCATCGCGGAGACCGAGGTAACCAGTGATATCCAGGGGCAAGCATCGCATCGCATCCGTGCTCGTCGTCGCCCTTCTGGCGACGCTCGTGCCGCTGTCCGTCCCCGGGGCCGTTGCCGCCGAGGTGGGCGTCACCAACTTCACAACCGCGGCGCTGCGGTCCGTGGTGTTCGTCGACGCGCAGACCGGGTTCGCCGCCGCGTCCAATGGGGCGATCGGCAAGACCACCGACGCGGGCAACACGTGGCAGACGGTGCGCGCTGCCGACAGCATCTACGACTTCCGGGGGATCGATTTCTGGGACACCCAGAAGGGCGTGGCCGTCACGGCGAACGGCAAGGTGGCGTACACGGAAGACGGCGGCGCGACGTGGGCGAACGTGGACTTCTACCCGTATGTGAGCATGGACCGGGGAGAGGACTTGGCTCACGGCTCCGTCGCTGTGGTTCCCGGGACCAGCAAGACAGCAGTCGCGGCTGCAGGCGATCCGAATCCCAATGACGACGTCCACTGGGGTGGCGTGCCGTTTCGCACGGACACGAGTTTGGACCTCTGGGGGCTCCCCAACAACCTCGCGTTGACGGTGCACAGTGCGCCCGATCAATGGGGCAATCCGTATGCCGTCGGGAAGGCCATGCTCTACGACGTGGACTTCGTCGATGCGAGCTACGGCTGGGTGGTCGGGGTGGACTACTGGCCAATCGATGTGAACAACCCGGTCAAGTATCCGGTGTACCGGACGACGAACGGTGGCACCAGCTGGACCGCGCAGTCAGTGGGGGCCCACATCCGGTTCAACGGCGTGTCGGTCACCTCGGCCACGAGTGCGGTGGCCGTGGGGCAGATCGGTGACGGCACCGCTGGCCGCGTCTACTACACCACCAACGGCGGTTCGACCTGGACGCAGGGCACGCTCCCCGGAACGACGCCCCCTACGCTGAACGCCGTGCACATGACGAGCGCCACGCACGGGTGGGCGGTCGGCAGCCGGGTCGTGTACCGCACCACGGACGGCGGTGCGACGTGGACGGAGCAGATACCGGCCGATGGCAGGTACGATCTCCTGCACGACATCACATTCGCGCCGGGCACGACCTACGGCATGGCGGTCGGTGCTGCCGGCCGGGTGGTTCTCACCCACGATGGCACCAGGTGGTACGCGCCTGACACCACGGCTCCGTCGCTCGGCGCTATCGGCTCCTCGTCGCACCCGGTGGCGGCCAACTGGTACGCCTCGCGCGACATCGTGGCCTCCTGGAGCGCCGCGAACGACGGCACCGGCTCGGGTGTCGCCGGCTACTCGGTGGTGCTCGACCAGAACGCCACGACCGATCCTGCGACCACGATCACGCAGACCGGCACCACGTACTCGGCCACGCTACCCGCAGACGGCGTGTGGTATCTGCACGTACGCGCGGTGGACCACCGCGGCAACTGGAGCACCACGCAGCATCGTGCGTTCCGCGCGGACACCACCCCGCCGGTGACGACCTCGGACGCTGTGGCATCCTACACCGGTCCGGCCACGATCACGCTCACGCCCACCGACGCACATGCGGGCGTTGCGCAGACGTACTGGTCCATCGACGGCGGCGCCTCGGGCACCGGCACGTCGGTGGTGGTGAGCGATGAGGGCGACTGGACGCTGCGGTTCGCCTCGGCGGACAATCTCGGCAATCGCGAGACCACCAAGTCCGCATCGTTTGCGGTGGAGATCGCGCCCACGGCGCCGGTGATCTCATCTGACACGCATCCGGATCCGGACACCTACGGCGGCCGGTGGTTCGCCGCGAGCTGGACGGCGAGCGACTCCAGCGGCATCGCCGGGTACGGCGTCGTGGTCGACCAGAGCCCGGGCACGGTGCCCTCGGCGGTGACCCAGACCGCCTCGGAGATCGAGCAGGATATCGCGACCAGCGGCGAGTGGTACCTCCACGTGCGGGCGCGCGACACCCGCGGCAACTGGGGCCCCACGGAGCATCGCCGCTTCCTGGTGGATGCTGACTACCCCAACATGGGCCAGATCACGTCGACGACGCACCCTCTGTCGACCGAGTGGTACGCCGAGTCCGACATCCAGGCGTCGTGGACCGCCAGCGACACGTCCGGCATCGCGGGTTACTCCGTGGTGCTCGACCAGGCGTCTGACACCATCCCCGCCGAGACGATGACGCAAGCCGGCAACACCTTCTCGGCCACCGGCGCGGCGGACGGCGTGTGGTACCTGCACGTGCGCGCTGTGGACAACCAGGGCGACTGGAGCAACACGCGGCACCGCGCGTTTCGCGTGGACACGGCGCCGCCGGTGACGACCTCCAACGCCGTGGCATCCTACGTCGGCCAGGCCACGATCACCCTCACGCCCATCGACACGGGCTCCGGTGTTGCGCAGACGGACTGGTCCATCGACGGCGGTGCCTCGGGCACCGGCACGTCGGTCGTGGTGAGTGAGGAGGGGGACTGGACGCTGCGCTTCTTCTCGGTCGACCACGCCGGCAACCGTGAGACCACGAAGACGGCGTCGTTCGCGGTGGAGGTCCCGCCGCCCGCCCCGGTGATCTCATCGGCCACGCACCCCGTGCCGGGGACGGCGTACGCGGCCCGGCTCTTCCAGGCGAGCTGGCCCGTGCCCGATGACGACATCCAGGACTACGCGGTGGTGCTCGACGCAAGCCCGGGCACGATACCTTCCACGGGCATCCAGACCGGCACGACGTTCTCGGCCGCGTTGCCGTCGGGCGTCACCCGCTACCTGCACGTGCGCGCGAGAGACACCCGCGGCAACTGGGGCGCCACGGCGCACTTCACGGTGAAGGTGGCGCCGTTCACCGAGACGGCCGTGCAGGGCGATAACCGTATCCTCACGGCAATCGAGGCCTCGAAGATCGCCTACCCGAGCGGCAGCTCGAGCTCGCCGTCGGCGGTCGTGATCGCCACGGCGTTCAACTGGCCCGACGCGCTCGGCGGCGCGGCGCTCGCCGGCGCCGCCAACGGCCCGATCCTGCTCTCGGACCCCGCGTCACTACCGAGTGCGGTGCGCACGGAGGTCCTCCGGCTCAAGGCCGAGGGCGCAACGAAGGCGTACATCCTGGGAGGTGAGGCGGCCGTCTCGCCTGCCGTCCTGAGCGCACTCAACGGCATCTTCGGGTCGTCCAACGTCGAGCGTGTCTTCGGCGGCAACCGCTATACCACGGCCAACGCCGTGGCCAAGGAGACCGTGGACATCATCAAGGCGGGCGGCACGTACGACGGCACCGCGTTCGTGGCCACCGGTGCGAACTTCCCGGACGCGCTCGGCGCCTCGCCGGTCGCCGCGGCCAAGGGCTGGCCGATCTACCTCGTGGACCCACGCGGGGCCGACACCACGCTCGTGAACGCGATGAAGGCCGCGGGCGTGAAGAAGATCATCGTCCTCGGCGGGACGGGCGCGGTCTCGTCGGCGATCGAGTCGGACCTCAAGACGCGGCTGGGCGCCACCTCTGAGCGCTGGCAGGGCGGGAACCGCTACTCCACCGCCATCGCTATCGCGCGGAAGGGCGTGGGGCTCGGGCTGGCGTGGAACCGCGTGGCCATCGCCACCGGCGAGAACTTCCCGGACGCGCTTTCCGGTGGCGTGTTGCAGGCGCGTGCCGGCTCGGTGATGCTGCTCACGCCTTCGGCGACGCTGGATTCCGGGGTGCGAAGCACGCTCGCGGCGAACAAGGGCGCGATCGGCGAGGTGCGCTACCTCGGCGGGACGAGTGCGGTGAGCGCGGCGGTGCGAGACGCCGTGCGCAGCGCGCTGCAGTGATGCGAGCGCGTGCGAGGCGTCCGAGCGGCACATCCGGGTACGCATCCTGAGCCTGCCTGATGCGATTTGTCGTCGAATAAGGATGAATCCGGCGGGGTGTCGTCGTATACTGTCGTGAGGGGTTCCTGCGGCCCGCCTCCGGCAGATGGCGGCGCCGCTCTCGAGCACTGGACGGTGACATGATCCGGGGTATGGGGTTCGACCGGACGACGTTCCTCACGGGCGTTGCACTTATGTGTGCGCTCGTGCTCGTGAGCCCCTCCGCCGCCCTGGCCGACGTGCCGCACGTCGCGGTGGGTCCGGCGCCCGATACGTGTGCCATGTGTCACCGTGCACACACCGCTCCGGGCACCGTTCAGCGCATCGACGCCGAGAGCCAGGAGATGACCGGCTCGGCGCTCGCACTCGTGCTTCCCTCGGACAAGGGCGACACCGAGCTCTGCTACGTCTGCCACGGTGTCGACGCGCTCGGCTCCGGAACGCCGGTGGGCGCGTCGTTCGAGGAGACGTCGGTGCACACGCTTGCGCCTACAGCGAGCCCGTTCGGGCCCTCGGTGAAGTACTGCAGCAGCTGTCACGACGCCCACGGCGCCGACAAGATCACCACCGGCACGCCGTACCCGGCGCTGCTGCGTTCCCGCACGAGCGACGGCGACCTGGTGTTCCAGGGCTCGGCGTACTGCGGCACGTGCCACGGCGTCCGCGAGGAGAGCCGCTTCGACGGCGTGGCGATCTACGAGCAGACCGGGCACTACACGGCGCTTCCCGATCCCGCGAGCGGGACCGATATCCGCTGCAGCATCTGTCATGCGGGCCACGGCTCGGCGATCGCGCCGCTCATCAACGCGTCGATCACGCCGCCGGCGTTGGCGGCCACCGCTACCGTGACCGCCAACGACCGCACGCTGTGCTTCGCGTGCCACGACCAGGCGCGTGACACCTATCCCGGCGAGGCGGCGTATGAGGACTCGGCACACGCCGCGTCTTCGGCGGTGACCACGATCCCCGGTGAGTGGGCGGCCGATGACGCCGAGCGCCGCGTGGGCGAGTGCCAGGTGTGCCACGCGCCGATGGGCCGCGACGACGGCACCGGCGCGCCGATACCCACGCTGCTTGAGATCGAGGGCAGCGCGCTGTGCCTGTCCTGCCACGACGTCGACGGCCCGGCCGCTACCGACCTGGCCTCGCTGCAGTATCCGGCCGAGGCCGCCGCGCACCTCGAGCTCGTGGTGGGCATCTCGCCCGAGTCGACCACCTCGGCGTTCGGCGGGGTGGCGGTGTGGGGCACGGACGCCGCGGACGCGGCGCCGCGTAGCCTCGTCGGCCCGCGGACGTACGTGCCGTCGGGCACCTCGGGCGCCGTCGCCACCGGCGACGTGGACGGCGACGGCCGCATCGACGTTGTCGTTGTGGATCCCGGCACGCATCGGCTGACCGTCTACATCCAGGACCCGCTCAAGGGCCTGACCTCGTTCTACGGCCCCGGTGAGGTCGACCTCTCGGCCGTGGACGCGTCGCTTTCCGGCGTGACCCCCGACTTCGCGCTCGTGGCCGACGTCTTCGACGACGCGGGCCTCATGCCCGAGCTCGTCCTCGGCGACGCGGACACCGGCGACGTGTACGTGCTGCGCTGGGCCGAGCCGCCGGCGGTCGTCACGCCCGGCTTCGAGCTGGTGTACACCGCAAGCGGCGTGGCTTCGAGCATGAGCGGTATGGCGGCGGGCGACCTGAGTGTTCCCGCCGACGGTTTCGCCGAGGTCGTGGTGACCGACGACGACGCGCTCAGCCCGTCGATCGTGGCGCTCACCGAGTCGGGCGTGACGCCCGACACGTTCACCACCCACTTCGGCCCGGTGGCCGCGCTTGCGGGCGTGCGCGGCCCGAGCATCGGCGACGCGCACCCGGACGCCGGTATCGAGGTCGCGGTCGCCAACTCAGGCGAGCCTGCGGCCTCGGCCGTGAGCCTGTACGACGCGAGCGGCACGCTCATCGACGATTACGCCATCAACGCGGCCGCGGGTGCGGCGCGCGACACGCTCATCGCCGACGTCTGGTCAGGCGAGGCCGGCGCCGAGCTGGCCGTGGCGATCGACGCGGGCCTCGGCAGCAGCAGCATCAACGTCTACGCGCAGGGCGGCAGTGACCTTGCCGCGCCTGTGGCGTATGCCACCGGCACGCGGTACCGCACCGGCTCGCTTGCCGCCGGTGACCTCGATGGAGACGGTGAGGCCGAGCTCTTTGTGGGCAACGGCGGCTTCTGGAGCCGTGACGCGGCAGAGGCGACCGTGCCGAGCGTGCAGGTCTTCAAGGCCAACGGCGCCGGGACCGCGTTCGACACGGCCGAGACCGTGACGCTGCGCTTCGGCGGCGTGGAGCGCGCCGGCAGCGCGCCGTGGCTCGCGGTCGCCGATCTCGGCGGCGTGGGCCCGTCGCGCCATCCGGTCGGGGCCGTCGAGGACACCCACGTGCCCACCGAGACGGCGCCGTTCGTGCGCCACGTCGAGTGCGCCGACTGCCACAACGCCCATGAGGCGACCGCGACGCCCGCCGCCGCACCCGCCGCCTACGGACGGATCCTCGGCACGTTCGGCGCGACCGCCACGCACACGCCCGCCGAGCCGATCGCCAACGAGTACGAGCTCTGCTACAAGTGCCACTCGGCGTATCAGGACGCGACCGGACTCGAAGGTGCGCGGGACGTCTCGGCGGACTTCGGAACCGGCAACGCGAGCGTGCACGCGGTCGAGCAGTCGGTGGCCACCACCATCAACGCCGGTGCGTTCGTGGGCGCCTGGGACAACGACTCCGTGCTCTACTGCATCGACTGCCACGCTGTGGCGGGCTCATCGCCTGCCGTCGCCGGGCCGCACGTGTCTGCCGAGGCGCCGGTGCTCGTGTCGCCCTACCTGGGCGCCCTGCCCGCGAACGCGGACCTGCTCTGCTACGACTGCCACCGGTACACGACCTACTACGATGAGACCGGGACCGGGGACGCGGGCGCCGCTGCGAGCTGGTTCGCTGACGCGACCGCCGGTCCGCTCCACGGTCTGCACGTGCGCGACCACGGCTTCGCGTGTGCCACGTGCCACGTGAGCCACGGGTCGCCCTCCAACGAGGCGCTCATCCGTCCTGTGATCGACTTCGTGCGTGCGGGCGCGGGCGGGTCGTGCATCGGCCCGTGCCATCCATCGCCCGACGGCGGCATCACGCCGGGGGTCGTCTACGCGCGGTGATGCGGTCGCGCCGGGGTCGTCGCCCGTGTCACAGCGCACCGCTACAATGGGCGCAGTCAGTGCCGCGCCGACACCTGCGAGGGGTGACGCCGTGACCGCTTCCGTGCGCTTCGTGCACGCCGCGGACCTTCATCTCGCCGCGCCCTTCAAGGGCGTGGACGCTGCAGACCCGCGCGTCAGAGACGCGCTCGTGCGCTCCACCTACGAGGCGCTCGAATCGCTCGTGGACGTGTGCCTCGCGCAGGAGGTGGATTTCCTCGTGCTCGCGGGCGACGTCTACAACAGTGCGGAGCGGTCCCTCACGGCCGAGGCGGCGTTCCGCAGGGCGTGCGAGCGGCTGGCCGAGGCCGGCATCGGCGTCTATGTGGCGCACGGCAACCACGATCCCGCCGGTGGCCGCACCCATCGCCTCGACCTGCCCGGGATCGTGCACGTCTTCTCCGCGAGCGAGGTCGAGCGGGTGGTCTTCGAGCGCGACGGCGAGGCGGTCTGCGCGCTGTACGGCCGCTCGTACCGCACCTCGGCGGAGACCGGCAACCTGGCGCGCGGCTTCGCGCGCGACGCGTCGGACCCGCTCGCGATCGGCGTTCTGCACGCCAACGTGGGTGGCCGCCCGGGTCACGAGCCGTACGCGCCGTGCAGCGTCGACGACCTGCGTGCGGCCGGCATGGACTACTGGGCGCTCGGTCACATCCACAAGGCCGAGGTCATCTCGGAAGACCCGGCGATCGTCTACGCTGGCTGCACGCAGGGTCTGCAGCCCAACGAGTCCGGCCTGAAGGGCTGCCGGGTGGTGACGCTCACGTCTGCGGGTGCGGAGATCGAGTCCGTGCCCACCTCGACGGTCGTGTGGAGCACCGCCGAGGTCGATGTGACCGACGTCGACGGCATCGCGGACGTTGAGCGCGCGCTCGCGCAGGCG
>JADIIM010000055.1 GCA_015351705.1 Aeromicrobium sp. | reverse complement strand
CGCGGACCGCGCGACGCGCGCTGCCGAGGTGCTCTACGGCCCGCGGGGCGGTGATGGTTCGTGAGCGCTGCGATCGAGATCACCGGGCTGACGAAGGTCTACGGCGAGAAGCGCGCGCTTGACGGCGTGGACCTTGAGGTTCCCGCGGGATCCATCTTCGGGTTCCTCGGCCCCAACGGCGCCGGGAAGACCACAACGCTCCGGATCCTGACCGGCCTTGCGCACCCGAGCGCGGGGGAGGCGCGTGTCTTCGGCCGTGACGTCGTCTCGGCCACCAACGAGGTGCGCGCCGACATCGGCTTCCTGCCAGACGTGCCCGGCTACTACGAGTGGATGACCGCGCCCGAGTTCCTGCGCTTCGCAGGGCACCTGTTCGGTCTCACGGGAAGTGTCCTGGACGACCGTGTCGAGGCACTGCTCGACCTGGCCGGCCTGACCGGCGTCACGCAGAAGGTGGGCGGCTTCTCACGCGGCATGAAGCAGCGGCTCGGCGTGGCGCAGGCGCTCATCAACGCGCCCAAGCTGCTGATGCTCGACGAGCCTACCTCGGCGCTCGACCCGATCGGGCGCAAGGAGGTGCTCGACATGATCGCGTCGCTCGGCGGGCGCACCACGGTGTTCTTCTCCACGCACATCCTCTCCGACGTGGAGCGCGTCTGCGACACGGTGGCGATCCTGCACGAGGGCCGCGTGGTCACGCAGGCGCCGATGGGCGAGCTCAAGGCCCGCTACGGCACCAGCAAGCTCGTGGTGGGCGTGACCGGCGGCGCGGATGCGCTCGCGGTGCGCTTTGCCGCCGAGCCCTGGGCGGCCGAGGTGGCTCGCGGCGAGAACGGCTCGATCGAGATCACGGTGGCCGACCTGGCCGAGGCCCGGCGCGCAGTGCCCGCTGCGGTCACCGAGGCGGGCGTGGGGCTCACGCGGTTCGAGTCGGGCGAGGTGTCCTTGGAAGAGGTCTTCGTGGACCTGGTGGGAGGTGAGCGGTGATGCGCGGTTTCGGTGCATTCCTGGCCAAAGAGCTTCGTGAGATCGTCCGCACGTGGCGGATCTGGGTGCTGCCCGGGATCGTGCTCTTCTTCGCGGTCTCCGGCCCGCCGCTGGCCAAGCTGACTCCGGAGTTGCTCGGCTCGTTCATGCCCGCCGAAAGCGGCGTGGTGATCCAGATGCCGGACCCCACCTACGTGGACTCGTACCTGCAGTGGACCAAGAACCTGCAGCAGATCGTGCTCTTCGCGGTGATCATCATGTTCGGCGGGGCGGTCTCGGCCGAGAAGCGCGGCGGCACCGCGGTGCTCGCGCTCACCAAGCCACTCTCTCGCACGGCGTTCGTGGTCTCCAAGTTCGTCTCGCAGTCCGTGCTGCTCATCGGCAGCACCCTCGTCGGTGCGCTGCTCACGTGGGGCCTCACGTACGCGATCTTCGCCGAGGCGCCGCTGGCGCCGCTTGCCGAGGCCACTGGTGCGTGGCTGGTGCTCGCGCTTGCCTTCGTTGCCCTGATGACCGCGCTGTCATCGGCGATGGACTCACAGGCGGGAGCGGCCGGACTGGGTTTTCTCGGCTTCATCGCGGTGAGCATCGCGCTTCTGTGGAAGCCGGCGGTGGAGTACTCGCCGGCGGGTCTCATGGGCGCGCCCACCGATCTTGCGATGGGCGAGACGGTCGCGCTCGGCTGGCCGGTCGCCACCACCGCGGCGCTCACGGTGGTGCTGGTGCTAGCGGCCGTCACGGTGTTCAAGCGGCGGGAGCTCTGACGACGGTGATGGGACGAGCCGCCCCGTGGCGCTGATGGACGGACCGTGCGGAAACCCCGAAGCGTTCCTTTCGCAGAATCGGCCGCCCGTCACGGGCGGCCGATTCGAGGACAGAGCGAAGGGGTGCCCGCACGGACCTTCTTACAGGTACGTCTTGGCGAGCTCGTCGAGTGTGATGTGGTCGGTCTCCACGGCCGAGACCGCGTTCCAGACCTCCTTGAGCCGCTCGCTCGTCGCGCGCTCGGCGAAGAGCGTGTAGAGCTCGGCGGCGCGGTTCTCCCGGCGCAGCGACTCCTCGATATCGTTCGCCCACGAGCCGGTGGTCTCACCCGGCTCCATGAGGTCGGCGGGCTCCTCGACCCGCGCGAGCTTGCAGAACAGCTCGCAGTGCTCGGCCTCCACCTTGGCGAGGCGCTTGTAGGTCGCGCGCAGCGTGTCGTTGTCCCGGCGTTCCGCCATACCGAGGTAGAAGCGGCAGTTGGCGGTTTCGAGCTCGATGGAGCTCTCGAGGTCGGCGCGCTCGGTCTCGGTCAGCTGGACGTCGTTGATGTCCACGGGATACTTCTCCGGCGCTTCGAGGAACTCGACGTGGGCCCCGCAGAACGGGCAGTTCTCAGGCGCCTCGTAGCCGAGGTACACCTCACCGCAGATGCGGCAGCGGTAGATCTTGAGCTGCATGTCGCGCTCCTTTCGCTCGTCTTCCTCGTGCTGTCACGGCAGGCCGAGGGCGTCACCGATAGCGAGGCCGAAGTCCCGCGCGGCGTCCGGGCCGTTGGCCGTGATGAGAGAGCCATGCACCTCGACCGGCCCGTCGGACCAGAGTGCGCCGTGAGCCAGGAGGTCGTCACGCTGCGTAGGGAATGCGGTGGCCCGGACGCCGTCGAGAAGACCGGCGCGCGCGAGGACCGAGGGCGCGATGCAGATGGCAGCCACGACCCGTCCGAGCGCGTGAGCCGCGCGCGCCAGGGCGTGCGCCGCCGGGTCGTCGAAGAACACCTGGGCCCCGGCCCCGCCGACGAAGACGATGGCGCGGTACTCCTCGGCGATGGCGTCTCCCACGGACAGCGTTGCCTCGGCGGTCATGCCGAGCTTGCCGCGACACGGACCGGGGCGCGTGCTGGCGGTCTCGACCGCCGCTCCCCGCGCTTCCAGGACCCGCAGCGGTTGCGCGTACTCCTCGTCCCGGAAGATCTCGGGGGCGATCACCATCAGGACACGCGTCACAGCGACCTCCTCAGTGGATACCGACACAACCGATGATACCCGTCCGCACTGACACGGGACGCTGGAGGCGTCACTGGAGCATGCCCACCACGCGGGCATATGTGCCGACGCGGTCGGCAAGTCCCTCGACCACGATCCGGTCCACCTCGGTCATCGCGTTGTAGCGCTCGGCGAGCGCGTTGCGCTCTCCTGCAGCGGCGTTGTAGCGGTCGACGAGAGCGTTGTAGGCGCCCACGCGGGCGTTGTACTCGGCGATGCGGCCCGACGCCTGCAGCGCCTCGAGCTCGCTTCGTGCCGAGCGCACCTCACTCTCCAGGCGCGAGAGCTCCGCATCCGCGCGCTCGATGTCATCGGCCAGGCCGAGAGCGGTGTCGATCGCCCGCTGGCGGCTCTCGAGGATCGCGCGGACCTGGTCGCCTGACGTGTAGCGCGCGGCGCCGCCGGACAGTCCGAGCACCCTCGGCGTGCTCGAAAGCGTGACGCCGTCGGCGAACGAGTCGGGCACCATGCCGATGAACGCCGGGGCAGTGGTCTCGATGAACTCGTAGCCGGTGCCCTCGTATCCCTCACCAGTGCCACGGATGCCGAGCGCCACGTGCTCCTCGGGCTCGAACAGGAGCACGGCGACGTCGTAGCCCTCGCGCGCGAGCAGCGCGCCGAGCAGAAGCGTCTTGTCGTCGCAGTCGCCTTGGCCCTCCACGAACGTCTCGACGGGGAACTTGGGCGAGAGGTCGACCGGGTCGGTCTGGTACGTCAGTGACTGGGCAAAGACGGTCAGCAGCTCGGCGTACCGGTCGTCGTCGAGGCCGCACTCGCTTCTGATGGCGCGCAGCGCGGCGAGCACGTCGGTGTAGAACGGCTCGTGGTGCTGCTCGTCGACGAACGCCGGGTAGTAGTCCTCGATCCAGTCGTTCTCGCGGGCGTTCCCAAAGCGTGTGACGGTCTTGGGCGCCGCGCTCGCCCCCGCGTACAGGCCGCCGTCGACGGTGACGGTGATCGACACCGGGGCGCCCTCGAACGTGAAGGTGTGCGTCACCGGGATCGGATCGCCCTCGGCGAGTGTGATGCTCGGGTAGATCACCCCGTCGGGCAGGCTGATGGCGCAGCCTGCCGCCACGGCGACGAGTGCCGCGACGACAGATGCGGTGATGACGCGCAGGATGGTTCGCACGAAGCCTCCGTGATAGCGGCGACGGTTCAAGGGTACGCTAGAGGTGCGGCCTCCGTCGACGAACGGGCGGGGCGGTAGCGGTCCTGTAACCCGGGTCTTCACCCGCAAAGGAGGAGCCATGTCCGTACGCTTCGGCTACACACCGGTGGTCCCGCCGTTCGCTGGCGCCGGTCAGGTGGAGGAGGTCGTCTCCGAGTACATGACCGCGCTCGACGCGATCGGGGGAGAGCGCTGGGATGTTGCGGACTACGGACGCCCGGAGCCGCTGTGCCTGCTGGTCGCCACCGGTGGCACCGAAGGCGTCGTACTCGACCTGCACGGGGCGCGGCAGTCGCTCGCACCCGAGGAGCCGGTGGTGCTCATCGCGCATCCGGGCAACAACTCGCTTCCCGCAGCCCTCGAGGTCCTCGCGCGCCTGCACCAGGACGGCGCGCGCGGGCGCATCGTGTTCCTGGAGTCGCCCGCCGACCGCGCGGGACTCGACGCGCTTGCCGAGGCGGTGGCGGGCGTGCTCGCGTTCCGCCGCCTCCGCGAGACGCGCATCGGCGTGGTCGGGGAGCCGTCGGACTGGCTGGTCGCGAGCATGCCGGACGCCGCCGCGGTCCGTGACGTCTGGGGCCCGGAGCTCGTCTCGGTGCCGCTCTCGGAACTCGAGGTCGCGATCGACGCCGCCACCGAGGAGGACGTCGCGGCACACGCTGCCTCGCTTGCCGGTGACGCTTCTGGCGTGGTGGAGCCCTCCGGCGACGAGATCGCCGATGTCGCGCGCGTCCATGTGGCCCTCTCGGCGATCGTGGAGCGCTACGCACTGGACGCGGTGACCGTGCGCTGCTTCGACCTCGTTCTGGACCGCAAGACCACGGGGTGCTTCGCGCTCTCAGCGCTCACCGACGCCGGCGTGATGGCGGGCTGTGAGGGCGACGTGGTCAGCACGGTCGGCCTGCTGTGGGCGCACCTGCTCACCGGCGAGGTCCCGTGGATGGCCAACCCGGCGGCGCTCGATGAGCGCGAGAACACGATCAAGCTGGCGCACTGCACGGTGCCGCGCGGCCTTGTGGAGCGTTACCGGCTGCGCTCGCACTTCGAGTCCGGCCTGGGTGTGGGGATCCAGGGCGACATCCCGCTCGGCCCCGTGACGCTGCTCCGCATTGGCGGCACGATGATGGACGCCCTGTGGGTCGCCGAGGGCATCATCACCGCTACCGGTGACGCCGAGAACCTCTGCCGTACACAGGTGGACATCGCGCTGTCACGCGGGCACGTGAGCGACCTGCTCCATGCGCCGCTCGGCAACCACATCGTGCTCGTGCGCGGACATCACGCGGACCATCTCGCCGAGTGGTGGGAGACGATGTTGTAGCGGGTGGTGACGGTAGCCCGGCGGAGTCCAGCTGCGTAGTCCTCGCGCGGGGCCCTCGGCCGTCGCGGCGCTTGTTCGCGCCGCTCCGGCCTCCCCACGCTGCGGAGTGACTCCGCTTAGGCTCCGCCGGGCTACCCGACGTTACGCCTCAGTCACTCGTACGCCGCCACGGCCGCGCTGATGTCCCTTGGCGTCTCGGCGTGTTTCCACATCGGCCGGTCGAGCTGCGGAAGGCCGTCCTGGTAGGTGAACGAGTCCTCCTCGCGGTAGAACACGCCGATGGGGATCTTGCACTCGTCGGGCGCACAGGTGAGTTCGTGGAAGGTGGACATCGAGACGTCGAAGGCCTGCGTGCGGTCCGTGGGGTCGTAGCCCTTGAGTTCCTCGAGCTTGTAGACGCGGTCTCGGAACCACTTGAAGGTGTTGACCTTGTTCCAGGTCACGCACGGCTGGTAGACGTCAACGAGCGCGAAGCCCTCGTGCGCGAGCGCCTGGCGATACAGGTCCTTCAGGTGCTCGAGATCGCCGGCGAATCCGCGCGCCACGAAGGTCGCGCCCTGCGCCACCGCCACGCCCACCGGGTTGACGGGCTCTTCGACCACACCGCCCGGCGTGCTCGGGGTCTTCATGAACTGCTCCGAGGTGGGGGAGGCCTGGCCGGTGGTGAGGCCGTAGATCTGGTTGTTGTGGAAGATGGCTACCATGTCGATGTTGCGGCGGACCGAGTGGATGAAGTGGTTGCCGCCGATGCCGTAGCCGTCGCCGTCACCCATCTCCACGATCACCTTGAGGTCCGGGTTGGAAAGCGCGATCCCCGTGGCGAGCGGCAGCGCGCGCCCGTGGAGGCCGTGGAAGCCCTGGGAGCGGTAGAAGTCGGCGCCGTTGCCGTGACAGCCGATGCCCCACACCATCACGTAGTCCTCGAAGCGGATGCCGCTCTCGGCGAGTACCTCGGCAAGCGCCTTCTGCATGTTGTAGTTGCCGCATCCCGGGCACCACGTGGGCGTCATCGTGCCGGTGATCTCGGAGACCTCAGGCATTCTCGGCCACCTCCTTCAGCTTCGCGTAGACCTGTTCGGGTGAGAAGGGCCGTCCGTCGTAGCGGTGGAGCGTGTCGTCCACGTCGCGCAGGCACTGCTCACGCACGAGCCCCTGCAGCTGACCGGTGAAGTTGCCCTCGATGATGATGGTGCGTTTGGCCGCACCGAGGAAGACGGACACGTCGTCGGCGGGGAAGGGCCACAGCGTGACAGCCTGCATCGCAGCGACCTTCACGCCGTCAGGCTCGAGCCAGTGCATCGCCTCGAGCACGGGACCCTTGGTGGTGCCGAAGAACAGCACGGCCACGTCGGCCTCGGCGGGATCGGTGCCGAAGACCGCCGGCCGCGGCACGAGGTTGCGCGCCAGCTCGAGCTTGCGCATGCGCTTGTCGTTCTGCGCCGCGCGCACCTCGGCGACCTCGCCTGCCGAGCCGAACCCGTACTCGTCGTGTTCGTACGAGTTGCCGAGCTGTGTCGCGCCCTTCACGCCAGGGAGGGCGCGCACCGAGACGCCGTAGTCCGTCAGCTTGTACCTGAGGTAACGCCCATCCTCACCCAGAGCTTCAGGGTGGTCCGCGATGTCGCCCTCCGCGACGAGCTTGCCGCGATCGACCACCACGGCGTCGAGGTCGAAGTAGGGCACCGACTGGCGGTTGTCCGAGAGGTAGCTGTCGCCGAGGATGATCACCGGCGTCTGGAGTTGGTCGGCCAGGTTGAACGCCTGCCACGTGAGTTCGAACGCGTCGGTGCGGTCGCCGGGGGCGAGCACCACGCGGGGGAACTCACCTTGCGAGGCGTGGAGCACGTAGCGAAGGTCACTCTGCTCGGTCCAGGTGGGAAGGCCGGTCGCTGGCCCGGGACGCGTGAACACGCCCACCACCACGGCGCTTTCGCTCACGCCGGCCATGCCGAACCCTTCCACCATGAGCGCGAAGCCGCCGCCGGCGCTCGCGCACATCGCGCGCGTGCCGGTGAACGCGGCGCCCACGACCATGTTCATCGCGGCGATCTCGTCTTCAGTGTGCTTGACCACCACGCCGGCGTCTCGCTCGTGCGCGGCCATGAAGTGCAGGAGCGACGAGGCGGGTGTCATCGGGTAGGCGGCGTAGAAGCCGATCCCGGCCGCCAGCGCGCCGAGCCCCACGGCCTCGTTGCCGTCAACCAGTAGGCGCTTCGGGGCATCCGCTCGGGGCTCGAGCTTCACGCCGAAGGCGGCCGCGACCTCAGAGGCCGCCTCGTGCCCTGCGGCCGCGGCGGCCACGTTCTGCTCGGCGATCTCGGGCGCCTTGTGCGCGAACTGCGCGCGCAGGCCGTCTGCGAGCGGATCGACGGGGAAGCCGACGAGTGAGAGCACCGCGCCGAGCGCCACCGTGTTCCGCATGATCGGGCCGCCCGCATCCTTGGCGAGGCGCAGAAGGGGGACAGGGACGGCGAGCAGGCGGTCGGGCGCCTCCCACTCGGCGTTCTCCTTGTCCTCGGGGTCGTAGATCACAGCGCCGCCGTCGACGAGCTCATCGAGGTTGACGTCGAGGGTGTGACGGTTGAGCGCCACGAGCACGTCGACAGCCTCGACGTGGCTCGATATCGGCGTCTGGCTGACCCTGAGGGTGTATGTGTTGTGACCACCGCGTATGAGCGACGGGTACTCGGTGAGGTCGAAGATCTCGAGTCCGGCGCTCATGAACGACCGGGCGAGCGTCTGGCCCGCGGCCTTGATGCCGAAGCCCGCCTCGCCGCCGATCTTCACGCGCAGTTCGCTGCCGAATGTAGGTACGGGCACGTGCTGCCTCCTTGTGGTGGTGGGGCCGGCGCGACGCTCGAGGTGCCTCCCATGTGTGTACCCAAGTGTACCTGGAGTACGGGATGGGGAGCGCCCGAGGTTGCCTGTGTCAGTGCCCGGAGGTAGTATCAGAGGTAGTACATAGGAGGTAGTACCATCGGGGGCGATGTGCATGGCCAAGGTGAACATCTATGTGGCTGATGACCTGCTGGAGCAGGTCGACGCTGAGGCGCGTGACGCCGGCAGGAGCCGGAGTTCGGTCGTGCAGGAGGCTCTGGCCGCGTATGTGACCTCACGCGTTGAGGCCGGGCGCCGCGAGGCGGTCGAGCGGGCGATCGGTATAGCCGAGCAGCTTGCTGCCGACTGGGGATCGCTCGACGCTCACCCTGAGGTCTCATCGAGCGCGTACCTGATCGGGTTGCGTGCTGCCGATGAGCAGGATGCGGATGCACAGGTCGTGCGGCGGATCATCGCGGAGCGGGAGGCGGCGGGCCGTGAGTGACCGCTATGCGGTGGTCGACGCGTCCGTCGGCGTCAAGTGGTTCTCTCCAGAGTCGGGCCACGACGGAGCGGTGGACCTGCTCCGCCAGGCCGCGCTCGGTGAGGTGGTTCTGGTCGTGCCCGACCTGTTCGTCTACGAGGTCCTTCGAACCGTGCGCCGAAAGGCCGGCGCCGATGCTGCGCGATCGGTCGTGTCCTTCTTCGCCGAGGCGGGCTTGGTCACCGTGCCGCCCTCGAGGGCGCTCCTCGAAGGTGCGCTCGACTACGCCGAGAAGGCCGGGTGCGACGTATACGATGCCTGCTCCGCTGCCCTCGCGACCGCACTCGGGGCGCCGTTGTACTCGGCGGATCGCCGGGCGCATAGTCGCCATCCCTTGGTCCGGCTGATCGGCTGAGCGCACGACACCGCCGCCGTCCACGGTGTACCCTTGACGCGCGAAGGAGGCGAGTGCGTGACCCGGAACCAGAAGACGATCGTGGTAGGTGTGACCGGCGGGATCGCCGCGTACAAGACGTGCGAACTTGTCCGCGCGCTCGTCAAGCGCGGCCACCGCGTGAAGGTAGTGATGACCGAGGCGGCCACGCGGTTCGTGACGCCGCTCGTCTTCCGCACACTCACCAACGAGCCCGTCGGCGTGTCGCTGTGGGCTGATGAGCCCGGCTCCCCGGTGCATCACGTCTCGCTCGCCGAGGAAGCCGACGTCATGGTGATCGCGCCATGCACGGCCAACGTGATCGCCAAACTCGCGCACGGCCGTGCCGACGACCTGCTCACCACCACGGCGCTCGCCACCGAGGCACCGCTGGTGATCGCGCCGGCGATGAACGTGCACATGTGGCGGCGTGACGTCACGCAAGCCAACTTGGCGGCACTGAGCGCGCGCGGCGTGACGATCGTGGAGCCCGGCGTGGGCGAGCTCGCGTGCGGCGACGTAGGTGAGGGGCGTCTTGCACCGGTCGAGGAGATCCTTGCGGCGGTAGAGGTGGAGACTGCCCGCGCCCGCGATCTCGAGGGCGTGCGCGTCCTCGTGACCGCCGGTGGCACGCACGAGCCCATCGACCCGGTGCGGTACGTCGGCAACCGTTCGTCGGGCAAGACGGGCTTCGCCATCGCCGCCGAGGCGGTGCGTCGCGGCGCTGAGGTCACCCTGGTGACGGGCCCTACGCACCTGGCTGACCCGTTCGGCTGTACCGTGGTGCGCATTCAGACCGCACTCGAGATGCACGCCGCGGTCATGGAGCGCGCCGCGGACGCGGACCTGGTCGTGATGTCGGCCGCGGTGGCGGACTTCCGGCCTGCGGACCCGGCCGACGGCAAGATCAAGAAGGCCGAGGCCCCGGATCGTATCACGCTCGTAGGCAATCCCGACATCCTCGCAGAACTCGGCCAGCGCGCCGACGTGCGCGCGGTGCTCGTCGGCTTCGCTGCCGAGACGAGTGATGTGCTCGAGCACGCGAGGAAGAAGCTCGCCGCCAAGCGCTGTCACCTTATCGTTGCCAACGATGTGAGCGACCCGTCGGTCGGGTTCGGCACCGAGCACAACCGAGTCTGGTTCATCACGTCGTCTGGCGCCGAAGAGACCGGTCTGACCAGCAAGAACGCGATCGCGCGCACGCTTCTTGACCGCGCGCGGAAGCTGCTTCCGGCCCGCTAGGCCCCGGGCCCACCGTTCACTCCGCCCCCGCACGGCTGCCGGAGAATGGCAAGCCGTTTGCGTTGTCTGCGCCTCGTGCCCGCGGCGATAAGTACGTTTCGCCGTGTGCGGCAGCACTGTATCCGGAGTTCGGAGGCGTATTGAAGGTACGTACATGCACGACATGGTTCGCGGCGGCACTGGTCGCTGCGGGTATCTCGATGCCGGGGGCTGCGTGGGCGGAGACGCCGCTTGCGGTGGCCACCGCCGAGGCCGTTGCACGCGATGCCGCGACCGATGACTTGAAGGCCGTGCGCGCGCTCGCCCGTGCCGAGGTGTCGCTGGCGACGACGCTCACGCGGATCGAGACACTCGAGGCACGGCTCCCGGAAGGTCCTGTGGAGCAGGTGATGCTGCTCGTCAAGCACGTCGGAGCGGTGTTCGCCACGCCGCTCGCCGCCGAGACCGAGGCGGTTGCCGCCGACCGCGAGGCGCTCTCCGTCCTGTACGCCGAGCGCGATCTGCTGCTCGATGAGTGCGACCGGCTGCGGCAGGAGGCCGCCTCGGCACGCTCGACTGCCGTGATCGCGGCTGACCGCGCCGAGGCGGCGCGTACGGCCGAGGAGTCCCGCCAGGCCGCTGAGCGTGCCGAGCGCATCGAAGAGTCCGGCCTGTTCCCCGTAGCGGGCCCGAGCGAGTACATCGACAGCTGGGGCTTCGCTCGTAGCGGTGGCCGCAGCCACAAGGGTACCGACATCATGGCGGCCACAGGCACGCCGGTCGTGGCCGTCAAGAACGGCACCGTCACGTCGAAGACGAGTCGCCTCGGTGGCCTGACCGTTTGGCTCACCGCTGATGACGGCACTCGCTACTACTACGCGCACCTCGACACGGTCGCGGTCAGCTCGGGTACGGTCTCGGTCGGCGATGTGCTCGGCACCGTCGGCAGCACGGGCAATGCGAGCGCCAGTGCGCCCCACCTGCACTTCGAGATCCACCCGGCAGGCGCTGGCGCGGTCAACCCGTACCCCGTACTGCGCGCGATGGTCCGCTGACGCGACGACTTGATAGCGCGGCGATGCACCCGTAATATGATGCTTCGCTGCCTGACGGTGGCGATCTCGGGCTGTGGCGCAGCTTGGTAGCGCACTTGACTGGGGGTCAAGGGGTCGCAGGTTCAAATCCTGTCAGCCCGACCAGCGAACTTGAGAGGGGCCCGGACGCGAGTTCGCGGCCCCTCTTGTGTTCGGTCCTTCGAAAGGTGACGGCAGTGGGCGAGCACAGCAGCGGGCGGCGCGTGAGACGGTCCACGGGCCGCGATGCCGGTCCGCGCGCGCGGTCGCGCACCCGTTCCGCACGGCCACAGCGCCGGACGGCGGGGGAGAGCGTCGCGTCTCGGCGCCGCCCGTCCCG
>JADIIM010000054.1 GCA_015351705.1 Aeromicrobium sp. | reverse complement strand
GCCTGCCGCTGAGATGGCCGCCGCCGCGCGCGAGGTGGCCGCGATGCCGCCGGCCGAGTGGACCGGCGAGTCGGCGCGCGAGCGCTTCGCCGCACTGCCCGCCGTGCCGTTCGACAAGGCGGTGCTCGAGGTGAGCGACGCCGTTGCGGTGGTCCCGGCCGAGATGGACTGGTCCGACGTGGGCTCGCTCGCCGCACTCGAGGCGGTCGCGCCTGCCGACGAGCGCGGCAACGTGCTCAAGGGCAACGTGGTGGACATCGACTCCCACGACACGATCGTCTACTCGGCGGACCGGCTCGTGGCCACGATCGGTCTCAAGGACCTCATGGTGGTGGACACCACGGACGCCACGCTCGTGGCGCCCAAGGACCGCGCGCAGGACGTACGGCTGGTGGTGGACGCCCTGAAGGCGACCGGTGCGCGCGAGATCGTGGAGACGCGTTCGTCGCTGCGCCCGTGGGGCGCGTGGACGCTGCTGGTCAAAGGCACCGGCTTCCAGGTGAAGACCATCGAGGTCGCGCCCGGGCAGCGGCTCTCACTCCAGAGTCACGAGCACCGCAGCGAGCACTGGGTGGTCGTCGAGGGCTCTGGCCGCATCACACGCGGCCAGGAGGTCTTCGACATCCGGCCCAACGAGAGCGCGTACATCCCGCGCGGCTTCCTGCACCGGCTCGAGAACCCCGGCACCGAGGTGCTGCGGATCGTCGAGATCGCCGTCGGCGAGTATCTCGGCGAGGACGACATCACGCGCTTCGAGGACGACTGGGAGCGGTAGCCGGCGCTCAGCCGAGCGCAGCCTGGACATCGCGCAGCGCGAGGAACATGAGGATCGTCCGGGGCCGGCTCATGCCGCCGCCCTCAAGCGCCTCGACGCGCTCGAATCCGTGCCGCTCGTAGAATGCGACCGCCTCAGGCCGTGCGTCCACGACGACCCCGACGCACCCCACCTCGTGAGCCTGCCCGATGGCCAGACGAAGCGCATGCACGAGGAGCTCCCTGCCGAGTCCGTGGCCCTGGAACCGTCGATCGACCGCAAGACAGCCGAGCCGCAGCACGGGCACCCCGCCCTCGAACGCGCGGGGAACACCCGCCCGTGAACGCAGGTTCGCGGTGAGCTGCGCGGCGGAGACGGTCACGTAACCGCACACACACCGCGTCTCATCGTCGACCGCCACGTACGTCACGCCCAGCGCGTACCGCTCCTGGTTCTGCCACGCGAACTCGCGAAGGTAGCGATCGAGCGCCAGCGACCCGCTGTCGAAACCGTCCCTGACGTCGGAGCGCTCGAGTCGCCTAATCGTCAAGCCCAAGGAGCCTCCTGAATTCCTCGCGATGCGGGCGCAGGAGCTCAATGAGCCCGGCACTCGGCTGGCCGGCGCCCTCGACGCGTTCGATCACGCGTCCCCACGACTCGTCGTCGAGCACGACGCGTGTGGGGACGATGTACTCGGGGGGGATCTGATCGAGCGCGTCCAGTCGCGCCTGGATCGCGTCCTCGATGATGCGGCTCTTCTTGAGGCCGGTCTCGCGGGCGTACTGGTCGAGCCGGGCGCGCGTCGCCTCGCTGATCTGCGCCGAGATCTGCACGTAGTCCGTCATGCGTCCACCTCCGTAGAGAACTCTACGGAAACGTAGGGAGGCGTGCAACGCCGCTGGCCGAACGATCCGAAGCGGTAGGCTCAGGCCGAGAGCGACCGCAGCAGCGTGACCCAGCGCCTCACGAGATCGGGCTCCGCGTAGTCGTCGAGCACGCGCGAGCGTGCCGCGGCGCCGAGCGCGGCGGCACGGCCCGGGTCGTCGAGCAGGTCGCTCACGGCCTCGGCAAGTGCCTCGGCGTTACCCTGCGGGACCAGCACGATCTCGCTTCCCTCGGCGAACACCTCGCGCATGCCCAGCGTGTCCGAGGCCACGATAGGCCGACCGAGCGCGGCGGCCTCCAGAAGCGACGTGGGGATCCCCGACTCGCTTGTGGGGAACACGCACACGTCGAGCGCCGAGAGGAGCGCCGGAACGCTCTCGGCGCGGCCGAGCAGCTCGATGCGCCCATCGAGCGAGGCGGGCAGCAGGCCGAGGCGCGCCGGCCCCTCCCCCGACACGATGACGCGCACCTGCGGGTGGCGCTCCTTGATCAGTGGCGCCGCGGCGGCGAGCGTACCGAGCCCGCGGCTGCGTTCGAGTGCCCCCGCATAGCCGATGAGCGGGCGCTCCCCGGGAAGATCGAGCACCACGGCCGAGGCGC
Organism: Aeromicrobium sp.; assembly: GCA_015351705.1. Lineage (GTDB taxonomy): Bacteria > Actinomycetota > Coriobacteriia > Anaerosomatales > Anaerosomataceae > JADIIM01. The sequence continues at coordinate 36,280 of JADIIM010000054.1, read as the reverse complement.
GGGAGACGTCGCCCACGTCCACACCCGGCGGCACCACGTGGACCTTGTGCAGCGGCACACCGTCGGCAGTGAGCGTCTCGGCAAGCACGGCGTTGTCCACCACGAACGCATCGACGCGGGAGCGTGTCCTGCGCTCGAGCCGCTGACGGCCCCGCGTGGTGAGCACGCCGAGGCCGCGATACGGCCAGCCGCCGCAGTACGTGGAGGTTGCGACCGTGACCGGCAGGTCGCGCGCGGCCAGGCGCAACGGGATGTCCGCGTGGTACCCGGACGCGAACGCGATGGCCGGCTCGTAGCGCTTGAGGTACGCGCGCAGCCGGTTGCGCGTGATCCACACATTGAACCGGTCGACCCGGTAGGGCGCGATGGTGACGCCGGCCTGCCGGGCAGGCGCGACGAGCGGGCCGTTGGGGGCGGCCACGAGCAACACCGTGGCCTGCTCGGCCACGAGGGCACGCATCACCGGCAGCCACCGGCGCTCCACGCGTGAGAGCGTGGGGCCCGTGCGGGAGGTGACGAACAGGACGGTGGTGTGCTTGAGCGAGCGCATCGGCCGGGCGGCCGCCTTCCGGGTCGTGTCGGCCAGGCCGGGAACGGTGCCCCGCTCCGGCCGAGCGCGGGTGCGCAGCGGTGCCGTCAGTCTACGACGCGCACGACCGAGCGTCACGTGCCGGAAGCCGGGAACTGCTATCGTGAGCACATCGCACACGGACACACGGGACGCGATGCCGCGCGTGCATCGCCACCGGGAGGGAGTCGCACCATGCTGCGCGCCGCTGTCATCGGGGCCGGGAACATGGGCCGCCATCACGCACGCATCCTCGCCACACAGCCCGACGTGGAGTTCGTCGGCGTGGTCGACCCGGACGTGGAGGGCGCACGCACCCGTCTGGCGGCGGTGGGCGCCCCGGTCTTCGAGAGCCTGGATGCGTTGCCCGAGGTTGACTTCGCGGTCGTGGCCACCCCCACCCAGAGCCATGTGGAGACGGCGCTCGAACTCATCGGCAGGAAGACACACCTGATGATCGAGAAGCCGCTCGCCGGAACGCCGGAAGACGCCCAGCGCATCGTGGACGCCGCCGAGTCAGCCGGCCTCGTGCTGGCGGTGGGCCACGTGGAGCGCTTCAACGCCGCGGTCAGCGTGCTCGCCGGGCTCACATCAGACCCGGTCATGCTCTCCTTCGAGCGCCTCTCGCCGTACACGCCGCGCATCAAAGACAGCGTCATCTTTGACCTCATGGTCCACGACCTCGACCTCGCGTGCTGGATCGCCGGCGGCTATCCCGTCCACGTGGAGGCGGCCGCGTCAGCGGTGTTCTCCGACTCGTTCGACGTGGCCAGCGCCGTCCTCGAGTTCGAGGGCGGCCGGATCGCGTCGCTGCAGACCTCCCGCGTCACGCAGGACAAGGTGCGCCGCATCTCCGTCTCCGAGCGCGAGCGGTTCATCGTGGCCGACTCGATCCGCCAGGACGTCAGCATCAAGCGCGAGACCTCGGTGGAGTTCGAGGAGAGCGGCATGTACCGGCAGGCGAACGTGGTGGAAGTGCCGTACCTCGACCGCAGCGGCGAGCCGCTCGCCCGCGAGCTGCGCGACGTGATCGACGCGATCACCACCGGCCGCAAGCCCCTCGTGGACGGCGCCGCGGGCGTGAACGCGGTCCGGCTCGCCTACGAGGTCGAACGCGCGGCCACCCGCTCCTAGCGCACCAGCCCGCGATACACGGCGACGAGCTCGTCGGCCATGCGGTCCAGGCCGAAGCGCTCGGCCACGATCGCCGCACCTGCGGCGCCCATGCGTGCGCGGGTGTCCGGGTCGTCGAGCACGCCGGCGATCGCGGAGGCGAGCGCCTCGGGGGCCGACGACGGGACGAGGAGCCCGCTCGTGCCGTCGACGACCGCCTCGGGGATGCCGTCCACCCGCGTGCTCACCACGGGCAGGCCGAACGACATCGCCTCGAGCACCACGTAGGGCAGGCCCTCCCACCGCGAGGAGAGCACGAAGACGTCGGCGTCGGCATAGGCAGGCGCCAGGCCCTCACGCGGCGCGACGAAGCGGACGGACTCGGCCAGGCCGAGTTCGGCGGCCAGCGCGCGCAGCTCGGCGTCCAACTCGCCCTCGCCCACGAGCGCGAGCACCGCGCCGGGGACGCGGTCGTGCACGAGCGCCCACGCGCGCAGGAGCGTGGCCTGGTCCTTGGGCCACGTGAGGCGGCCGACGGAGAGCGCGAGCGGGGTGTCGTCCGACAGGCCGAGCTCGGCGCGGAACGTGCCGCGCGGCTGCGGCGCGCCCGGCACGTCGATGCCGTTGTAGACGGTGGTGGTGCGACGCGCATCCAGGATGCCAAGGCGCTCACCTGCGCGCATGTTCGCGTCGCAGACCGTCACGAAGCGCGCGGTCCGACGTCGCAGCAGGCGCTCCACACGAACGAGCGCCCAGCGGCGCAGCGGCGTGCCCGCCTTGTCGACATGGATGCCGTGCAGGGTGTAGACCACGCGACGCGCGGCCTTCGGGTCGGCCAGTCGGGCGTAGAAGGCGGCGCGCGAGCCGTGCGCGTGTACCACGTCCGGCTGGAAGGTGCCGATGGCCGAGGCGAGCTGGGATCGACCCGCGAAGGACAGGCCCCCCGCGATCTCGGCGTGGTGGAACGGGATGCCCGCGTTGGCAGCAAGCAGTGCGAGGTCGCCACCGGGCGGGGCGACGAGGCCGACCTCGATGCCGCGCGGCGGCAGCAGCCGCAGCAGGTCGGCGACGTGCTTCTCTCCACCACCGGTGGTGGAGGTGGCTGCCGCTACGAGAAGGACGCGGAGGTCACGCGCGGCGCGCATCGGCGACCTCCTCGAGGAGCGCGGCGTAGGCCTGTGCCTGCTCGACGCGGCTGAACCGGGCAGCTTCGGCCTCGGTGGGTCCCATGAGACTGCCCGACCGCCACACCGCGTACAACTCCTCGAGTGCAACGGCAACCGATGCGGGATCGTCGAAGGAGGCGACGCGGCCGCCGGTGACGCTCTCCACCAACTCTGCCGCCGGTCCCTCGCCTACTACCGCCAGGATCGGTTTGCGCATACCGAGGTACTCGAAGACCTTGCCCGAGAGACTCACGCGGCTCTCCTCGCCCGCGGAGAGCACGAGCAGGGCGACGTCTGATGCGGCGAGCACCTGGAGGCTCCGCTCGTGGGAGACGTAGCCGAGCGCCTCCACCGTGCTCCGCACGCCCGCGCGGCGCGCGGCTGCCACGAACTCCTGCCCCGGACCGGCAGCCACGATTCGGAGGTCTTGAGCGAGTTCCGGCTGCCGTGCCTCGGCGAGCGCCACGCCCGCGAGGAAGCTCTCCGGCTGACGCGCGCCGCCGAACGTGCCCGTATAGGCGAGCACGAGTCCCTCGTGCGTGCCGGAGGGTGCGGCCGGCAGATCGGCCGGGTCGTACCCGTTGGGGATCACGAGTACGCGCACGCCCGGATAGCGCTCGCGGTACATCTCGGCCATTTGCTCGGTGACGGTGACGATGGTGCTCGCGGCCGAGAGCACGCGCCGCTCGAGCCTCGCGTCCGCGGCACGGTGCAACGGCGTGGCGTAGCGCCGATGGTAGGCGCCCACCCAGGGATCGCGCAGGTCAGCGACGTGCGGGAGGCTGAGGCGCCGCGCGATCGCTCCTGCCACCACGTGCGCCGTGTGCGGCGGTCCGCTCGATACCACGACGATGCAGTCGTCCGCTGCCGTTGCAGCCGTGCCGGCGCGCACCGCCCACGGCCTCCAGAACCGTTTCTCATCCGGGACGAAGAGCCCCTGGACGGCGCCGACCGTCCACGAGGGCGCCCCCGAGAAACCGACGGCGCCGGATGGCGCGGCGTCTGCCGCCGCACCCGACCCACCTCGCAGCCGCCTCAGGAACTGGATCACCCGCGTGGGTTCGAGCGACCACGCGCGCACCACCCGCGTGGATGCCGGCAGCTCTGCCTCGAGCGTGGCGTCAACGAGCGCAGTGGGCGGATCGAGGACGGTGAGCACCGTGCTCTCCCAGCCGGACTGAGGAAGGTACTTCACGAGCTTGAGCGGCCGCTGCACGCCCGGACCACCCTTGGGAGGGAACTCGTATGTGACGAAGAGGAGTCGCATCAGACACCGAGCCGTTCGTACACGTCGAGAAGCCGCCGCTCCTGCGAAGCCCAGTTGTACTCGCTCTCGGCGGCCGCGCGACCGGCGGCACCCATCCGTGCGCGCCTCTCCGGGTCGGACACGAGCTTTCGGAGGATGTCCGCCATCGCCTCAGCATCACCAGCCGGAGCCACAAGCCCCGCGCCGGCCGGAAGCAGGACCCCGGAAGCGCCCGGCAGGTCCGTCGCCGCTGTGGGGATGCCGGCCATCATGTACATGAACATCCGGTTCGTCCAGGCGAGCTGGTGGTTGAGCGTCACACCGTCAAGGAAGATTGTCCCCACGTCGGCGCCACAGGTCAGCTCGAACAGTCGCTCATGCGGCACCTGACCCATGAAGATCGTGCGGGCGTCCACACCACGCTCGGCGACACGGCTTCGCATGGCCGACTCGTACTCCCCACTCCCCTGCACGACCAGGTAGGCGTCCGGCACCTGCGCCATCGCGTCGACGAGCTCATCGATCGCCCGACCTGGCAACAGTCCGCCCTGGTAGAGCACAACGAGTGACTCGGGTGGCAGCCCGAGCTCCCGCTTCAGTGCGGTTCGATCCGCCGGCGGCCGCAGTGGCGGGCAGTTGGCGACGAGGACAGGGGCAACCCCGTACCGCTCGTGAAGGACTCGGCTCAGACCATCGCTGACGGTGATCACGGCTGCCGCACCTGGAACCAGCTGTCGCTCCTGGCTCCGGAGGTACATCTGCACGGGAGCCGACCCCTGGAACCGACGCTGAGTGAGCGAGTCCGGATACAGCTCGTGAGCGTCGTAGACATACGGCACGCCGAGCTGCCGCGCCACGGACACTCCGATGCCGAGGGTGTTGGTGTCATGGCAGTGAACGACGTCAGGCGACACAGCCACCGCGTGGGCAGCGATTGAGCGCTCTCGCACCCGCCGCTCACGCAGCTTCGCGACCGGCCGCCTCAGACCGGCCCGGGTGAAGTCGGCGACCCGATGGATCACATACGATCCGGCATCCTCACGCTCGGGCAGGCCTCGGCTTCTGAGTGCGAAGACCTCGACGTTGTGCCTAGCGTCGGCGAGTGATCGGGCCTCGCGATCCACGCGGGCGTCTGCAGTCATGTCGTTAAGGACAAGCATGGCGATCTTCACGGCAGCCGCCCTTCGGCCAAGAGCCGGTAGATCTCGGACGCGCGGTCCATCTGGCTGGCACGCGAACCTCGAGCCTCCGCCATGCGACGCGCCTCGGTGCCCAGTCGCAGGCGCAGCCCCTCGTCGTCGACCAGACGGACGAGCGCGTCGGTCAGGGCGTCCTCGTCACCCGGCGGGACAACAAGCCCGTTCACGCCGTCTTCGATCCACTCGAGCGTGGATGGCAGTGTGCTTCCGACCACAGGCAGGCCGGACGCCATGGCCTCGAGGTTGGACACCGCCGAGGCGTCGCTCGACGGGACCGATACGTAGACATCGGCCTCGGCGTAGACCTGCGGCAGCGCATCCTGTTCAACGAAGCCGAGGAACGTCACGGCATCGGCGATGCCAAGCTCACGGGTGAGATCCTTGAGTGCCGGGGTGAGCGAGCCCTGATGCGCGACTACCAGCCGGACATGCGGACGCACGTCACGCAGGCGCGCGAACGCACGGAGGATCACGTCGATGTTGTAGAGCGTCTCATGCCCCCGCACGCTCAGGACCGTGACGTTCGGTCTACCGCTTCCATCCACCGGACGGAACACATCAGTGTCCACGCCCCAGAAGACGATCTCACTGGCGAGCTTCTTGCCCGCAACACGGTCCGCGGCATCCAGGAGCGCCTGGGAGGTACCCGTCACGTACGTCGCGCACCGCAGGGCGGTTCGCACCTTCCACCGGCTCTTGCGCTTCATCTGCGGTGCGATGAAGACGTCCGAGCCCCAGCAGGTCACGAGCGCCGGCACGCGACCTGACAGCGCTGCCCAGAGTCCGTAGTCTATGGCGGACTGCCCATGGACGACGTCCGGGCGATACGAACGGACACGTCGTCTGACGTAGATGATGCGCAGCAGCAGGCCGAGCAGCGGCGGCCGGAACCCGGCCTCCGTCGATTCGACGCGGTCGGCAAGCGCAGGGCGGGGTTCATTGGGCGACAGCACGAGGATCTCGTGGCCGCGCGCAAGCATCTCATCGACCCATTGCTCAAGCGCGATGCTATGGGCAGGCCCGATGATGAGGATGCGGAGGCCTTCCCGGGCGGAACGATCACGCGTCCTCGGGTGTGTGACTGCTCGCGTCATGTCAGCGCTCTCTCCTGAGTGGAGCTACGGGGGCGCGCGAGCGCCCCAGAACCTCATCGAGCACGTCAACGAATCGGGATGTCAGTCGGTCGGCGGCGTATCGGGCAACCGCCTCCGACTCCGCCGGCGCGGCAGACGGCAACCCATCTCCGGCAAGCCGGATGAGCGCATCGGCGAAGTCCTCGATGGTATGGGTCACCGTCCCGCCCGCCGCGGCAGCGATGCGTCCCGCCGGACTCGGTGGCACGAGCGCGAGAATCGGTCTGCCGCTGCCCAGGTAGTCGAACACCTTGCCGGTAGCCGCATGGGCGAGGTCCTCTGAGAGCAAGAGTAGCAGCGCGTCGGCACCTAGCATGATGCCGAGCGCCTCTTGTCGCGGCACATACGACGTGAACGAGACCATGTCCGCCACATCGGACTGCAACGCGTGCGCCTTCTGCCAGTCTGCGACGCTGCCGACGAAGTGCACCATCAGCGTCTCCCTGATGTGCGGCGCGCGCTCGCATGCAAGCCGCATTGCCTCAACAACCGGAACGAGCGACTGTGAGCCGTACAGGGAGCCCAGGTAGACGAGCGTGCGCTGACCTGGGAGTGAGACCGTACTCGCCGCAGCGAATTCGTCTGGATCAAATCCGTTCTCGATCACCGTGACCGGCGACTCTGTGCGGGCGGCAAAGTCGCGCTCCATGTCGTCGGTGACCACGGTGATCGCGCTCGCCTCACTCAGAACGCGCCGCTCGAGGCGCTCGCGACTACGCGCCCGCGGCGCGTTGGCCAGGTGCGGGTTGGTTACGTAGGGGTCCTGAAAGTCCACCACCCACGGTAGCCGCCCTGCACGTGTGGCCGCCCGCCCGACGATGTGGGAGGTCATGGGAAGCGCACTGGACATCACCACATCGCAAGTCCGAGCGAGCTGTCCTGCGACACGTGACGCATGAAGCGCCCACAGCCGCCGGTCGTCGGGGAACATCACGACCGGGTAGATCCGTTGCCCGAGCCGTGAATACCGTCTTGGCACATCGATGGACCGCGTTCGAGCGACCTCGTAGCCGCCGTCACGCGCCGTAGGAAACTCATCCACGAGTGCATAGTTGGACGTGGCCGGCGCAAGGACCGTGACATCCCAGCCATGCTCCGGAAGATAGCGCGCGAACCTGAGCGCGCGCTGCGCGCCCACCCCGCCTATCGGGGGGAAGAAGTAACTCACGAGCAGGAGTCTAGGCACACCTTCAGCCCTTCACTACGGGGCATCGAGTCGCTGACCGAACCGCTCCCGCAGCGCCTCCACCACCGGACCGAACTGCCGCTCCCAGGCGAACACGTCGCATGCCCGCCGCGAGGCCGCACGCATCGACTCCACACGCTCCCGGTCCCCGAGAAGCGGGCGCAGTGCCTCCACGATCGCGTCGGCCGTCCACTTGTCAGCCACGATACCGCACCCGTACTCGCGCACGAGCGCGGCGATCTCAGGCGTCTCGTCCGTGGTCATGATCGCGAGCCCGCCGCCGAGGTAGGTGAAGACCTTGTTCGGCATGCTCAGGATGTTGTTGAGGCAGACGGGTTCGACTGAGACCAGCCCGATGTCGTACGCGCTCGCGGCTTGGGTGACCTCATCGGGACGGCACGACGGCACGAAGGTCACCGGGTCGGGGACGAGGCCTCGCTCCTCGGCGACTGAACGCAGCTCGTCCTCAAGAACGCCGAAGCCCTGGAGCGTGAGCGTTGCCTGACCACGAAGCGATTCCATCGCCGCAAGTGCACGCTCGATGCCGCGACCCGGCGAGTACGAGCCCTGGAAATAGAGGCGAAGCGGGCCGACGGCGTGCGGCGCGGGGTCCATGACCGTCTCGGGCCCGTTGAACACCACGAGAGGTCTCGGTAGACGGTGACGCTTCGCCAGCGTGTCGGCCAGACCGTTGCCGACCGTGGTGCACAGGTCGGCCTGGCGGGCGAAGCGGCTCTCAAGGAAGAGCGCGAGCCGGCGCACAAGACGCGTGAAGCGCCTCCCGGACTGATCCACCCACAGCTCGTGTGCGTCGTATACGAGAAACGACGCGCCACGGCGGCGCAGTGCGGCCCCCGCAGACAGTGTGTCGAAGTCGCATGCGATGACCACGTCTGGCCTCAAGCCCGCGCAAAGGGCCACGAGCTCCTTGCTCCAGCGGTGCACCCCCCGTAGTCCATCTAAGCCCTGCATCGTACGCGGGAACGTATCTCGCACGAAGTTCATCGCGCGGACTTTCAGTGGCCACTGGCGAAGTACTCCTTGTATACGCGCACCGCTGTCGTCGTGCGCTCTTCCCGCCGCGCCCGCGGGCAGTGGTTTGTACCAGGACGGCTTCAACCTGATTATCGTGTCGAAGTCGGTCGTCTCCTGCTCCGGCTGACCCTCAACCACGACGAGACCGACACGGATCACCTCGAATCCGGCCTCGGCCAGAGAGCGCGCCTCGTTCAGCACCCGGCGGTCGTGGGTAAGGGCGTTGAGCGCCAGGACCAGTGCGCGGGGTCGGGATCTGCCGTCAGACATGGGTGCCCGTCACGCCCTGATCTGCGAGGCGAAGAGGCGCTCATAGTGGCCGCCGCGCGCCAGCAGGTCGTCGTGCGTGCCAGCCTCGACGATGCGCCCATCGGCAAGCACGAGGATCTGGTCGGCCGTCTCCACCGTCGCGAGGCGGTGGGCGATCACGAGAAGCGTGACCTCGCCGTGTAGCCGCTCCAGCGCGTGCTGGATGAACTGCTCGGACTCGGAATCGAGCGCGCTCGTGGGCTCGTCGAGGATGAGGATCTCGGGCCGCTGCAAGAAAACGCGAGCAAGCGCGAGTCGCTGCCGCTGCCCGCCGGAGAGCCTGACGCCCCGGTCACCGATCACCGTCTCCACGCCCTCGGCCAGCTGGTCCACGAACTCCGCCGAATGACTGGCCTCAAGCGCGCGACGAATGTCGGCATCCTCCGGCACCGAATCCAGCCCGTAGCCGATGTTGGCGCGGATCGTGTCGTTGAACATGACCGGGTCCTGGCCGAGGAAGCCGACTTGTCGCCTGAGCGAGGCGAGGTCGTACTCCTCGATCGGGTGGCCGTCGATGGAGATCTCACCGGACGTCGGCACCTTGAGCCGTGGGATGAGGTCGGCCAGCGTTGACTTGCCCGAGCCCGACCGTCCCACGATGCCGGTGAGCGTGCCCCGCGGAAGCGAGAGGCTCACGCCATCGAGCACTGGCGTGTGGCTGCCCGGATAGGTGAAGTGCACGTCGCGGAATTCGATCCCGTCTCCCACGCCGCTGAACTCGCGCGCGCCGCCCCGGATCGTACGGGAATACTCGGCCGCCTCCAGGGCGCTCTCGACCCAGTCGAGTGCCGGGGCGTGGCTGGCGAACGCCTGCCGGCCGACGTTCAGCTCCTTCACCTTCCCGTTGAGACGCAGGAGCACGAACAGGAACAACCCCAGACCGGCAAGCGACATCGAGAAGACCTCGATGCCGGTGAAGACGATGATGAACACCGCGAGCATCAGCGCGGGGTCGACGATGACCTCAACGAGCGCGCCAGCGAGTGCGATCTTCGTCCCCGCCTCGCGTTGCTCGGCTGCGAGTGCGCGCACATGCGCCGTCTCCTCGGCCTCCCGGTTGCGGAGCTTGACGAGGCGCACCGCAGCGAGCCGCTCGCGAACCGCCGCGACCGTGCGGACCGTGGCATCGGTGAGCGACGTCCCGAGCCTGCGCGAGCGCTGCAGGATCCGCTTCATCGGCACGGAGATGAGGAGCATCGCCACAGCGGAGACGATCGCAAGGCGCCACGACAGCACCGCAAGTATCAGGACGTACGTGAGTGAGATGGCTGCGGCTGCAAGCAGGCGCAGCATCTGGTTGAGCACGACACCGCACCGCGAGGACTGTCCGGTGACGAGGCTCAGGAGCATCCCTTGGTCTTCGCTGTCGATGAAGGAGAGGTCGGCCTCAACGATCGCCCCGAACACACGCGCAGTGAGCCGCTCGACCGCATGGTTCTGGATCGCCGCTGTGTACCAGGTGTTCAGGAAGAACGCGCCCTGACGAAGCAGGATGGGCACGAACGAGAGCAGCAGCAGCGTAGCGAGCGTCACTGGAAGCCCGAGTGCGCCGGCGAGCGCTGTCACGTACGGCCACACACCGCCGGAGGGCACCGCGGCGCCTCCCGACTCGGCGTACTCGAGCACGGGCAGCAGCAAGCTGATGCCGAAACCCTCGAAGATTGCGTACATGCCGGTGAGCGCCACCATCAAGGCGCCCTGCCGCCAGCGCACGCCGAGCAACGCGAGCACTCGGCGCACTATCCGTACGTACTTCATGCACACTCCCCGGTGCTCGATGCAAGTTCTTGCCGGTCGCACGAGTGACGACTAACGTGCGATGCACCAACGGCCCATTCTACACGTACGGCCTGCGGCATCGCACGATGGGCGCAGTGGCGCGACCCTGCTATCGTGCAGGAATCACGCCTATCGGGAGAGACGATGCCGGACAACGCAGGACATACCGAGGCACTCGGCGAGACCATCGCGGACCTGGTGGCGTGGTTCGACCGCTATGGGCTGGCGGGCTACGACCCCTATGACGTGTATGATCATCCGGTGATGCGCCTGCTCCGGCGAACGAGAGGCACACGGATATCGGGTGCCTGGACGACCGCTGACCGTGCAGTGCAGCGCAACCCGCATGGTGCTCGACGCCTGCTGCGACAGAAGCCACACGAGAACTCCAAGGCCGTCGGGTTACTCCTGGGCGCTTGGACACGGCTGCAGACGGCGGGACTCCGCGCGTGGCCGGAGGACGGCGCGACACTCGTCGATTGGCTCGACCAACACCGCCACACAGACTACCCCGGCGCATCGTGGTCGTACCCGTTCGCGTTCCGGTCGAGGATCAACTTCCCGCCGGGGACCCCCTATTCGATCACGACGGCCATCTGCGGCGAGGCGCTTCTCGACTATGCGATCTACCGCAAGGATGATCTGGCACGGGGACTTGCTCACGAGGTGGGGGTCTTCATCGCTGACGCGCTTCCTCGGTACACCACTGAGCACGGCGTCTACCTGCCGTACACACCAATCGATGACTTCGCCGTCCACAACGTGAGCATCTCGCTCGGCGCTCTCCTGGCTCGACTTGCACGCGACTTCGATGCGCCCGCCTGGGCTGAACTAGCTCACGAGGTGCTCCAGTTCACCCTGTCCGAGCAACGGGACGATGGTGCGTTCGAGTACTGGGCGGCACATCAGAGTACCGGCCGTCACGTGGACAACTACCACACCGGCTTCGTGCTCCGGGCGCTCCTGCAGTACGAGGACCTGGGCTATGCCGAGGCGTCAGCACCTCTCGAGCGGGCCTGGGCTCACTACGCGCGCGAGTTCGTGCTTGCCGACGGCACCGTGCGGACCATCGAGGGACAGTACCTGCCCGTGAACATCCATGCGTGCGCCGAGTCGATCCTATGTGGCGCCACGCTGGCCGACCGGTTCCCGGACGCGCTGGACCTCGCGGAGCGCGCCTACCGCTGGACCGCGGAGAACCTGCGCAACGACGACGGCTCGTTCGGCTACGGCATCTTCGGCTACGGCTACCAGCCGATGGCCTACACGCGGTGGGGTGAGGCGTGGATGCTGCGCGCCCTCGCGGAACTCACCTGCGCTTCGCCCGCAAACGGGCGCTAAACACCAATTCGCTTTAGTGATTAGGTGAATATTCGACAAGCCCGCGCCGGCGCACCTGCCGTGCTTCTCTAGCGCAGCGCGTCGGTCACCTGGGTGCGCACCGTGGTGGACACCGCGCCGGTGCCGCCCAGGAACCGCACCTCGGTCACGCTGTCGCGGTTGGCCGAGAGCGTGCCGCGCACGGAGGTGTCGAGTTTGGTCGGCGGCGTGAGCAACACGACCGACCCGCCAGTGCCCTGCAGCACGCCGCCCGCGAGCGCGTCCGGGAACCCGGTGCCCGTGGCGATCGCCACGCCGTCCCAGCTCATGCCCGCCGAGTTCACGCCGTACGCGGCCACCTTGACCGCGGTCTGGTAGCGGTCCGGGCCAGCGATGCGCTGCACCGAGCAGCCCACCTCGCGGACCACGGCCTGCTCCACTGCGGTGGAGACCACGCCGGTGCCGCCCAGCACGATCACCTTCGTGACACCGGCGCGCTTCATCGCCGAGGCGGTCGCCGCATCGAGCCCGCCGCCGCTCAGATAGATCGGCCAGCCGTTGCCCGCCGCCAGCGGCGAAGCGCCGAGCGCGTCCGGGAAGTTCGCGCCGGTCGCCAGGAACGCCACGCCGTCGTAGCCGCCGTCCGCCGAGCGCAGCTTCACGGTCTCGGCCGCGATGCGCCGCGCCGTGTCGTAACGATCGCTGCCGGCGATGCGCGTGACGCTTCCGCCCGCGCCGAGCGCCGTGCGCAGCTGGCTCTCCACACTGGAGGACACCGCGCCGGTGCCGCCGAGCACGATCGCCTGCTTGGCGCCGAGGCGCTTGATCTCGGTCACCACCGCCGAGGGCAGACTCGCCTGGGTGGTGAGCAGGATCGGCCCGCCCGCCGAGCCGGCGAGTGCCGCGCCGCCGAGCGCGTCCGGCCAGTTGGTGGCCGTTGCGATCACGACGGTGGGCGCGCCGCCCGGGAATGCCTTCTTCGAGGCCGCGATCGCCGTGGCGATGCGGTCGGTGCCCGCCACCTGCGTCACCGCAAGCTCCCCGGCCGTCTCGTCGCCGTCGTCGGGCAACGCGGCGTCGTTGCCATCACCCGGGACCGTGACGTCATCGCCGGGATCGGTGGTGCCCTCGTCCTCGGCGTCAACCGGCCCGTCGAGCGTCATGAACTTCGTGCGGTAGGTGATGACCGCCGGGGTCGACGTGCCCTTGAGGCGGATCCCGCCCTCGAGCCGCACGTCGAACTCATCGCCCGGAGCGTACGTGATGGTCGCCGGGTCGGGCCGGAAGATGAACGCGTTGCGCACACCGATGTAGCTGAAGTCGGCGTTGAAGTACGTGCCTGCGGTGTCCTTGGTGGTCGCGTCGAAGCTCCACGAGCGTCCGTCGGCCACCCGGGTGAGGGTCACACGGTGCCCGGCGGTGTCCCACTCGTAACGGCCCGGGTCGAGCGTCACCGACCACGGGGTGCGCGTGGTCATGAACTCCACCGGGAAGAGCCCGGCCGCAGGCCACGTGATCGTGTCGAACGAGACGGTCTCGGAGCGCGAGTTGTCGATCGCCCACGTGGTGAGGCGGGTCTCGGCATAGCCGATGCCGGTCTGCTTCATCCTGGGGTTCAGCAGCCAGCGCCGGTGCCCGATGCGGGTGAGGTTCGAGGCGCTGCTGTCGTGCAGGCAAGCCATCTGGAAGCTCTCGGCGTCGCGATAGCCCGCGCCGATGTTGCTGTACGAGGTGGAGCGGACGGCGATGTCGTAGAACGCCTGGCTCATGTCGGCCGGCTTGGGCGGGGTGTGCGAGAACGTGCTCGCGGCCAGGAGCACCGCGCCATGCTGCGCCTGCAGGTTCATCTCCGGCGTGGTCACCACGTCGGCGGGCAGACCTGCGAGGTATCGCGCGAAGTTGATGATCCCGAGCCCGTCGGCCACGAAGCCTGCGGTGGTCTCTCCGGGCGCGTACGGCGTCGTCACCAGCGGCGACACCGTGTGTACGGCTCCGTCGTACGACGGCCTCAGCTGCTGCCAGACGCGGCGGATGTCGCTCTCGGTCCGCCCGAGGGTGTCGACGGTCCAGGTGGCCGAGGACGCCTCGGCGGGCGCCACGGGGAGCATCGCAAGCACGAGAAACGCACCGAGCAGCGCGGTCCCCGCCTTGCGAATCCGGCTCTCAGGGCATACGTGTACACGCAAACGACACACGGGATTCCTTACTGCCGCAGTGGGCGAACTTACCGTCACCTACTGTTTCGGCAGAAAGGAACCCCGCCTTTACTCGGATTGCGACGAACGGTCGTGTCAGCCGAGCAGCCGCTCCAGGCTCTCTCGCAGTTGGTCGCCGAACTCCTCGGTCTCAAGCGCGAGCGCCACGTTCGTCTCGAGCCACGAGAGGATGTTGCCGGTGTCGTAACCCTTGCAGTCAAGCGTCACCGCGTAGAGGTCCTCACGAAGAATGAGCTCGCGCAGTGCGTCAGTGAGCTGGATCTCGTTGCCGCGCCCCGCCTCGATGTGGGGCAGGATCTCCATGACCCTCGGCGTCAGCAGGTATCGGCCGAAGATGGCCAGGTTGCTTGGCGCTTCGTTGGCCGGCGGCTTCTCTACGAGATCGGTGACCTTCCACACGCCCGGCTCCACCTCGTGGCCGGCGATGACGCCGTAACGGCTCACGTACTGCTGTTCGACCGGCTCGACGGCGATGACCGACGATCCGTACTTCTTGTGGATCTCCTGCAGCCGCGGCAAGCAGTGGTTGCCCGGGACGATGACGTCGCCCAGCAGCACGAAGAACGGCTCGTCGAGCGTGTGCGGCGCGCCGCAGAGCACCGCGTGGCCCAGGCCGCGCGGGCGGCCCTGGCGGACGTAGAAGACGTTGGCGAGATCGGGGATGTTGCGGACCTGGCGCAGCTTGTCCGTCGCCCCCGAGCGCTCGAGCAGATCCTCGAGCTCCACCGACCGGTCGAAGTGGTCCTCGATCGCGCGCTTGCCACGACCGGTGATCATGAGGATGTCGTCCACCCCGGCTGCTACGGCCTCTTCCACCACATACTGGATGACCGGCTTGCCCACAACGGGGAGCATCTCTTTGGGCTGCTCTTTGGTGACCGGCAGGAAGCGGGTACCCAGTCCCGCCGCCGGTATGATCGCCTTCATCGCTCGCCTTCTCTCGCATCTGACGACCGCGTGGCACATCGCGCACGCGGGTGCGGGGGCGTCCGCACAACGTGCACTAGCCTACACCGTGGGCAGGGAACGTCAACCGGAGCGGCGCCGCTTCGCGCGAGCGCTCAGGGCGGCCACGTCACGCCCCTCGCGCCTGACGACGACAGCCGACGACTACAGCCCCGCGAGCACCTCGGCTGCGGCAGATGTCATCGCGTCGATGTCCGCATCGGAGTGCGCGAGACCCACGAACGTGGCCTCGAACTGGCTCGGTGCGAGCACGATGCCGCGATCGAGCATGCCGCGGAAGTAGCACGCGTAGCGGTCGGTGTCGCTTGTGGAAGCCGACGGCCAGTCGCGGATCTCCTCGGCGGTGAAGAACATGCACGCCATGGCGCCCACGCGTGTGAGGAACGCATCGATGCCCGCGGCGTCGACCGCGGCGCGCAGTCCCGCTTCGAGGCGCGCACCCTTGCGCTCGAGCTCGTCGTAGACGCCCGGCCTGGCGAGCTCGGCCATGAGCGCGAGACCGGCCACCATCGCGATGGGGTTGCCCGAGAGCGTGCCGGCCTGGTAGACGGGACCCACAGGCGCCAGATGCTCCATGATCTCGCGGCGTCCGCCGAAGGCGCCCACCGGGAAGCCGCCGCCGATGATCTTGCCGAGCGTGGTGAGGTCGGGCATCACGCCGAAGCGCTCCTGCGCGCCGCCGCGGGCGACACGGAAGCCGGTGATGACCTCGTCGAAGATGAGCACGGTGCCGTGCGCGGTGCAGAGCTCACGCAGCCCCTCAAGGAAGCCGTCTGCGGGGGGCACGACGCCCATATTGCCGGCGACCGGCTCCACGATGATCGCGGCGATCTGCTCCGGGTACGCCTCGAGCGCCTCGCGAACCGCGTCGATGTCGTTGTACGGAAGCACCATCGTGTCGGCCACCGCGCCCTGGGTGACGCCGGGTGTGCCGGGGATATTGAGCGTAAGCAGGCCGCTTCCCGCCGCCGCCAGCAGCGCGTCGGAGTGGCCGTGGTAGTTGCCGTCGAACTTGATGAACTTCTCGCGACCGGTGTAGCCGCGGGCGAGCCGGATCGCGCTCATCGTGGCCTCGGTGCCGGAGGAGACCATGCGCACCATCTCGATGGAGGGCACGGCGTCGATGACCGCCTCGGCGGCACGGATCTCGATCTCGGTGGGCGCGCCGTAGCTGGTGCCGCGGTCGAGCTGCTCACGCACCGCGTCAAGCACCACGTCGGGCGCATGGCCGAGGATCATCGGGCCCCACGACGCCACGAAGTCGATGTACTCGTTGCCGTCGGCGTCCCACACGCGCGAGCCCTTGGCGCGCTCGTAGAACAGCGGATCGATGCCGACGCTTTTGAACGCGCGGACCGGGGAGTTCACGCCGCCCGGGATGACGCGCTGTGCGCGGGCGAACAGGTCCGAGGAGTGTGCGTGCTGCATGGGAGGAACGCCCCTTTCGGGAGGTACGGACAGCCGAGAGCAGAGTATATCAGGCGGCGGCGGCGCGTCGGGCGCGGGCGGGCGAGGCGGCAAGGCAGCCTCGAGCGCAGAGGGTCCGCCCCGGCCCGGGCTACTCCCCCTCGGCGAAGAACCGCAGCTGCGTGCGCTTGAACTCGGTCACCGGGCACGCGATCCGAGGCGCGTCGAGGTCCGCGATTGCGGCGATGCGGGCGATCGACTGGTCGAGCGCGGCCCGGTCATCGGCCTCCACGAGCGCGAGCACTGACATCCCCGCGCCCGGCACGCGCCGCGTGAAGCAGTGGAGCACCTCGGGGAACGATGCGATCGCCTCGCCGGCGGCCTGCGGGTCACCGGGGCAGAGCCACGTGGTGAGCGCGAGGCGCCACGGCTCCGGGCGCGTGCGAAGCGTCGCCTCGAACCCGCCGAGCACCCCGGCATCGGACAGCTCGCGCGCAGAGTCGAGCGCCCAGCGCTCGTCCACGTCGTAACCGCACTCGCCGAGCGTGATCGCAAGCGCCGAAAACGGCCGCTCGGCAAGCGGGAACTCGCCTTGCAGGAGCCGCACGAGCGCCTGCTCGTCGCGGTCGAGCGCCGGTGGCGCCTCTTCCGGCTCCGCGGCGACGCTCCACGGCTCGGGCGTACCATCGGCAGCGAAGGTGGCGGTGGCCTTGAACTGCTCGTCGGGCAGCACGCGATAGCGGTCGCTCACGCCGAGGCGTGTGGCGATCTCGCTCTCGGCCACCTCCAGCCGCGCGCGGGAGGTGGTGGCGAGCGCATACCACAGCCGGTAGCGGTCATCGAGCTCGAAGACGTGCGTGACGTACGGCAGCTCGCGCAGGAGGTCGGCCGCTTCCTCCACGCGCTCCTCGGCCACAGCGACCGCGCTCAGCGACGGATGGTAGCCGAGCGCACCGGGAGCCAGCGCGGCGCCGACGCGCACGATCGCACGCTGCGCGCGCAGGTCGCGCACGACGGCGAGCACGTCGGCTTCGCTCAACCCCAGCCGCTCGCCGAGGTCGGCGAACGGACGGACGGTGAGCGGCAGGCCATCGCCGAGCGCCTCGATCACGCGCGCGACGGTCTGATCGGACTGTGGGGGCATCATGTCCTCCCGATGGCGGGTCATCGCATCGTACCGCGCGCGGCAGCCGGCCGGCCGACGCACGCACGAAGCCGTACTCAGTCCCCGCTGGTCTCGACTTCCTCGCACTCGCCGGTCCAGCCTGGCGGCTCGTAGACGCAGTACGGCTCGGCCTCAAGGTAGTCACCGGTGAGCTCCAGCGCGCGCGCCCGGCACCCGCCGCAGACCGCCTTGTACTCGCACGCGCCGCACTTGCCCTTGAGGAGCGAGTAGTCACGCAGCTCGTTGAAGACCTTCGACTCGGTCCAGATCTGCGAGAACGGCTGCTCCTTCACGTTGCCGAGCTGCATGTCGAAGTACCCGCACGGCTGGATGTCGCCGGTGTGGCTGATGAAGCAGAACGTGATGCCGCCGAGGCACCCGCGCGTCATCGCGTCCAGGCCGTACTCCTCGCGTGTGACCTTCTTGCCCTCGGCTTTGGCGAGCTGCCGGATGATCCGGTAGTAGTGTGGCGAGTCGGTCGGCTTGAAATGCAGCGGGCTCGTCTTCTGGCGATGGTACGCCCACGTCAGCACGCGCTCGTACTCCTCGGGCGGGAGCTCCTGCTCGAGCAGATCGCTACCGCGGCCGGTGGGCACCAGCATGAAGATGTGGAACGCGTCCACGCCGAGCGACTCGGCCAGATCGTGGATCTCGTCGATCCGGTCAGCGTTGAGCTTGGTGACCGTGGTGTTGATCTGCACGCCCACGCCGTGGCGCTTGGCGATCTTGATGCCCTCGATCGACTGGTCGAAGCATCCGGGCTCGCCGCGGAAGGAGTCGTGCCCCTCGGCGGTGGGGAAATCGATCGACACGCTGATGCGCGGGATCCTGTGCTCGGCCATCGTGGCGGCGATGTCGTCGGTGATCATCGTGGCATTGGTGCCGATGACCGGCATCGCGCCCTTCTCATGGCAGTAGTCGACGATCTCCCAGATGTCGGGACGCATGAGCGGCTCGCCGCCGGTCAGGATGATGATCGGGTTGGAGATGGTGACGATGTCGTCGATGACGCTCTTGATCTGGTCGAGCGAGAGCTCGCCCGCGTAGTGGCCGAACTCGGCCGCCGCGCGGCAGTGCGCGCACGACAGGTTGCACGAGCGCGTGATCTCCCAGGCGATGATGCGCGGCGCTTTGATGCCGGTGCGGGCCTCGTAGGCGAGCGCCTGCTCGCCGCCGCCGGGCCTGAAGCCCACCGAGCGCGCGCCGCCGTGGCGCTGGCGGTCGATGCCCGCCGGGTGACCCGCCGGCATCCCGGCGCCCGCCGGGACCTGCGGGTGACCGGGAGGCATGCCGGGGTGGCCCGGCTGCGCCGAGGACGGCGGGACCTCGAGCGAAGCCTCCGCAGGCGCGTCCTGTGCGCCGAGGACAGCGAGCGAGGGGTCACCGGCGTCCGAGGCGGAGGCCACCGGCGAGCCGGACGCGCCCATCGGCATGCCGATCGCGGTCTGGCCGCAGCCGGCCATGGCCTCGGCCATCTCCTGCTCGTCGATCGTGGGCCGGTCGTCCCCGAGCTGCTCGTCGAGGTCCAGGTCGGGCCGGGCGTCCGCGTTCCCTACGTTGTCAGCCATCTACTCGCCTTCCTTGAGCCACCGCGCCGCGTCCTTGGCGTGGTAGGTGATGATGATGTCCGCACCGGCGCGCTTGAAGCCGGTGAGCGTCTCGAGCACGAGCCGCCGCTCGTCGATCCATCCGTTGCGCGCGGCGGCCTTCACCATCGCGTACTCGCCACTGACGTTGTAGGCGGCCGTGGGGTAGCCGAACTCGTCCTTCACCCGACGGATGACGTCCATGTACGCAAGCGCCGGCTTGACCATGACGATGTCGGCGCCCTCGGCGATGTCCAGCCCGGTCTCGCGCAGCGCCTCTTCACCGTTGGCGGGATCCATCTGGTAGGCGCGGCGGTCGCCGAAACTCGGCGCGCTGTCGGCGGCGTCCCGGAACGGGCCGTAGTACGCGCTCGCGTACTTGGCCGAGTACGCCATGATTGGCACCTCGCTGTAACCCTCGGCGTCGAGCGCCGAGCGGATCGCGCCTACTCGGCCGTCCATCATGTCTGAGGGCGCCACCATGTCGGCGCCGGCCTCGGCGTGGCTGACGGCGGTCGACGCGAGCATCTCGAGCGTCACGTCGTTCATCACGCAGCCGTGCTCGTCGAGCGCGCCGCAGTGGCCGTGGCTCGTGTACTCGCACATGCAGACGTCGGTGATCACGGTGAAGTCGGGATCGTGCGCCTTGATCGCACGGATCGCCTCCTGGACGACGCCCTCCTCGGCATACGCTCCGCTGCCGGCCTCGTCCTTCGCGTCCGGGATGCCGAACAGGATCACCGCAGGGACGCCGAGGGCCTTGAGTTCATCGATCTCGGCGGGCAGCTGGTCGAGCGAGAGGTTGTAGACGCCCGGCATGGACGGCACCTCCCGGCGCACACCGGTGCCGAACATCACGAACAGCGGGTAGACGAAGTCTGCGGGGGAAAGAGTCGTCTCGCGGACGAGCGAGCGCAGCGCCTCGGTGCGGCGCAGGCGGCGCGGGCGGTAGGCGGGGAACTCCATCGGTGACCTCCTTGTGGCCGGTTGGCCGCGCGGCCGGCG
Organism: Aeromicrobium sp.; assembly: GCA_015351705.1. Lineage (GTDB taxonomy): Bacteria > Actinomycetota > Coriobacteriia > Anaerosomatales > Anaerosomataceae > JADIIM01. The sequence continues at coordinate 15,881 of JADIIM010000054.1, read as the reverse complement.
CCAGAGGCGCGTGCGCGACGGTGCTTGTACGGACGTGCAATGCGGGTGACGCAGTCGGGGCGACCCGCATCCGCGTGGCCGCCCCGACATCGTATCCGTTGGTGGAGATGAGCGGGCTCGAACCGCCGACCTCTGCGTTGCGAACGCAGCGCTCTCCCAGCTGAGCTACATCCCCATCTGCCGCACCCGTGACCCTCAAGGGCCGAGTGCAGATGTATACAATGCCGAGCGATGCTCGCTTTGTCAATCGGCCGCGCGCTCTGCGAAGTGCAGCTCGAGCGCGGCCACCAGCGCCGGTACCGTGTACTCCTCGGGCTCGACGGTAACCGTCAGTCCGTGCTCGCGCGCGGTGGCCGCCGTGATAGGGCCGATGCACGCAATGACGACGTCCGAGAGGTCCACGCCCCCGGTCAGTCGCACGAAGTGCCGGACGGTCGAAGACGACGTGAACGTGACCGCGTCGGCCTCGCCCGCGCGCAGCCGTTCGAGCACCTCCGGGTCGCCCGCGCCGGGCACCGTCCGGTAGACCGGCACCACGTCCACGCGGGCGCCGCGGGCGGACAGCTCGGCGGGCAGCACCTCGCGCGCCTCGAGTGCGCGCGGCAGGAGCACCCGCGTGCCCTGGCCCACGCCACGCACGCACAGACCCTCCAGCACGCCCTCGCCCACGTACTCGTCGGGCACGAAGTCGGGCCGGATCCCGTGCTGGCCGAGCGCCTCGGCAGTTGCCGGCCCTACCGCCGCGATGCGCAGGCCGTGGAGCGCCCGGGCGTCCTTGTCCACCTGGGCCATGCGCGCAAAGAAGCGCTCCACGCCGTTGGTGGAGGTGAACACGGCCCAGGAGTACACGTCGATCTGGCGGATCGCGTCGTCGACCGGGCCGAAGTCCTCCGGGTCCACGATCTCGATGGTGGGGAAGACGAGTGCCTCGGCACCGGCGGCCTCGAGCAGCGCGATGAGCGGCGCGGCCTGGGATGCCGCCCGCGTCACCACCACCCGTCTGCCCTGAAGCGCTCCTGCCATCGGCATCCCTCCGCTCAGGTGCCGAGCAGCGTGTCCACGCTGCCGTCCGGGGCCGCGTCGCGGATCTCGGCCAGGATCGCCTCCGCGCCGAGTGCGCGCAGACGCTCGACCATCGCCTCGCCGAGGGCCCGCGGCTGGCCGGCGTCGCCGCACAGCTGCTCGCGGACGATGCGCTGGCCGTCGACCGAGCCCACCATGGCGTCCATCGTGAGCGTGCCCTCCTCGTAGCGCGCGTACGCGCCGATGGGCACCTGGCACCCGCCCTCGAGCGAGCGCATGACCACGCGCTCGGCGGTCACGCACTCCATCGTCTCGGGGTGGCCGATCCGCTCCATGACGTGCAGCATGAACTCGTCGTCCTCGCGGATCTCGATGCCGATGGCGCCCTGGCCCACGGCCGGCACCATCTGCTCGACCGGGATGTAGCTCGTGATGCGGTCGGACCAGCCCATGCGCGTGATGCCCGCCGAGGCGAGGATCACCGCGTCGACCTCGCCGGTCTCGGCCTTGCGCATACGCGTGTCCAGGTTGCCGCGGACGTCGACGATCTCGAGGTCGGGGCGCATGTGCACCACCTGGGAGCGACGCCTGAGGCTCGACGTGCCGAGCTTGGCGCCCTCCGGCAGCGTGGTGAGGTCGTAGCCCGCGCCGGAGACGATCGCGTCGCGCGGGTCCACGCGCTCGGGCATGGCCGCGATCACGCAACCGTCGGGAAGTTCGGTGGGCACGTCCTTCATCGAGTGCACGCACAGGTCGACGGTGCCCGCGAGCAGCTCGACCTCGAGCTCCTTGGTGAACAGGCCCTTGCCGCCCACCTTGGCGAGCGGCACGTCGAGGATCTTGTCGCCGGTGGTCTTGATGATCTTGAGGCTCACCGGCAGCCCGGTGACCTCCTCGAGCTTGGCTTTGATGTACTCGGACTGCCACAGCGCGAGCTTGCTCCCGCGCGTGCCGATGACCAGTTCCTTACGCTCCACAGTCGCCAAAGCTATCCCCTGTCTCCTTCTGCTTCTCGACGATCTCACGTGCACGTTGGTTGATCAGGTTGCGGAACATGCCGGGGCCGCGCCGGTCCTCGCTGTCTTCGAGCCCGTACAGCGCGCGGGCCACGTCCACGTACAGATATCCGTCGGCGCCGGTGGCGGCCTTCTTCAGGCGCGCCGTGGGCCCGTGGAGCATCTTGTTCACGATCGCGCAGGTGAGCGCCTCGACCACCTTGCGCTCCTTGTCCGAGAGGTCGAGCCGCTTCATCGCCTTCTCGAGCTCCATCTGGCGGATGACCTCGGCCTTGGCCCGGATCGCGGTGACCGTGGGCACCACCTCCATGGACTCGGCCCATGCGAAGAAGGCGGCGATCTCCTCCTCGATGATGCCCTCGGCCCGGCGCGCCTCGGTCATGCGCTCCTCGAGGTTGGACTCCACCACACCCGACAGGTCGTCGATGTCGTAGAGGAACACACTGCCGAGGCCGTTGACGGCCGGGTCGATGTCGCGCGGCACGGCGATATCGATGAGGAACAGCGGGCGGTTGCGGTGACGCACGGCAGGCGCGAGGTCGGTCTTGGTCACGACATACTCCGTCGCCGCGGTGGAGGAGATCACGATGTCCGCCTCGGCGATCGCCTCGTACAGGCGCTCGTACGCAACAGCCTCGCCCGCGAAGCGATCGGCCATCTCCTCTGCACGCGAGAGCGTGCGGTTGGCCACGAGAACGCGCGTCACGCCGTTGCACACGAGGTGCTTGGCAGTGAGCTCGCTCATCTTGCCCGCGCCCAGGATGAGGATCGTCCGGCCGTCGAGCGTGTCGAACACCTTCTTGGCGAGCTCCACGGCGGCGTAGCTGATCGAGACTGCCGACTCGCCGATGGCCGTCTCGGTGCGCACCCGCTTGCCCACCTCGAAGCTCTGGCGGAACAGCTTGTTGTACGCGCGCGCGGTCGTGCCGGCGTTGAGCGCGTGATCGTAGGCTTCTTTCACCTGGCCGAGGATCTGAGCCTCGCCGATGACCATCGAGTCGAGCGACGCGACCACCCGGAACAGATGCCGCACCACCGCCTCACCGGTGATGATGTACAGGTAGCGGACGAGCTCGTGCCGATCGAGGTCGTGGTAGTCGCAGAGGAAGTCGATGACCGCCTCCACGCCCGCGTCCTCGCCCGACGCCACCGCGTAGACCTCGGTGCGGTTGCACGTGGACACGATGACCGCCTCGGCGATCTGTTCGAGACGCTTGAGCTGCGTGAGTGCGTCTTGCTGCACCGTCGCCGGGAACGTGAGCTTCTCCCGGATGGCGACCGGAGCGGTCTTGTGGCTGAGGCCGATCAGAACGAGATGCATGGCTGCCGGATCACTCCCGGGGTTGCGCGCACGGAGACAGGGATGCCCGAGTCACGGACAGTGGAGGGCTTGGGCGCCCCCGCCGGAGCGGTGCGTTGTTGTTCAGGCAAGCAGGCCCGGCGGGGGCGATGTGGTGGCGCGATGAACGCTCCTCCTGCGCATGCCTGAACAGGCTTATGGTAGCACCGGGCACGAGGCCCGAACAACGCGCGAGAACCTGTCTCGCGCCGAACGGCACACGGTGGCGACGGTCTCCCGACGCTCTGCCCGGCAGCCTACGCGACATCGGCGCTCGCCTCCTTGCGTGCGGCGGCGACATCACGGTCGAACGACGCGTAGAAGATCTCGGGCACGAGGCCCTTCACGCGCCTGAGCAGCCGGTAGCCGAGCCCCGGCACCACCACGAAGCGGCGGCGGTCGATCGCGTCGGCGACGAGCACCGCCATGGAGCGCGGGCTTGCGGTGCGGGCCGCGCCGTTGATGCGGGCGGTCTCGGGCGGTTCGATCTCGCGCTCACGGGCGTACCCGGGGGTGTCGACGTTGGGCGGGCAGACCACGCTCACGCCCACGCCGTGGGGCTTGAGCTCGCAACGCAGGACCTCGGCCAGCCCCATCACGCCGAACTTCGCGGCGCTGTACGGCGCGTAGCCGTACACGCCGACGATGCCGCCCATCGACGACAGCAGCACGATGTGGCCGCGGCCGCGCTCGACCATCCCCGGCGCCGCGGCGCGCGCAGCGTGGAGCGTGCCGAGGAGGTCGACGTTCACCTGTCCCTCGATCTGCTCGATCGGCATCTCGACGAAGCGCGCGGGATGACAGTACCCCGCGCTCGTCACAAGCACGTCGACCGGACCCGCCAGATCCTCGGCCTGCCTGATGGCGGCGTCGGTCGACTGCCAGGAGGTCACGTCGGCCGGGACGGCGCTGACCCGCTGCGCCTCGGTCACGCGCGCGGCCGCGACCGCTTCTCGCGCCGCCTCAAGCCGTCCGACATCGCGGGCGAGGAGCGTCACGTGTGCGCCGCGCTCGGCCGCGAGCTCGCCGAACGCGAGCCCGATGCCGCTCGAGCCGCCGGTGATGAGCACGTGTCTGTCATGCCACAAGGCCACCGGTCTCCCCTACAGGCCGAAGATGTGGAAGCCGGACGGTACGGTTCGCGCGACGACGGCCAGCACGACCACGAGCACGAAGCCGGCGAGCGACAGGTACGCGGCCTTGCGGCCGCCCCAACCCACGCGCCAGCGGAGGAACTGGTAGCCGGCGAACGCGAGCCACACGAGCCCCGAGAGGACCACGCGTGGGTCGGCCCACCACAGCTGCACGTCGGTCTCGATCGCACGCAGCGCGCCGAGCATCATGCCGGCGGTGTACGCCGGGAACGCCCACACCACCGAGCGGCGGGCGATCGTGTCGGTCTGCGCGAGCGACGGCAGACGGCTGAAGAGCTTTGAGGTCTTGCGCGCCTTGAGCTGCCGCTCGAGCACAAGGTAGAGCAGCGATGAGACGGCGCTGATCAAGAAGCCGGCGTTGGCGAAGGCGATCAGCGCCACGTGGATGCCTACGCGCCAGTTGTCGAGCAGCGCGGCGTGCTCCGGCGTGAGCTCGGAGAGCACGTTGGAGCTCAGCCCGCCGATCTGTGCGATCAGCATGAGTACGAGCGCCGAGGGCACGAGCAGCGTGCCGTAGACCTTGCGCTTGATCACATGTTCGAGCACGAAGTACACCAAGATGAGCGCCCAGGCCATGAGCACGAGGACATTGGATCCGGTGAGCTCCGTTCCCTCGGTGGCCGAGGACCGCAGCCCGATCGACGCCGTCTGTAGCAGGAAGCCCGCGCCGGTGGCGAACGTCGCGTACCACGACAGGGCCGCCCGCTTGGTGGCGACGTGATAGGCGTAGAGCACCGTGGCCGCGGCGTACAACGCCATGGCCATCCAGAACGCCACGAATGCTACCTCAAGCACACGGCCTCCCCTCGGTCGATGCCGCGGGCGCTACTCGCCAGCGCTGCGCCGCTCGAGCGCGGACTCAAGAACCTTGAGCTGCTTGTCGAGGCCGCCGAGCCGCCGCAAGGTCATGCCCACGTACACGACGAGCACCGCCCACAGGATCGCGTAGGCGCCAGCTACCAGCGGCCATTGCGTGAGCACGAGCGAGTAGACCTCTTTGAGCGTGGGATCCGTCACCATCACTGACTCACCTCTCCAACAGGGTCTTGGCGTGTTCGATACGGTCCTTGAGCAGCACCTCGCCCATCCGCAGCTGGTAGATCGCGTAGCCGAACGCGATCATCCCGACCTGGGCGATGATGAAGCTGATCAGCATCGGCGGCTCGAGCCCGCCCCGCTCGATCACGGGGTGGTTCGACGGGATGAGCCGCGTGATGAAGAAGGATATCGGCGCGTCGATGAAGCCGAGGATACTGAACGCCGCCGCGTACAGCGCACGCCGTTCCTCGTCCTCGACCGCGTTGCGCAGCACGAAGTACGCGACCACGAGCAACGTCATGATGAAGTACGTGGTGAGCCGTGGCTCCCAGTCCCACCACACGCCCCACGCGGCCTTCGTCCACAGGATGCCCGTGGCCATCGTGAGCAGGACGAACAGCAGCGTGACCTCCATGGAGATGCGCGCCTTCGTGTCGTACTCGCGCTTGCGCGTCATGATGAACCGCAGGCTGTAGAAGGCCGCGAAGCCAAAGACGATGAAGGAGATCTCGGCCACCGGCACGTGGAAGTAGAAGATCTTCTGCCCCCAGTCGGGACGACCGTACGACGAGCCGCGCACAAGCCCGGACTCGAACTCGGCAGCCGAGACGCGCACCTCGCCCTCGGCGGTCTGAAGCGTCACGTGCACCTCATCGGCCTCGAGCAGGTCGCCGCGGAACGTCTCACCGCCGGAGACCACCTCAACGTCGTAGCCGATGAAGTTGGTCAGGTAGCGCGTCTCATCGATGGCCTGCTCGAACGGTCCCTGGTAGCGCACCGAGTCGGCACGCTCCGCCGTACGGACGAACCCGAAATCGGGCACACCCGCCCAGAAGAACGCGCCGAGGAAGGCCGCCAGGGTCAGCACACCGCCGACGACAAGCGCGATGAACGCTCTCGTGGTCGTTGATCTCACGCGCCGATCGACCTCCTTATGCCGTACGTGGACGCGTCACGCGCCCACGATGAACTCGTACAGGCCGTACGACGCCAGGATCATGATGACGTCGTAGCCCACCACCCACGCCATGCCGGTCCAGAACGCAGCCACGCCCTCCGGCCCGCCGATGATCGCTGCGCTCGTGGCGGTGACCGCCCCGAGGAGCAGCGGGTACATGAGCGGGATGAAGAGCATCGCGAGCACGAAGTCCTTGCCCGTCGTGTTGACCGACATCGTAGCCAGAAGCGTGCCCACTCCCGCGATGCCCACCGACCCGGCCACCAGCACAAGCGGGATGAGCGCGAGCGCACCGCTGTCGAGCGCGTTCCCCTGCAGGAACAGGAACGCGAAGACGGGGATCGTGAGCGCCTCGACGATGAGCAGGAAGATCAGGTTGCCGATGAACTTCGCGAAGAAGATGACCGGGCGATCCACCGGTGAGAGCAGCAGCGCCTCAAGGCACCCCTGGTCCTTCTCGTGGACGAGCGAGCGGTTCAGCCCGAGCATCGACGTGAAGATGAACGCGAGCCACAAGAGGCCGGCGGCGATGTCGCGCGGGTCGAACGACGAGCCAGCCTGCGAGAGGGCTACGAAGTAGACCACCATCGTGAGCAGCGAGTACAGGCCCATCGACATGAGCATCTCTTTGGTGCGCAACTCCATGACGATGTCCTTGCGAAGCATCGCGCGGAACTGGCGCATCGACGTGCTCGCCATCTCAGGCCACCCCCATGCCCACGGTCTCGCGATACGTGCGCCGAAACGCGCTGTCGTCGATGGCCTCACGGGGCTCGAAGAGCACGAGCCGGCCGCGCGCGAGGATGAGCGCATGGCTGCAAAGCTCGAGGCCCTTGTCGAGGTCGTGGCTGATCATCACGAACGTGTGGTCGGCGCGCACCGCGGCGATCAGGCCATCTAGGATGTCCATCGCGTGCGGGTCGAGCCCGGAGTACGGCTCGTCCAAGAAGATCACCTCGGGCCGGTGCAGCAACGCCCGCGCAATCGAGAGCCGCTGCAGCATCCCGCGCGAGAACGTGCGCGTAAGGTCGAGCCGGCGGTGATCGAGCTCGACGGCCTCGAGCAGCTCCGCCACGCGCGCCTCAGGCATCTCGATCCCGTACATCTCGGCGAAGAACAGCAGGTTCTCCTCGGCGGTGAGGTCCGGATAGAGCAGCGGGTTGTGACTGATGAGGCCGATGCGCTTCCGCATCTCCACGGCGTCGTCCACCACGTCGAGGCCGAGCACCTTCGCCGTGCCGCTCGTGGGGTTCAGCAGTGTGGTGAGCACCTTGACGAGCGTGGTCTTGCCGGCGCCGTTGGGCCCGAAGATCGACAGGAACGCACGCTCGGGCACATCGAAGCTCACACCGTCGAGCGCCTTGCGCACGCCGAAGGCCCGGGTGAGATCCCGGACCTCCAGCGCAGGAGCACTATGCTGCTCGTCGGCCATCGCTTGCCTAGGCCGCCTGTCGCTTGGGCCACATCGCAAGCCCGCTGCCGAGGATGGTGATCACGAATCCGAGCCACACCCAGCTCTGCATCGGGAAGAACTTCACGGTGAGGTTGCCGTTGCCCGCCTGGTCGATGCCCGAGAAGGACAGGAACACGTCCTTGAACGGCTCGATCACAAGCGCGACGTGCTGCGTGGTCTGGTTCTGCGCCGCCAGCTGCTGCGGGAAGCGGATCTGCGGGCGGGCGATCTGCACGCTCTTGCCGTTCTTGCTCACGTCGGTCACCAGGGTGTAGACGGTGTCTCCGCTTCCGCCCTCGCGCACGTTCTCCTGCGTCTCCTCGAGGTCGACGAAGGTGAACGTGTAGCCCTCGGCGGACTGACTGGCACCGGGCTGCTGCGGCAGGACCACCTGGTGCGTGCGCACGAACATCGTCGAGCCCACCAGGCCGATCAGGATGACGCCCATGCCGAGGTGGGTGATGTAGCCGCCCGACTGCGTCCGTGCCTTGGTGAGGATCCAGCCGAACGCCGAGCCGATGGACGTGCCCGTGCTGGCGGCGCGCTTGCGCGTGCCGTCGATGAACAGCCACGTGGGAAGCGCGATGGCGTAGCCTGCCGTCACCACGCCCGCGATCGCGAGGAAGTGGTGCCACCAGTCCGGCGTGGTGCCGTCCGGCGTGTAGAACGGCAGCATCACGAAGACATAGAGCGCCACGAACAGCGCGCCCAGCACCGTGCCGCCGATGATCGGCATGCGTGCACGCTCCCAGAGCTTCTTCCAGTCGCCACCGCCCCACGCGAGGATCGGGCACGCGGTCATGACCATGATGTAGAAGATGCCGATCGGCCGCGCCAGCGCGTCGTACGCGGGCGGCTTGATGGACTGCCCTCCGAGCGGCATCCACGAGGGGAACGCCGGCGCGAGCGTCATGTAGGCGATCAGCGTCGCGGCGATGAGCATGATGACGTTGTTGAAGTAGTACGAGCCCTCCTTGGAGATGATGCGCTCGAAGCCATCATGCTCGCTCTGGAGGTCCTTCCAGCGGATCGCCACACCGATGGCGACCACCGCAAGCGAGCCCACCATCATCGTCAGGAACAGCCAGAACGAGAGCGGATCCTCCTGGAAGGCATGGACTGACTGCACGATGCCCGAACGCGTGATGAACGTGCCGAGCAACACGTAGACGAACGTTATCGCTGCGAGCATGAACGTCCACGCACGGAAACCGCCCCTGCGCCGGTACACGGTCATCGAGTGGATGAGGCCCACACCCGTGAGCCACGGCAGGATCGACGCGTTCTCGACCGGGTCCCACGCCCAGTACCCGCCGAAGGCGAGCTCGATGTAGGCCCACACCGAGCCGAGGCCGATCCCGATACCGAGCAGGAGCCAGGAGAAGACGGTGATGCGGTCGGAGAAGACGACCCAGCGCTTGGAGGTGTCGCCGACGATCAGCGCCGCTACCGCGAAGGCGAAGGGAACCGCCAGGCCCGCGTACCCGATGAACAGCGTAGGCGGGTGGGCGATCATCGCCCACGTCTGCAGCAACGGGTTCATCGCGGCACTGGTCAGCAGCGCCCCGGTATTGGGGTCGACCAGCCCCGGAGGGGTCAGCTTGAAGGGGTTGTTGAGGTCGATGAACATCGCCGCGAGGAAGAACAGCTGCACGAAGTTCAGGACCGCAAGGCCCGTGGAGCCGAGACGGTCATCGACCTTGAGGGTCTTGTAGGCGACAAAGCCGGCGAAGATCGCGAGCACCCACTCCCAGAACAGGAGCGACCCCTCTCGGCCTGCCCAGACGCCAGAGAGCCGGTACATCCACGCCGTCGGCCCGGTGAGCGTCGGGTGGTTGTAGACGACGTACTGCAGCGCCCAGTTCTCGGTGAGGAACGCCACAGCCAGAAGGAGTGTCGCGAGCGTGGTGAACCCGAGGACCGCGAAGGTCAGGATGCCGCCCACTCGGCGCGCGTTGGCGCCGTCCTTGCCGCCAGCGGCGATAGCGACGATCGAGGCGACCGCCGCGATGCTCGCCAGCGCGAGCAGTGAATTGCCCAGGGTCCCGAGGTCCATGCATCAACTCCATTCTCGTGCGGTGCGGTGCGGTTCGCGGGTCTGTGTGGGAGAGTGCGGGTCTACGTGGGAGAGCGCTGCTACTTGCTGGCGTTGTCGAGGGCAACCTCGGTGGCCTGGAAGATGCCGTCCGCCTCGATAGAGCCGGTGATGACCACCTTGGAGTCATCGGTGAACTCGGTGGAAAGCCCGCCGCCATACGCGATCGGGAGACCGTCCGCCGCTCCGGCCGTGTCTGCGATACGGAAGCGCTCGGCGCCGCCTGCCGGCTGAATGGAGCCGGCAGTGACGAACCCGGTCACCTTGAGGGTCGAGCCGATCAGCTCGCTCGAGCGGCTGAGCACGTCGTTGACGGTGAGCGCCCCGGTAGCCGACTCGTACTTGGACGGGCACTTGGTCACGAGGTACTTCGCCTCGACGGCGCCTTCCTCGTTGATGACGCCGGTCACCGTGGCGGTCGTGCCGTCGCCGAACGAGCCAGGCACGACATCGTCCCAGATGACCTGGACGCGCCCGCTGCCGTCGGCGTCGGCGTCTTCGATCTCGAACACGAACGGCTTGGCGCCGGAGACCCATGACCCCGCGACGACCTCACCGGTGACTTCTATCTGACGGCCCACCAGTTCCGAGTCGCTCAGGACGGCATCGATGCTCACCGGGGTGGCTGCGGCGTTACCCAGCCGCGTCAGTCCGATGAGCGCGCCTACCGCTACGAAGATCAGGATGGTGACGCCCATGAGGCGCTGCTTGGCACGCTTGTTCACTCCGCGATCACTCCTCACTGCCCTGTGCGGACGAGAAGAACGACGTACAGCGTCGCAGGAGCGCGGAGCGGCCGTCGACCGGCCACGCAGACACACCGCGGATGACCCTGCTTGCCTGAACGTCCTGCATCGTACCACTGCACGGACGTGTTCGCCAACGGCGCACGATGTGCCCGAGACAGCCCGGCGGTGATCTGGAAGCAAGGGCTATGCCGACGCGGCATCGAATGATGAACGGGGCTGAATCAGCCGTTCATCCCCGGAAATCATCCATTCATCATCTTGTGACGCGATTCACGCGCATTCAGCCAGCGTGTGGAGGCATATGCAGAGTAGGCCGCAACATATCCATATCAGCGCGTTGCGGACCACCGAAAGGAGGCGGGTGAGATGGCAGAGGCAATCGGAGCCGTGGTGTTCGGTCTCATCGGGATCGCGGTGCTGGGCGCCGTGCTCTACATCCTGGGGATGCTGCTCACCGGACCGTTCATCCTGGTGCACAGCGCGATCAAGGGTGCTCATCTCCCCGCACATGAGCCCAAGTCGCGCTCGCACGGGAGGCTCGCGCTCCACGGGTAGCCCCCACGGGGAGCCGCACACATCTGGCGGCCCACGGGCCCGGACGATCGTCCGGGCCCGTGTCATGTTCCGATTCTATGCGATCGCCGGCCGCTCTCAGCGATTGCGCTCCCACACGAGCAGCAGCCCCTTGAGCGTCAGGTCGACGTCCACCTGGCCGATGGTCTCACTGAGCGGCGCGACCAACTCGGCAAGCCCGCCGGTCGCGACCACCGGGCACTCGGCGCCGATCTCCTGCCACGTGCGCCAGACCAGCCCGTCCACCATCGCCGCCGCGCCGACGAGCAGTCCGGCCTGCAACGACTCGCGGGTGGTCTTGCCGATCACATGCCGGGGCGGCTCGAGATCGACCGCCGAGAGACGCGCGGCTCGACGCAGCAGCGCCTCGGCGCCGGTCTCCACGCCCGGCGCTATCGCGCCGCCGACGTATGCACCGGACGTGTCCACCACGTCGAGCGTGGTCGCCGTGCCGAAGTCGACCACGATGACCGGCGCGCCGAAGCCGTCGACCGCCGCGGCGGCGTTGACGATGCGGTCCGCTCCGATCTCGTGCGGATTGTCGTAGGCCACCGGGACGCCGGTCCGTACCCCCGGGCCGATCACGAGCGGGGACCGGCCGGTCGCGCGCTCGGCCAGTGCTATGTAGGCGGTCGTGAGTGTGGGCACCACCGACGAGACCACCACCTGCTCCACGTCCGGCCAGCCCTGGCCGTCGAGCGCGAGCAGACCGCCGATCTTGACCCGCACCTCGTCGGCGGTGAGCGTCGCGTCGGTTGACACGCGCCAGTGCCCGGCGAGCACGCCGTCTTCGACCAGGCCGAGGACCGTCTGTGTGTTGCCGATGTCCACCAGCAGGATCATGGCCCTCCCCCTTCACGTTGTGACGTCCCGGCAACGCCACAGCGGGCGGTGCGCGGTCACGGTGCTATCATCGCAGATGACCACGATCGACGGAGGTGTCCGTGAACACCGAGCCCGCTCGCATCCTCGTCGTCGATGACGAGGAGTCCATACTCCAGTTCGTATCCTACAACCTCCGCAAGGAGGGCTACGAGGTGACGGTGGCCGCCGACGGCGACGCCGCGCTCGAACTCGCCGAGTCACAGGCGTTCGACCTCATCGTCCTCGACATCATGCTTCCGGGGACCGACGGCTACGAGGTGTGCCGCCGCCTGCGCGCCAAGGGCGACACGCCCGTGCTGTTCCTCTCGGCACGCGACACCGAGCTCGACAAGGTGGTCGGCCTCGAGATCGGCGGGGACGACTACCTCGCCAAGCCGTTCGGCGTCCGCGAGCTGATCGCGCGCGTCAAAGCGCTCCTGCGCCGAAGCGGCACCCGGACCGCCGAGCCCGCGCGCGACGACGCGCCGATCGAGGCCGCCGGCATCCTGCTCGACGAGGCCGCGCACATCGCCACCTACGGCGAGACCGAGATCGACCTCACGCCGCGCGAGTTCGAACTGCTCGCATGCCTGATGCGCCACGCCGGACGGGTGCTCTCCCGCGAGCAGCTGCTCAAGGAGGCGTGGGGCTGGCAGTACGTCGTCGAGACCAAGACCGTCGACACACACATCAAGCGCCTGCGCGACAAGCTCACGCAGGCAGGAGTGGACCCGGCGGTCGTCGAGACGGTGCGCGGATACGGGTACCGCCTCGGCGGATAAGGCCGCCGATGCGCGCCTCGATACGCACCCGCCTCCTCATCGCGTTCCTGGCCGTGGCGCTCGGCGCCGCAGCCGCGCTCTCGGCGTTCTTCCTCACCGAGCTCGAGGACTACGGACTGCGCAAACTCGAGGAGCGGCTGCACAACGAGAGTCTCATCGTCTCGGCCATGGTCGCGGGCCAGCTGCGTGCGACCGGAGCCGACGGGCTGTCCTCGAGATCGGCCACCACCATCGCCGAGGAGCTCGCCGCCGCAGGCGACCACATCGCCAGCCGCATCCGGGTTCTCGACGCCGACGGCACGGCGCTCATCGACTCGGCCGGAGGCGATGGCGTGGGTGTGGGCTACGCGGAGACGCCTGAGATCGCGCGTGCGCTCCGGGGTGAGCACGGCGCGGCCACCCGCATCAGCGAGGACGGCCGCGTGATGCTCTACATCGCCAACCCGATCGTCGTGGGCGACCGCATCGCCGGGGTCTCGTACACCTCGGCCACGACGTTCTCCGTACGCACGCTCCTGCGCGACTACCGGACCCGACTTCTCGCCGCCCTCGGGCTCTTCGCGCTCGCCACACTCGTGCTCACCGAGCTTCTTGCGCGGTGGTTCTCAGCGCCGCTGCGCACCCTGGCCCGCAGCGCGATCGCGTTCGCCTCCGGCGACCACTCGGTACGCGTGCGCCCACGCGGGTCGAGCGAGGTGCAGTCCGTGGCGGACGCCTTCAACGCGATGGCCGACGAGGTGCAGACCGCCCTGGCCGAGCTCAAGGACGAAGAGACGCGCAAGTCGCGGTTCGTGTCCGACGTGAGCCACGAGCTGCGCACGCCGCTCACGGCGATCCGTGGAGCGGCCGAGACGCTGCTCGACGGCGACGTGCCCGAAGAGGATGCCCGGCAGTTCCTGTCCACGATCGTGCGCGAGTCGGAACGGCTCGGACGGCTGGCGAACGACCTGCTCACCCTCCAGCGCATCGAGGGCGCCACCGGCGAGCTGCCCATCTCGCGGGTGGACCTCGTCGAGACCGCCCGCTTCGCCGTCGAGGGCCTCGCTCCCCTGCTCGACAGCCGCGGTGTGGACGTGGCCTTCGAGGGCTCGGCACCGCTCGTGCTCGGCGACCGTGACCGGCTCCAGCAGGTGTTCGCCAACCTGCTCGACAACGCTTCGCGGATGACGCCGGAGGGCGGGACGGTCACGCTCGGCTTCTCCGCCGAGGACGGGACGTCCGTCGCCAGCGTGACAGACCAGGGCCCGGGCATCTCCGAGGAGGACGCGGCACGCGTGTTCGATCGCTTCTACCGCGCACAGCCGAGCCGTGACCGCACCACCGGCGGCGCCGGGCTCGGGCTCGCGATCGTGGCCGCGATCGTGAAGTCACACGGCGGAACGATCACCGCGGCGCCGGCCGCAGGCGGCGGCTCGGTGTTCACGCTGCGGCTCCCGGCGTTGAGCGACGGATAGCCGGGCCGCTCGGCCCCTACCGCGACACGCGCTCCATCTCCAGACGCACATGGCCGGGGGCGGCCTCGGCGAAGAGCGCGGCCGTGTCCGGATGGCAGGTGAAGAACACCACCTGGCGCGTCCTGGCGAGTTCGGCGATCGCCCGGACCGCGCCACGCTTGCGCGGCGGATCGAAGTTGACGAGCACGTCGTCCATCAGGACCGGCAGCGACGCACCCACCTCGCCGAGCTGGGCCACCAGACCGATGCGCAACGCCAGGTAGAGCTGGTCGGCGGTGCCTGCCGACAGGATGTCCGAGGTCAGCGCACTCGCGTGCGTGTCGAAGACCTCGATCCGTCCGCCCGTAAGCGGCATGCTGAGATCCGTGTAGCGCCCGTCGGTGATCTCGCGGAACACGCGGCCGGCGTGTTTGACCACGTCGGGCTGCCGCTCGCGCTGGTAGCGCTCCTGTGCCCTGCCGAGCAGCCGTGAAGCGAGCGTGAGCGCCAGGTAGCGGTCCACGGTCTCGCCGATCCGTTCCAGGAGGCCGGCTTCCTCAAGGCGCAGCTCCTCGCCGACACGCTCGCGCTCGGCGGTGGCGAGACGCTCTTCAAGACCGCTGCGCTCGTCGGTGAGCTCCTCGACGGCAGCGTCCGCCTCGCCGGCCTCGCGCTCCGCCTCCCTGCGCAGGACGTGCAGGTCATCGTGGGTGCCGCCATCCGCCAGGTCGAAGCGCTCGAGGATGCCATGCAGGTCGTGCGCGGCGCGCGCACGGCGCATCTCCTCGTCCTCGATGCGCTCGGCGACCGCGGCGGCATCGCGTGCAAGCTCCTCGGCTCGCGCGATCTGCGCACGCAGCGCCTCGAGGCGCTCCGCCACGCGACTCGCCATCACCGGCACGTCGGCCCGCGTGGGCCCGGACGGTACCGGCACGAACGGGCGGGCGGCGTCGGCAAGCCGCACGGCGAAGTCGTCCATCCGGGTCGTGATGCGCTCCACATCCGCCGCCGCCTCGGCCACAGCGGTGCCTGCCGAGCGTGCCTCGCCGAGCCTGCCGAGCAGCACGGCTGCCGCCGCAGGCGTGAGGTCAGCGGGAAGCGCGCGCTCGGCGAGCCAGGAGCTCCACAGGGCGCGGCGCGTCTCAAGCGCATTACCGGCGAGCGACGCGTCCTGGGCGGCCGACTCGGCGGACGTCCCCGCGGCCTCGAGCGCCTCGACCGCGCGGCGCGCGCCCTCGAGCGCCCGACGTGCGCCGAGGATCTCGAGCGTCCCGGCCGAGCTGTCGAGGCCGATCATCTCGAGGTACGGTCGCTCGTCGGCGCGCGGGAGCGCCGGTGCGCCCATGCGCGCGCGGAACAGGAACACCACGCCCACAACGAGCAGGACGGCGCCGATGCCCGCCG
>JADIIM010000053.1 GCA_015351705.1 Aeromicrobium sp. | reverse complement strand
GGAGGCCGACGACCTGCTCGCGGCGATCGGCTCGGGAAAGCAGAGCCCGAAGCAGGTGGTCACCAAGCTCATCAAGGTCCTCGCCATCGATCGCACGGCGCTGGAGCCGGAGGTCGAGCAACAGGTCGTGGCACCGTCGCTCCCGTCGAGGGTGACGCGACGACGGGGGACCACGGGCGTACGCGTCAAGGGAATCGACGACGTGCTCGTCCGTCTGGCGCACTGCTGCAACCCCGTCCCCGGCGACGGCATCGTGGGGTTCGTGACCCGCGGCCGGGGCGTCTCAGTCCACCGCTCTGACTGCCCCAACGCCCGCGAGCTGGTGAACTCGAGCCCCGAGCGCATCCTGGACGTGGAGTGGGACACCGGTACGTCCACCACCTATCAGGTCGAGATCCTCATCGAGGCGCTGAACCGCACCCGGCTGCTCCAGGACATCTCGATCGCACTCGCCGACGCCGGCGTCAACGTCGTCTCGGCGGGTGTCTCCACCGATCGGCAGGGCATCGCCTACCTGCGATTCCTGTTCGAACTCGGCAACATGGACCAGCTGCAGAAGGTGCTCGCGACGGTGCGTGGCGTCGATGGCGTCTTCGATGCGCGTCGTGCGATGCCCGAGGGCGGGAAGCGCAGAGGGGGTTCCTCGTGAGGGTACGTCGCATCACGCTCGGTGCGCTTGACACGAACTGCTGGCTCGTGGACGACGGTCAGGGTGGGCCGGCGTTGATCGTCGACCCTGCCGACGATGCGGGTGCGATCATCGAGGCGCTCGGGGGTGCGCCCGTGGCTGCGGTGGTGCTGACGCATGGCCACTTCGACCACCTCGCCGCAGCACGCGATGTCGTCGAGCAGACGGGAGCGCCGCTGGTCGTCCACGAGGCCGACGCCGGCGCGATCACGAGCGCGCACGGTTCGGGCGGTGCGCTGTTCGGCTTCGACGTCTCGGCGCCGTCCGCGGATCGCACCGTGCGTGAAGGGGACGTGATCGAGGCGGGGACGGTGTCGCTCGAGGTGCTTCACACACCCGGGCACACGCCGGGCTGCATCTGCCTGCTCGCCGAGGGGCACCTGCTGAGCGGCGACACGCTGTTCGCGGGGAGCGTGGGACGTACCGACTTCCCGGGCGGCGACATGACGGCCATGCGGCGTTCGATCGCGCGGCTCTCTTCGCTTCCGGACGAGACGCGCGTGCATCCCGGTCACGGACCGGAGACGACCATCGGCCGGGAGCGGCGCGTGAACCCGTTCTTCCCCAGGGCGTGAGCGGTGTGACCGCACCAGATGCCCGGATCATCAACGCGACACGTGCGGAGGCGCCCCGGCGATGGCTGACATCCTGATCATCATGAACAACTACCTCCACGACGTGGCCACGGCCGTGCTGCTCTCCACGGCGGTCATCCTGTGGGTGCTGGCCCGCCAGGCCGAGCGGGGAGGGCCTGAGGCGTTCGCGCAGCTTGCGCGTGCCTACCCGATGCTCACGCGGTTCGCGGTCATCGCGCTTGCGTGGGTGATCGTGGGCGGCATACCGCGTCTCGTCTTCTTCAACACGCACGACCTGGGGGCGGTCCGTGGAGACCTCGTACCGGCCATCGCCGTCAAGCATGTCGTCGAGTTCGCGGCGGTGGGCGCCGGGGTCGCGCTCTGGATGCGGGTCAAGCGGCGTGTCGAGCGCGGCCGGGACAGCGCCTGAAGAGAGCCGATCGAAGCGGCGCCCGAATAGCCGCTCACAGCCGCATCCGCTACACTCGGATACCGCACCGACAGCCCCATCGCGCCCGAAAGGCCCTCCGTGAACGCACAGGCACCCAAAGGCACCGCCGACATGCTGCCCGACGTGGCGCGCGCGTGGGAGCACCTGCAGCGTGTCGCGCAGGAGCTCTTCGCGCGGTACGGGTACGAGCCCGTGTACACGCCGCTGTTCGAGCACACGGAGGTCTTCACCCGCGGCATCGGCGAGGCCACCGACATCGTCTCCAAGGAGATGTATACGTTCGAGGACAAGGCGGGCCGCTCGATCACGCTGCGTCCCGAGGGGACCGCGAGCGTGGTGCGCTCGGCGCTCGAGCACAACCTCACCGCTAACGGCGCGCAGGCCAAGCTCTACTACGCAGGTCCCATGTTCCGCTACGAGCGGCCGCAGAAGGGCCGCATGCGGCAGTTCTGGCAGATCGGCATCGAGGTGCTCGGCGCGGCAGAGCCCACGGCCGATGCCGAGGTCATCGCCGTGCTGTGGCGGTACTTCGAGGCGCTCGGCATCCCGGCTGAGAACATGCGGTTGCTGCTGAACTCGATGGGCGACGAGTCGTGCCGTCCGGCGTACCGCGACAGCATCGCCGCCTACATCCGCGACCATGCCGTCGGCCTGTGCGAGGAGTGCAACCGCCGCGCGGACACCAACCCGCTGCGCGCCTTCGACTGCAAGAACCCCGCGTGCCGTGAGGTGATGGGAGAAGCGCCGCTTCTGCGTGACGAGCTCTGTGGCGCGTGCGCGACGCACTATGCCGAGGTGAAGGCACACCTGGACGCGCTCGGCATCCCGTACGTGGAGGACCCGTCGCTCGTGCGCGGGCTGGACTACTACACGCGCACCGTCTTCGAGATCCAGGTCGACGCCGGCCTCGGCTCGCAGAACGCCATCGGCGGGGGAGGGCGCTACGACCGCCTCATGGAGGCCTACGGCGGCCCGGCCACGCCCGGCCTCGGCTTCGCGCTCGGCTTCGAGCGCACGCTGCTTGCGATGCAAGCCGCTGGCGTGGAGGTCCCCGCGCCGCCCCGTGCCGAGGTGTTCGTCGCGCGCGTCGACGACGCGGTGACCGCCGAGGTCTTCGCGCTCGCCCAGCGGTTGCGCGACGCCGGCATCGCCGCCGAGCTCGATCACCAGGGGCGCAGCCTCAAGTCGCAGTTCAAGCAGGCCGATCGGCTCGGCGCGCGGTTCGTGCTCGTTGTCGGGCCGGACGAGCTCACCGACGGTCAGGTCACGATGCGTGACATGTCCACCAAGGAAGAGAAGCGCGTGGCGCTCGGCTCGGCTCCCGCCGAAGTCGCAGCTGCGCTCGGCTAAGAGGAGACCCGCCTGATGTTCGACGCACGCTACTCGATCCGCTCGCACACCGCTGGCACGCTTCGCAGCGATGACATCGGTGCCGAGGTCACCGTGGCCGGCTGGGTCGCCAAGCGCCGCGACCACGGCGGCCTCATCTTCGTCGACCTGCGCGACCGCAGCGGGATCGTGCAGTGCGTCTTCGACCCGGACACCGCGGGGCCGGCCTTCATGACCGCCGAGCGGATGCGGCCGGAGTGGGTCGTGAAGCTCACGGGCACGGTCCGTCGTCGGCCGGAAGGCACCGAGAACCCGAACATGGCCACCGGTGAGATCGAGGTCGTCATCGTTCAGGCAGAGGTGCTGAACACCAGTGAGACGCCGCCGTTCGAGATCGAGCCCGGCATCGACACCGACGAGGTCACCCGGATGCGTTACCGGTACCTCGACATCCGCCGCCCGGAGGTGTTCGCCGCGCTCGCACTCCGCGACCGTGTGGTGCAGCGCTTTCGCCACTCGCTCGAAGGGCACGGCTTCATGGAGGTGGAGACGCCGATCCTCGGCAAGTCCACCCCCGAAGGCGCGCGCGACTTCATCGTTCCGAGCCGCATGAGCGCGGGCAAGTTCTACGCGCTCCCGCAGTCTCCGCAGCTGTTCAAGCAGCTGTTCATGGTGGCGGGCATCGAGCGCTACTACCAGATCGCGCGCTGCTTCCGCGACGAGGACCTCCGAGCCGATCGTCAGCCCGAGTTCACGCAGGTGGACATCGAGATGTCGTTCGTCACCGAGGACGACGTGCTGTCCATGATGGAAGACGTCATGCACGAGGTGATGAAGGAGGCGTCCGTCGACCTCCAGGTGCCCTTGCGCCGGATGCCGTACGCCGAGGCCATGTCCCGGTATGGCTCCGATCGGCCCGACACCCGCTTCGGCATGGAGCTCGCCGATCTGTCCGGAGTCTTCGCGGCGTCAGAGTTCAAAGTGTTCGCCGGAGCGCTCGGCGACGGCGGTGTCATCAAGGGCATCAACGCGAAGGGTGCCGGCGACTGGAGCCGTGGCAGGATCGACGCACTCAACCAGGTCGCGCTCGACGCGGGGGCCAAGGGCCTGGCGTGGGCGGCGTTCACTTCGGAGGGCGAGGTCCGTTCGCCGATCGCGAAGTTCTTCACCGAGGCCGAGATGGCCGGGCTGCGCGAAGCGCTGCAGGTGGAGGCCGGCGACCTCGTGCTCATGATCGCCGACGCGCGCGACGTGGCCGAGGAGGTCCTCGGTGTGCTGCGCCTGAAGATGGCTGACGAACTGGGAGTCGAACGCACAGGCTTCGACGTGCTGTGGGTCGTGGACTTCCCGATGTTCAAGTACGACGCCGAAGAGGAGCGCTACGCCGCCAACCACCACCCGTTCACCATGCCTCGCGAGGAGCATGTGGACAGGCTGGAGTCCGAGCCCCTCTCCGTGGGCTCGTACAGCTACGACCTCATCATGAACGGGTACGAGATCGGCGGTGGCACGCTGCGCATCCACAACGCCGATCTCCAGCTGCGTGTGCTCGAGCGCATCGGATTGTCCGCCGAGGAAGCCCGCAGCCAGTTCGGGTTCCTCCTCGAGGCGCTCTCGTTCGGCGCGCCTCCGCACGGCGGCATCGCGCTTGGCCTCGACCGGCTCGTGATGCTGCTCGCTGGCGCACATTCGATCCGCGACGTCATCGCGTTCCCGAAGACGTCCTCCGGCGCCGATCCGCTCACCGGGGCTCCGGATGTGGTCAGTTCGCGCCAGCTGCGCGAAGTGCACCTGAAGGTCGACTAGGGGGTCGTTGTGTCCGCCAGTCTCCTCGTCTCTGCCGCCATCGTGATCGTCTCGTGCGTGGCGTTCGTCGTGATAGGCACCGTGTACCGGTGGGACGTGACCGCGCGCGGGTACGCGCGCTGGACGCAGGTCGTGGGCGTGCTCGCGGTGCTCGGGCTTGCGGGGGTCGCCGCTTACGACAGGCGTGAGGATGCGCTCGTCGCCGTCGCGATCGGTGTGGGTGGCGTCGTGCTCGCAGCACTGTACGTGGTGTGGCACAGGCGGCTGGCCGCTCGTGTGAGAGACCTTCTGGCCGGTGGTGGCTCACAGGAGGTGTGACGCGGCGGTCTGGTGTCGCGCCGGTTCGCGAGGTGCTACCATGATGGTGCCTTGCCTTGCGTGGAATCGGTGTCAGCGGTTGAGCCAACACCTCAACACCGGGAGCCTTACATCTCGCGGGGGAGTGGGATCCCTTCACAGGGAAGCGCGAACCCTCGGTGCGGGCACCCACCTGCTACGGCAGGTTCACCCGGCCGACCACGCAGGGCGGGGTTCATTCTCATCACACCCGTGGAGGAGACAGATGCGCCGAATCGTTGTAGCACTCACACTCACGGCACTCCTGCTCGTCGTTCCCGGATGCGGCGGAGGTGGAGCCGCCACTGATGACGCCCCCGCGGACGCCGCTCCGCCGGCCGACACGCCTGCGGCCGTCGAGCCCACCGAGCCGATCACCGACCGCTCGGCCAACGACAGCGATCTCGAGCCGGTGCCGTTCCCGTCGTTCACGACCACCGAGACTCCCGCGGTGATCACGGAGAAGCTCGACGCCGGGCGCCCGATGCTCATCTTCTTCTTCGACCCCGCGCAGGGCATCACCACGGCGATGCGCGCCGAGGTGGATGCCGCGATGGACGACTATCGTGGTCTGGTCGACCTTGTCACGTTCGATGTCGGCGGCCCGAGTGACAGTGACACGGCGGCGCGCGCGGTGACCTACGCGACCGAGCTCGAGATCACCACCACGCCCTACCTGCTCGCGGTCGACGGCAACGGCTTCATCACCTGGCGCTGGAAGGGCTACGTGGACCGCGCGTACATCGAGCGCGAGGTAGAGCGCGCGTCGCGCTAGAGCGATGCGCGATCTCTTCGACGACGCCGCCGAGGAGCGCCTCGAGCGCTCGGCCCCCCTTGCCGTCCGCATGCGGCCGCGTACGCTCGATGAGTTCGTGGGGCAACAATCGGTCGTCGGCCCGGGTTCGGTGTTGCGTGGCGCCATCGAGCTCGACGCTCTGACCTCGGTGATCCTATACGGTCCCGCAGGGACCGGGAAGACGAGCCTGGCCCGCATCATCGCGCGCATGACCTCGTCGCACGTGGAGGAGATCTCCGCCGTCAGCGCCGGCGTGAAGGACGTTCGCGCGGTCATCGAGCAGGCTCGCGAGCGGCTGAAGCTGAACGACAGGCGCACCATCCTGTTCATCGACGAGATCCACCGCTTCAACAAGTCACAACAGGATGCGCTCCTGCATGCGGTGGAGGACCGGCTGATCGTACTCATCGGCGCAACGACCGAGAACCCGTTCTTCGAGGTCAACGCCCCACTCATCAGCCGCTCTACGATCGTGGAGTTCCTGCCGCTGTCCGACGATGACGTACGGACGATCGTGGTGCGCGCGCGCGACGACCAGGCGCGCGGCCTTGGCGGCAGGGTGGAGCTTGACGACGACGCTCTCGACCGCATCGTCACGATCGCCGGGGGCGACGCCCGCCGGGCGCTCACCACGCTCGAGCTCGCGTTCCAGGCGGTCAGCGGCGCGGGCGGAGGACCGGCGCGCGTGAAGGCGGATGACGTCTCACGCGTCGCCGCGACCCGGGCGCTGCCGTACGACAAGGCGGGTGACGCGCACTACGACGTCATATCGGCGTTCATCAAGTCCATGCGTGGGAGCGATCCCGACGCGGCCGTCTACTGGCTCGCCCGCATGATCCACGGCGGTGAGGACCCGAAGTTCATCGCGCGACGCATGCTCATCTTCGCCTCGGAGGACGTCGGGATGGCCGATCCACACGCGCTGCCGATCGCCGCTGCCGCATTCAAGGCCGCCGAGTCGATCGGATGGCCGGAGGCGCGCATCAATCTCGCACACGCGGCCGTCTACCTGTCCCTCGCCCCCAAGAGCAACGCCGCGTACCTGGCGATCGATGAGGCGCTTGCGGACGTGCGCGACGCGGCGGCGCAGTCGGTCCCCGACCACCTGCGCGACCGCCACCGCCCGGGCGCGGAGCGGTATCCCGAGTACCGGTACCCGCATGACTACCCGGGCGCCCGCGTGGATCAGCAGTACCTGCCGAGCGGGCTTGTGGGCAAGCGCTACTACCGCCCGGGGCACCCCGCGGCACCTCCCGCCGGTGACGCCGACGACCCTGCCTCCTGAGCACGGGCTTTGCTACACTGAGCGGGTACCGCAAACGGCGCCGGAGGTCGTGCAGTGGATGTCGCGGACATGCTCGGCGTAGCACTGACGGTGGCCGCGCTGGTGCTGGTCGGAGTCGCCTTGTACGCGCTCTTCGCGGTCATGGCCGCGGTCAAGGAGCTCCGTGAGGCCCTCGAAGACGTTCGCAGCCGTCTCGTACCGCTGCTCGACAAGGCCGACGTGACGCTCGACGCCGCCAACGCCGAGCTTCTCCGGCTCGACGGGCTCGTCTCCCAGGTCGAGAACGTCGGCGACGTCGTGTCAAGTGCAGGCGAGTTCATCCGCTCACCCGTGAGCGCCGCAGCGGGCGGTCTTGCCCGTATCGCGCGTTCGTTCAAGAAGCGATAGGCCCGCCCGGGCCGATCCGCGAGGAGGACCGATGCAACAGGACTCCATCAGGCTGACCGTGCCGACACGGGGCGAGTACGCCCGTACGGTGCGGATGACCGCCGCGCAACTGGCGAGCAGACTCGGCATGTCCTACGACGAGGTCGACGACGTGCGTATCGCCGCTGAGGAGGCCTTCGTGTACGCGTGTGGATGCGCTTCGGAGGCCGACGAGGTGACCTTCGCCTTCACCGTGGGTGATGCGGGTCTCGATGTCGCGGTCGGCCCACTTCCCGGCTGCTGCTCGGCGACCGAGGTCTCGCACTCCGACGGCTATGCCGAGTTCATCCTGCGCGCCGTCTGCGACGAACTCACGATCGCTCATGAGACCGGCAGGTGCATGCTCCACTTCCGCTTCGCGGCGGCCGCCGAGGTTGGAGCGCCAGGTGCCTAGATCCGGGCAACGGCAGGAACGAAGGCTCGTCTGGGACAAAGCCCGTACGCGGGCGTTGTTCGAGCATTACCGCGCGCACGGTGACGAGGAGTCGCGCGACGAGTTGATCACGATGTACCTCAACCTCGTGAAGTACCTGGCCAGCCGCTTCCGCAACCGGGGCGAGCCGATCGACGACCTCATCCAGGTGGGGACCATTGGTCTGATAAAGGCGATCGACCGCTTCGATACCGGCCGGCAGGTCGAGTTCACGACCTACGCCACGCCCACCATCGTCGGCGAGCTCAAACGCTACTTCCGCGACAAGGGATGGGCGATCAAGGTCCCGCGGCGGCTGCAGGAGCTCTCGTTTCGCGTGAATCAGGCGATCGATCGGCTCACGCAGCAGCTGCAGCGCTCGCCAACCATCCTCGAGATCGCCGATCATCTCGAGGTCACGCCCGAAGAGGTGCTCGAAGCGCTCGAGACGTCGGAGGCGTACAACTTCGTCTCGCTTGAGAACGACCGCGCCTTCGACAGCAACGACTCGTTCAGCATCCTCGAGTACATCGGTGAGGACGACCAGCTCCTCGCGGTGGTCGACGATCGCGCCACACTGTCCGAGGCACTCAAGAACTTGACTCCGCAGGAGCAGCACGTGCTCTACCTGCGCTTCTTCCAGGGCCTCACGCAGACCGAGATCGCAAGCACACTCGGCATCTCACAGATGCAGGTGTCCCGGATGCTGCGCAAGACGCTGCGGGCTATGCGCGAACATCTCGTCGCCGGGGAGGTCTAGTGTCCCGGGCACCACATGGACTGCTCGATGACCGCTGGGTGAGGCTCGGCGCGCGCGCGTGGGCGCTCACCGGCGTAGCCGTGCTGGCGGCAGGCGTGCTGTGGTTGCTTGGAAGGACCGCGACCGCGGTGACACCGTTCCTGCTCGCGCTCGTGGTCGTCGTCGTGCTGCGACGCCCGGTGGCGTTCCTGGCGACGCGGGGCCTGTCGCGCTCGCTGGCGGTGGTCGTGTGCTATCTCGTCTCGGCGGTCGTGGTGACCGGAGCCGCGTTGTTCGTTGTCCCTGCCATCGTGCGCGAAGTGGGCGATTTCGCCGAGGCGTTCCCTCGCTACTGGGACGCGCTCTATCAGCTCTGGCTCGAGCTGGAGCGAGAGTACGCGGCGGTCGAGTGGCCCGCCTGGGTCGGCGACGTCATCCTCTCGTCGCGCTCGACGATCGTGGGGTGGGCGACCGATGTCTCAAGCTCGACGGCGAAGCTTGTGGTGGGTATCGGCGGCCGCTTCTTCGGCTTCTTCGTGCAGTTGTTCCTCGCGCTGGCCCTTGCGTTCTTCGTGCTTCGCGACCTGCCCACGCTCACCCGCGAGCTCTTCAATCTGGTGCCGCCCGAGCGCCGGGAGGAGCGTGCGGCCCTCGCACGCGAGATCGTGAGTGTTCTCGAGGGGTTCCTGCGCGGGCAGCTGATCATCGCGACGATCGTAGGCGTCGTCATCGGCGTGGGCGTGGCCGTCCTCGGGGTGCCGTACGCCGCGGTCATCGGCCTGATCGCCGGCGTGACGAACCTGGTCCCGTACGTCGGGCCCTTCGTCGGCGGCGCGGTCGCCGCCGTCTCGGCGGTGTTCGTCAGTCCGAAGCTGATGCTGTGGACCATCATCTGGGTCTTCGTGGTGCAGCAGGCCGAGTCGCTCTGGCTGCAGCCGAGGATCATGTCGAGCCAGGTTCGCATCCATCCGGCGCTGGTGATCGCCTCACTCACGCTGGGGGCGACGCTCTTCGGTCTTGCGGGCATGTTGCTCGCGGTTCCCGTGGCCGCTGTGGCGACGGTGCTCTTCGTCCATGTGTTCGAGCGGTCCTCGGGCCGACGCGTGCGGTCCAAAGGTGGTGCGCTGTTCCCGGCACGGTCAGGTTTCTCCCAGGAGGAGTGCATGTGTCCTGAGGAGGAGCCCGGGGACGAACCTGACGGTGAGGCGGACGGAAGTGCGGCGGGGTCCGGCGGCGCGGGAGGCGAGGAGTAGATGTCCCGGGGCAGCGGCACATCTTCCGAGCGGTGGACCCGCATCGCCGTGGTCGCGTGGGCGCTCGTCGGCATCGGCATCCTGCTCGTGGCGTTCGGCTGGCTGCTCGGCCGTGTGTCGTCAGCGCTCGTGCCCTTCGGTCTCGCGCTGGTGATCGTGTATCTTCTGCGGGGCCCCGTGGCTGCGCTCGAGCGTCGCGGGATGAAGCGTGGGCCGGCCGTCGGCCTGTGCTACCTGATCGGGTTCGCCGTGCTCGGGATCGCACTCGCGTTCGTGGTGCCGCCACTGGCCGAGCAGGTGCGGCAGTTCGTCGTGGCGTTCCCCACCTACTATGAGCGGGCCAGCACCACGCTGCTCGATCTGCAGGGCCGGTACGATGCGCTCGTCGTGCCTGCATGGGTCGCCGACGCACTCGTGAATCTGCAGGGAACGATCACGCGACAGTCGGCAGAGTGGTCGGCGATCCTGGCGCGAGAGATCTTCGAGGTCGGTGGGTCGGCGATCGCCCTGCTCGGTAACGGCGTGCTGGCGCTGGTGGTGGGCTTCTGGCTGCTCAAGGACCTGCCGGTCATCGCCGAAGAGGCGCTGCTGCTCGCCGGACCCGGTCGTCGCGACGAGGCGGGCGTGGTCCTGCATAAGGTCTCGGAGGTGCTGGGCGGATACCTTCGCGGGCAGATGATCCTCTCGCTTGCCACCGCGACCATCATCACCATCGGCCTGACAGCCTTCGGTGTCCCGTACTCGCTCGTCATCGGGCTGCTTGGGGGCTTGTTCAACGTCATCCCGTGGATCGGCCCGGCGCTCGCCGCGGTCATCGCCGGCGTCGCCGCGGCGTTCGTCAATCCCTGGCTCATCATCGCCGGAGTCGGTACCGTCGTCGCTGCTCAGCAGCTCACCGAGATATTCGTGCAGCCACGGGTCATGTCCGAGCAGGTCGACCTGCACCCGCTCGTGGTGATATTCTCGCTGCTCGCGGGCGGTGTGCTGTTCGGGTTCGTGGGCCTCGTGCTCGCGATCCCGGTCGCGGCGGTCGCCAAGGGCCTGTTCGTGTACTACTTCGAGAAGTACACGGACTCGAAACTGACGTCCGCCGAGGGTGCGTTGTTCCGGGCCAAGCGCGGCACCGACGAGTGTGCGCCGGCGTCGGATGCCGGCACTCCATCAGCCGATGACGAGGCGCCGACGGGATCCGATGATGACGAGGAGAGCGGGTAAGTGAAGTCAGCCGACATCCGAGAGAGTTTCCTGTCGTTCTTCGAGAGCAAGGGGTCCAAGCGGCTGCCCTCGTCCTCGCTCGTGCCCGACGACCCCTCGCTCCTGCTGACCTCGGCAGGCATGGTGCAGTTCAAGCCCGTTTTTCTCGGCGTACGTGACATCGGCGTGACGCGCGCCACCACCTGCCAGAAGTGCGCGCGTACCACCGACATCGACATCATCGGCACCACGGGGCGTCACCACAGCTTCTTCGAGATGCTCGGCAACTTCAGCTTCGGCGACTACTTCAAGAGCGAGGCGTGCGCGTGGGCGTACGAGTACTCCACCGAGGTCCTCGGGATGGACCCGGAGCGTCTCTGGTTCTCGATCTACGAGGACGACGATGAGGCCGAGGCGATCTGGCGCGACGAGGTGGGCGTTCCGCAAGGGCGCATCGTCCGCATGGGCGCCAAGGACAACTTCTGGAGCGCCGGTCCCACCGGGCCCTGCGGTCCGTGCTCGGAGCTCTACTACGACCAGGGCGAAGAGGTCGGCTGTGGGCTGGACACGTGTGCGCCGGGCTGCGACTGCGACCGCTACGTGGAGTACTGGAACCTCGTCTTCATGCAGTATGACCGCGCCGAGGACGGCACGCTCACACCGCTGCCGAAGAAGAACATCGACACCGGCATGGGCCTCGAGCGAGTGGCCGCCATCATGCAGGGCGTACACACCAACTTCGAGACCGACGACCTGCGCGCGCTGGTGGCGGTCGGCGAGGGGCTCTCCGGGGTCGCGCTCGGCTTCTCGGCCAAGACCGATGTTTCTCTCCGCATCCTTGCGGACCACTCCCGTGCCGTGGCGTTCCTGATCGCGGACGGCGTGCTGCCCTCCAACGAAGGCCGCGGCTACGTGCTCCGCCGCCTCCTGCGCAGGGCGATCCGTCACGGGCGCCTGCTCGGCGTGGAGCGTCCGTTCACCGTGGAGATGGTGGACACCGTGATCGACCGCTGGAGTGCACCCTACCCGGAGCTCACCGAGCACGCCGAGCTCATCCGGGGCATCGTCGCCGCCGAGGAGGAGCGCTTCAGCGCCACGCTCCGTCAGGGGCTCGCCTATCTCACCGACGCGATGGAGCGCACGAAGGCCGCTGGCTCGGCGGTGCTGGACGGCACCGAGGCGTTCACGTTGCACGACACGTACGGCTTTCCTTACGAGCTCACCGCGGAGATCGCTGCCGAGGCGGGACTGGAGATCGACAAGGAGGCCTTCGACGTTGCCATGGAGCAGCAGCGCGAGCGTGGCCGGGCGGCGGTCAAAGACGAGTCGTGGTCGTCGTTCGCCGGCGCGTTCGACGACATCGCGCGCGAGCACGGCGCCACCGAGTTCCTCGGCTACCGTGACGACGAGGCGGATGCGGTCGTGCTCGGGATCGTGGTCGACGGACAGCCGGCCGAGCGGATCGAGCAGGGGCAGGACGGTGAGATCGTGCTGGCCGCCACCCCGTTCTACGCCGAGCAGGGCGGACAGGTAGGAGACGTCGGCACTCTGAGTGCGGGCGACACGCTGTTCGCGGTCGCCGACACCCGTTTCGGGGCACCGGGCATCGTGAGCCACGTCGGTGCGATGGAAAACGGCACGATCGCGGTGGGCGACACGGTGCATGCGGCGATCGACGCGCTCAGGCGTGAGCGCATCCGCCGCAACCACACGGCGACCCACGTGCTTCACTGGGCGCTCCGCAGGATCCTCGGCGACCACGTGAGGCAGTCCGGCTCTCTCGTTGCGCCCGACCGCCTGCGGTTCGACTTCACGCACTTCGAGGCGCCGTCGCTCGAGCAGCTCAGGCGCATCGAGGAGATGGCCAATCACAAGATCATGGAGAACCATCCGGTCCGCAACTATGAGACGTCGCTTTCCACGGCGCGCGAGATGGGCGTGACCGCGCTGTTCGGCGAGAAGTACGGCGAGATCGTCCGCGTGCTCGAGGTGGGCAACTTCAGCAAGGAGCTCTGTGGCGGCACGCACGTGGGACGCTCGAGCGAGATCGGCTTCCTGAAGATCGTCTCCGAGGGCAGCGTGGGCGCCAACCTCCGCCGCATCGAGGCGGTCACCAGCTTCGACGCGCTCGCGTACGTCGACCGCATCGAAGCGGAGGTCCGTGAGGCCGCCTCGGCGCTCAAGGTGGGCATGTTCGACGTGTCCGAGCGCTCGGCCACCCTCGTGCGCAAGGTCAAAGAGCTCGAACAGGCGGCAGCAAGGGCCAAGCAGCACCTGTCCGAGTCGGGCGTGGGCGAGATGCTCGCGGATATGGCCGACGTCGGCTACCGGCTCGTGGTCACACGCGTCCCCGACTCGAAGTCCGACGGGCTCCGCAGTGCGGCCGACGTGCTGCGCTCACGCATGAACGGCGGGGCCGTGGTGCTCGCCACAGTGGACCCGGACAGCGGCTCGGCGCTCCTGCTCGCGGCGGGAAGCGACGAAGCGGTGGCGGCCGGCTTCGATGCCGGCGCGATCATCAAAGCGATCGCCCCCTTGGTGGGCGGAGGCGGCGGTGGCAAGCCGCAGATGGCCCAGGCCGGCGGCAAGAACGCAGCCGGGGTCGACGCGGCGCTCGCCGAGGCACGCCGTATGCT
>JADIIM010000052.1 GCA_015351705.1 Aeromicrobium sp. | reverse complement strand
GTTCCTCAAGGGTGATCTGGGCGTGCATACGGTCCTCACTTCTTGGCGGGAGTAAGGAACCGATTGTGCCCCAGGTCGCCCCATCCTCGCGGGGCGGGGGTGTTGCGTTTAGTATCTGAATTCGCGATGGCTAACAGGCGCTTCCAGCCGAAGCGCAAACCACGTTGGCTGGACGAAAGGAATCGTAGTTGACTGTCGCTGAGGCGCAGCGCGACATGAGGGTCGGTCTGTTGGGCGGCTTCATGGGGCAGCTCGTGTCGGGGCTGCTCTGGCTTGTCTCGGCAGCACTCGCGACCTGGGCCACGACGCAGGCGGCCATCCTCTTCCTGCTCGTCAGCGGGTTCTTCATATTCCCGCTCACCAAGCTCGGCCTGAGGCTCATAGGGCATCAGTCGCGTGTCTCGCCCGCGAACCCCCTGAATGCCTTGGGGATGCAGAGCGCGTTTGTCCTGCCGCTCTCGCTCTTGCTCGTCGGTGCCGCGACCTTCTATCGGATCGAGTGGTTCTACCCTGCGTTCATGATCGCCCTCGGCGCCCACTACCTGCCCTTCGTAACCCTCTACGGGATGCGCATGTTCTACACGCTGGCCGCGATCCTTGTCGGAGCAGGGGTCGTGCTTGCGCTCTATCTTCCGCTGCCTTTCGGCGCCGGGGCATGGTTCACCGCGTCGGTCCTGATAGCGTTCGCATTCATGGGGCGTCGCACCGTGTCTTCTGAAGTAGTCGCTCCTGCGACCACGTCCGCCAGCTGACCAGCGCATCCACGCCGACGAACCGCGGCGGTGAGATACTCTGGGCTGAGAGCGCGTGGGTCGCCTCTTGCGGCCGATGCGCGAAGACGTTCAGCAGTACAGCGCGCAGTTCACGGGGGGCAGCGAATGGCGAAGATCACCGGGGGGATGCGTCAGCGGCTCGATGGCATCATCGGGTTCGTCCGCGGCTACGGCCGCGCCAGTGACCTCGAGACCGAGCCGGGGCCTGATGGCAGGCCGGGCTGTAGCCCGCGCCTGATGCTGGGTGTTGTCATCGCGCTGGCCGTGATCATCGCGCTCTACGTCACCGGGCGCATCGCCTACGACTTCACCCTCACGCCTGCCGAGCGTGCCGCAGCCGACGCAGCCGCATCGTCAACGGACGGTGGCGCGTCCGCCGACTCCGACATCGACCCGCAGCTCCCCGGTGAGCCATATCTGGACGGACGGCACTACGCGATCACGGCTACCGGTGATGCGGGCACGAGCCGCGTCTACACCATCGAACTCCTCGGCGAGGGCGATGCTGGCGACCTGCGCGTCTGGGAGGACGAGACCGGACGCGGCACGTTCACGATCACCGACGGCTCGATCAGGATTGAGATGGAGCGCATGGTGCCGGCCGAGGAGCACGCCGGATGGGAGCCCAACGTCTTCGAGGGCACGATCTCCGCTGACGGATCTCGCATCGAGGGGACCTGGACGCGCCGTGACTGGTCGGCCTTTGAGGGCACGCTGGAGTTGGGCGACTGGGTGGACTACGGCTTCTACGGTGAGCGTCTGTAGCCAGCTCTCACATGCGCCAGGCAGACATGAAGCCGCTCGGCTACCTCGAGGCCTCTCCGAGTCCGGACGGATCCCACACGGTTCTGGCCGTCGATGCGCCGGGCTTCGGCGTCATCGGATACGCCGCCGTGCACTGGCTTGCTACAGCATCGCGCTCCGTCCCCACCCAACACGCACTTCCCGCCGTCGTCTCGCGGTGTACCCTACGAGGAGAAGACCGTCGCGGGCCGCCCGCGACCAGTACGTCGGGCCGAGACAGAGTGCACTACTGCTGGTAAGGAGATCCCCCGCAGTGGATATCCCACGCATCTTCACCGTCACCGAGAGTGCGCACCGCATCCACAATCCGATCACGCCCGACAAGCTCGCAACGCTCGGCGCTGCGCTGCGTCTGGAACCGGGGACCCGCGTGCTCGACCTTGCCAGCGGTTCGGGCGAGATGCTGTGCACGTGGGCGCGCGATCTCGGTGTCGTCGGGACCGGTGTCGACCTGAGCGCGCTGTTCACCGAGCATGCCAGGCTCCGTGCCGAGGAACTCGGCGTGACCGGCCAGGTCACGTTCATCCACGGTGACGCCGCGGGCTACGTCTCCGGCGAGAAGGTCGGGCTGGCGGCGTGCGTCGGCGCCACGTGGATCGGCGGGGGAGTGGCCGGCACGATCGATCTTCTGGCGCAGAGCCTGCAATCCGGTGGGATCATCCTCATCGGCGAGCCGTTCTGGCGCCAGATGCCACCGACCGATGCTGTGGCCGCGGGGTGCCTCGCCACCTCGATCGCCGATTTCCTCACGCTCCCGGACCTGCTCGCGTCCTTCGGTCACCTCGGCTATGACGTCGTCGAGATGGTCCTGGCCGACCAAGACGGCTGGGACAGGTACGAGGCGGCCAAGTGGCTCACGATGCGCCGATGGCTCGAAGCTAATCCCGACGACGAGTTAGCGGCCGAGGTTCGGGCCCAGCTGACCTCTGAGCCCGAGCGCTACGCCACCTACACCCGCGAGTACCTCGGCTGGGGCGTGTTCGCGCTGATGCGGCAGTGATGCACGGACGGCTCGAGGCGATCGAGAACCGCGTCGAGCACGACCACCGCCGCCCGATGGGCACGAACGCGTGGTTGATCGCACGAGAACGTTGGACGGGCACGACGTAGAAGACGTGCTTTCAGAAGTCGGACTATCGAAGCATGATCACGGAGGGATGAGGGTCGATCAAGGGAACACTCCAGGCGGGCCAGGCCCGGCCGCGCTACCGCGGCGAGATGATGACCGAGTTGGAAGTGGAGGATGTCATGGCAGGAGCACGCAAACACCGGGCGATCATCGTCGTTGGCATTGTGGCCGTTTCGATGCTCCTCATGGGCTGCATGCTTGCCGAGATATGGGAGGAGTATGGGTCTGGGAGTCCCATCGGTTACGAGGGTGATGACGCCATCAAGAAGGACGACACGCCGAAGGAGAACCAGGCCGAGCCCGACCAGGCGCTCGCGTCCGGCGAGGTCCTCTCAGTGCGTGTCAACTACGGGAACAGCGGCGCCGCGCAGTGCCAGGTGCGCATCGAGAATGAACGGAACGGCTGGTATGACGAGGTCGAGTTCATCGCGCACGCGGGCTCGCTCGGCGGTGCGGACAAGATGTATGACGACTACCCGTTCGGCTCGACGAACTTCAACAGGCAGCTCACCCAGCCTGAGTACTACGATTCCGAGGACGCCAAAGGGGACTACCGAATCACCGTTACCGCCGACACCGGCTACAGCGCCACCGCCACGGTGAAGTGGGACGGCGAACGGTTCAACCCGAGTCTGCTCTCGTTCTCTCTGGACTGACGCGGGGCCGCTCCACGCATCGGCTTCAGGCACGGCAGAGCCGCGATCGACCTGGACGCGTTCGAGCCGACCCCGAGCGCGGCTAGTCGGCGTAGTCGTCTTGCGTCTGACCCGGTGGCACGAACAGCGGCCGGACCTCGACCCCGCCATCAGCGGTCGCGGGGTGCAACTTCGCGATCTCCACGGCCACCTCGATGCTGGGGGCGGCAAGTACGTAGAACGCTGCCACCACCAGCTCCGAGCCTGCGATCGTACCGCTGCGGGCGGTGTCGCCTCGGACGGCCATCGCCTCGGTGCTCGGGCTCAGCGCGAATCCCCGCTCCTTGGCGAAGTACGTGCCGCCCAGGACCTTGCCCTTGAGCGCCTTGGCCTGCTCGGGGTAGCCGCTGAGCGCCGCGAGGTGCTCAGCGGACATGGCCTCCGGGTCGGCCGGTGCTGGGGAGTAGACGATCATCGCGTACTGGGGCATGAGGGTCCTCCCAACGTCTGGTCATACCGTTTGTCTCCGCGTCGTAGACGTTGCTAACGGTTGCTGCGGGCAACATCGTCGCGGCCCGCAGATTCCCGCGCACCACGCCGTGACGAGACTCTGGTTGGGGTCACACGGGGGGTGTACGCTACGACGGGCGGCCCGGGTTCCGGCCGAGGTGCCGGGGCACTCGACACTGCGGAGGTGACGACGGTATGCGGCGCGTGGCACGTGGATTCCTCATCACGATCAGCATCATCAACGGGATCATGGGTCTTGTGTGTGCCGTGCTCCTTCTGCTCGCGCCTGACGGGCGGAACCTCGGGATGCAGGTCCTGCTGCCGACGATCGCGACGTTCCCGCTCGCCGACACCTTCTTTCGGGACTTCGTCTGGATCGGGATCGCGATGCTTCTCGGTCTCGGGATCCCCAATCTTCTCGCAGCCGTGATGCTCCTCCGCAGGTCAGGCATGCAGTACGTTGTCACGCTCGTCGCGGGCGTCCTGCTCATTCTGTGGTGTGCGTTCGAGCTGCTCTACATGTTCAACGTGGCGGCGGTCGGGTTCCTCGTGGCGGGCGTGCTGGCGGTGGTCGCCTCGGTGGTCCTGCGCGCCTCGGCGAGTGGTGGCCACAACTAGCGCCCGATGATGCTTGGTCCCGGCCGCTGTCTTCGCACTCATCCGTGCGAACGGGAGGTGTGATCATGACGCTCGACCTCGTGGTCCTTCCCGGGGTGCTGGCGGTGTGCCGAATCGCTGCAGGCTCTCCGGTTCCGGGGTGGGTCGAGGGCGACACCCTGGTCTCGGTGACCCGCACGGCCGAGGAGCTCTCGATCGTCTGCGACGCCTCGGCGGTTCCAGAGACGGTGACGGCCGAGTCCGGATGGCGCGCGATCCAAGTGTCCGGGCCCCTTGAGTTCGGCCTCACCGGGGTCTTGTCCTCACTCGCCGGCCCGCTCGCGGCCGCCGGAGTGCCCATCTTCGCGCTGTCGACGTTCGACACCGACTACATACTGGTGAAGGAGACTGCTCTGGCAGAGGCGGTCGCGGTCCTCTCGGCAGCCAGCCACCGCATCAGGTAGGAGTGTGTGCATGGAGGTCGTACGGCCAGACCTGATCGAGATGCTAGGGGAGGGCTTCGTCCTCGACCTGCGCGGCATCCACGGCGAGTCGCACTGGCTGCGGGTCAGGGACAACGGCCTCAGGCTCGCGATGCTGACGGGTGCGAACGCGCGCGTCGTCGAGGCGTTCGCGTATCTGCACGACTGTCGCCGCGAATCCGACGGACACGACCCGATGCGTGGTGAGTGCGCGGCCAGCTGGACGGCGATACGCCATCTGACGGAGGCTCACGTGGAGCGCGCGCTGATCACCGCCCCGGCCGAGGGCGGGTAGGGTATCCTGCACGGGAGACACGAGACACGTGCCCGGCGACGGTGCGGGCGCGTATCGCAGGACCGGACACGGACAAGGAGCGCACGATGCGTATCGCGAACACAAGGACCTGGCTGGCCGTGACCCTCGTCGTGCTGATGATCGCCGGGCTGACGGCAGGGTGCTCGCGTGACGCAGCGCAGGACGAGACGCCGGGCGGGGGCTCTATCGATGCGCCTGCCACCGGCACGGATGCCACGCCTGATGGCAAGCCGACGGTCGAGCAGGCCGAGGCCGCGGTGCTCGCCCTCGCACAAGGCGCGTATCCTGAGATGCCCATCGAGTCGGTGCGCGTGGTCGGCATCGGCGAGGACGGCGACGGCGACTGGTGGGTGCAGGCGTGGACGTCGGCGGGCGCGGAGTACGAGGAAGAGCAGTGGTTCGTCGAGTACACCGACGAAGCCTGGGCGTATCGTCAAAGCGGGACGGGACTGGAGCGCACGGATCTGCCAGGCGACATCAGCTGGGAAGACGTCGAGTAGGGTCCGCTACCCCGCAGGGGTCACCCCGCACAGCCCTTCCACGCTTCGAGCGCGTCGACCGCCTCGGCCACCGAGAGCGCGGGTGCGGGCGCCGAAGGATCGCGCTCCCGCAGCCGTGCGAAGAGTTCGGCGAGTATCGGCGGCCTGATGTTGCCCTCGGCAAGCACATCGGCGCTGGCGAACAGCTCCGCCGGTGTCCCGTACAGCGCGATCGTGCCGCCGGGCGCGAGCACGTAGGCGTAGTCGGCGAACTCAGGCACCGTATCGATGTCGTGGGTGGTGAGCACGATCGTCATGTCGCGGTCGCGTGCCAGGGTGTCGAGGAGTCCGAGCAGCCCGGCGCGCGAGGTGGGGTCGAGGCCTTCGAACGGCTCGTCGAGCACGAGCAGCTCGGGATCCATGACGAGCGCGCCCGCGAGCGCAACCTTGCGCTTCTCCCCGCCGGAGAGGTTGTGCGGCACACGGCTGGCGAGGTGCTCGATGCCGAGCATCGCCAGCGCGGCGTGCGCGCGATCGAGCGCCTCGGCCTCGGGCAGTCCGTACTGGCGGGGAGAGAACGCCACGTCGTCGATGACGGTGGGCGCGAGCAGTTGCTCGTCCACGTTCTGGAGCACCACGCCGATGCGGCGGCGGATGGACGTCCACTCGGCGGACGGCTCGACGCCGAAGACGCGCACCTCGCCTTCCTCCGGCGTGAGGAGGCCGAGGATGTGGAAGAGCATGGTCGTCTTGCCGGCGCCGTTGGGGCCGAGCACGGCGACGCGAGCGCCCCGGTGCGCCACGAAGTCCAGCCCGCACAGGTGCACGCTCGTCCCGTCCTCGTAGGTGTGACGAACGCAACTGATGCGCACGACCTCCTCGGCGCCCGCAAGACGTCCGTCGTCGTGGGTGTGGTGCGCGGCCCCGTGCACAGGTGACGCACCGTCGTGCATGTGGTGGTCCACCGGCGCGGCCGCGTCTCGAGAGCAACAGTGGTGCTCGGGGGTCATCGTGTCCTCCGTCCGAGAAGCAGGCCGGCGATGAGCAGTGCCAGCCCGGCGAGCGTGGTCATCCAGGTGAGGCCGGCAAGCGCCGGCAGCGAGCGGGCGGCGAGTGTGAGAGCGAGCGCCAGCGACCCGAACACGATCGCCGCGACGTCTGCCGCCGGTGCCGTGCTGGACTGCGGTGTCACGCGGAAGCCGCCTTCGTACCCTCGGATCCGCAAGATGTCGTACTCGCGCTGCGAGAGGTCGAACGAGTAGAGCAGCAGTCCGCCGAGCGCCCGGGTCGTGGCTTGCGCGCTCCGCAGCGGCTGGCGTGCGGAGACACCCGCGCGCAGGCGCACCGCACGCATGAGGTCGGCGGACTTCTCGGCCAGGATGAACAGCGACCGGTAGGTCATCAGCAGCGCGTCGCCCACGATCGTGGGCGTCACCCGCTGGATCGGCGCGAAGACCTGTGGATACGGCGTGGTGAACATCAGCACCACCACGCCGAGTGCGGCGGTGACCGCCTTGAGCACGATGAGCGCGGCGGTGACCGGGCCCGGTGCGGCGGCAAGCGCGAAGATCACCGCGAACAGCGCCGGGTAGAGGGCCAGCGGCAGCATCTGCCGCAGCGGGAGCCGCACGGCGCCCGCTGCGCCGAGGAGCGCGAGCGTCACGCCGGCCAGCGCCAGCGGGTCGGTCGCCACTACCACGGCACAGATGAGCAGCGCGACGGCCACCAGCTTGCTGCGCGGCGCGGCGCGGTGAAGCGCCGAGGCGCCGTTGACCGCCGATCGGTCGACTGCGGTGACGTCCATCAGTGCCCGCCCTGCTCGTCACCGTACCGGGGGCGGTGCTCGGCCGTAAGGGCACCGTCGAGCACGAGTGCCGGCCTGACGCGGGCGACGTAGCCGAGGATCGCGGCTGTCACGAGCGCCTCGATGAGCCACCCGATCGGCCCCAGGGTGTAGACGACCGCCGCGAAGCGGCCGACATCGAGCGCCGGGCCGTGGTCGTCGTCGACCGCGTGCCCGTGGTCCTCGTCGGCCTCATCGTGCTCCGCGTCGTGCGCGTCATCATCCTCGGCCTCGTGCTCGTGGTCGTGACCGCCGCCGAGCAGCCCGATGCCGATGACCCCGTCCGAGAACGGGTTGCGGAACTCGAGCGTCTCGGGGTCGAGCGCGCCGGTGTCGCGTGTGGCCGCTCCGGCGCCGGCGAGTGCGACGACCCCCACGAGCAACGTGGTCGTCATGGCCAGCGTGAGAACGGTCGCCACCGCGGCGACCGGGGCGATACGCGCGCGGCCGAGCAGACGGGCGCCGCCACGGACGAGCGCCCAGCCGAGGGCCATCTCGGTGGCGATCATGAGCGTGTTCAGGCCCACTACCGTGATGCCGCCGTGCCCGAGGAGCGACAGCGTGAGCACCACGATGAACGCGGAGATGGCGCCAAGCCAGGGTCCGAGCAGCACGCCGGCCACGACGGTGAGGTTGATGTGGTAGGCGATCGGCACGATCTCGGTGGACATGGTCACGAGCACGAGTGCCGAGACCGCACCCACGAGTGGGACTGTGCGTCGCGCGGCCGCTCCGCGCGGGCCGAAGCGCGCGGCCAGCCCGATCAGCGTCACGGCGGCGATCCAACCGGCAAGCCACAGCCACACGGGCAGCACGCCGTCGGGGATATGTATGTGCGACATCAGTCCTCCTCGTGCGCGCGGCAGTCCGCGCACAGGCCGTAGAGCGTGATCTCATGCCGGGTGATGACGTGACCGTCACCCACCTCGCGTCCGGCGAGCGATCCGCCGAGCGGGCAGTCGATGGCGATCACGCGACCGCACGACGTGCATACGAGGTGGTGGTGGTGACCGTCGCGCCCGCAGCGGGCGAGCAAGGTCGAGCCGTCGCGCTGGCCCACCTGTGTCACGCTTCCCGCCTCCTGCATAGCGCCGAGGGCGCGGTACACGGTGGCGAGCCCTATCCCGGGTGCGCTCACGGCAAGCGAGCGATGGAGCTCCTCGGCGGTGAACGCGCCCGCCGCGGCCACGACCGCCTCGGCGATCGTGGCGCGCTGGTCGCTCATCCGTGCGTTCCCGTAGAGCTCTCTCGGTGCCGAGGGCGCCGTCTCCGGGCATCGGGGGGTGTCACGTTCGCCACGCTTGCGTGTCGCAGGCACGCCACCGCTCCCTTCGTGCTGCCCCGCCGGCGCCAGCCGGTACTCTCGGCGTAAGTGAGAACGCTTCTCACATACACCAGTGTGCCACGAAACAGACGCTCTCAAACAGGGCCGGGGTACGGTAGCATGGCCGAAGGGGCGCGCCGCGCGGCGTCGCGCGGACGGGAGCCGGATGTGTATCGCGCGTGACGAGCAGGACGGAGCCGCCAGTGAACGTCAGCCAGTTGCGGACCTTTCTCGCCGTGGTCGACCACGGTTCGTTCTCCGAGGCCGGACGCGTGCTCGGTGTGTCGCAGCCCGCGGTCACCATGCAGATCCAGGCACTGGAGGCCGACGTAGGCGCCACGCTCCTGGACCGCGCATACCGCAAGGTCGACCTCACCGAGGCCGGCAGGACGCTGCTGCCGTACGCGCGTCAGGTGATCGACGAGATCGAGGAGGCGCGCACCGCGCTCGACCAGCTCTCGGGCATCGTCTCGGGGCGTCTGTCGGTCGGCGCGAGCACCACGCCGGGCCAGTACGTGCTGCCGCGTGTGCTCGGTGGGTTCCTTCGTGAGTACCCCGAGGTGGGCGTCTCGCTACGCGTCCACGACACGAGCGAGGTGATCGCCGGTGTGGAGTCCGGGGAGGCCGACCTCGGCATGACCGGCGCCGAGGTGCACGGCGCGCGCGTGCACTACGAGCGGCTCGGCAGCGACGACCTCCTGATGATCTGCCCTGCGGGTCACCGCTTCGCCACGCGCAGCAACGTCACGTTCGCGCAACTCACGGATGAGCCGTTCATCGTGCGTGAGGAGGGCTCGGGCACGCGCATGGCCGCCGAGGACGTCATCCGCCACGCCGGGGTCGACCCGGGCGAGCTTAAGGTCGTCATGGAGCTCGGCACCAACGAGGCGATCGTGAGCGCGGTCGAGGGCGGCATGGGCATCGGTGTGGTGAGCGCCCAGGTGGCTGCCAAGGCGATCGAGCTCGGCACCGTGGCCACCATCGACGGGGCCGGGTTCCCCGTGGCGCGGCCGCTCTTCCTCGTCCTGCCCCGGCGCACGCTCACCCGGGCGAGCGAGGCCTTCGCTAACTACCTGCGCGGCGTCCTCTAGCGGTCCGTCGGCCCCCCGGTCCGTGTTGCCGCCCATGGGTGGTTACGCTAAGGTGGCCTTTAGCGTCGCCAGGGGGCGACTCAGTATCTCCGAGTCCGGATGTCCTACAGCCCAGCCGAGCGGGCCAGGGGCGCCGGGCCGACAGGGTGGAGCAGAGAAATCGCTTCGCCTCCCGATGGAAAGGAGACCCGTCTATGCTTGGAGTCAAGGACCCGTCCCTGCTGAGGCAGCGGACACTGGCGCTGTTGCTCGCGGTCGTGATGCTCTTCGGGCTGGCCGCGTGCGGCTCCGCCGAGGAGCCGGTCGAACCCGATCAGCCGGCCGAGACGCCCGCCGAGCCCGTCGAGACGACCGAGGTCATCATCGCCTCGACCACATCTACCGAGGACTCCGGTCTGTTCGAGGTCCTCATCCCGGCGTTCGAGGCCGACAATCCCGAGTACAAGATCAGTGTTGTTGCCGTGGGCACCGGCCAGGCCCTGGAGATCGGACGGAACAAGGACGCCGACGTGCTGCTCGTCCACGCGAAGGCCGATGAGGAGACGTTCGTTGCCGAGGGATATGGCACCGACCGCCAGGACGTCATGTACAACGACTTCGTCATCGTCGGCCCTGAGAGCGACCCCGCCGGCATCAAGGACGGCGACGACGCTGCGGCCGCCCTCAAGGCGATCGCGGACGCCAAGGCGAAGTTCATCTCCCGTGGAGACGACTCGGGAACCCACAAGGCCGAGCTCAAGCTGTGGGCCGCTGCGGGAATCGAACCGTCCGGTGACTGGTATGATTCGATCGGTCAGGGCATGGGCGACACGCTCACCATGACCTCCGAGAGTGAAGGCTACACGATCGCGGACCGCGGCACGTGGCTCTCGATGCGCGACGGCCTGGACCTGGTCATCGTTGTCGAGGGCGACCCGGTGCTGTTCAATCAGTACGGGGTCATCCCGGTTACCGATGCCAACAACCAGGAGGGTGCGCGTGCGTTCGCGGACTGGATCGTCTCGCCGGCCGGCCAGGAGGTCATCCGCACCTACGGTGTCGACGTGTACGGTGAGCCGCTGTTCGTACCGAACGCTCAGTAGCGGATCGGAACCACCGCTGCGATGAACGTCTTCGTTGAGGCCGTCGTCACGGCGGCGAGGTTGACCCTCGAAGGATCGCCCGCGCTCTGGGGCGTCATCGCGGTGACGTTCGAGGTGGCTATCGTCTCCACGGTAGCCGGGATCGTGCTCGGCGCCCCCATGGGATTCCTCATGGGGGCGTCCCGGTTCCGTGGGCGGCGTGTGCTGGTCGCATTGACGAACACCGCCATGGGCATCCCGCCGGTCGTCATCGGTCTGATCGTGATGATGGTGCTCTCGCGCAAGGGCCCGCTCGGATTCATGGGGCTGCTCTACTCGGTCGATGCGATGTCCATCGCTCAGACCCTGATCTCAACCCCGATCATCGCGGGCCTCGTCTCGGCAGCGGTCGCCTCGGTGCCCGGGAAACTGCGCCTGCAGGCGCGCTCGCTCGGCGCCTCCCGGGTGCAGGAAGCGCTTCTCGTGCTGAAGGAAGCACGCCTGGGCGTTCTGGCGGCCATCGCGAGCGGCTTCGGCGCGGTCGTGCGTGGCGTGGGCGCCGTGATGATGGTGGGCGGCAACATCGAAGGCAAGACGCGCGTGCTCACGACGGCCATCGTCCAGGAGTCACGCATGGGCAACTTCGGGATGGCGCTTGCGCTCGGCCTGTTGCTGATGGCGATCACGTTCGCGATGAACGGGTTCCTCACGTGGTATCAGCATTCCAACGAGCGGTACGAGAGGGGATGAGCGTGAGCGACAGCGGAGCGAACGGCCTCGCGCTCTCGGGTGTCGGCATACGTAAGGTCTACGGCAAGAAGACCGTCGTGGACATCGAACGTATCGACATCGCCGCTGGTGAGACGCTTGCGCTCCTTGGTCCGTCCGGGTCGGGCAAGTCCACCCTGCTCTCCATCATGGGGCTTCTCGAGCCCCCTACCGAGGGTCAGGTGCTCATGGACGGCCGTGCCGTGAGCCATAAGGACAAGAGCGCCCGCTCGCATATGGCGGCGGCCTTCCAGCACCCGTACCTGTTCAAGGGTACGGTCGCCGACAACGTCGCTTACGGGATGCGTCTCAGACGAGTGCCCGCCAAGACCAGGCGTGCGGCCGTCACCGACGCGCTCGCGCAGGTCGGGCTCGAGGGCATGGAGGGGCGCTCGGCGCTCACCCTCTCAGGCGGCGAAGCGCAGCGCGTGGCACTGGCACGAGCGCTCGTTCTGAAGCCCCGCGTGTTGTTGCTCGATGAGCCGCTGTCCTCGCTCGATCCGCTGATCAAGGGCCAGCTCGCGCAGGACTTCGCACGGATCTTCCGTGAGCACGGCATGACGACACTCTATGTCACCCACGACCAGAACGAGGCCATGGCCATCGCCGACCGGATGGTCATCCTTCGAGATGGCCAGGCCGTGGCGGCCGGTGGCGTCGACGATGTCACCGGGCTACCTCCGGACGTCTGGACCGCGAGCTTCCTCGGGTCGGAGCCACCGCTGGAGGGCACGGTCGTGTCGACGGGTGACGGGGTTACCGGAGTGGACGTCGGGGGACCGGTCGTGGAGACGGTGGCGGACCACCCGCTCGGTGCCCGGGTACTCGTGGGCGTGCGCCCGGAGGACGTGCTGATCTTCGACGCCTCGGCAGACATACCGCAGTCCACCGCACGTAACCAGTACGTTGGAACGGTCGCTGACGTGCAGCTCTGGGGCGTCATGTATCACATGGTCCTCGACCTCGGCGGCGCGAGGATCGCGTCGCGCGTCTCCCGTGCATCGGTCCGCGAGATGGGTCTTGCCGTGGGCTCGCGGGTCCAGGTCGTGTTCAAGGCGACCGCGGTGCGGACACGCCGGCTCGGCTGAACCGTCGCGGGTGCGCGCACATCGCTTGCAGCGCACGGTACTATGGACGGGTTCTCGACCATCCGGGAACACACGGACCTGCCGAGACTGATGAGGAGTGACGCGTGGTAGACGCCGCTCGTCTCCCGATCACCGCCGCCGTGCTCGCCGGCGGCAGATCACAGCGCATGGGCGTCGACAAGACGCTGCTGCTCTTCGACGGTGAGCCGCTCGTGCGGCGCGTGGCCGAGACCGCCGCCCTCGTCTGCGAGAGCGTCATGGTCGTCACCAACCGTCCCGAGGCCATGATCGAGGCCGACCTTCCCGCCGACGTGCGGGTGCTGACCGACGAGGTCGCCTACCAGGGCCCGCTCGGAGGGCTTGTGACCGCCCTCGCCGCTGCCGAGACCGAGTGGGTGCTTGCGGTCGCCTCGGACATGCCCTGGCTCGAACCCTCGGTCATACGCGCCCTGTGGGAGGCGCGGGGGGAGGCACAGGTGGTCCTGCCGGTCGGTGAGAAGGGCCCCGAGCCGCTGCTCGCCCTCTACCACACGAGCTGTCTTCCCGAGGCCCGGCGCGTGCTTGCGTCCGGTCGGCGCCGGCTCGTCGCGATCCTCCCGGCGCTCACAGCCGTGGAGGTGCCGCTCGACACGCTTCGCGCCGTCGACCCCGGTCTTCGCAGTCTCGTGAACGTCAACACGCCCGAGGAGCTGCTCGAATCGCGCGACGACGAGCCCGGTGACTCGGCGGCTCCGCGCCTGTCGGTGATCGAGGTGGGCACGCGGCGCCCGCGGGGCATGCCGTCGGAGCGCCCGGTGACGGTGTTCCTGAACGACGACGAGATCGCCACCATGCAGGGCTCACCCGAGGACCTCGCGGACCTCGGGGTCGGCTTCCTGCTTTCCGAGGGATTCATCACCGACCGCGAAGCGCTCGAGCGCGTGGACGTGGACCACAAGCGTGGCCTCGTCTACGTCCGTAGCAGCCAGACGGCTCCCGGCGACGTAGCCGAGCGCAAGCGGTACGTCACCTCGGGCTGTGGCAAGGGCGTGACATTCGCTTCCGTGGGCCACGCGCGCGGCATCGAGCCGGTCGAGTCGGCACTGACGATCGGCTCCGACGTCATCTACGACCTGATGGGGCGACTTGCCCGCGCCGCTGCGGCGTATCGGGACACGGGCGGCATGCACTCGTGTGGCCTGGCGGTTGCAGGGGAGCTGGTTATCGTCCGCGAGGACGTGGGGCGTCACAACGCGCTCGACAAGCTCTTCGGCCGCGCATGGCTCGATCGTGTCGCTACCCGGGACGCTGTGTTGCTCACCACCGGCCGCATCAGCTACGAGATGGCCGTGAAGGCCGCCAAGGCCAAAGTACCGGTCGTCGTCTCGCGGACGGCGGTC
Organism: Aeromicrobium sp.; assembly: GCA_015351705.1. GTDB lineage: Bacteria > Actinomycetota > Coriobacteriia > Anaerosomatales > Anaerosomataceae > JADIIM01. The sequence continues at coordinate 21,709 of JADIIM010000052.1, read as the reverse complement.
ACCGACCTTGCCGCCGAAGTGGCCGAGCGCGCGGGCATCACGCTCGTCGGCTACGCGCGGGGCGGTAAGCTCGTCGTCTACACCAACCCGCACAGGGTCACCGCTGAAGAGGAGGCGCAGGGATGATCACCGTCGAGGAGGCCACCGAACAGGTGCTCTCACGCATAGAGCCGCTTCCCGCTGAGCGGGTCGACCTGGTCGACGCGCTCGGCAGGGTCCTTGCCGAGCCGGTCGTCTCCGACATCGATGTTGCGCCGTTCGACAACTCGGCGATGGACGGATACGCCGTGCGCGCCGCCGACGTCGCCGGCGCGGGCGACGATACCCCCGTGACGCTCGAAGTCCTCGAGCACATCCCGGCAGGCGCGTGGCCGGGGCGCACGGTCGGGCCCGGGCAGGCATCGCGCATCATGACCGGCGCACCGATGCCCCCCGGCGCCGATGCGGTCGTGATGGTCGAGCGCATCCGTCCCGGCGAGGCCGCAGGCGGTCCCGGCGGGACGGTGCTCATCTGCGCGCCGGCGGCCGCGCGGGAGAACGTCCGGGCACGGGCCGAGGAGGTCCGTGAGGGCGAGACCGTGCTTCTCTCCGGCGAGACGGTGGGTGCAGCCGCCATCGGTCTGGCGGCTTCGGTGGGACACGCCGAGCTTGTCGTCCGTCGCCGTCCGCGGGTCGCGATCGTCTCGACCGGCGATGAGCTGGTGGATGTGACCGAGAAGCCGGGTCCGGGCAAGATCCGCAACTCCAACTCGTACACGCTCGCAGCGCTCGTGCGCCTCGCCGGCGGCGAGCCGCACATTCTGGGCGTGGCACGCGATACGATGGACGACACCCGCGCCCTGCTGTCCCGTGCTTCGGAGTTCGACCTGATGGTCACCACCGGTGGCGTGAGCATGGGCGACTTCGATGTGGTCAAGGTGGTCCTCGAGGAGATCGGCGAGCTGGACTTCTGGAAGGTCGCGATGCGTCCCGGTGCACCGCAGACGTTCGGGACCATCGACGGCACCCCGTTCTTCGGCCTGCCGGGTAACCCCACATCGACCATGGTAGGGTTCGAGATGTTCGTACGGCCGGTCATCCGCAAGATGGCGGGCTTCACCTCGCTCGTCAGGCCGCGTGTGCTCGCAACGCTCAGTCACGACGTCAAGAAGAAGCCCGATCGCCGGTACTTCCTCAGGTCCCGCATCACGCGTCGGCCGGAGGGCGGCTACTCGGTCGCCATCGCGGGCAATCAGTCCTCGGCGCTGCTGACGGCGATGCACCGCGGGAACTGCCTGATGTCGCTGCCCGAGGGCGAATCGTTCTTCGCCGCGGGCACCGAGGTGATGTGTATCCGGCTCGATATGGAAGAGGGGACGGCATGAGCAGCGACAGCCAGAAGTTCGCCGATCCGCGTTGGACCTCTCAGGTCACCGACGAGATGATGGAGGCTATCAAGGCCAAGGCGGTCGACGGCAAGGTCACCTGTCCTGTGCTCCGCAAGTTCGCCGAGGACACGGGCGTTGCGTACAAGGTCGCGGGTGCGGCGGCGGACATGGCGGGTGTTCGGGTGCACAACTGCGATCTCGGGTGCTTCTAGCATGAGCGAGGGGACCGGCATCCCCGTCGTCTCAGTGGTGGGTAAGAGCGACTCGGGCAAGACGACGCTCATGGAGCGCCTGATCCGCGCGCTTGCCGATCGCGGGTACCGCGTAGGCAGCGTCAAGCACCATGTGCACGACTTCGACATCGATGTCCCGGGCAAGGACTCCTGGCGGCATGCGAAGGCCGGCGCAGCTGTCACGCTGGTGAGCTCGCCCTCCAAGCTCGGCATGACGCGGGTCATGGACCACGAGGCCACGCTGGACGAGCTGCTCGAGTACGCTGCCGACGTGGACATCCTGCTCACCGAGGGATATCGCCGCGCCGGCAACGTGCGTATCGAGGTCTCCCGCCGGGCGCGTTCCACCGAACTCGTCTGCGAGTCCGCCGAGCTGTTCGCGCTCGTCACGGACAACGACGAGCTCGACGTAGGCGGCCTGCCGGTCTTCGGCCTGGACGACACCGAAGCGCTTGCCGACCTTGTGGAGCGGACCTTCCTCTCAGGAGCGGCGGCACACGCGGAGGTGGCCGATGGCGACTGACGCGTTCGGCCGGCGGATCGACTACCTGCGCATCAGCGTCACCGACCGCTGCAACCTGCGGTGCGTCTACTGCATGCCGCCCGATGGCGTCGTCTGGAAAGGCCATGACGAGGTGCTCTCGTTCGAGGAGATCGAGCGGTTCGCGCGCGTGGCGGCCAACGAGGGCATCAGCAAGATCCGCCTGACCGGCGGTGAACCGCTCGTCCGGCTCGGCATCGTCGACCACGTCCGCAGGCTGCGCGAGACGAGCGGCATCGAAGCCATCGCGCTCACCACGAACGCCACGCTGCTCCGTCGCTACGCCGCGGAGCTCAGCGATGCGGGACTCAAGCGGATCAACATCTCGCTCGATACGCTCGACCCTGAGGTCTACACGCGGATCACCCGCGGTGGTGCTCTCGCCGATGTCCTCGATGGTCTCGAGGCCGCGTTCGAGGCGGGAATGGACCCGGTGAAGCTGAACGTCGTCGTGGTGCGCTCGCTCGAGCAGGACCTGCTCGGCTTCGCGCGCATGACGGTCGACCGCCCGCTCCATGTGCGATTCATCGAGTACATGCCGGTCGGCGACGTGGGGGAGCATTCGTGCACCAGCGCCGAGGCCGATGGATGGACCGAGGCGGACCACGTCTCCACCGACGAGATCCTGATGCGCCTGTCCGCCGAGGGTGCGGCGGCGGGACTCGGCGAGCTCGCGCAGGTCGAGCGCACCGAGGCGCCGGGCGGATGGGGGCCCGCGCGGTACTATCGGTTCCCGGGCGCGGCAGGCACACTCGGCGTGATATCGCCGCTGTCGCATCACTTCTGTGGAGAGTGCAACCGCCTGCGTCTGACCGCGGACGGCAGACTCCGCACGTGCCTGTTCTCTGACGATGAGATCGACGTGCGTACGGTGCTCCGGGGCGGCAGCGACGACGACGTCCGCGAGGTGATCCGCTCCGCGCTTGCGGCCAAGCCCGCGGGGCACGACCAGCGGCATGGCACGGTGCGACGCATGTCCCAGATCGGAGGCTAGCTGTGACACACGATCGTCTGACGCATCTCGACGACGCGGGGGCGGCGCACATGGTCGACATCGGCGCCAAGGCGGTGACGCACCGCGAGGCCACCGCCGAGGCGACCATCCGCATGAAGCCGGAGACGCTCGCGATGATCGTGGAAGGCCGCGCGCCCAAAGGCGACGTCTTCGCGGTGGCGCGGATCGCCGGCATCCAGGCCGCCAAGAAGGCCGCCGACCTGATACCGCTGGCGCACCCGATACCGATCACCAGAGTCTCGGTCGAACTCGAACCGGGCCAGGCGTCGGTGCACGTCACGGCCACGTGCGCCACCGACGGCAAGACCGGCATCGAGATGGAGGCGCTCACGGCGGCGGCGGCGTCGGCCCTGGCGCTCTACGACATGTGCAAGGCCGTGGATCGCGGCATGGAGATCACCGACGTGAGACTCGTCGAGAAGTCCGGCGGCGCGTCGGGCACCTGGAAGCGCACGGAAGTCGCTCGGCAGAAACCCAAGGAGGACTAGCGATGCCCGCAACCGTCACCTCGGTCAACCTCTCGGCCAAGAAGACCGTACGGAAGACGCCGGGGACGTCCGGCACGCTCGTGGCCGGCAGCGGCTTCGATGGCGACGCCCATGCCGGTGACTGGCACCGTCAGGTGAGCCTGCTGGCCGAGGAGTCCATCGCCAAGATGCAGGCCAAGGGCCTGGACGTGGACGCCGGCGACTTCGCCGAGAACATCACCACGCGTGGCATCGACCTGGTGTCGCTCCCGGTGGGGACGCGCTTCCGCGTGGGCGGCACGCTTCTCGAGGTCTCCCAGATCGGCAAGGAGTGCCACACGAAGTGCGCGATCTACTACCAGGCCGGCGACTGCGTCATGCCCAAGGAGGGCATCTTCGCCATCGTGCTCGAGGGCGGCGAGGTCGCCGTCGGTGACGAGATCGTCGTGGAGGACGGTGCGTGATGGCCGCACTGCGCGTTGGCGTGCTCACCTCCTCGGACACACGCGCCGCGGGTGACGCCGAGGACACCTCCGGCAAGGCGCTGATCGAGCTCGCCGAGGCGCGCGGGTGGGAGGTGGTCGCCTACCACCTGCTGCCCGACGACGCCGGTCGTATCGCCGAGGCGCTCATCCAGATGGCCGACGAGGACGCGTGCGACGTGGTCTTCACCACCGGCGGGACGGGCATCGGGCCACGGGACGTGCTGCCCGAGACCACGCTCGGCGTGTGTGACCGTGAGGTGCCCGGCATCGGGCAGGTCATCCGCGGGGAGAGCCTCGCGATCACCGACCGCGCGATGCTCTCGCGCGGGACGGCCGGCCAGCGCGGTCGTACGCTCATCATCAACCTGCCGGGTTCAGAGAAGGCGGTGCGAGAGTCCTTCGGCTTCGTCGCGGGGGTGCTCGAACACGCGGCCGAGATGATGGCCGGCGGAGGGCACGGGTAGGTCATGGTCGACCGCCCTCCCATCCGCTACTTCGATCACGCGGCGACGTCGTGGCCGAAGCCTCCGGTCGTCACCGCCGCCATGGTCGCCGCGCTCGAGACGGCGAGCGGCAATCCGGGACGGGGCGCACACCGGCTCGCTCTCGAGGCCGAGCGCGTGATCGCCGCGGCCCGCTCGTCGCTTGCGGGCCTTCTCGGCGTGGCCGATGAGCGCGACCTCGCCTTCGTCCCCGGTTGCACGTATGCGCTCAACCTCGTCCTGAAGGGACTGCTCGCGCCGGGGGACCGCGTGGTGGTCTCCTCCGTGGAGCACAACGCGGTGACCCGTCCGCTCGCTGCGCTTGCCACCGGCGGCGTCAACGTCGTGACGGTCCCTGCTGATGCCGAGGGCCACGTCGACCCCGACGATGTCGAGCGGGCGGTGGCGGCTGAGCGCACGGCGGCAGTGGTCTGTCAGCACGCATCGAACGTGAGCGGCGTGATCCAACCGGTGGGCGATCTCGCCGACATCGCCCACGAGCACGGTGCGCTGATGGTCGTCGACGGCGCACAGGCGGCGGGCCATCTGGACATCGACCTCGCAGCGCTCGGCGCGGACGCCTACGTCGTCCCCGGCCACAAGGGCCTGCTCGGGCCACAGGGCATCGGGGCCGTGTATCTCTCGCCCGGCTGCGAACCGCACGGTCTCGTGCAGGGCGGTGGCGGGCGTGATTCGGCGGCCGCGGCGCAGGTGAGCGAGCGTCCGGACCGCTATGAGGCCGGCACGCCCAACGTTCCGGGGATCGCCGGGCTCGGTGCGGCAGCAGAGCTCCCCCGTGCCGAGGGCCCTGCGATCCGCGCGGCCGAGCGGCGTCTTGCCCGCCGTCTGCATGAGGCGGTCGCTGCGATGCCGGCGTTCCGGGTGCTCGGCCCTCCGGTACTTGAGGAGCGGGTGCCAGTGGTCACCGTGGTGCACGCCACGCGGGCACCCGACGAGATCGCGTTCGAGCTTGAGCGCTCGGCGGGCATCGCGGTGCGCGCGGGTCTCCACTGCAGCCCGTGGACGCACCAGGCGCTCGGAACGTTCGAGACCGGCGCGGTCCGGCTGAGCGTGGGGTGGGGCCTCACCGACGAGGACGTCGATGTGGTGCTGGAGTCCCTGGCCGCTCTCGGCGGGTGAGCGTCGCTCCTACCGGACGATGTACACGGGCGTGCCGACCTCGACCCGCTCGTAGAGGTCCTCGATGTCCCAGCGGTGCATACGCATGCATCCGTGCGACGCTGCCGTTCCGATCGAGTAGTTCGCAGTGGTGCCGTGGATGCGGATGCCCGGTGCATCGAGGTTCAAAGCGCGCGTGCCGAGCGGGTTGCTCGGCCCTGGCGGGATGTATGCGGGCATGTCGGCCGCCCACGCGGACCCTGGATTTCCCCACGACGGCATGTAGCGCTTGAGCGTGATGTGGAAGTCGCCCGTTGGTGTCGGATGGTCCGGGGTGCCCACTGCCACGCCGTAGTCCTTGACCAGCTGACCGCGGTCGTAGAGGAATAGCCGGCGCCGCGAGATGTCCACGAGGATCGCGGGCCCGAGGTCCTCGGCGGTGACGGCGGGGGCGACCCGCTCGACGTCAAGCTCCACGCGCTTCTCGCCGGTCAGAAGCGCTTCCCGAAGTGCCACGAGCGTGTCGTCCCGATCGAGGCGAGCGCCGTCGGCGGCCGGCTGGAGCTCGAGGCGGTCGACCGCCACGGTCATCGTCGCATCCACGGGCGGCGTGTCGATGACCGAGGCCACCGTGTCCAGCCACAACGCCAGGGCGCCTTCGTCCACGGCCAGGTCCACCTCGGCACTCGCGCCCCACGGCCTGCCGAGCGCCCGGTCGCTCACCCGGTACGGAAGCGGCGTCGAGCGACGCGGCTGGAACGCGGTCTCGAGCATCGCATCCACGTCCACGGAGATGAAGCGCTCGGTCTCGAGCGTGAAGGTCCGTGCGCCGTAGGCGACCTCGACAGGCATCGCGAGCGGGCCCGCCACGTCACGCTCGATCACCCGCCGCGCTGCATCCCGGTCCAAGTCCGACAGGTCGATCCCACCTGCCTCGGCGCCTGCCGGCAGGATGTCGCGATGCAGGTAGTCGTCGGCAACGGCGAGCGTTGCGCCTCCGGACAGGACGAAGAGTGCCGTTGCCACTACGACGGCCAGTGCCCGAACAGGGGTGGGGGCCCGGTGCATGCGTACTCCTTGCCATCGGCGCCGCGCATACGTCATCTCAGGTCCCTGTGCGCGGCGTACCAGCGTATCTTACAATGGCCGAGGCATCGGAGACGAGGGCAGGGGGCGGATGGACGCGCGGCCGGCTGACGCGATCTACCGGGGCAACCTCACGCGGCTGCTCGAGAAGGTCCGAGATGAACGCGGACTCGATCTGGCCCACTACCGCCCGCGCTACGTCGAGCGACGCATCGCTACCCGGCTTCAGGCGCTCGGCGTGCACACGTACCGGCAGTACGCGGCACGGCTCGACGAGGACCCGGCCGAGTACGCGCGCCTCCTCGATGCTCTGACCATCAACGTGACCCAGTTCTTCCGCGACCCCACGGTCTACGACCGGCTTCGCACCACGGTCCTTCCCGATCTTCTCGCCGACAAGTCCTCTCGAGGACAGCGCGTCGTCCGCGTGTGGTCGGCTGGATGCGCCACCGGCCAGGAGCCCTACTCGCTTGCGATGTCGCTCCTCTCCGAGGTGGAGCGCGTCCCGGACCGGCAGTTCGTGCCCTCGGTCATCGGGACCGATATCGACCGGACGGCGCTGGCCGTCGCCAAGAGGGGCGAGTACCCGGTGGCCGAGCTGGCGCACATACCGGCCGCTGACAGGGAACGCTACGTCGAGGTCGTCGGCGAGCGGTTCCGCTTCCGCCCGAAGGTCACCGGAGTGGTCCGCTTCCAGCATCTCAATCTGCTCAACGACCAGCCGGTGCGCGGCGTGGACGTGATCTTCTGTCGCAACGTGTTCATCTACCTCAATCGTGATCAACAGGAGCGTCTGCTCGAGAGCTTCCACGATGCGCTCGGCCGGGGTGGCTACCTCGTGCTCGGCCGCTCCGAGCGCCTTGCCCCGGCGTTGTCGAAGCGGTTCGAGCTCGTCGACGCACGCGAGCGCATCTACCGGAAGCCGAGGTCACTGCAGTGAGCACGGTGGTTTGCTATCGTGTGCAAGAAGTGGTCTTGCACCCGGGGGCGTAGGAACGAGGAGGGAGCCGGATGTCCCAGTCGCACCGGTCAAGCACGGTCAAGCACGGACTCTCATTCGCGTTCACGCTGCTGACGTGGGCCACGATCGGCCCTGCAGTGGCGGCGGGGCTGACGATGACCGGCCTTTTCGCAGCGTTCGTTCTGCACATCCCGGCCCGGGACCTTCTGGCGGTAGCGGCGTTCGGCGCGCTCGCGATGGCGCTTTGCGCGATACCCGGCTCGTACGCATGGCGCAGGGCGTTCAAGCGCCGCGTGCTCGAGCCGCTCCGCGATCTTGGTGCGGTGATGACCGAGGCGGGCGCCGGAGACCTCACGGTGCGCGCCTCGGCGCTCGACGAGAACGACGAGATCGGACTGCTCGTACTCGAATGCAATGGGCTGATCGCCTCGCTCGGTGATATCGCCGGGCAGGTGCGCCGCTCCTCGGAGCAGGTCACCAACGCCGCGACTCAGCTCTCAGCATCGTCGGAAGAGATCAACGCCAGCTCGATGGAGATCTCGTCTTCCGTCCAGCAGATCGCCCACGGCGCCGAGCTGCAGTCACGCAAGGTCGAGGAGACCTCGGCGGCGATGCAGTCCATGTCCGAGAGCATCAGCTCTGTCGCCGACCAGGCGATGGCGGCGAGCAGGACGAGCGAGGAGGCCGCGCAGGCGGCACTTCAAGGCGAGCAAGCCACCCACGAGGCGATCTCGAAGATCAACGAGGTACGCGATGCGATCCTCACCCTCGCGGACTCCGTCGAGAACCTCGGCCGCCGCTCCGCGGAGATCGGCAACATCGTCGACGTCATCACATCGATCGCCGACCAGACCAACCTCCTGTCGCTGAACGCCGCGATCGAGGCTGCGCGGGCAGGGGAGTCTGGTCGCGGATTCTCCGTGGTCGCCGAGGAGGTCCGCAAGCTCGCGGAGGGCTCCGGCAAGGCCGCCGAGCAGATCGGTGAGCTCATCAAGGAGGTGCAGTCGGAGACCGCCAAGGCGCTCAAGTACATGGAGATCGGCACGAGCGAGGTCGCGCAGGGCGCAACGGTCGTCGGCAAGGCCGGAGACACCTTGCGGCAGATCACCGACGCGGTCACCCGCACAGCCGGGCTCGCACAGGAGATCGCATCCTCTACCTCCGAGCAGGCGCGACGGGCGGTTGAGGTCGATCGCGCCATGCATGACATCGCCGCGGTGGTCGAGGAGAACGCGGCCAGCGCCGAGGAGACCGCCGCAGCCGCGGAGGAGCAGACGGCGTGTATGCAGGAGATATCCTCCTCATCCCAGGATCTTGCGGACATGGCACGACACCTCGAGGACTCGGTCATGCAGTTCAGGATCGGTGAGGGGTCGGCGTGGCAGAGTTCGTGAGCCAAGAAGCTCGGCAGTACGTCCTGCTCCGTCTCGGAGCCGAGGAGTACGGGCTTCCCATCAAGCGCGTGCAGAGCATCATCCGTTACGAGGAGCCCACGCCAGTGCCGCGTGCGCCGTCCGGCGTGGAGGGCGTGGTGAACCTGCGGGGACAGGTCATCCCGCTGATCGACCTCAGGAGGCTGCTGCTCGGCCGATCGATCGAGGTCACTCCGTCATCCCGCATCGTCGTTGTCGACAGTCAGACCGGGACCGTCGGCCTGGCCGTGGACACGGTCCACGAGGTCGCGTCGATCGATCCCGCATCAGTGCGTCCGGCGCCAGTGGCAGTGCTTGCCGCCGAGACCGGCGAGGCGTTCGAAGGTGTCGCGCAGTACGGCGACCGCCTCGTGATCCTGCTCGATCCCGACAAAGCACTCTCTGGCCCCGCACTCGGGCCGTCGCAGTCACCCGGTCAGGAGGATGGTGTCGATGTCTAAGACGGTGCTCGTCGTCGACGACGCCGCGTTCATGCGGATGATGATCAGAGACATCCTTGCGCGTGAGGGCTATGTGATCCATGAGGCGGTCAACGGCCGGGACGCGGTGGAGAAGTACCTTGAGATCAAGCCCGACATCGTCACGATGGACATCACGATGCCCGAGATGAGCGGCCTCGAGGCGTTGCGTCTCATCCGCGAACAGGATCCCGGCGCCCGCGTTCTTGTGGTGAGCGCCATGGGTCAGCAGAAGATGATCGTCGAGGCGCTTGAGAACGGCGCCTTGGACTTCCTTGTCAAGCCGTTCCAGCCGACCAAGGTGCTGGAGACCGTGAAGAAGTGCCTGCAGACGACACCTCGCGGCTAAGCAGAAGAACATGCATTCGACGGTGAAGGTGCTGGTGGTCGATGACTCCGCGCTCACGCGGCAGTTGCTGACCCGTGCGCTGTCCGTCGATCCGGGCGTCGAGGTCGTCGGTGCTGCCAAGACCGGCGTCGACGCGATTGAGAAGGCGATCGAGCTCAAACCCGATGTGGTCACGCTGGACATCGAGATGCCGGAGCTCACCGGCATCGAGGCGCTTCCGCACATAATCAGGACCACTCCCGCACGAGTCGTCATGCTTTCGGCCGTGGACGATCCCGATACCACGTATCAGGCCCTGTCGCTCGGCGCGACGGACTTCATCGTGAAGCCCCGTGGAGGGTTCGCTTCATCGCTCTCGGAGCTGTCCGACGTGCTGATCAAGAAGATCAAGACCGCCTATCGCGTGCTCCCCGAGCGACGACTCGTGGCGCGCGAAGACACGCGACCTCCAGCCGAGCGCCCGGAGGCCGGAGCGCGGGCAGCCGCCGGGATCCAGCGGGTGGTCGCTCTGGCTGCGAGCACCGGTGGCCCCCCGGCACTCGAGGCCGTGTTCAGCGGTCTTACCGCCGACCTGCCCGTTGCGTACGTTGTCGTACAGCACCTGCCCGCAGGTTTCACCGAGTCGCTGGCCAGGCGTCTCGGCCGCGTCACGGATATCCGGGTGCGCACTGCAGCTGAGGGCGACCGTCTGGAGCCGGGGACGGCGCTGATCGCGCCGCACGGCTACCACCTCCGCGTCACCGGTCGCAGCGCTCCGCGCGTCAGGCTCGAGGATTCGCCGGCGATGCACGGTGTACGGCCTGCCGCCGATCCCGCGTTCGAGAGCCTCGCCGAGCGCTACGGCGACCGCACCGTCGCCGTCGTCCTGACCGGTATGGGCGCTGATGGCGTCCGGGGTCTGCGCGCGGTGATGGACAAGGGTGGCGAGACGATCGCCCAGGATGAAGCGACGAGCGTCGTATGGGGCATGCCGGGTGCCGCGGTGCGCGCCGGAGTGGTGTCCCGTGTCGTCCCGCTCGGCGCCGTTGCGGCCGAGGTCAGACGAGCGGTGAGGGAGTGACGCGTCATGAGTGACGACATGACTGCCTACCGGGACGTCTTCTTGAGCGAGAGCGCCGAGTACCTACAGGCGATGACTGAGGGACTCCTTGCACTCGAGGCCGAGCCGAACGACCTCGAGCCCGTTGAGACCGTGTTCCGCGGAGCGCACAGCCTCAAAGGCATGGCCGCCGCGATGGGCTACACACGCACGCAAGAACTCACGCATAAGATGGAGTCGCTCATGGACACCGTCCGCAAGCGGGTCCAGGTGGCCGATCATGGGCTGATAGACCTGATGCTGCGTGCGACCGATACGGTCCAAACGGTGATCGATGACGAGTCCGGCGGCGGAGATGCTGTCGATATCGCTCCGATGGTCGCCGAACTGGTGGCGCGCACGGCCGGAGCGTCCTCCGCTCCGGGTCCGGTCACGCACCACGGGGCCGGTGAGTCGGCCAGGCATCCATCAGATGAGGACGGCGCGCGTTACCGCATCCGTGTGTCCATCGAGGAGTCGTGCGTCCTCAAGGGCGTCAGGGCCTACATGACGCTCAAGCGCCTCAGCCATATGGGGACGATCATCGACACCACGCCGAGCGCACGCGAGATCGAGGATGAGCAATTCGACCGCTGGTTCGAGGTGCTCTTCCAGACGACGTCCGCTCCGGAGGCGGTGCGCAACGCGGTCCTCGCCGTCACGGAGGTCGAAGACGCGCTGGTCGAGCGGGTCGAGACCGCTCCGACAGCACCGACCGTTCCCGCCGAGACAGGCGCGGCGCCCGCTTCACCTGCCCGCTCCGTTCCGAAGCTCAGCGACACGCAGACGGTGCGGATCTCCATCAGCCATCTGGACGCGATGGTGAACCTGGTCGGGGAGCTTGTGATCATCCGGTCGCGACTCGAGCGGGTGGCCCGCCAGTCGGGCCTGCCGGACATGGTCGACGCGCTCGACGCGCTGCAGCGCGTGAGCGCGGACCTGCAGCAAGAGGTCATGCAGACCCGCATGGTGCCGGTGGGCAACATCTTCAACCGGTTCCCGCGCATGGTGCGTGACCTCGCCCGTGACCTCGGTAAGGACGTGACGCTCATCACCGAGGGCCTGGACATCGAGCTCGACCGCACCGTGCTCGACGAGATCGGCGACCCCATAGTCCATCTGCTGAGAAACTGTGTAGACCACGGCATCGAGGCGCCCGAGGAGCGACAAGCCGTCGGCAAGCCGACGCGCGGCACGGTGACGTTGTCCGCCGAGCGTGAGCGCGAGCAGATCCGCATCACGGTGACCGACGACGGCCGTGGGATGGACGTCGAACGCATCTGGCAGGCGGCCGTGGCGCGCGGCCTGGCCGATCCGGCCACGCGAGAGAGCCACTCGGAGAGCGATATCCTCCTGTACGTGTGCATGCCGGGCTTCAGCACGGTCGACAAGGCGACGCGTGTCTCGGGACGAGGCGTCGGGATGGACGTGGTCAAGGGCAAGATCGAGTACCTCGGCGGCTCCATATCGATGCGGTCAAAGCGTGGAGTCGGCACCACTGTCTCGCTCGTGTTGCCGCTGACGCTGGCGATCATACAGGCACTCCTCATCGCGTTCGGCGAGCGCGTGTACGCGCTTCCGCTCGGGGCTGTCGACGAGGTCCTGGGTCTTGAAGAGGTGAACGTCACGACGATCGACGGCCGTTGGGTGGCCGAGTTGCGTGGCGGTGACGTGGTGACCGTCCAGCACTTCGATCCCACGGAGGGCCTTTCGGCGCCCGGCGCGGTCGCGCCTGCGGCAGGCGACCACCTCGTGCTCGTCCGCTCGGGCGAGGAGACACGGGCGCTCATAGCCCCGTCGCTCATCGGGCGGCAGGAGATTGTGATCAAGCCGTTGTCGCGACTGCTCCGGGGTCTTCATGGGTTGGGCGGCGCGACCGTTCTCGGTGACGGGCAGGTGGCCCTCATCCTCGACCCACGCACGCTTTTCCGGACGGAGGGCTGACATGGACCCGCAACGACTCTCTGCACTACAGCTCGATGCCTTGAGCGAGGTCGGCAACATAGGCGCCGGCCATGCGGCGACGGCACTCTCCCAGTTGCTGGGCACGGCGGTCGGGGTCACCGTGCCGCGCGTGCGCCTGTTGTCGGTCACCGAGGTCTCCGGCGTCTTCGGCGGTCCGGAGAACCTGGTGGGAGCCGTCTACAGCCGGCTCCTCGGCGACCTGAGCGGCGGGCTGCTGTTCATCGCCCCCCGGGACGACCTCCTTGCGCTTGCCGACGCACTCCGCTCACGTCCTGTGGGGACTGCCAAGTCCCTCGGCGCCGACGAGGAGGGTCTCGTGCTGCATGCGGCGTCAGTGCTGCAGTCCTCGTACATCTCCGCGATCGCCCGTCTTACCGAGCTCTCGCTCCTGCCTTCACCGGCTGACTTCGCGTTCGACATGATGGGTGCGATCATGCAGGCGGTGACAGCTGCGATCGGTATGAAGGCGGACACAGCCATCCTGATCATGACACGGTTCGAGACCGAGGAGATCGCGGTGGACGGCGCCTTGTTCTATCTCCCCGATCCGGACAGCCTGGAAGTACTGCTCGGCCGTCTCGGGATCGTCTGAGCGCGTGACGCGCAACGACGACATCGCAGGTCCGTGGGCGACCGCCGATCCGAACACCGTCGTGGTGATGACCGGCGAGTTCGATGTCGCCGAGCACCCGCAGGTGCTCGTCACGCCTGCGCTCGGGTCGTGCGTGGGTGTGTCGATGTGGGACGCTTTCCGAAGGCGCGGCGGCATCGCGCACGTCATGCTGCCGTCTCCTGCGGATTCGAGGGTCGTCGGCCGCCCGGACCGGTTCGCTTCGGTCGCCCTCCCTAAGCTCGCGGCCGCGGTGGCGGGTGATTCGTCGGTGCGACGTCTCGTCGCGAAGATCTCCGGTGGATCGACCATGTTCGCGGTGGACGGCACCATGCGGGGGATCGGCGATCGGAACGTGGAAGAGGTCAAACGCCAGCTCGCCCTACTGCGCATCCCGCTCCTTGCCGAAGATACCGGTGGGACGCATGCGCGTACGATGGAGCTGTACCTGGATACTGGACTTGTGGTTGTGCGCAGCTACCGTTATGGGATAAAGGAACTCTAACCGAGGCCAACAGGAACTACATCGCAGCGGCACGGAGAGGCCTTCATGGACGAGCGTGTAGGTGCGGCCCTCACCGGGTCGCCCGACCGGAGCAGCCGGATCAGCATAGTCATCGCCGGGGGCGGTCTGAGGGCCACCTCGGTTCTTCGGCTGCTCAGCGACATCGATAACCTCGATGTGGCCGCCGTCTACGACACGAGCCGCTCGGCACCGGCGATGCGCCTGGCCGAGGACCTCGGCGTCTTCGCGACGACCGAGATCGCCGAACTGAGCCAACTCGTCTCGCTCGACCTGGTCCTGGACCTGTCGGAGGACCCGGCGATCGGCACGGCGCTGATGGAGCAGCGGTTGGGCGACGTGGTCGTCATCAGCGCTGCAGGCGCGGAACTCGTCTGGGACCTTCTCATCGCCAAGAAGCGGAGCGAGGAACAGGAGAAGATCTTCGTCGAGCTACAGGTCGCTTACGACAAGATCCGCAGTCACGAGCGGCGCCTCCAGTCGAGCAAGGAGGCGCTCGAGAAGGCCAACGAGGAGCTCGAAGGACGTCTCGCCGAGATCTTCTTCACGCACGAGTTCTTCAAGGCCCTCACGACTTTCAGTTCGGTGGAAGACGTCACGAGCCTGATCGTCGACGGCGCCAACGGGATCCTCGGAGCCGAGATATCGGCGGTCTACCTCTTCGAGCAGCAAGACTGGACCCTGCGGCTCCGCGCGAGCCAAGGGCGCACCGAGGAGATGTTCCGCGCGACGATCCCGGTCTCGGAGACGATCGTCGGTGCGGCGTTCCGTGACGGCTTCGTGCAGCAAAGCGACGTGCCTCCGGGCTCGGAGCTGGTCGAGTGGACGATCCGGCCCGAGGAGGTCCGCTCGCAGGCCGCCCTGCCGCTGCGTTCCGGCGAGTCGGTCATCGGCGTGCTCCTGATCGCCTCGGCCACGTTCCGTGAGCTCACGTCCGCCGAGCGTGACCGGCTGCAGGTGATCGCCAACCAGGCGTCACTGGCGCTGCAGAACGCGCTGCTCCACGAGGAGCTGGAGCGCCTCTCGGTGACCGACCGGCTGACCGACCTGTACAACCACGGCTACCTTCACCAGCGGCTTGACGAGGAGCTCGAGCGGGCCGCTCGCTTCGGTCACAAGCTGTCCTTGATCATGCTGGACATCGACGACTTCAAGCAGTTCAACGACCGCTACGGGCACCCGCGCGGCGACACCGTGCTGCGGGCAGTGAGCTCCATCATCAGGCAGAACCTTCGTGAGATCGACGTGGCCGCCCGCTATGGCGGGGAGGAGTTCGTGGTCGTCTTGCCGGAGACCGACCTGGCCGGAGCGGTCTCCGTGGCCGAGCGCATCCGCGCGAGTATGGCCGAGTACCCACATCTTGCCGAGACGGGCGAAGAGCCGATCACCCAGACGCTGTCGCTGGGCGTCGCCTCGTACCCGCAGCACGCCTCGACGACGGCGCGCCTGATAGAGGCGGCGGATAGCGCGATGTACGATTCCAAGCGGCGTGGCAAGAACCAGGTGTGCGTCGCCCGCTGACAGGGGGCGCGGTACAATGGCGCACGTCGGTGCGCGCACGGACGCGGGGAAGGGGCAGAGGTGAGTCTTGCTCGCGCGCTCTCGCGTATGCCCCGGGAGCCGGGTCTCGAAGAGACGCTCAGGGATGTCCTCGTGTTGTTCCGGCGTCATCCGCGTGAGCAGTTGTCCGCCGATGACGTGGTGATGAGAGCGGGGTGCCCCCGCGAGCACGTGACCGTCCTGCTGCCTGCGCTCGTGCAGGGTTTCGTGCTCACCGACGATGAGCAATCGGGCATGTACCGCTTTGATGGCGACGTCTGCCTGGGGTATGAGATAGACGCCTTTGTACGGCGGATCGACTCACTCCGGGCGTTCCAGCGGAACAACGTCGCGAAGTTCCGGGACCGGTACGGTTCCTGACCCGGCCGCGCCGGGTCCGGAAAGGACGTGTGGCTGTATGCTCGACCCGATACGACCCGGTGACCGCGGGCCTGCCGTCGAAGACGTGCAGCAGCGTCTGCTTGTGCTCGGGCACGACCTCGGCCCGACCGGTATCGACGGCGTGTTCCTCGGCGCGACACACACGGCCGTGTGCCGCTTCCAGTCGGAGCACGGCCTCGCCGAGGACGGGATCATCGGTCCGGAGACCTGGGCGGCGCTGGTCGACGCAACGTTCACGCTCGGCGACCGTCTCCTGTACCTCCGGTTCCCGTACCTGCACGGGGCCGACGTGCGACGCCTCCAGGGCGCGCTCAACGCGCTTGGTTTCGCGTGTGGCACACCGGACGGGATATTCGGGCGCTTCACCGAGCGGGCGGTCCGGGAGTTCCAGGCCAACGTCGGGCTCCCCGCTGACGGCATCGTCGGCCCGGACACGGTGCGTGCTGTCGAGCACCTGCGCCACGTATGGGAGGGGAAGGACCCTGCGTCCCCCCTCGCGCTGGCGGTCGCGCCGGCGCGGGCCGCGCACGCTCTGAGGCAGACACGGGTGACGGTCACCTGGGCGGGCCCGTGCGGAAAGGCGGTGGCCGAGCGGTTCGTCAATCTGGCCGAGGCCACGGACCCCGATGCGCTCGTCGCGCTTCACGAGGGGGACACCGATACGAGTGCCGGGATCGTGGTCCGCGTCATGTGCGACCTCAAGAGCGCTCCGGAGGGTTCGCCGGTGGTGGATGTCACCGCCGACACGCCGGCCGAGGGCCGCTTCATCACCGCGTTCGCTGCGGTGACGAGTGCGCATCCGGTGGTCGTGATGGTGCCCGCTGACGCCGCCGATGATGAGCACGCGGCCCAGGCCTGCGCCGTGCGCATGCTCGACGGGGTGTGCGCGGCGCTGTCGGGGAATGTGGGTCCTGTGGTACCATAGCCCGGCTGCTCGACCGCCCGATCATCGCACGCAGGAGGCGAGAAGCCCTGAACGACATCTCACGCCGCCTGTCCGGCGTACTGCTGGTCACGGCCCTGCTCACATCGATCGCGATCCCCGCGTTCGGCGCGCCTATCGATGAGAAGCGTGCCGAGGCTGCGCGCATCCGCTCACAGGTCGAGGCACTTGACGGCGACCTTGAGATCGCCTCGGAAGACTACAACGAGGCCAAGGCGCGCTACGACGCGGTGACCGCCGAGGTCAAGGAGACCGAGACGCGGCTTGCTGAGCTCAGCGCACGCCAGGAGACGCTCTCGACCCACCTCGCCGCTCGCGCTCGCGGCATGTACCGTCAAGGCCCGCTCGGCGCACTCGAGATGCTTCTCGGCGCGGTGTCCTTCGAGCAGCTCTCAGTCACCTGGGACCTCCTCCAGGACATGAACCAGAGCGACGCGGCGACCATCGCCGAGCTCAAGAGCGTGCGCGCAGAGGTGTCGCAGGCTCGCGACGAGCTTGCGGCGCAACAAGCGGTCGCAAAGGCCGAGTCCGACACGATGCAGGCACGCAAGGCAGCCGTGGAGAAGCAGCTCGCCGAGCGCACGCGCCTGCTGGCGAACGTCGAGTCGGAGATCGCGACCATCCTGCGCGAGCAGGAGGAGGCCGAACGGCGCCGGGCCGCCCAGGCGGCGCAGGCTGCTCGAGCGTATACGAGCCCCACGAACGCGCCTCGTTCGCAGGTGGTGCAGATCGCACTGTCCAAGCTCGGCAGTCCGTACCAGTGGGCCGCGGCCGGCCCTGACAGGTTCGACTGCAGCGGTTTCACCATGTGGGTCTACGCACGCGTGGGGGTGAGCCTGCCGCACAGTTCGCGCGCCCAGGCCGGTGTCGGCCAGCGCGTCTCGCGTGCCGACCTTGCACCGGGCGACCTCGTCTTCTTCGGGCGCCCGCGTATCCATCACGTGGGGATCTACATCGGCAACGGCAACTACGTCCACGCGCCGAGGACCGGGGACGTGGTCAAGGTGTCGAGCCTCGCCGGCCGCAACGACTACGTCGGCGCCACCAGGCCATAGCCGCCTTCGTGGAGTTGATGGTCTTTGCGACGGCTCCACGCGGCACCGCGCGCCGACCGTGCTGACGGCCTCCGTGTGACTGCGGTAGACTTGAACCGCTACGCACCCGGCCGACACCGGCGCTTCCGCGTGTCGGCGTCGACCGCACGCACAAGGTGGTGACGATGGCCGACATCGACGGCATCCTCAAGCTCATGGCCGAGCGAGGCAGCTCGGACCTGCACCTCAAGGTGGGTAGCCCGCCCGCCATCCGTCTCAACGGCCGCCTCGTCGTTCTGCGCGACCTGCCGGTGCTCTCGACGGAGGCCACCAAGACGCTCGCGATAGGTATGATGGACGCCCGCCAGCAGGAGTCGTTCGAGAACCATCGGGAGGTCGACTTCGCGTACTCGGTGCCGGGCGTCGGGCGGTTCCGTGTGAACGTCTTCCATCAGCGCGGCAGCGTGGGCATGACGTTGCGACGCGTCGCAACGGACCGCGCCGGCATCGAGGATCTCGGGTTGCCGCCGGTCGTCAGACGCCTGGCCGAGGAGTCACGTGGTCTGGTTCTCGTGACCGGCACGGCGGGCTCGGGCAAGACGACCACGCTCGCGGCGATGATCGACCACATCAACCACTCACGCGAAGGACACATCGTCACCATCGAGGACCCGATCGAGGTGCTCCATCAGGACGTGAAGTGCATCATCAATCAGCGTGAGATCGGCATCGATACCGAGAGTTACGCCGACGCGCTGCGGCACGTCGTCCGCCAGGATCCCGATGTCATCCTCATCGGAGAGATGCGTGACCACGAGACCGTCTCCGCGGCCCTCACGGCGGCTGAGATCGGCAACCTGGTGCTGTCGACGCTTCACACGATCGACGCCACCGAGACGATCAACCGCATCATCGACTTCTTCCCGCCCTACCAGCAGAAGCAGGTGCGCTTGATGTTGGCCTCCACCCTCAAGGGCATCATCTCGATGCGGCTCATACCTTCGATCAACGGCGGTCTCGTCCCGGCGGTCGAGGTCATGGTCATGACCGGTACCATCCGCGAGTACATCATGGACTCTGAGAAGACCTACATGATCCGGGACGCCATGGAGGAGGGGGAGTACTACGGCATGCAGACGTTCGACCAGAGCCTGATCAACCTGTATGCCGATGGGCGGATCACGCTGGACGACGCCACTGCGATGGCCGCCAACGCGCACGACTTCAAGATCAAGATCCGGCAGCTGGGCATCACCCCGGAGCAGGCCGCGCAGACCGGCATCTACTGACGGCGCGCTAGAGCCACTTCTTCAGCAGCGCGTTGACCTCGGCGGGCATCGCCCCGAGGCCGCCCATGTACTGTTTCAGATACGAGTTCTCCATCAGGAGCTTCATGGTCACGATGAAGTAGTCGCGCTTGGACTTGGTCATCGAGCCGATCCGGGCGAGCTTCCCCATGTAGAAGCGGCGGTAGCAGTCGATGATGATCCGCTGCAGCTCGTCGCGGCTCATCGCCTCCGGTTTCACCACCGGCATCACCAGGTTGTAGTCCTCGTAGTCGTACGACTCGATGTGCGGGCGGAGCCCCTCGTAGATGTCCGAGTACGGCCACGGCGCGATCGTGAGGAAGAAGGCGAGGTCGGGATCGTAGTGCTGCGTGAGCCTGAACGTGGCTTCGATGATCTCAGGAGTGTCGTCCGGCAGTCCGAGCACCATGCTGGTCTCGGTGATGATGTCCTGCTCCTTCAGTAGCTCGATGGCACGTCTGCCCTGCTCGACAGTGGTGTTCTTCTTGAACATGTCGAGCGAGTCCTGGTCGGTGCGCTCCACCCCGACGTAGACGTGTCGCACGCCCGCGGCCCGGTACAGGGGCATGATGGCCTCATCGCGCAGGATGTCGTCCACGCGGGTCTCCATCAGGATGTGCATGTCCAGGTCGCGCTCGATGAGCAGGTCGAGGATGCGCCGCCAGCGCGCCTCGTCTAGCGTGGGGGTCTCGTCGGAGAACATCACGACACCCACGCCGTAGGTCTCCTTGAGCATCGCGATCTCGTCCACCACGCGCTCCGGGTCCCGGGCCCGCCAGGTCTGACACCAGAACGCCTGCTGGCTGCAGAACGTGCACGCCTGGTCGCAACCGCGCGATGTCGAGACGAGCGCGAGGTTGGTGTCCGGCAGGGGGTAGAAGCGGTAGAGGTCCCAGTCGGTCAGGTCCCACGCCGTGGGCAGCGTGTCGAGATCGGCGACGAACGGCCGCGTGGCGGTGGCCACCACTTCGCCGTCCTGCACGAACGCGATACCAGGAACCTGTGCCAGGTCGTCACCGGCGTCCATGCAGCGCGCCCACTCGGGGAGTGTCACCTCTCCCTCGCCGCGGAACACGAAGTCCACGGCATCACCGTCGCGTGTGAGCACCTCCTCGTACATGAAGTGCGCGTGAACGCCACCGATACCGGTGATGACCCCGGGCAGCCGCTGCTTCGCGAGGCGGAGCAACTCGGCCGCCTTGGGGTACGACGGGGTGTACGCGCTCGTCAGCACCACGTCCGGCGCGATGCGCTCCAGCTCGGCACCGATCTGCTCCAGGTCATGGTCCATGGTCATGGCGTCGTAGATGACCGGGTCGTAGCCTGCCTCGCGCAGCGCGCCGGCCAGATAGACGAAGGCCACGTTCGGCCATGTCCCGGCGGTCTCCACGACGCCTGAGTGGTAGGGGGGTGTCACGAGTGCGATGCGATGTATCACGCAGGGCCTCCACGGGGTGTATCGAGGGCGCGCCCAGAGCAGGGCGCGGCAACGCATCACTATACCACTGCCGTCTTGCGGGCTCAGGGTAGCGGCGCGTCCTCGCGGCGGTGCCGGTGATGCCGAAGCAGCAGTGCGATCACGATCGTAGCGACAAGCGCGCCAAGGGTGTCCACTACCCAGTCTACGGGGTCAGGGCTGCGACCCGCCACGAACGACTGGTGGAACTCATCGGTGACCCCGTACGCCGAAGCGATCAGCGCCGCGATCGCGGCCGCATGCTCAAGCCGTCCCATTCGCGGAGCCAACGCGAGGAGCAGCAGACCGCCGAGCACGGCGTACAGGCCGAAGTGCCCGAGTGCGGTGTACGGCCCGAGCGTGCCCGGGATCTCCTCGGCGGGGATCGACGAGAGCCCGAAGATGAGCGCCATCCATCCGCC
This sequence comes from Aeromicrobium sp., assembly GCA_015351705.1. Taxonomy (GTDB): domain Bacteria; phylum Actinomycetota; class Coriobacteriia; order Anaerosomatales; family Anaerosomataceae; genus JADIIM01. The sequence continues at coordinate 434 of JADIIM010000052.1, read as the reverse complement.
GGCCGCGACGGCGGCCGGGGTGCCCAGGTACCATGCGTCCGAAGTGCGCCGCCGCATCACGCACCACCGGGCGCAAGGGGAGTGAGCGCCGTGAGTGCCGCGACCGCCATGACGCCGACCTGCCCGCCGAAGGCCCAGAGGACGGCCGTGCGTGCACGCTGCGGTTCCAGGCCCGCGGCCACAAGCCCCCGGTACGTGAGCGACGCCGACCACACGAACGCCACGAAGCGCAGCGGGCCCGTGAGCGCAAGAGCGTAAGGGAGCCATGCCGCCATGCAGACGGCGGTCACTCGCTTGGGCGGCAGTGTGCCTGCGGGCACGAGCGTCCGGCACACGGCCAGCCGTCCGAGCGCCCATGCGACCTGGACCGCGAGCGCTGCCGTCGCACCGCGGGCGGTATCGCCTCCGGTCATCGCAAGTGCTCCGGCCAGAAG
>JADIIM010000051.1 GCA_015351705.1 Aeromicrobium sp. | reverse complement strand
GGTGCGCTATCCTCGTCCTGCCCCTCCCGCGTCGGGCCCAGGCGAGGACGCCAGCGTGAACCGCTCCCTCATCCGCTCCCTTCGGTTCATGCGCCGTTACAGCGGCGCGGCCGTCCTCGCGGTCCTCGCCGTGCTGGCGAGCGCCGTGGCCGACCTCGTCGCACCGCAGGTCCTGCGCCGGGTGATCGACCTCGGCATCGCCGAGGGACGCACCGAACTGCTCGCCTCAGGCGCGCTCACCCTCGTGGGCGTTGCGGTCGCCGGCGGGCTGATGCAGTTCGCGCAGGGCTACCTCTCCGCCCGGGCGAGCCACGGCGCGGCCTTCGAGATGCGCAGCGCGATCTTCGAGAAGCTGCAACGTCTCTCGTTCAGCTGGCACGATGCCGCTCAGACAGGCCAACTCGTGACGCGCGTGACGTCCGACGTGGACCTTGTCCGCGAGTTCGTCGGCGGCGGGCTCGTGCAGGCCGCATCGGCCGCCGTGCTCCTCGTGGGGGCGATGGCGTTCCTGCTCATCATGAACTGGCAACTCGCCCTCGTCGCGTTCCTCACCATCCCGGCGACCGTCTTCGTGCTCCTGCGCTTCGTGGTCAGACTTGGCCCCACGTTCCGCGCGTCCCAGCAGCGCCTCGCCGCGCTCAACGCGGTCCTTCAGGAGAACGTGGCCGGCGCACGGGTGGTCAAGCTCTTCGTCCGCGAGCCGTACGAGGCCGAGCGGTATCGCCGGGCCAACGAGGCCCTGCGCGAGCAGGGGTTCATCGTGCGCAGGACGGTGGCCAACGCCTTCCCGCTCCTGTTCTCGACCGGCACGCTCGGTGTGGCGCTCGTCACCGTCGTCGGCGCCGTGCAGGTGGTGCAAGGCGCTCTCACCATCGGTGAGCTGGTCGCGTTCACGAGTTACCTGTTCCTGCTCCTGCAGCCGCTGTTCACGCTCGGCTTCGGTGCGCAGTCCATCGCGCGGGCGGGGGCGTCGGCCGAGCGCCTCTTCGAGGTCCTCGACGCCGAGGTCGAGATCGCCGAGCGCCCGGACGCCATCGCCCCGCCGGACCTCGTGGGTCAGGTCGAGTTCCGTGAGGTGACGATGCGCTACCCCGGCGCGGAGCGTGAGACGCTCTCCGGCATCTCGCTCGTGGTGGAGCCCGGCACCACCGTCGCCGTCGTCGGGACCACGGGCTCGGGTAAGTCCACGCTCGTGAACCTCGTGCCGCGCTTCTACGACGTGACCGGCGGCAGCGTGCTCGTGGATGGTTACGACGTCCGCGACCTGTCGCTTGACGCGCTGCGCTCGCGCATCGGCGTCGTGATGCAGGACTCGGTGCTCTTCTCGGGCACCATCGCCGAGAACATCGCGTACGGAAGACCGGAGGCGACGCACGACGAGGTCGAGCAGGCCGCGCGCTCGGCCGCCGTGCACGACTTCATCGCCGACCTCCCGGACGGGTACGCCACGCGTGTCGGGGAGCGCGGGCTCACGCTCTCCGGCGGTCAGCGACAGCGCCTCGCCATCGCGCGCGCGTTGCTCGTCGATCCCCGCATCCTGATCATGGACGATTCGACCTCGGCGGTGGATGCGGAGACCGAGGCGACCCTCCGCGCCGAACTGGAGCGGCTCATGGGCGGACGCACCACATTCGTCATCGCGGCGCGTCTGGCCACCGTCAGACACGCCGACGTGGTGCTGGTGCTCGACGAAGGCCGTATCGCCGAGCGCGGCACGCACGACGAGCTCATCGAGCGCAGTTGCCTGTACGCCGAGATCGCGGCAAGCCAGCTCGGCGGGGAGTCGATCGACGTCCCGGCGATGTGCACGCTGCTCGTGACCGGGGACGGTGAGGGCTGATGGCGCGCGGCACCTCGCTCGGCTCACTCGCCAAGCGCGAACGCCCGGCGGCCTCGTGGCCCACCGCACGGCGGCTGCTCGGCTACTTCGGCCCCTACCGCGGCGCACTCGCGCTCGCCGTGGGCTGGATCGTCGTCTCGGCGGTCAACCAGGCCGTGGCGCCGGCGGTGACCGGCTGGATCGTCGATACCGCCGTCGGCGCCCGCGCAAGCGGGACCGGACCGGGGGCGCTCGCCGTTCCCGCGCTCGCGCTCCTCGCCTCGGCGATGGTGGGCTGGTACTCGCAGCGCGCACAGATCCTCACGCTGGGCACTCTCGGCCAACAGGCGCTCTTCGACCTGCGGGGGCACGTGTTCGCCGCCGTGCAGCGTCTCTCGCTCAGCGCGCTCGAGCGTGTCGGGTCGGGCGACCTGATGAGCCGCCTCATCAACGACGTCGAGACGGTCAACTCCTTCCTGTCGCAGCAGTTCCGGCGCTTGGTCGCCTCTTCGCTCGGCGTGCTCGCCACACTCGTGGGCATGCTGCTGCTCGAGCCGCGGCTCGCACTGGCGACGCTGACGGTGCTCCCGGTCTCGATCGGTGTGAGCCGCCTGTTCGGCTCCGTCGCCCGACGCGCGTTCGGGCGGCGGCAGGAGACCATCGGCGAAGTGTCCTCGTCACTGACCGAGCAGCTGGCGGGCATCCGCGTCGCCCAGGCGTTCGCGCGCACCGAGCGGGACCGCGCCGGATTCGCCGAGCGCAACGCGATGAACCGCGACGCCAACATCGCCGCGGCCACGGTGTCCTCGGCGTTCTCCCCGGTCCTGGCGGTGATCACAGCGATGGCCACCGCGCTCGTGGCGGGCTACGGCGGATGGCTCGCCGCCGGGGGCGTCGTGAGCGTCGGTGTGGTGGTCGCGTTCTTCGCCTACGCCCGCAGCTTCCTGTCCGGCGTGAACCAGCTCGCAAGCCTGTACGCCGACACCCAGGCCGCGCTCGCCGGCGGTGAGCGGGTGTTCTCGCTCATGGACACGCCCGCCGAGGTCGCCGAGGCCGGGGACGCCAAGGACCCCGGGCGCATCACCGGCCGTATCACCTTCGATGCGGTGAGCTTCCGCTATGCCGAGGGGCCGCTCGTCTTGCACGACGTGTCGCTTGAGATCGAACCCGGCGAGACCGTCGCGGTCGTCGGGCCCACGGGGGCCGGCAAGAGCACGCTCGTGAGCCTCGTCGCCCGCTTCTACGACCCGGTCTCCGGACGCGTTCTCGCCGACGGGCACGACGTGCGGGACCTCGCACTCCACGGCTACCGGCGCAACCTCGGCGCCGTGCTCCAGGACCCCTTCCTGTTCTCGGGAACCATCGGCGAGAACATCGCGTACGGACGACTGGACGCCACCGGCGATGAGGTCGCCGGGGCCGCGGCTCGCGCGCAGGCACTCGACTTCATCGAGCGGCTGCCCCTGGGCATGGACACGCCGGTCGGCGAGCGGGGCGCGGCGCTCTCCGGCGGGCAGCGGCAGCTCGTCGCCATCGCCAGGGCGATCCTCACAGACCCGACCGTGCTCATCCTCGACGAGGCCACCGCCTCGGTCGACACGCGTACCGAGCGGGCGATACAGGAGGCGCTCCGGGAGCTCATGCGCGGCCGCACGTCGATCGTGATCGCACACCGCCTGTCCACCGTGCGTGAGGCCGACCGCATCATCGTCCTTGAGCGCGGTCGACTCACCGAGCAGGGCACGTACGAGAAACTCCGCGATGCCGGCGGGCTCTTCTCCCGGCTGCACGCCGCGCAGTTCGGCGACGCCTGACCCGCCACCCCCCGGCCGCAGCGACGGCCATCTGCACACGCGTGCCACGGTGTGCGACACTATCGTTATCTGATGAACGGATAGGAGTCCCCGTGACCCGCACCGACACCACCCGCCTGTACCTCCGAGTGAGCGCTCTCGTCCTCGGGATCGCGCTCATCGCCGCACCGGCCGTTGCATCCGCCTCACCATGGCGCGGCATCGGCGTAACGCTCCACGACCTCGGCCTCGACAAGACGCCGACCCTCGTCGTGTTCGGCTCGCTCGACGACGACCTCGAGCGCCCGGCGACCGTCGAGCTGCCGATACCGGCAGGGTCCCGCATCGGCTGGGTCGGTGAGGTCTTCGGCGGCGACCCCTCACTCGATCCGGACGACGCACAGCGCGAGCGCACACCCGCCGGGGTGCTGTACAGCGTGGAGACCACGCCGGTCGCCGCGGGGCAGACGCTCACGCTCGACGCCGTCATCGTGGCAGGCGCCGACCCGCTGGTGCCCTCGGCCGAGCCCACTGAAGCCGTGGTGCCGGGTGGTGTTCCTGCCGAAGACCAGGCGCCCTCCTCGAGCGGACCGCCGCTCCTCCTGCTCGTTACGGGAGGCGGTCTGCTGATTGCCGTCGGCGCACTCATCGTCCTTGTCAATCGCTCGCGATCGAAGGACTGAGAGCGCCTCGCGCGCCGGAGGCCCTTACCCGAGCAGCAGGTCCATGACCTCGTGACCGGGGTCGACCAGGAGTCCGGTCGCCGCTGCCACCAGCTCGCTGAACTCGGTTCCCGCGTTCAGCGCGATGCCGGGTCCCGCCAGCACGAACGGCACGGGTTCGCCCACATGCGTCTTGAGCTCGATCGGCGTCGGGTGGTCCGGCATCGCCAGGACGCGGACCTCGTCCAGCCGGTCGCGAAGCACGCTCACCATCTCGCGGTCGATGGCCTCGATGGCCGCGATCTTGCCGGCCATGTTCCCGGCATGCCCCTCCTCATCGGGCGACTCGACGTGAACGATCACAAGGTCGTGGTCCTCGAGCGCCGCAAGCGCACCGCTGATCTGCGCCGCGTAGTCGTTGTCCGAACCGTCGGTCACGCCGTCGATGCTGAGCCGCTCGATCCCGAAGAGCACGGCCAGCCCGTTGAGCAGGTCGACGCCTGAGGTCATCGCCGCCGAGACGCCGCGCTTCTCGGAGAACGGCACGAGACGCCGCGGCGCCACGCCGGGCCAGAACGGCCAGATGTCGGTCGCGGGAAGATCGCCACGTGCGGCGCGTGCCGCGTTGACAGACGATGCGGCGAGTACCGGTCGCGCACGCTCCATCAGGTCGAGCAGCACCTCCGCGCCCGGCCCCTCAGGCGTTCGCCCGTCGATGGGCTGGTCGGAGATGTCGTGGGGCGGGGTGTACGGGAGCTCGAGCAGCGCTGGATGGCCTTTGACCACGAGGATGTGCCGGTACGCGACGCCCGGATAGAACCGGAACGTGCCATCGCCGAGGGCGTCGGCCAGCTCGGCCACCAGCGCCCGTGACTCCTCGGTGGTGATGTGCCCGCACGAGTATGAGGCCATGATGCCGTCGGCCACGTTCACCAGGTTCATGCGCAGCGCCACCTCGTCCGGCGCCAGCTCGATGCCGAGACTCGCCGCTTCGATCGCGCCGCGCCCTACGTAGTCGGCGACCGGATCGTAGCCCAGGATCGACGTGCATGCCGCCGACGATGACGGCTCGGTACCCATCGGCACTGTCTGCGCGAGACCCACCATGCCCGCGGCGGCGAGCGCATCAAGGTTCGGGGTCCGCGCTGCGGCCAGCGTCGTCTTCGAACCGAGCTCCGGCAGCGGCCATCCGGCCGCGCCGTCGAGGATGAGGATGACGTGCTTCATGGATGCCCCTTCCAGCGCCCGACAGCCCTAGCATCGTAACCGGAGGGTCGCGACGGCACAAACCACCGGCACGGCAGGGGTCGTTCCCGGGGTCCCGCGCGTCGTACACTGTCGTGACCCACCGCAGAGGAGCCCCGTGGACGACGCACCCGAACAGATCCGCCGATGGCTCGACGCGCTCTTCAGCGCGACGACGGCCGTTTCCCAGCTCGAGGCGATCGTGCGCGCCGAGACCTTCGACTTTCCCGCCGAGGCGATGGACGTCATCGGCAACCTTCCGCCGGGCCGCTACACCCGCACGCGCCTGTGCGATCAGCTGAACAGCGCGATCGTGGGGCGCGGGATGTCGGCGACGCTCGGGACGCACGACTGATGCCATAAGCGGGTACCTACTCCCATCGGGGGATCGATGTGGGGGGTGATCGGTGTGAGGCGCAACCGTCGGCTCGTGTCCGGGGCACTGGTACTGGGGGTGGTCTGCGCGCTCACTGCCCCTTCAGCGGCCTCCGGCGCGCTCGTGTTCAGCGGCGGGGTCCTACTGACAGCTATGAACAGCACCTACACCGCGCCGCTGACCTCCGGGCCGTACGTGTACGTGACGCGCGAGAACATCAGCACCGGCGAACGGGACGTGCAGGTCTACGACCGGCGGACCTCGGCGGTGCCCACGCAACTCTCTCCTGCCGACGGCCACGACCAGTACGACCACGACGCCTCGGGCGACCGGGTGGTGTGGACGAGCGATGCCGAGGCCGACTCGGAGGTCTGGTACGACGACATCGGAGACGCCACGCCGCCGGTGAAGATCACCAGCAACGCGGTGGACGACTTCGGCCCCGCCATCGACGGCAACTGGATCGTGTGGGCCCGTGGCGACGTAGCGAGCTGGAGCCTGTACTGGAAGAACACCGAGACCGGCGTGACCGGGATGGTGGACCCCAACGTCGCCACGGTGCGTCCGCAGGAGTGGGACGTGGACCGGGGGCGTGTCGTCTACTGGGACGAGAAGGTCGCGGGCACGCGCGGCATCTACGTGTACGACCTCGAGTCCGCAAGTGAGCGCACCGTCACCACGATGGCCGCGAGTACCTACACGCCCGGGCACCTTCGGATGCACGGAGACCGCGTGACGTGAGCGCGGTGGCTGAACACGGCACCCGACGACAAGAACGTGTGGATCGCCGACCTCCGCGCCGGCACGACCTCGGCGGTCACGGCCGATGCGGCGACGCAGCAGTGTCCCGCGGTCTTCAACGAGCTCCTCGTGTGGCAGGACGATGCCGGCGGCACCGAGGACATCCGGGCGTGGTGGCAGCCGGACCCGATCTACCGGGCCGTCAACACCGCTAGCGGCGACCAGATGTACCCGGACGTCTACGGTCACTCGGTGGTCTACCAGTGGGGCGGCGGGAGCGGCTCGGACATCTTCCTGTCCACCGCGGCCCTCTCTCCCACCCGCATCTCCGGCGGCGACCGGTACGAGACCGCGGCGCTGATCGCCCAGCAGCGGTTCAAGAAGTCCACGGTCGCCGTCATGGCCACCGGCGCGGACTTCCCCGATGCGCTCGCGGCGAGTTCACTCGCGGGCGCGCTCAAGTGCCCCGTGCTGCTTACGGCGAAGAACTCGCTGCCCGCGTCTGTCGGCACTGCGCTTGACTCCCTCGGCGTGACCTACGTCTTCATCGTCGGCGGCACGAGTGCGGTCGGGCCTGGCGTGACGGCTGCGCTCGACGCCAGGGGCATCGGCTGGCAACAGGAGCTTGCCGGCGCCAACCGCTACGACACCGCGAAGAAGGTGGCCAATCTGGTGATCGACGTCATGGGCAACGCCGACCGTGCATGGCGGCATGAGGCGTTCTTCGTACGCGGTGACGACTTCGCAGACGCGCTCGCCGTCGCTCCGCACGCATACGCGCTCGGCGTGCCGATCCTGCTCGTGAGGACCGACGGCGTCCCCGTCGAGACGCGCGACACGGTGCTCGGCCTGGACATCACAGACGGGTACATCATCGGCGGCACGAGCGCCATCAGCGCATCGACGGCCACACAGATCGGGATGCTCCTCGGTGATGCGGCCGTCCGCTGGTGGGGCCCCGACCGCTACGCCACCGCCCTCGCATGCGCGCGGGAGGGATACGACCGCGGCTGGCTGGACTACGACCGGATCGGGGTCGCGACCGGCATGGACTTCCCCGACGCGCTCGGCGGAGGCGCCGCGAGCGGCTACCAGGGCAGCGCCATCCTCCTGACCGCTCCGGGGTGGGTCCCCGAGTCACTCGACAGCTTCTTCGGCACGCATCGCCACTACCCCGGCGGGATCGAGGTGTACGGCGGGACGGCCGCTGTCAGCGACTACGTGTTCGGAAGGCTGGACGACTACCTGTACTGACGGAATGCGACGAACCCGGTCTCTCCGTCGTGCGGCCCGGCGCTCACCCCAGTGGGCGTCGGGCCGTCGCCATCACATGCCAGGGCAGCGCGGTCTCGTCCACCGTTACCTCCACGAAGCCCGCACGCTCGAGCAGGTCGCCGAGGGTGGCCGCGCTGACTCGCACCGCTCTCGGCGGCCCCTTCGGGGTCTCCCGGTCCGCCCAGTCCACGACCAGGATGCGTCCACCCGGCTCGAGCAGCCGGAACGCCTCGGCGTACGTGTCGTCGGGATGCGCCAGTTCGTGGTGGAGGTTGACCATGTACAGCGCATCGGCGATCCCGTCGTCAAGCGGCACCGACGTCTCGGAGGCCTTGACCGGGACGATCCTGTGCTCGGCCACCTCAGGGCGGTTGTCCCGCATCCACTGGAGCATCGCGTCTTCAGTATCCACGGCGTAGAGCACGGCCGCAGGCGCGCGGGAGGCGAACGCCGAGGCGAACAGGCCCGTCCCGGCGCCGATCTCCACTATCGCGCACGCACCCGCCGGTGCACCGAGGGCGTTCCAGAAGACATCCGGCGGCAGGGTCTCGAACCGGCCCGGGTCGTTGAGCTTCTCGAGTTTCGCGATGTCGAACTTCAGGTGCGCCATGGCGGACCTCCTCACAGGGATTCTGCCATACCTGACCGGCCCTACGCGCGTGTGACGCGTCGCCACGAACGGGGTACCAGTGTCAAAGGAGCCGAGCGCGTGCTGGGGGGCACGAACGACTCTCGTCCACAGGACGCCGTGTGCGCACGGCCGTGCGGGGAGGCACGAGATGTCACGTATCCGGGTGTTCCGCCTGGCGGCCCTTTCCCTTGCGGTGGTGATGGCGCTCGGCGGGGTCGCAGGCGGCGCACCGACGTTCACGGCCAGCAAGCTCGCCGGCGGTGGCGCGGTGCGTGCGTTCGACCCTGAGGTCCACGGCTCACAGGCCGTCTGGACCGTGGACACGCCGCTGGTGGTGAGCTCCGATGACTACCTGAGGGTGTGGGACTTCAAGACGTCTACGGGGACCGACATCGGCACGACGACCGACGGCGTCGATCAGGAACACGCGGACATCTCGGCTGGACGGATCGTCTATGAGTACGACGACGGCGGTGATGTCGATATCCGTATGTGGGACAGCCGGCTCAACGTCCATGTGGCGATCGCGGCGACAGCGGTCGACGAGGTAGGGCCCCGCATCGATGGCAATCTGGTGGTGTGGTACGTGCCGTCCGCCGACGAACTCCGCTACCGGGACCTCGGCAGGGGCATCACGAGTGCCGTCGTGCCGGGGGCCGTGCACATCGAACACTGGGACGTCGACAACGGTGCGATCATCTGGTCGTACGAGGAGTCCGCGGCAAGCGACCGCATCCGGCGCTTCCGCCCGGGCATCGACACCTCGGCACGGTACATCTTCAACGGGATCGACGACCTCGACATCCTGGCGCTGCAGATGCATGGGACCCGCATCGCATTCGAGATGGAGCGCGTTGACGGCGGGGACTCCGATGCCTGGTACGCGGACATCTCGAGTGACTACGGCATCATCCGCGGGCGCGTCGAAGGTGACCAGAACCTCTTCAGCGAGCGTCGGCCGGTCGTCTTCGATCACGGGGTCGCCTGGGAGACGAACAAGATGGGCAGCTACGACGTCTTGTTCCGCACGCTTCCAACTGACGGCACGCTGAGCGCCGCTGCAGGAGGGGCGGGCGATACGAACACCCACGTTGACGCCGCGATCTTCGGCCACCGGCTGGTACTGGAGAAGAACAACGGCGTCACCGACACCGAGGTCTGGCAGTCACGGTCGGCCCCCGAGGTGGCACGTACAGCCGGCACCGACCGGTACCTGACCGCGGTCGAGGCAAGCAAGCGGTACTTCGGCCGCGCCAACAACGCCGTCCTGTGCACGGGGCTGAACTTCCCGGACGCGCTCTCGGCGGCACCTCTTGCCCGGCTTCTGAGCGGCCCGCTGCTGCTCACGCGGCCCACCACGCTCGACATGGCGACGATCAATGAGCTCGACCGCCTGGCGGTCCAGCATGTGTACATCATCGGTGGACCTGACGTGGTCACCCAGCAGGTCGTCGACCAGCTCGTCGCGAACCTCGGTGTGACGTGCCACCGCATCTACGGGAGCGACCGCTACCAGACGTCCGCCGCGATTGCCGAGGCGATGGCGGCGCGACTGACCGGCCCGCACACGGTCCGCCGGGCGTTCTTCGCTCGCGGCGACAACTTCCCCGATGCGCTCGCGCTCGGACCGGTGGCCGCCGGCGCCATGGCCCCGATCCTGCTCGTGCGCACGAACGATGTGCCCGCAACGATCGCGGGCACGATCGACGACCTCGACATCACGAGCGGCGTCATCGCCGGCGGTCCTGATGTCGTGTCCGCTGGCGTCCGCGACTCGCTCAGAGCACTGATGGTCGCGAACGGGGGCGACTCCCACGATCCGCTCATCGTCGAGCGGTGGTCCGGCATCGACCGGTACGCTACCGCCGTCGCGGTCGTGCAGGGCGGCCTCGACGCCCGCTGGGTCGACCTTGACACCCTGGGTTTCGCCACGGGGCTCAACTTCCCCGATGCGCTCGGGGGCGGCGCAGCACTCGGCTGCTATGGGAGTCCGCTCGTGCTGACACCTCCCGCCTCACTGCCGAGTTCCGTCACCGGGTTCCTCACCGCCCGTGAGTTCCAGATCGGTCGCGCCGACATCTTCGGCGGGCCGGATGTGGTGGGTGAGGGCGTGAGGACTGCGGTAGCCGCACGGCTCAGATGAGACGAGATGATGTGAGTGCGACGTGTAAGGGCGCACACGAGCGCCGCGAGATGAAGGAGCTGGTCTTCGTGAAGCGTGTCTACGTGTGCGTCCTTGCCATCGCACTGCTGGCGCTCGGCCCTCCGGGGAGCGCCGGAGCGCTCACCAATGAGGACTATCCGAAGTTCTACCTCGACCGTGGGCCGCTCAAGGTCGGCCTTCAGTGGCAGCAGAATCCCGAGATCGAGGGCGAGTTCATCGTCTACCAGTACCGGAACCCGTACGCGTCCGACCCCGACGAGCAGTTCTGGAACATCGCCTTCCACAACCTCCGGACAGGAACCGGCACGAACTACCCGATCCTCGCCTCGGACCAGAAGAACCCCGATGTCGCTGCGGGCAGGGTCGTCTACGAGTCCCGGCAGTCGGGTAACGGTGACATCTACTATCTCGACCTGCGTGAAGGTTCTCCCGGCTCGGGGCGCCTGATCGGAGGCGGGCCGGCGACCCAGGAGCGTCCCCGCATCAGCGCGAGCCACGCCGTCTGGAAGAACCTCGCGACAGACAGTCTCGAGTACTGGGACTTCGCGGCACAAATGATGTCGACGGTCCCCGAGTCCACCGGTGTGGAGCATTGGGACGTGGACGGAGACATGGTGGTCTTCTCGGTCGACGGCAACCCGCAGGACACGCTCTACAGCTGGCGGCTGGGCGAGATGGCGTACCCGGTGGAGGTCTACCCGGGTCTGACACCGCTCGCCAGCTACCCCGACATAGAGCACGTCCGGCTCCACGCGATGCGCGCCTACGTGCAACTTTCGGGTTTCAACTCACGCACCGCGCTGATCGACCTGCGCTGGCGCTCGAGAACCTACCTACCGGATTTCTCACAGCAGATGACACGGCCGAACCTGTTCGACCGAAGTCTCGTATGGGAGAGATGGGAGACCGATCCCGATGCCAACCGGGCGCTGCACTTCTTCATCGTCGGCGTGAACTCGGTCCTTGACGCGACCAACGACGACACGCAGAACTTCACGCGCCCATCGCTCTTCGGCAACCGGCTCGTCTACCAGGCCGGGTCTATCGGTGACATCTGGATGGCGGCGGACAAACCGCGTGTGGATCGCACCTACGGCGCCGACCGGTATGCCACGGCCGTTCAGATCTCCAAGGCGTACTTCCCGGACGGCCCGGCCAACGGCTGGGATGGCAACATCACCAACAGCTACACCGTCGTGCTTGCTACCGGGGAGAACTTCCCCGACGCGCTTGCGGCCACGCCGCTGGCCGCCCAGATGGGCGCCCCACTCCTGCTCACGCGCGGCGCCTCGCTCCCGCAGGTCGTGATCGACGAGCTCGAGCGCCTGAAGCCCTGGCGCGTCATGGTCGTCGGAGGGAAGGACGTCGTGTCGCAGGCAGTCGTTGACGAGATCGCCGCCATGGGCGCGAAGATCGACCGAGTGGCGGGCGACGACCGTTATGAGACCTCGGTCGAGGTCGCCCAGAAGTACGTGCAGCAGCTCGGGTTCGACGGCGTTGTCTGGGACAAGGGCGTCTTCGTGGCCCGCGGCGACGCCTTCCCGGACGCACTCGCGGCAGGACCCGCCGCTGCCGGTATGCACCGGCCGGTCCTGCTCACACCGCCCGCGGCGCTTCCCAGGAGCGTCAACGACTGGTTCGTCGACGTAGAGATCGAGGACGCGGTGATCATCGGTGGCGTCACGGCTGTCAGCGAACACGCCAAGGCGCAGGTGGACGGACACCTGGCATGGATGAGCAGTCCGCCCTCGGAGCGCTGGTACGGCAACGACCGTTACGCCACCGCCGCGCAGATCGCCCGCAACGCCTACTACCTCCGAGCGCTCGACTTCGACATGATCGGCATCGCCACCGGTGAGAACTTCCCCGATGCGCTCGGCGGCGGGGCGGCGTGTGGCTACTACGGCAGCCCGCTCCTGCTCACGCGCAACACCGCGGTACCCGCGGGCCTGACCGACTTCCTCACGACGCACGAGTACCGCATCGGACGCGGAGACGTCTTCGGCGGTCCGGACGTGGTGAGCGAGGCGACACGCTCGGGAATACGTGCGCGGTTGAAGTAGCGCCTCATCGCGGGCGCTCTTCGGGTACCATGCGTCCATGGACACACCGATGCGGTACACCGACACACGCGCGCTCGACCCGTCGCGCCCCACGTTCAGCGAGGCCGTCGTCACCGGCATCGCCGCTGGAGGCGGCCTGTACGTGCCCGAGCGTCTGCCTTCGTTCTCCCTCGACGAGGTCCTGGGCTTCGCAGGGCTGCCATACCGCGACCGCGCAGCCGCGGTGTTCGAGCGGTTCGGCGTGGACGTCGCACCTGAGCGCGTGAGCGCTCTCATGGCCGACGCGTACGGCGCGCAGTGGGACGATGAGCGCATCGCGCCGGTGGTCGAAGTCACCGCGGGCGTGCACGTCCTCGAGCTGTGGCACGGCCCCACCAGCGCCTTCAAGGACATGGCGCTCCAGTGCATGCCGCTGTTCTTCTCGGAGGCCGTGGACACCATGCAGGCGGCAGGCACGCTCGCCGAGGACTTCCTGGTCCTGGTCGCCACCTCAGGCGACACCGGCAAGGCCGCGCTCGAGGGGTTCGCCGATCGCGACCACACGGGCATCGTGGTCTTTTACCCGGACGGCGGCGTCTCCGACGTGCAGCGCCTCCAGATGGTGACCCAGCACGGCGCGAACGTGGGTGTCTTCGGGGTGCGCGGCAACTTCGACGACTGCCAGAGCGCCGTCAAGGCGGCCTTCAACGATCCGGGGTTCGCCGAGGAGCTCCGCGAGCGCCACGGGCTGCGGCTGTCCTCGGCCAACTCGATCAACTGGGGACGCCTGCTCCCGCAGATCGCGTACTACGTGAGCGCGTATGCGGACATGGTCGCGCAGGGCGGCGTCAAGCCGGGTGCGCCGATGGACGTGTGCGTCCCCACCGGCAACTTCGGCAACATCCTCGGCGCGTACTATGCGCGGATGACCGGCGTGCCGATCGGGCGGCTTCTGTGCGCGAGCAATGAGAACAACGTGCTCACCGACTTCATCGCCACCGGGACGTACGACATCTCCGGACGACCGTTCGTGACCACGCCGAGCCCGAGCATGGACATCCTGGTGTCGTCCAATCTCGAGCGGCTGCTCTATCACCTCGCGGGGCCCGAGGCCGTCCGCGAGTGGATGCGGGAGCTGGCCGAGCACCGTCGGTTCACCGTGGACCGGCCGACCTTCGCCGCGGTCCGGGAGCTGTTCAGCGCCGACTGGGTCTCCAACGACGAGAGCCTCGCCACCATCGCGCGCGTCTACAAGGAGCACGGCTACCTGATGGACGCCCATACGGCGGTGGCATGGGAGGCCGCCGAGCGTCTGCGCGGCGAGGACCCTGTACTGGTGGTGTCCACCGCGCACTGGGCGAAGTTCGGTGCGGACGTCTACCGCGCGCTCACCGGGGCCGCGTACGGCGCACCGCTCACGGGGGCCGCTGCCGAGATGTCGGGGCTCCGGCTGCTGGACGAGGTCCGGGTGCTGGCACCGGACGCCGCAGCGATCCCCGCCCCGCTCGCCGGGCTCAACACACTGCCGGAACGCTTCACAGGCGTCGTGGATGCTGGCCGAGACGGCGTCGTCAGCGCAGTACGTGGCTGGCTCGAGACCTGACGGTCACCAGGCGCTGAACACCGCGGCGGCCGGAGACGACGCCCTCCGCAGCCAGCGAGCGCTCACCAGTTCATACGCGCGAGGGTGGTCTTCCGGCGAGATCTCCGCGGGAACGCGCTCGATGCCCAGCTCGGCCGCGACCGCGTAGCGCGCGCACTCCTGCCAGCCGTCCACGCAGTACGTGGCGCGATATCGCCGGGTCGCCCGCGGATCGACACTGGCGGTCCCGGCGCAGACCGGACACACGTCGGCATGCGGGCACATCCGGCTCACCACCATCACCTCCTGCGGTCGATCCTTCACTGTAGAGAGTCGGCACCACGGGCCACGCACGTGAGGTGCATCCGACAGGCGGGACGAACTCGACCCTCCCGTGACTGATGACACACCGGCGCGACCATCGGTACCAGGGCTTTCTCGGCAAAGAGCGAGGAGGCGCGCGGTGGGATACACTGAGCGGCGGGGGGTGATCGGCTTGCACGACGCGGAGGCGCTGTCCCACACGCTCACATCGGCTCGTGAGGTGCTGCACGCACGCGCGAACGTGGTCGCCACCGGCATCGGGTACCGGTGGACCGGCGGCGAGATGACCGAGGACATCGCGATCGTCTGCTCGGTGACGCAGAAGCTCCCGCTCTCGGCACTCGGAGCGCGCGATGTCGTCCCCCGCGAGATCGACGGCGTGCCCACCGATGTCGTGGCCACCGGCCCGATCCGCGCGCTCGGCATCCACGTCGAGCGGATGCGCCCCGCACCCGGCGGCGTGAGCGTCGGACACCACCGCATCACCGCGGGAACTCTCGGCTGCGTCGTGCGGCGCGGCGACGAGCGGCTGATACTCTCCAACAACCATGTGCTCGCCGACAGCAACGACGCCGGGCTTGGCGACGCGATCCTCCAGCCCGGCCCGATCGACGGCGGGAGCGACCCCGCCGACCGCATCGCCACGCTCGACAGGTTCGTGCCGATCGTGATGGCGGGCGAGTCGAGCACCTGCGCGTTCGCGCGTGGGGTGGCCTCGGCGGGCAGTGCCATCGCGCGGCTGCTCGGAAGCTCGGCACGCCTGGCCGCCGTGAGCACGCGCGTCGCGGACAACC
>JADIIM010000010.1 GCA_015351705.1 Aeromicrobium sp. | reverse complement strand
GGAAACTCGTTGATGTGCGCGAAGACACGAGGACCGCCGTCGTCCGGCTCGATGAACCCGAAGCCTCTCTCGTCGTTCCAGGCGCTCAGCCGACCGTGCCCGCGCATTGAGTCCCCTCTGGCTAACGCTCTTGGGCGTCAGCTGCAATACGCCGCTTCACCCGCTACCAACCCGAGGCTACCGCACACGCGGCGTATTGTCTGCTGGACGCCCTTGTTAGACACGCCGTCGCGATGTCAGCGTACTCGAAGGACTCCGCGGTTCTTGAGCTCAAAGAAGCAACGCGCGCACGCCGCGGTATCGAATCCCGCATCGTGCGCCCCGTCAAAGTCCTCGCCGAAGAGCACCCGATACAACTCTTCGAGTTTGGGCCACTTGTAGCCACGCGGGCCACCAGGGAGCCGACAGTAGTCGGTGCTCAACTCCATTGTGCAAATCATCGTCCTAGGCTCGAACGGCGGCTGCCAGTTCTGCCGAAGGAACTCAGCTGCTATCACGCTGCCGTCGAAACTCGCGTTATGCGCTATGAAGTACTGGGCCTCGAGAGCCGCGCAGTGCAGCTCGTAGAGAACGTCCCGCGCCGGAAGGCCCTCGATGCGCGCGCGCTCAGTAGAGATGCCGTGGACACGGGCTGCCTGCGGCGGAATCGACCACCCTTCTGGTCTGATAATCCGGCAGGCCGAAGCGACTTCTCGGTGCCGGTCATCGTAGCGAACCCATGCGATCTGAACCGCACGTGGCCAGTTGTCGAGACTGCTAATCGGGGCCCGCCAGTCCTGCGGCAAGCCGTTCGTCTCACAGTCGACAACCAGGTACATGGCCTCTCCCCCAAGGACGCATGCTGTGTCTAACGTCTATGCGCATCAGCCGCGGCCGTGCGCCTCACTTCGTAGAGTACCGCTTGCGCCGTCGGCTGGATGCGCTTGTTAGCAAGCACGCCCAGGCGATTCCATCAGTCGATTGCTCGCTCCGGGTAGAGCCCCGTCCAGACCCTCGGGTTCGCCAGCAGCGAATCAAAGACCGCCTGATCGTGTGGCGCGACGGTCACGTGACGGAAGACCAGCGCGAGCTTCCGCTCACCGGTGAGTGTCTCGATCACGAGGGAGTGATGGGGCACGCCGTAGTTCAAGTCGTAAGTCGCGATGTGCTCCGGCAGCCCGTCGATCTCGCTGCGCATGAACTCAACTGTGTCCTCCGACTCGTCCAACGGATCGTTGAGATCGTCGATCCGGCGCGTCGCCAGCTCCATCCAAGCAACGCCAGCGAACGTGCAGCGAAACGCGACTGGGTCACCGCCGAGTGCAGGCTCCCGGTAGCCATCGAGCCAGAACGAGTAGGAGTCGATGTCGACGACCAGGTCATGCATTCGTGAATCGAAGCCGACCGCCGTGATGAGGCCATCGTGGAAGAAATCGCGACGGAAGTAGCGCTCCAGATCGCCGGCACCAGAGAAGTCGACTCCGGAGAGGTGCGCCTGATAGTGCGCCTCCGCGGCAAGGATGGCCTGATCATCGACATCCTCGTCGTCCGATAGCCGAAAGCGAAACTCCACCGATCCCCCAAGCCTCACCGTGTCTTGCTAACAACTAGTATCCAGTCTCCCGGACAACCAATAGTCTACGGGTGCTCTGGTCTGGTAACAACGCGCATTCCCGATATGAGCAGCGTATCCGCAGATGAAGGACAGTCTGCGTAATCCCATCGCCGATGATCGGCGCTACGGCCCCCGCGGGGCGAGACGTACCCTCACCCACTCGGCGAGCGCGTCCTCATCGAGCGCACCTGCCGCGAGCGCGACGATCGTCGTGACCACGTCGGCCTCGTCGGCGACGAGCTCAAACCCGTTCAACCCGACGAACACCGCCATCGCCATGAACGCCACCCGCTTGTTCCCGTCGTGATATGGGTGGTTGCGCGCAAGCCCAAAGCCGTAAGATGCGGCCAGCACCGCGAGATCCGCCGAAGCATCGTACGCCCACCGCTGGCGCGGCCGCGCCAGCGCGGACTCCAACAGGTCCTCGTCCCGCACACCGGGCATCCCGCCGTGGGTTCGGATGAGGTCGACGTGTACCGCGTCCACGACGACTCTCGACACCCAGCGGGGCTCGCTTGACCGCGGCATCAGCTACTTGGCCAACTCACGCAGCGCGTTGCGGTAGCGTCGCCCAACCGCCGAGGCGAGTGCGAGCGCCTCCTCTGTCTCAGCATCGTACGGTGTGAGCAGGATCCCCTGCTCGGTCTCGATGGCCAGCACAGTGTCGCCGGCCTCAAGCTTCAGCCGATCGGCCATGCCTTTGGGCAAGGTCGCTGCGATCGAGCCGCCGGCCCGCCTGAGCTTCACGCCGTGTACCATTTCCGTGTCCTTCCGTGGGCTGCCATCGCGAATGTAGCACATCTGTGCTACACCGCGTCGGCTGTCCCCTAGAACTCGTCCAGCGGGCTTCGCACGCCGCACCCACCGCGATTGAGCACGTGCGTGTAGACCATCGTCGTGCGCACGTCCTTGTGGCCGAGCAGCTCCTGGATGGTCCGGATGTCGTAGCCGCTTTCGAGCAGATGTGTCGCGAACGAGTGCCGGAACGTGTGGCACCCCACGTTCTTCTGCACCCCGGCGCGCCGCACCGCCTCCTTGACCGTGCGCTGCAGCACGGTCGCGTGCATGTGATGACGTCCCTGCTCCCCCGTGCGCATGTTCGTCCAGCGCCGCTCCTGGGGGAAGACCCATTGCCAGCGCCACTCGGCAGCCGCGGCGGGATACTTGCGGTCAAGCGCTCCGGGAAGCACCACCCTCCCCCAACCCGCAGCCAGGTCCGCCTTGTGCACCACCTGCGCTCGCCGCAGCTGCGTGCGCAACGGCCCCTTGAGCTTCTCGGGCAGCATCGTCACGCGGTCCTTGGCGCCCTTGCCGTCGCGCACGAGGATCTCGTTGGCGCCGAAGTCGATGTCCTGCACCCGCAGCCGCAGACACTCGGACAGGCGCAGCCCGCACCCGTACATGACACCGCCGGCCAGCCGGTATTCGCCCGTAAGCTGCGTGAGGACCGCCCGCACCTCGGCGCGGGTCATGACCACCGGCAGGTGACCGGGCTTGCGCGCACGCACGATGCGACCCATCGAGCCGAGGTCGATCCCCAGCACGTAGCGGTACAGGAACAGCAACGCCGAGAGCGCCTGCGTCTGGGTGGACGAGGCCACGCCTATGTCGACCGCGAGGTGCGTCAGGTACGCGTTGATCTCGCTCTCGGCCATCTCGCCGGGGTGTCTCAGGTGGTGGAAGACGATGAAGCGCCGCACCCACATGAGGTACGCCTTCTCGGTGCGCGCGCTGTAGTGACGCGCCCGGAGCTCGGCGCGCATGAGATCGAGCAGCTTGGGCTGTGCGGATGGCTGACTACACACGAGCGCTCCCCACGCTCGGAGATGATGCTCCGAGTATGGGGAGCGCGTCCTGCCCGGGTGTGAACCGGGTGCGAACCAGTTGTGAGTCGTGTGTGATCGAGATGTCGGTGCGGGAGGGCGCCTTCGGTACGCGACGCGCTGCGGCTACCGCGCCTTGATCGCCTCGGCCAGCTCGCGGCCCCACGCCTCGGCGGCCAGCAGGTCGTCTGCTGTGGGCCGGAACTTCACCAAGAAGTCGTCGGCCACGACCTCCATGCCGATTGCCTCCAGCCGCTCGCGCATCTCCTTCTCGGCGCCCTTGCTCCACCCGTAGCTGCCGAAGACGCCGGCCGCGCGCCCCGCCGGCTTGAGGCCCGACAGGTACTGCAGGTAGCCGGCCACGCGGTACAGCATGCCGTGGTGCAGCGTAGGCGAGCCGAGCACGAGCGCTTTGGCCTCCAGGAGCTCGTAGGTGATGTGTGAGAGCGGCGTCACCGCGAGGTCGTGGACAGCGACCTCCACGCCGCCTGCCGAGAGACCCTCGCCCACCCGCTGCGCAAGCGCCTCGGTGGACCCCCACATCGTGGAGTAGACCACCACGGCCTTGTCGGCGAGCTCGCCTGAGCCCCACCTGCGGTAGTGCTCGACCACGTGCCCGAAGTCGGCCCCGCGCCACATCACGCCGTGCGACGGCGCCACCACATCGAGCGCCCAGCCCTTCTCGAGCACCTTGTCGATGGCCTTGCCCACTGCCGTGCCAAGCGGCAGCAGGATGTTGGCGTAGTAGATGCCGAGCTGCCGGAGCGCCTCGTCGAGCCCGAGCTCGTCGGCGAAGCGCTCCTCGCTCGCCACGTGCTGGCCGAACGCGTCGTTCGGCATCAGGACGCGCTCCTCGGGGCAGTAGGTGAACATCGAGTCCGGCCAGTGCACCATCGGCTGCGGCAGGAACTCGAGCGTGCGCCCGCCGAGGTCGATCACGTCGTCGCCTTTGACCGCCTCGATGGCCAGCCCGTTGTGGTACTCGGCCACGCCGCGCACGCCGGACGGCGACGCCACCACGCGCGCGCCGGGGATCGCCGCCATCACCTGGGGCAGACCGCCGTTGTGGTCGGGCTCCACGTGGTTGACGACGATGTGCGTCACCTGGTCGAGCGGGACCACGCTCTGGATGCGCGCGAGCAGCTCGGGCACGAAGGGCGCCTTGACGGTGTCGACGAGCGCCACGCCGCTCTCGCCCTTCACCAGGTAACAGTTGTAGGTGGTGCCCTCGGGCACCTCGAATCCGTGGAAGTCGCGCAGGTTCCAGTCGATCGCGCCGACCCACCAGATGTTGTCAGTCACGTTCATGGCACGCATGGCGTGGCCTCCAAGTCGGTTCGGGGGTGTTCTGATACATCATACCCGTGCCGCGTCCGCTGAAGCCGGGAAGGGCGGGTTGGTGGCGCGCAGGCCGGGGCGGTGGCGGAGGGCGTGAGGAAGTCTCCGCGGGGACGGTCTGCCGGGGGTGTGGTGACGCGGCGCGCTCCGGGAGGGTCGAGGAAGCCTCCACAGGCATGGCGTGCTGGTGTGGCGGTGGCGGTAGGGCCTGAGGAAGCCTCCGCAGCGCGGTCTGTGCGCGAGGACAGCGACGAAGGCCCTACCGCCACCGCCACCGCGCGATCCTGACCTAGCTGTCCCGCTCCACGAAGAAGTCGGCCATCGACAGCAGCAGGTCGCGCGCCTTGCCCCTGGGCAGCGCCGCCTCGAGCTCGGCCTTCGCGCCGAGCACCAGGTCACGCGCGTACGTGCGAGCGAAGTCGATGCTGCCGGCCTCGGCCATGATGCGCACGGCCTCGTCCAGAAGCGCCGGATCCTCGGCACGCGAGGCGAGGATCTCGCGCAGACGCTCGCGTTCGGCCGAGTGCTGCAGCGCGTGGACGGCGGCCAGCGTGCGCTTGCCCTCGGTCACGTCGCTGCGGAAGTCCTTCTTGGTGGCCTCGCGCGTGCCGACGAGATTGAGCACGTCGTCCTGGATCTGGAATGCGAGCCCGGCAGCCAGTCCGAACGCTCGCAGCGCCTCGACCTGCTCCTCGGTGCCGCCGCCGATGATCGCGCCCACGGCGAGCGGCACGGCACCGGAGTAGAACGCGGTCTTGTGGTTGGCCATCACGAGGTAGTCATCGACGGTCAGGTCGAAGCGGTCGTCGCGCGCCCAGCCGATGTCGAGCGCCTGGCCCTCGATCGTGCGCGTGGTCATGTCCACGAGTTCCTTGAGCACGCGCAAGCGGCACTCGGGATCGAGCCCGTGGTCGTCGACGACGGTCCCGGTGACGAGCGAGAGCGCAAGGTCGCCCGCGTTGATCGCCAGGCCCTCGCCCTCGCGGATGTGCAGGCACGGCTCGCCGCGACGCGTGAGCGACGAGTCCATGATGTCGTCGTGGATGAGCGCGGCGGTGTGGAAGTGCTCGATCGCCGCCGCCGAGGGCCATGCGCGCCGGGGGTCGCCGCCCACCGCCTCGCACGCGAGCAGGCAGATGAGCGGGCGGTGCCGCTTACCGGCGTTCTTCGTGTACGCGCCGAGCGGATGATACAGATAGCGCTGCATGTCGGCGTGGGTGCCGTCGGCGAAGAACTCGGCCAGATAGGCGTCGAACTTCTTCGCGTTTCGCTTGAGGTAGAGCTCGAATGCGGTCATGACCCTCCCGGTCGGCCGCGGCTACCGGGCCGCAGTCCTGCATAGTGTAGGGGGCGGGCCGCACTCGGGCAACCGGCACGTCCAGCCGCCGATGCGCACACCGGCAACGCCCGTCGCAGACCCCGCAGGCTATCTACGCCACCGGCTCCCGGTATCCCTTCTCCAGGTACACGCCCTCGGCGGAAAAGCGCCTGCGGTACATGAGCATGACCGAGGCGATCGCGCCGATGGCGGTGGCCGCGGCGATCATGAGCATCACCACGATCTGGTACCGGGCCGCGTCGATGGGGTCGGCGCCGGCGAGCACCTGACCGGTCATCATGCCGGGGATGAACACCACGCCGGCTGCGGCCATCGAGTTGATGGTAGGCACCAGCCCTGCGGTGAGCGCGGTGCGCAGACTCGGCCGTGCGCACTCCCACACGCCGGCGCCGAGCGCCGCCAACCCGAGCATCTCACCCGAGCGCGCGTCGAGGTCGGCGAACAGCCGCTCGACGGCGAGCGCGATGCCCGTCATCGAGTTGCCGATGACCATGCCGGCGATCGGGAGCACGTAACGCGCCTCGTACCACACCGGCACCCGGATGATGAGCGCGGTCACGGCGAAGGTCACCGTGAAGCCGGTGAGCGCCATCGCCACCACCGAGCTGCCGAAGACGCCCGGCGGCGCGTTGCCCGCACGCTTGAGGACGACCCGCGCGGCGGCCACCACCATCACGCCGAGCAGCGCGAGCACGATCGGCCACGTCTGGTTGACGAACACCCACTTCAGCACGAAGCCGAGGGCGATGAGCTGCACGTACGTGCGCACGGTGGCGATGGCGAGGTCGCGCTCGAGCCTGAGGCCCATCCGGAGCGAGAGCCCGGCGGCCACGAGCACGAAGACGGTCGCAAGCGCGAGCTCCCACGTACCGATGGGGATGGCGCCGCCGAGTGAGGCGTCAGGCATCGATGACCTCCAGGGCGCCGTCGGCGAGCCGGTAGCGTGTCGCCGCACTCGCGTCCGCGCGCACGTGACTCACGCGCACCACGCTCCCGCCATCGGCGACGAACGATGCCGTCATGCGCGCCACCTCGGCCGCACTCGCGTCATCGAGACTCGCGTCCGGCTCGTCGAGCAGCAGCACCCGCGGCCCGGCGAGCATCACGCGCAGGATCGCGATCCGCGCCGCCTGCCCCACCGACACTCGGCTCACGTCGCGGTCGAGCGCCACACCGCCGAGGCC
>JADIIM010000050.1 GCA_015351705.1 Aeromicrobium sp. | reverse complement strand
GGTGATCGACCGCCGCCTCGTCGTAGGCGCTCGCGCCTTGGATCTCGGCGGGAAGCGGCGGCGCCGATGACGAAACCACGAACCGCCGCACATGCTCGGCGGTCTGGACCGTGGCCTCAGGGCTTAGGCCTGTGAGCTCGGCCGAGTCGACGTGCCTGACCATGGCGCGCACGTACCACGACGTCGTCAGCGGGAGAAGCGCCAGACCGAGGACCGCGAGCGCGAGGATGCAGGCCAGCGCGGCCGTCTCGATCCGGCCTGCGACCGTGTCAGAGCTGCGCGTCATCGCCGGGCTGGCAGTCAGCGTCCCATGTGGCACACACCCGGTTGCCGCCTCCCATGGCCGCCCGCGAGAGCATCCGGTCCGCGGCGTCCAGCAGAGCGTCGGGGGTGGTGCCGTCCTCGGGCAGAAGCGCAAGCCCGATGCTCACCGTGACACCCACCCCGTGTGCACGGACCTTCCCGATGGTCCCCCGCACCTCATCGGCGGCCGCGCGCAGTCGCTCGGCGAAGTCGAAGCGCTCCGAGTCGGGATGGGCCATCTCCGGCACGATGAGCGCGAGCTCCTCGCCGCCCACCCGGCACGCCACACTCACCGGCAGGCCGCTCGCCTCGGCACCGGCGATCGCCCGCAGGCGCTCGGCCACCACCGCGAGCATGTCGTCGCCGACCTCGACCCCGAAGGTGCGATTGAGCTCGCCGAAGCGGTCGATGTCGGCAAGCAGCAGGCCGAGCCGGTGCCCCTCCCGGTTCGAGCGCTCCACTTCTGTGGAGAGCACGCGGTAGAAGTACGGGCGGTTGTACAGGCCCGTGAGGTCATCGACGAACGAGCTGCGCGCCAACTCCGACTCGCGCTCGCGGATCGTGCGCATCATGAGCAGCCCGACCGACGCCGAGCCGCCGAAGAGGGTCACGTTCCACAAGAACCGCATCAGCACGTACGTGAGCTCGGTGTGAAGCTCGTCGGTCACGAAGGGCAGCGTGACGTGGGGAAGGACGCCGAGGTACTCCCCGAACAGCACCACGCCGTACATGACCGCAGCCGCGGCCGAGAGGGCCCAGACGTGCGAGGGCTTCCGGAGGATGAACGCCGCTTCAAGGATGAACAGCAGGTACATGGCGTTGAACCACGAGTACACGCCGCCGCTGTAGTACACGAGCACCGTGGCGACGAACATGTCGAAGAGCAGCTGCGCCTGGTTCAGGAACGCGAGGTTCCCGACCTTGCGGTAGGTGAGCTGGTAGACGGTGTTGTACGCGAGCACGAACAGCAGCAGCGCGCCCGGGATGGCGATCTCGTCGAGCAGGCCGGCGATACCCGATGACGTGGCGTAGACCGACGAACCGATGACCGAGAACACGATGAACGCGATGAGCACGGCCCACCTGAGCCGGATGACGAGTCCTACCCGCTCGATGTTCGAGCGCAGCGCCTCGATGTCGTACTGTGTCGGCTGGTCTCGCCACGCGACGACCGCGCCCCGCGCCAGCGTCTTGGCGATCCTGCTCCCGCTCAACGGCGGCCTCCGCAAGGTATCCGGTGCGACAAGTGCCGAGTGTAGCACGCCGCCGGACCGCGCCGCGGGCGCTTGGGTATACTCCGGGTAATCCCCCCGGAGGTGACATGTTCTCAGCCACAGCCACAGCCGCGGCTCTGGAAAGCACAGCCGCGACGCTCGCGACGCTCGGGCAGATGATCGTTCCCGTCCTGCTCGCACTGGCGGCATCGACCGCACTCGCAGCCATCGTGCCGACGCTGCGTCGCTGGCTCCCCACCGCACTCGGACTGCTCGTCGGCGCGCTCGCTCTGGGAGAGGCGGCCTTCGTCTGGTTCCACCTGCGCCTGTGGCAACTCTGCCAGGTCGTCGACCCCGCCACGGGCCAGGTCACCGGCTCGTTCGCCGTGCCGCTGTGGATCGAGTCGGAGAAGCTCTACGTCTGGGCCTTCATCCTCGCGGTGATCGCACTCGTCGTGCGCAGGCAGAGGGCCGAGCTCCAGCCTGCTCTGGCCGTGACCGCCGCCGCGCTCACCATCGGCGCCCTGCTCTGGAGCAGGCCGTTCGCAGAGCCGCTGCCGAGTTTCCTCGGCGGGTATCAGGGGTATCTCGCGGCCTGGGCGTCGGGGGACCCCGGGGCGATGATGGGCGCCTTCCAGAGTATGGAGGGGTCGCGCCGGTTCTTCTACAACACCTGGTACATGTGGGTCCACCCGCCGCTGCTCTTCATCAGCTACGGCGCCTTCGTCGCTTCGTTCGCCGCAACGGTCTTGATGATCATGCGGCGTCACTCGTCCTACGAGCAGACGGCGTACCGTTGGGCGCGATTCGGCTACCTGCCGCTCACGTTCGGCATGCTCATCGGGTTCCCGTGGGCGATCATGGCCTGGCAGGGCGAGTCGTGGTGGTGGTCCGGCAAGGTCAACATGTCGATCATGATGTGGGTCCTGTACACGGCCTATCTGCACGCGAGGCTGTACCTGCGGCACAAGGGGATGTGGCGCGTGGTGGCGGCGCTTGCCGTGCTCTCGTTCGTGGCGCTCGTGCTCACCTACATCACGACGTACGTGGTGCCCGGCGCGCACTCGGTGGTCTAGGAGGACGCCTGTGACCGACCCTATGACGGCCAAGACCGCATCCGGCTGGGACCGGTTGCTGATGATGGTCACCGTGGTGCTGCTCGGAGCGCTCGGCACCCAGTCGCTCCTGGGCACGCTGTACGCGTGGTGGGCCTATCGTGTCGACCCGCTCTGGGAGCGGCACGCGGGATACGCGGCGTTCATCGACACCATGAACCTCATCGCCGCGCCGCTCGTGGTGGCGCTCGTGGTGGTGATGGGGCTGTGCGTCCCGAAGCGGCTCGTGGCGAAGCGGACGCTCGTGGTGCTTTCGGCCGGGATGCTCGTTGTCGGCGTCCTCGGAGGAGCCGCAACGGGGTCGCTCGCCGTGGGGCTTGCCGTCTACCTGGCACTCTCGGCGCTCATCCAGGTTGCGGTCGTGGTGCTGACGGTCGCGGGCGCCGGCGGGCTCGCGTACCTCAGCGAGAACCGGCTCGCCAAGGTGGGCTCGGGACTGCTGCACCTCGGCTTCATCCTGTTCGCGCTCGTGATCGTCGCGCTTCAGCGCTCGCCGCTCATGCTGCCGGTCTTCTACGCCTCGGCGATCATGCTCACCGGCGGATCGGCGCTGTCGTTCTACGCACGCGAGTCGGTCCGGCGGATGCAACCGGCTGGAGCCCCGGCGGTGGCCGAGGGTAACACCACGCGCCCCGGGGACGACGTCTAGAGGTCGCGTATGAGCGCGGTCACCAGCGTGACCGCCTGGTCGACCGTGGCGTCGGACACGTTGTCGATCGTGTCCGTGTGCCAGTGCCAGTCAGGGTGCCTGCCGTTGATGTCGAAGGCCATCACGCTCATCGCCCTGAAGCGACGGGCGAGCGCCTGCGTGGCGTCGGTCGACATGCCGCGGTACGAGCGACCCTTGGGGGCGAGTCCCCGTTCCCGGGCGGTGCGCTTGAGTTGCGAGACCAGACGCCGGTCGGCCCGGTAGCGCCGGATCTCGCCCTCCTCGGTGACGTATGCGACCGCGCCCGCTCCTACCGTGTCCACGTTGATGATGAGTGCGTCGCGAAGCTCGTCGGGATATGCGTCGAGCAGCGCGCGCATCCCCCAGCCGCCAGCCTCCTTGGCGCCGGTGGCCACGAACCAGATCTCCTTCTCGGCCAGCGCCCGATCGACCGACTCGGTCACCCGGCGCCTGATCCGCGCGATCTCATCCAGTGCAGGCCCGTCCGCGGTGGGCATCGGTCCGGTACCCCCGGCGGTGCCCGCCTTGAAGCCGAACTCGTCCTCGTCTTCAGCGTCGAGGTTGTCCCAGCTGCCGATCTCCTTGCCGGCCTTCCGCACATCGAAGCCACGCCCGATGCCGAGCCAGTCGCGGATGCCCTTGGCGTCGACACGGGGCCCAGGCTCCTCGTCAGCGTCATCGATGGGCTCACGTTCGAAGTCGAGGTGCTCCTGACCCTCGATCTCCTCCTCGTCCCACGAGGGCGCGGGGACCTCGGCACGCCACTCCTCCGTGCGCGCCGGGCGCGGCTCGCGCTCGGCAGGCTCCTCCCACAGGGCGTCGTCTTCGACGGGAATCAGGCTCTCGCCGGCGTCCGGCACCGGTGCCGGGGCCGCCTCCGGCACGACCGCCGGGCGGGCCGTCTCAAGCGGGCCGGTGTCCCAGGCCACCTCGCCGCCGCCCTCGAGCGGCCTCGTCTGCCCTGCGTCCGGGCCGCCGGGCACCTCGCGGTACCCCAGCAGCGCGTCGGGCACCACCACGTCCGCCTCGTACGCCCCCCCGGCGTCCCCCCCCCCCGGCCGCCCCCCCGCGGTGCTCTCCTCGGCCCCCGGAACGGTTCCCCCCACCACCCCCCGCCTCCCCCCCCACCCC
>JADIIM010000049.1 GCA_015351705.1 Aeromicrobium sp. | reverse complement strand
CGGGCGATCGTCCACGCGCCGTCAGCGGCCCGGGTCATCGGCACGCACCCACGGCCTCGGCCGGGCGGTCACGGAAGCCCGCGACGAAGCGCATGAACCGCCACACGTCGCCGAAGTCCGAGGAGATCCCCAGCGAGACCCGGATGGTGTTGGGGACCTTGCCGGTGTGGTCGTGGATGATGCGCTGGCAGTCGCCGAGCGTGACCGGCACGTCCGGCTCCTCGAAGCAGCTGGCCATCTCCTCGGCGGTGATGTCGTGCGCGACCTCGCCATCGCCCGGATTGCAGAAGCAGCCGGTGCGCAGCGAGATGCCGTCGGCGCCGGCGAGGCGCTCGATGCGCTCGACGTCGTAGACCGCCCCTGACGGGTCGAGCAGGTAGAAGGCGATCGTGGCGCCGCGGGAGCCGGTCGAGGACGGTCCGAAGATCCGCACCATCGGCGCGCCGTTGCCGTGTACGGCCGAGGTCATCTCCTGAAGCAGCCACGCGGCGAGCGCCATGACGCGCGCGTGGATCGCGTCGATGCCCACGTCAGCGAGGTGTTCCATGCCGAGTGTGACCGCTGGAAGTCCGAGGAAGTCGACCGTGCCGTCCTCGAAGCCGGTGTGGCCGGGGGCGAGGCGGTACCAGCCCTCGGCCTGCACGGACGCGAGCGTGATCGTGCCGCCCGCGAACCAGGGGCGGCAGAGCATGCGCAGCGCGTCGTGGCGCGCGACGAGCGCTCCGATGCCCGTGGGATAGCCGAAGAGCTTGTAGAACGAGATGGGGAGGAAGTCCGGTTTGACCTCGGCCAGATCGAGGCGGTTGGTGGGAAGGAACGCGGCGGCGTCGAGGATCGTGGTCCAGCCGAGTTCGCGCGCCCGGCCGATCCAGTCGAGCGGGTGCTGGACGCCGGAGAAGTTGGACTGCGCCGGATAGGCGAACAGCCGCGGCGCGTGCTCGTCGCACGGTTCGGTCAGCGCGCGCTCGAGCAGCCCGGTGTCCATGCGCAGCTCCGGCGGGCGGACCGGGACGTAGACGACGCGGGCACCCGCCCGCCGGGCGAACTCCCGGATGCCGTTGACCGAGTTGTGGTTGTCGTACAGCAGCAGGTACGTGCTCGCCGCCGTGAAGGGGAATGCCTCGCCGATGAGCTTGAGCGCTCCGCTGGCGTTGCCGGTGAAGATCACGTCGTACTCGGCCGGATCCGCGTTGAGGTACTCGAGGACTGCCGCGCGGGCCTGTTCCACGAGCCCGGTCGAGGCCAGCGCCGAGGGGTTGTGCGAGTGCGGATTGCCGAAGACGCCGGAGCCCAGGATCTCATGGTGCCGACGCAGCTGGGACGCCGCGTACACGCCGGCGCCTGTGTGGTCGAGGTAGGTCGAACCGCTCTCGTCGAGCCGCGCGTACTCCGATGCCCGGAGCGCGGCGATCGCGGTAGCGTCGTAGCCAGGGTACCGGGCGCTGAACGCCGCCTCCGCGCGGGATCTGAGCGCTTCGTCGTAGGGTCCGGGCTCGCCGGGCATCGGTCCTCCTGCTCGTGGGTGTATGGTGGTCATGCTACAGGGTGGTGTGCTGCGGAGACAGACCCGTGCGGGTCGGGAACGTACAAGGCACAGCCTGCAGACAGGAGCCGCATGACCGCTTCCGGACCGAACGCATCGAGGCGCAGCCCGGTTCGCACGCTGATGGCCGCCATCCTCACGCTGGCCTGGCTTCTGTGCGCTGTGGTGGAGCCTGCATCCGCACAGTCCCGGACCGTGCGCGTGGGTGTCTACGAGAACGAGCCGAAGGTCTACACCGGCGAGGACGGTCGGCCCGCAGGCATCTTCGTCGACCTGCTGTCAGCCATCGCCGAGGAAGAGGGCTGGGACCTCGAGTTCGTGGACGGCACCTGGTCCGAGGGTCTTGAGGCGCTCTCGGCGGGTCGTATCGACCTCATGTGCGACGTCGCGTACACCGCTGAGCGCGACGCTCTGTATGACTTCCACGAACTCCCGGTCGTCGAGAGCTGGTCGTATGTGTACGCGGCTCCGGGCAGGCGCGTCGATCTCATCACCGAGCTGGACGGGATGAGCGTGGCGGTGCTCGCAGGCTCCGTGCAGGAGTCGGTCTTCAAGCAGATGGTCGCCGGCTTCGAGCTCGACGTGACACTCGTGCCCGCCGACTCACTCAAAGACGCGTTCTCCATGGCCGCTGGCGGGACCGCCGACGCAGCGCTCTCCAACTACCTGTTCGGCGATCGCTACTACCGGGTGTACGGTCTGGAGAAGACCCCCGTCGTGTTCAACCCGGTGCCGCTGCATTTCGCTGTCGCCGAGGGTCGCAACGCCGAGTTGCTCGACGCGATCGATCGGAGCCTGGCCGGATGGGTGGTGCAGGAGGGCTCGGTCTACTATCGGACGCTTGAGCGGTACATGGTGGTGGACGCACCCGCCGGAGTGCCGCCATACGTCCTGTCCGCGCTGCTCGCAGCGGCGGTGCTTCTCGCTGCGGCACTGGCGTGGATACTCACGCTGCGCTGGCAGGTCAACGTGCGGACGGACGGCCTGCTGCGGGCGCAAGCCGAACTCAAGGAGCATCGCGCGCACCTTGAGGACCTCGTCAGAGAGCGGACGTCGCGCATCGAGGAGGTCAACGCCGAGCTCGAAGCGGCCAGCTCGGCCAAGAGCGACTTCCTCGCGCGGATGAGTCACGAGCTGCGCACGCCGCTCAACTCGGTGATCGGGTTCTCCGAGCTGCTGCTCATGGGCGCGAGCGGCGAGCTCGCCCCCGAGCAGCGTCGTCAGACGGAGCTGATCAACCACGCCGGCAAGCACCTGCTCCGGCTCATCAACGACGTACTGGACCTGGCCAAGGTAGAGCAGGGCACCATGGAGACCGAGTGCGCACCGTTCGATGCCGCGGCGGTGGTGCGGGAGGTCGTGGAGACCCTGGCTGTGCAGGCGGACGAGCGTGGCCTCACCCTTTCGGCGGAGCTGCCCGCCGAGGGTGTTCCCGTGGACTCAGACGAACGCCTCGTGAGGCAGATTCTGATGAACCTCGTGGGGAATGCGATCAAGTTCACCGAGGAGGGCTCGGTGAACGTGACGGCCGTTCGTGATGCGGACTCCTCGGTCACGCTGCAGGTGCACGACACCGGGCCTGGAATCCCCGACGATGACCAGGAGAGGCTGTTCACGGCGTTCTGGCAAGGTGAGGGTGTTCGCGCGCCGGGGCACAGCGGTACCGGTCTCGGACTCTCGATCTCGCGCAGGATGGCCGAGCTTATCGGCGGGAAGCTGACGGTCGAGAGCGTCGTTGGAGAAGGATCGACGTTCAGCCTGCAGATCCCGCCGGCGGATCGTCCCTGAGCGCGTGACGGAGGCAGGAATGCGGATGCCGGTCAGGATGGTCGAGCCCGGTGAGCTCGAGGTGGTGGTGGGAATCCACCGCCGTGCGTTCGGCAGCGACGTCGAGGCGAACCTCGCCCGTGCCCTGATGCATGATCCCGCCTACCTTCCGGAGCTCTCTCTCGCCGGCGAACGGGCGGGGCGCCTGCTGGGGCACGTGGTGTTCACGCGGATGTGGCTCGTCCCGGATGAGCGCGGACCAGAGGTTCCGCTCGCGCTGCTCGCGCCGCTGGCCGTCGTTCCTGAAGCGCAGCGCACCGGCGTGGGGACCGCTGTCGTGCAAGCGGCGATACGGCGGGCGCGCGAACTCGGCGAGATCGCGATGCTCGTGCTCGGTCACCCGGAGTACTACCCGCGGTTCGGTTTCGAGCCGGCGTTGCCGCGCGGCATCCGGGCGCCGTACCCGATCGAGCCTGCCGAGGCATGGATGGTGCTCCCGCTCTCACCCGCTGCCGAGGAGCTGCCGTCCGGCGTGGTGCGGGTGGCCGACCCGATAGCCGGACCGGACATGTGGCGGGAGTGATCCGCTCCGCTCAGGAGGCGGAAGGTCGTGCGGACGACGGGAATGCCCCTACCGCCTCAGCCAGCGACGCGGTGGGCGACACTGCGAGATGCTCGCACGCGCCGGAGCGTTCGATCCGCTCGGCCACGCGCGGCCGGGTGCAGCACAGCGCCACGCCGATGCCGCGCTTGCGGAGCCGCTGCACCGCCTCCTCGAGGGAGGCCAGCGCGGTGAGGTCGATGAACGGGACGCGCTCCATGCTGATCACCACCGCGCGCGGCTCCGTGTGGGTGTGCATCAGCGCCGCCTCGAACTGCTCGACCGCGCCGAAGAAGAACGGCCCGTCGATCGTGTAGACGAGGACGTCATCGGGAGCGTCCACACTGCGCTCGGCCGACGTGCCTACGGTCTCGGCATCGAGGAGGTTCACGCCGACGGCGCTGGTCATGCGTCGGAAGAAGTTGAGCATCGCGAGGATGATGCCCACCTCCACGGCGACCACGATGTCGGTGAAGA
This sequence comes from Aeromicrobium sp., assembly GCA_015351705.1. GTDB lineage: Bacteria > Actinomycetota > Coriobacteriia > Anaerosomatales > Anaerosomataceae > JADIIM01. The sequence goes on along the minus strand of JADIIM010000049.1, from coordinate 35,824 downwards.
CGGTGAGTCCGAGCGTCACGAGCATCACCGCCACGTCGGAGCGCGGCGCGCGGCGCGCGGTACGCACCACCCGGCCCACGTCGCTCATGTTGAACGCGACCACGAACAGGATGGCCGCGAGCGACGCCAGCGGGACGTTCGTGGCGAGCGGGGCGAGTGCGACCACGACGAGCGCGACGGTGGCCACGTGGGCGATGCCGGCGATCGGTGAGCGACCGCCGTGCCGCACGTTGGTCGCGGTCCGGGCGATCGCCCCGGTGGCGGCGAACCCGCCGAAGAGCGATGCGGCGACGTTGGCGGCACCCTGGCCGAGGAGTTCCTGGTTCGCGTCATGGCGTGTGCCGGTCATGCCGTCGGCGACGGTGGCCGAGAGCAGCGACTCGATCGCGCCGAGGAGCGCGATGGCAAAGGCCGGCCGGATGAGATCGGGCAGGTCGGCAAGCGCGATGCCCGGTACGGCGAACGACGGCAGTCCGCGCGGAAGCCCGCCGAACGCGGTCCCGATCGTCGCCACGCCCTCGGGGTGGGCGAGGGACACGAAGAGCGTCCCTCCGACGAGCGCGACAAGCGGCGCCGGCACCGACCCGGCCACTGGCAGGCGCGGCCACACAACGAGCACCACGATGCTCGCGACGCCGAGCACGGTCGTGACGGGGTCGAGCGACGGAAACGCCCCGAGTATGGCGATGAGCTTCTCGGCGAAGTGTTCACCCGAGACAGCGGGAAGCCCGAAGAAGTTCGGCCACTGGCCGACGAAGATGACCACGGCGATGCCGGCGGTGAAGCCGAGGACCACCGACTCGGGCACGTACTTGATTACCGTGCCGAGGCGCGCGAGCCCGAACACCACGAGGATCGCGCCGGCGAGCAGCGTCACCGCCTGGAGACCGCCGAGTCCGTAGCGCGCCGTGACACCGGCGAGGAGGACGGCGAACGCGCCGGTGGGCCCCGCGATCTGCACGCGGCTGCCGCCTGCGAGCGTCACCACGAGCCCGGCGACGATCGCGGTGTACAGGCCGGACTCCGGCGGCGCTCCGGCGGCGATGGCGAAGGCCATCGCGAGGGGGATGGCCACGACGCCTACCACGACACCGGCGAGCAGGTCGGGAAGCCACCGCTCGCGACGGAGCAGTCCGGCCTGCCATGCTTCGATGATCGCGGGCTTCACGCGGATCGCTTCCTTTCACACGTGTGGGCACAATGGCGCGCGGCATGCGGCAGCGCGGGGTCGTGCGGATCGGGTGTGTCGGCGAGACCCTCCCCGGGCCGGGCGACAGACCACGCCAGTGTACGCCTGTTTCCGGTAACGTGGGCGTGACGAAACACGGGAGGGCGCGCCATGCGAAACCCGGGAGGAGCGACTGTGATCAAGCACATCGTGTTCTGGAAGCTGGCCGAGTCCGTCGACGGCCACACGAAGGCCGAGAACATCGCGCGGATGAAGGACGCAGTCGAAGCGATGCGGGCAGTCATCCCCGGGATCGTCGAACTCGAGATAGGCGCGGACTTCGAGCGCTCCGACGCCGCGTGGGACGTGGCGCTCTACTCGGCGTTCGAGAGCCGCGAGGCGCTCGACGCGTACCAGGTCCACCCTGAGCACGAGAAGGTCAAGGAGCTGGTGGCGCGGATCCGCACCGACCGCGCGGTGGTCGACTACGAGGTGTGACGCTGCCAGCGGCGGGGCGTCTTGGGCGCGCGGACACCTTGCGGTCGTCCTCGGCGGCAGCGAGAATCGGCGGAGCGCACTACGTCTACGCCGTCATACGTCATTGAGGCGAGCGCATGTCCGAAAGCCCGCTGTCAGTGATTCCCGAGCCTCTTGCTGCGCCCACCGGACGCGGTACACGCACCTGGCTTGTCACCCTGTCCGTGATCGTGGGCGTGCAGATGGTCCTCATCGGGTGCCTGGGGGTAGCGGCGCTCGGGTCGTGGTTCAGCCCGTTCGGCATGATGGACGTGTTCCCTGACGACAACGCGTACATGGCAGGTGAGACGGTCGCCTCCGAGGTCGGCTATCTGATCCAGACGGCCGACGCCGATGGCTACATGGCGCTCTATGCCGAGGACGACGACACTGTGGACCGCGATGCGGTGCGGGCCGAGTTCGAGGCTGTGATCGAGTCACTCGGCGAGACCGGCGCGACAGTTGAGTACACGGCCGACCAGATCGTCCTGTACGAGGACACGTCCACCGGCGACCGCATCGCGCGCATTGCATGCTCCGGCTACGACTACGAGACCGGACGGGTCCGTGGCAAGCGCCTGACGGTGTGGGTGCTGTACGATGAGATCCCCGATATCGTGCTCACATCCCGCGACGGCCGCGAGCTTGGCAAGGGCGAACTGCTCTGGTAGTGCGGGCGGTCGCCCCGGCCGCTGCGGCGCTGCCCCGGGCGTGAGCGCCAGCCACGGACCAAGGAGCATCCATGCCGCGCGCCTATCGATTCGTCGTCGCCGACGTCTTCACCGACGTCCCGTTCGCTGGCAATCAGCTCGCGGTGTTCACCGACGCGCGCGGCCTTTCTGACGCCCAGATGCAGGCGCTCGCCCGCGAGATCGGCTTCTCCGAGACCACGTTCGTCCTGCCTGCTGAGGGCGACGCCGACATCCGCATGCGCATCTTCACCCCGGCACGGGAACTGCCGTTCGCGGGGCACCCCACACTCGGCACAGCGTTCGTCGTCGGCGCGCCGCTCCAGCGCGTGGTCATCCGCATCGAGACCGCGCGCGGCGTTGTGCCGGTGGCGCTTGAGCGGGAGGGCGCGACGATCGTCTTCGGCCGGATGGAGCAGCCGCTGCCGACGATGGCGGCCTACGACCGGTCCGACGAGCTCCTTGCTGCTCTGGGGGTCCGCGGCTCGCTGCTGCCGGTCGAGCTCTACGACAACGGCACGCCGCACCTGTACGTGATGCTCGGCAGCGATGCCGAGGTCGCAGCGGTCTCCCCGGACTTCACGCGGCTCGGTGACCTGCTCGGCCCCGTGGGCGTAAGCTGCTTCGCCGCCGACGGGACGCGCGTCAAGACGCGCATGTTCGCGCCTGAGCTCGGGGTCTTCGAGGACCCGGCCACCGGCTCGGCGGCCGGTCCGCTCGCGGTGCACCTCGCCCGCCACGGGCTGATCGCGTGGGACGAGGAGATCGTCATCTCGCAGGGCGCCGAGATCGGCCGACCGAGCACGCTGTACGCGACCGCCGAGGGCGGGCCTGACGCCGCGACGCGCGTCGAGGTGGGCGGGGGCGCGGTCATCGTGGCGCGCGGGGAGTTCGTGGTCTGATGACGTCCGTGAATCTCGACACCGGGTTCCGGCCCATGCTGCACGGATTCGCGTTCCCTAACTCCTGGCGCGACACGGTGCTCGGTGTCATCGCTTCACGTGGGCGGTGCGGCGGCATGGTGTTCGCGGCGCTCGACGCCTTCGCGGCCGACGTCGCACTCCCGCCCGCCGCTCGCGAGCGCGTGCTGCCAGCGCACGATGCGCCGCTCGCGCGCTGGATCTGGCGCCGACAGCTCGACAGCGTCCTGCTGCCGCCGGGCGCCAACCTTGCGCGGTTCGCGCGATTCACGTACCTGCCTACGACGCACACCCTCGGCATCGGTACGGCCACTCGGGCGGAGCTGCTGCGGCTCCTCGACCTCCTGCGGTCGGGCAGGCCTGCGCCGCTGGGTCTCGTGAGCGCGCTCGGCCTTCCGCACATAGCGCGCAACCATCAGGTGCTCGCGTACGCCGCCGACTTCGGCGATGAGCGCGCGTCCGTTCGCGTGTACGATCCCAACCATCCGCTTCGCGACGATGTGACGATCGACGTGCCGTATGCGCTTACGGCCGAGGTGGTCGAGCGCATCGGGACCCGCGAGAAGCGGTGGCGCGGCTTCTTCGTCGAGGACTACGTGCCGCAGCAGTCGCCCGGGTGGTTCTCGTCGGGTCTGCACACGTCATGAGGGGTGTCTCCGGATGCAGCATGCAGCACGACTGACCGAGGGCCCGGTCGCCCGCACACTCGTGCGCCTGACGGCGCCGATGGTCATCGCCATGTTCGCGATGGTGGGCTTCAACCTCATCGACACCTTCTACATCGGCCAGCTCGGCACCGAGCAACTCGCTGCCATGGGGTTCACGCTCGCGGTCGTGATGGCGGTGAACTCGGTCAGCCAGGGCCTGGGGATGGGCACCACCGCGGTCGTCGCCAAGGCGATCGGCGCGCGTGACACCGAGGGCGTGCGGCGCCTCGCGCTCGGCGGGGTCCTGCTCGGCGTGACCGTTGCAACCACCATCACCATCTCGGGCCTGCTGACGATCGATCCGCTGTTCGGTGCGATGGGCGCCGAGGGTATCGTGCTCGAACACGTCCACGATTACATGGCGATCTGGTTCCTCGGTCTGCCGTTGATCATCGTCCCCCAGACCGGCAACAGCAGCCTGCGTGCGACGGGCGATACCAAGACGCCCGCCAAGATCATGATCACGGCACTCGCGGTCAACGCGGCACTCGACCCGCTGCTCATCTTCGGGCTAGGGCCTGTCCCCGCGTTCGGGCTGCGCGGCGCCGCGATGGCCACGGTCGCGGCGCAGGCGTGTGCGCTCGCGCTCGCACTCGGGGTGCTGCGGCGGCGTGGCATCCTCGTGCGGGTGCGGATGGGCGCTGCCGAGTTGCTCGCGACGTGGCGCAGGGTGCTCACCGTCGGACTGCCGGCGGCGGTCACCCAGCTGATCACACCGGTCTCGACCGGCGTGATCACGGCGATCGTCGCGACCTACGGAGTGGCGGCCGTCGCCGGCTTCGGCGTGGCCGGGCGGCTCGAGATGTTCGCCGTGATGGTGATCAACGCCCTCGGTGCGGCACTCGTGCCGTTCGTGGGTCAGAACTGGGGCGCCGGCGACAAGCGGCGCGTGAGCCGGGCGGTCAAGGTGGCGCTCGTGATGGCAGGGGGCTGGGGCGCGTTCGTCTGGCTGCTGTCGCTCATCGGGGGGCGGGCCGTCGCCGGCGTGTTCAACGACGATGTGGCGGTCATAGCAACGGTGGTGTCGTACATGGCGATCGTCTTCCCCAGCTACGCGCTCCTAGGCGCCCTGGTGACGATCACGAACTCGCTGAACGCCCTGCACCGGGCGCTCCACTCGATGGTGCTTTCCGTGCTCCGCATGTTCGTGCTCTACGTCCCGCTCGCCTACGTCGGTTCCGCGCTCCTGGGGCTCGAAGGGGTGTGGTGGGCGGCGTTCGGCGCCAACGCCGTCGCGGGGCTGGTGGGCATCGCGTGGTTCCGCCACGTCTTCCGCCGGATGGAGGCGGAGCCGCCGGCCGCTGCCTGGGACGAAGAGGCCGAGTTGGAGGTCATCCCGGCGTAGCGCGCAGCTTCCGTCCGCCGGGTCGGTTGTTCCGGCGTAGGGGTCTTCCCAGGAACGTATGCAAGCACTTACTTGACACTCGTGGTGCGTGGCGCTAGGATGCAAGCAAGCACTTGCTACGCCACCGACCGGGAGGCACCCATGAGCGCAGCAGCCGACACCGCCGAGCGGATCTTGGACGCCGCCGCCGAACTATTCGCCACGCATGGCTATGCAGCGACCACCACGCGAGCGATCGCTGAGCGCGCTGGCGTGAACGAGGTGACGCTGTTCCGCCGCTTCGAGAACAAGCGAGGTGTGCTGCATGCGCTCGCCGAGCGGATGGGCCGCAGGCAGGCGGGGCGGGCCGCGGCCTCGGCGCCGCCCACCGATGACGTGCGTTCCACGCTGCTCGGCTTCGCGCGGATGGAGATCGCCAGCGCGCTTGAGGAGGGCGGGCTCGCGATGCGCCTCGCCTTCGACGCGCGGTCCGTGCCTGAGATCGCCGAGCTGCTCGGCGAGGGGCTGCCCGACAACCTCGGCGGACTGGCCGAGTACATGGCCGAGCGCCAGGCGACCGGGGATCTGCGAGACGACATCGACCCGCGGGTCATGGCCGAGGCGTTCTTCGGCCTCACGTCGAGCTACGTGATGTACCGGCAGGTGATGGGCGCGGCCGACGTGCCCACTGACGTGGAGACCGATCAGGGTATCGAGCAACTCTTCGACCTCTTCTGGTCGGGAGCAGCAGTCAAGGAGCGTGCGTGATGGGAGCGGGACTGACACGGCGGCAGTTCGTCACGGGGGCGGCGGCTGTCACGGGGGCGGTGGCCCTCGGCGGCGCAGGGTATGTCGCCGCCAACTGGGCGCCGGACGATGAGCCGGACGAGCTGGTCCGGGAGACGATGGGAGCAGGCATGAGCAGAGTACTCGTGGTGTACGGGACGAAGACGGGCTGCACGGCGGGCATCGCCGAGCAGATCGGCGCCACGCTGGCTGAGGCAGGCGCCACGGTGGACGTGCGGCCGGTGGAGGACACGCCGGACGCGGCGGCCTACGACGCGGTGGTCGTCGGCAGCGGTGTGCGCGCGGGCAGCTGGCACGGCGCGGTCAAGAGCTGGGTCGCGGCGCAGGCCGCCCCGCTCAAGGCTCGCCCGACAGCGTTCTTCACGGCCTGTCTGACGATGGCGTCAGACCCCGAGAAGGCCGACGAGGTGCGGGCGTACACCGATCCGCTGATCGCGGAGACGGGCGTGCAGCCGGTGGACGTGGGCCTGTTCGCCGGGATGAACGAGCCGAAGCGGTTCTCGCTTCCCGAGCGGCTCATCATGAAAGCGATGAAGGCGCCACAAGGCGACTTCCGCGACATGGCCGCGGTGGCCGAGTGGGCCCGCGGGGTTGCCGGGAACCTCGGCCTGGCGGGCTAGAGGCAGATGACGTTGCCTGCGCTGGCGGGCCGCGTGACGAAGGAGACGTTGTGGACCACGTTCGGACCTACAAAGGGATCGCCGTGCTGTGTCTTGTGATCGCGCTTGCGGTCGGGGTGACCGCCGCCATCGGCGTATTCGGCCGCGGTGACGGCACCACCGCTCAAGGAGTCAGCATTCGCGGGGAGGAGTTCGAGTACGTCACAACAGGTGTGTACGCATACAACGCCGAGCGCGTGGTGGCTGAGGGGGTCGGCTGGGACGCGCTCACGCTGATCGTGGCGGTCCCGGCTCTTCTAGCGTGTGTTCCGTTCGTGGCCCGCGGTTCCCTGCGTGCGCGACTCGTCGCGGCGGGGGTTCTCGGCTACTTCGTGTACCAGTACCTGATGTACGCGGTGTTCTGGGCGCTCGGGCCGTTGTTCCCCGCGTTCATCGTGCCGTATCCGCTCTCCGCGGCGGCCATCGTATGGATCGTCGCGACGCTCGATCTTCGTACACTGCCCGTGCGCTTCAGCGACCGCTTCCCGCGGCGCTCTATGGCCGTCTTCTCGGCGGTGATGGGCCTGATGCTCGTCGCCATGTGGGTGCCGCGCATCGCGACCGGACTGTCTGGCGACCTCGCCGGCGCGCAGCTGCTGGGCATGCCGACGCTCGCGGTCCAGGCGCTCGACCTCGGCATCATCGTCCCGCTCGCGCTGGCCACCGCGCTGCTCGTCTGGCGGCGGAGGCCGGCGGGCTACCTGCTGGCTGCGGTCTTCTCGGTCAAGGGCGTGACGATGTCCGGCGCGATCGTGGCGATGCTCATCTCAGCGTGGATCGTCGAGGGCTCGCCCGAGGTACCGCCGCTCGTGCTGTTCTCGGTGGCCACGCTGGTGGCGGGCGTCATTGCGTTTCGCATCTTCAGGAGCGCGGCCGAGGACGCCGGTCCCGCGGCGCCGGCGGTGACGTCATGACCCGGCCGGCGCAGCGCGCAGCGCGAGCGGCCTCATGGGTCCTCGCCGGACTGATGGCCGTGCAGGCCGCCGTCGGCCTGGCGGCGCCCTCGATCTACCGCGATGCCGAGTGGGCGAAGGCCGCGTGGTACGGCAACGACCTCGTGACCCTGCTGGTGGCGGTGCCGCTGCTTGTCGGGGCGCTCACACTCGCCGCGCGGGGCTCCAGGCGGGCCGAACTCGTGTGGCTCTCGATGCTCGGCTACGCGCTGTACAACTACGCGTACTACGTCTTCGGCGCACGGATGAACGAGCTCTTCTTGCTGTACATCGCGGCGTTTGTGCTGCCGGCGGTCACCCTGGCGATCCTGCTCGGCCGGTACGACGCGACCGCACTGGCCGAGGAGTTCTCGCCGCGCACGCCGAGGCGGCTCGTGGCCGGGTACATGGCCTTCACCGGCATCGGGCTGGCGATCGCGTGGAGCGCGCAGTGGGCGGGATGGGTCTTCAGCGGTATCGAGCCGGCCATCGGGGAAGAGGCGTTCAGGCTGATCGCGGCGCTGGACCTGTCGCTCATGGTGCCGTACTTCGTACTCGGTGCGGTGCTGCTGTGGCGCGCGCGAGCGTGGGGGTATGTGCTTGGAGCCATCATGTGCCTCAAGGGCGCGACCTACACGCTCGTGCTGACGGTGTCCTCGGCCGTGGCGGCCACGCGCGGTATCGAGGGCGCGGCCGGGCAGGTGCCCGTGTGGGCCGCATGGACGCTGGCCGGGGCTGTGGCGACGCTCGGGCTGCTTTCGGGGCTGCGCCGCGTGCGGTGACCACTGCCGGACGTCGGCCGGCAGCCCGGTCAGCGGGGCGGCCGCCCTTCGGCGGCAGCCGCCACCGTCTCGGCGATGCGCCGCGCGCGCGTTTCTGACCGCTTCGCGCTGGTGATCCAGTACAGCGCCGTGCTCTGTGCCGAGCGCGGGAGCGAGTCGAAGCCTTCAGGTGCACCGGGTCGCGCGGCGAGCGCGTCGCGGAGGTCCGGCGGGATCACGAGGTCCTCGGCGTTGGTGAGCAGGTCCCATGAGCCGTCGGCCTTGGCGCGCTCGACGGCCGCAAGGCCGGCCGGCTCCATCAGCCCGGCCTCGGTGAGCCGCGCCACGCGCTCCTTGTTGCTCCTGGCCCAGACACTGCCGCCCCGGCGTGGACTCATCACGCCCGTGTAGCGGTCCGCATCCAGACGCCGCGCGGTGCTGTCGATCCAGCCGAAGCACAGCGCCTCTTCTACCGCGTCCACGTAGCTGAGCGTGGTGACACGGTTGCCCTTCTTGCCGATGGCGAGCCGAACGCCGGGCGAGGTCGCGTGGTGCTCGGCCAGCCACGCACGCCACTCGGCCCGGCTCTCGAGTTCCAGAAGCGGCAGTGCGTCACCGGCGGTCACGTGCGTGCTCTCACGCCACTGCAATGGGTATGCGGATCTCGGTCACGTAGTCCGACGGCGCCACGGTGGCCGGGTCTGAGTAGTAGACCTCCATCGGTGGACCGGCCGGACGGTATCCGCTCCGTGCCAGCCAGCCGAACAGCGTCGCGTACGCCGGACCCACGGTCTCGTACGGGCCGACGTGCGTGACCGAGGCGACCGTCATCGGTCCCACGTGCCGGATGCCCACTCCGTCCTCGTCCGGCTCGCGCTCGGCAGGCTCATCGGCGAGCGGTGCGATGAGCTCCCACCGGGCATCGGCTTCGGGTACCTCGGACGGCATCGTGAGGTACACCGCGCCCGGCATCCCCTCGGGCACGAGTCCATGCTGCGCGGTCCACCCGTACAGCCGACCGTAGCCCTCAGGCGTCTGCGCGTACGGGCCCCGCATCGGCAGATAGGCAACGGTGTGAGCGGCGATCTCCTTGAGTTCCGGCTCGTACATCAACATCACCCCCCGCTTGCTGTACCCGTCGTGGCCGCGTGTGACACACCGTGCAGGAACATCGGGGGCCGATGGACCTCCGCGTTCATCCGGCTGCAGCGCATCACGCTTGGGTTAGAATGCGTGACAGTGAATGTGACCACGCCGAGAGGACACGTCTGTGGACACCGTACGCATAATCCCCTGCCTCGACATGAAGGACGGGCGCGTCGTCAAGGGCGTGCACTTCGTGGATCTGAAAGACGCCGGTGACCCGGTCGAGAACGCGGCGTACTACCGCGAGGCGGGCGCCGACGAGGTAGCGATGCTCGACATCGCCGCGACCGTGGAGGGACGGAAGACCCGCCTTGAGTGGGCGCGTTCGGTGGTCGACGCACTCGGCGACGTGCCACTCACCGTCGGCGGTGGCGTGAACGAACTCGGCGATATCGATGCGCTCATCGAGGCGGGTGTGGCGCGCGCGTCCATGAACAGTGCAGCGGTCGCGCGCCCGGAGCTGGTGAGTGAGGCGGCCGAGCGGTTCGGCCCGGAGCGCATCGTCGTGGCGATCGACGGCCGGCGCAACCCGGTGATGCCGTCTGGCTTCGAGGTCGTCGTCAGTGGCGGGCGCAAGGGCACCGGCATCGACTGCGTCGAATGGGCCGCGCGCTGCGAGGTGCTCGGGGCGGGCACGCTCCTGCCCACGAGCATGGACGGCGACGGCACCCGCGAGGGCTACGACCTGCCGTTCACCCGTGCGATTGCCGACGCGGTCTCGCTCCCGGTGATCGCCTCGGGCGGCGCGGGCACGCTCCAGCACTTCTACGAGGGCGTTGTGGAGGGCCACGCGAGCGCGTTGTTGGCGGCGTCGGTCTTCCACTTCCGCACGTTCACCGTCCGCGACGTGAAGCAGTTCCTTGCCGAGCGGGGCATCCCCGTCAACCTGTAAGCACCGACCGGCCGCTACCCGGACAGAGGAGCTCCGCATGCCGAGGCGCGACGACATCTCGAAGGTCATGATCATCGGCTCGGGGCCCATCGTGATCGGCCAGGCGGCCGAGTTCGATTACTCGGGTACCCAGGCGTGCAAGGCGCTCCGCGCGCTCGGGTACAAGATCGTGCTCGTGAACTCCAACCCGGCCACGATCATGACCGACCCGGTCATGGCCGACGAGACCTACATCGAGCCGCTCAACATCGAGACCCTCGAGCGCATCATCGCCGAGAGTCGCCCGGACGCACTGCTCCCCAACCTCGGCGGACAGACGGGACTCAACCTCTCGCTCGAGCTCTGGCGTCGCGGGATTCTCGACAAGTACGGTGTGCAGATCATCGGCGTGAGCCCGGAGGCGATCGAGCGCGGCGAGGACCGGCTCGAGTTCATGAAGACCATGGAGCGGCTCGGGATCGAGACCGCGCGTGGCGTGACCGTCGAAACGCTTGAGGACGCCGAGCGCGTCGCTGCCGACTTCGGCTATCCGGTGGTGATCCGGCCGGCGTTCACCATGGGCGGCACCGGCGGCGGGCTCGTCTACAACGTCGAGGAGCTGCGGGTGATCGCCGCCCGCGGGCTTCAGGCGTCGATGGTGGGGCAAGTGCTCGTTGAGGAGTCCGTGCTCGGCTGGGAGGAGCTCGAGCTCGAGGTCGTCCGCGATGCCAACGGCCAGATGATCACGGTGTGCTTCATCGAGAACGTGGACGCGATGGGCGTGCACACCGGCGACAGCTACTGCACCGCGCCGATGATGACCATCTCCCCGGAGCTGATGGACCGGCTCCAGCGGCAGGCGTACGCGATCGTGGAGGCGATCGAGGTCATCGGCGGCACCAACGTGCAGTTCGCGCACGACCCTGTCTCCGACCGCATCGTGGTCATCGAGATCAATCCCCGTACCTCGCGCTCCAGCGCGCTGGCGTCCAAAGCCACCGGTTTTCCCATCGCGCTCGTCTCGAGTCGGCTCGCCGGCGGCCTCACGATGGACGAGATCCCGTACTGGCGCGACGGCACGCTCGAGAAGTACACGCCGTCCGGCGACTACGTGGTGGTGAAGTTCGCGCGCTGGGCGTTCGAGAAGTTCCCGGGGGCGGTGGACAAGCTCGGCACACAGATGCGCGCGGTGGGCGAAGTCATGTCCATCGGCAGGCACTACAAGGAGTCGCTGCACAAGGCGATCCGCTCGCTTGAGAACGGCCGGATGGGCCTCGGCTTCGCGCGCGACTTCCACCGCCGGACGCTCGAGGAGCTCATGGCGGCACTCGCCGAGCCGACGAGCGAGCGGCAGTGGATCATGTACGAGGCGCTGCGCAAGGGGGCCGATATCGACGAGCTCTCTCGCCGCACGCACATCAAGCGATGGTTCATCGAGCGGATGGCCGAGATGGTAGCGCTCGAAGGCGAGGTTCTCGCGTACGCCGGCGCGCGGGGCGTGGCGGGTCCGGGCGAGCATGCGGGCGCGCACGGCGAGCCAGGCGTGCTGCCCGGCGACCTGCTCGCGCGAGCCAAGCGCGACGGGTTCGCCGACGCGTACCTCGCGCGGCTGCTCGGCACCTCCGAGCGTGAGGTTCGCGAGCGGCGGCTCGAGCTCGGCATCACCCATGCCTACGAGCCGGTGCCGGTCTCCGGTGCCGAGGAAGCCGCGTACTACTACTCCACCTACAGCGGCACGGACACCGTGCCGGTGAGCGATCGCCGCAAGGTGATGGTGCTCGGCGGCGGGCCCAACCGCATCGGCCAGGGCATCGAGTTCGACTACTGCTGCGTGCACGCGGCGTTCGCGCTGCGCGAGCTCGGGTTCGAGACGATCATGGTCAACTGCAACCCCGAGACGGTCTCAACCGACTACGACACGAGCGACAAGCTCTACTTCGAGCCGCTCACCGTCGAAGACGTGCTCGCCATCTACGAGAAGGAGCGCCCGGAAGGCGTCATCTGCCAGTTCGGCGGGCAGACGCCGCTCAACATCGCGCGCGAGCTCGAGGAAGCCGGCGTGCCTATCGTGGGTACTTCACCCGAGACCATCGACCTTGCCGAGGACCGCGACCGGTTCCGCGACATCATGGAGCGGCTCGGCATCCCGATGCCCGAGTCCGGCATGGCCTCCACGCTCGAGGAGGCGCTCTGGGTCGCCCGGCGAATCGGCTACCCGCTCATGGTGCGCCCAAGCTACGTGCTCGGCGGGCGCGGCATGGAGGTCGTGCACGACGAGGAGATGCTGCGCCGGTATGTGGCCGCCGCTGCCGATGTCACCCCCGAGCGGCCGCTGCTGATCGACCGCTTCCTGGAGAACGCTATCGAGTGCGAGGCCGATGCGATCGCCGACGGCACCGACGCGTTCGTGCCTGCGGTGATGCAGCACATCGAGTACGCGGGCATCCACTCGGGCGACTCGGCGTGCGTGATCCCGCCCGTGATCATCTCCGAGGAGCACCTGGCCACCATCGACGAGTACACGAAGCGCATCGCCATCGAGCTCGGCGTGGTGGGCCTCATGAACATGCAGTACGCCATCTCCGACGGCGTGGTCTACGTGCTCGAGGCCAACCCACGCGCGTCGCGCACGGTGCCGCTCGTCTCCAAGGTCTGCGACATCCAGATGGCGCGGCTCGCGACCCGCGTCATGATGGGCGAGAAGATCGCGGACCTGGGGCTTGAGCGGAGGCCGATCCCGCACTTCGGTGTGAAGGAGTCGGTGTTCCCGTTCAACATGTTCCCCGAGGTCGACCCGCTGCTCGGCCCGGAGATGCGCTCCACCGGCGAGGTACTCGGGCTGGCCGACAGCTACGGCCTGGCGTTCCACAAGGCGCAGGAGGCCACCGGCACGAAGCTGCCTGACGAGGGCTGCGTGCTCATCACGGTGGCCGAGCGCGACCGCGAGCGCATCCTGCCCGCCGCGCGCGAGTTCGCCGAACTCGGCTTCCGCATCATGGCCACGAGCGGGACCGCGGCGTTCCTCGGCCAGCACGGCATCGCGGCCGAGACGGTCCTCAAGCTCCACGAGGGCCGTCCCAACATCGACGATGCCATCACCAACGGCGAGGTGCAGCTGCTCGTCAACACGCCGGCCGGTAAGAGCAGCGAGTTCGACGACTCCTACATCCGCAAGTCGGCGATCAAGCACCGGGTGCCGTACATCACCACCACGTCGGCCGCGCTGGCGGCGGCGCAGGGCATCCACGCGCACCGCGAGACGCCGGGCACGGTGCGGTCGCTTCAGGGCTACCACGCGCAGATCGGGTAGAGCGACGGCGCTCCCGCCCAGAAGACAGGGCCCGGGCATCGCGCCCGGGCCCTGTTCCCACGCCGCCGGTGCTGTTACTCGGCGGCGCCCGGTGTGTCGCTTATCTCGTCGATCGCCTCCACGATCACCTCGGGTCCCGCCATGCGGATCGACATGCCGTCGAAGCGTGCTCCGGTGACGGACACCTGCTTGCCCAGGAGAGCCTGCAGGTCGGTCGCGAAGCCGTTCTCGTTGTTGATCACGGCGAACGTCTCGCCGGCGCCATCGGTGACAGCGTAGAAGCCGCCCTCGAGGTCCACGTACTCGAGCGTTCCGATGACCTGGACGGTCCCGTCTTCCATCTCATGCCAGCCGGGTGCGAGTCGGAGCCCGGCCGCATCGCCCGCCGCGCCTCCGGTGTCGGTTCCGGGCTCTCCGTCAGACGAGCACGCGGCCAGCCCGAGGGCGACCACGAGTACCAGTGTGAGTGCGAGAATGCGAGCGTTCATGATGCGCCTCCTTGAGGTCCGGTCCTTCTGGGTGGTCAGACGGTGGCCGCATGCGGTCGGTTCGCGTCGGGCATGAAGTGGGGAAGCACAGCGAGCGCGCGGTAGGTGAGCCAGCGGCTCGGCTCGCCCTTGCGCTCCACGTCGGCGAGCATCTTGCCGTTGAACGTCGTCCGGAGCGTCCACCTGCTCTCGGCATCACGTGCCGAGCGTACCACCGCCAGCGCGTCGGCGTACTCCGGCCTCGAGAGCTCGTCATGGAGCGCGAGCGCCCAGAGCGCCTCGAGCGCATCGGAGTTGTACGACAGTGGGTACCCGAACCGCAGCCAGCCGGGCTTGGGGCCGTAGGCGAGTGGGCCGTGTTCGGCCAGGAACCGCTCTCGGACGTTGTCGCGCTCGGCGGCGGACGCGGACCAGTATGCGTCCTGGAACTCCCGCAATCCGCTCGGTAGGCAGTGGTAGACGCGCTTGTCGCGGAGGGCGGCGATGCACGCGTCGCGCAGCTCCCCGGCGCCGTCGGGCCACAGCTCGCGGGGCACCTCGGCCAAGAAGAGCAGCTCCTTGGGCGTGAGCATGTGACAGTAGCCGTTGAGCTGCGACGCCGGCCCGGTCACGCAGTCCACGCACCCCATGTGCCGGTACAGGTCCACGCAGTAGCCGAGCGCGGCGATCACGCGCTCATCGCGGGCGAAGCCGAGCCGCGCGAGCGCTCGCCCGACGTTGGAGGTGAGACACGGGATCGACGCCGCCGGGCGACCGTTGCATGACCACGAACCGTCCGCGAGCTGCCGGGAGAACGCGTAGGCGGCCGCTGCCTGTATCCGCTCGTCATCACCATCGGCATACAGCTCGCCGAGGAAGTGGATCTGCCAGAGGTTGCCGCCGTACTTCTGGTAGTCGCGCCCCGGCGTCGTCCACGTGCCGTCCGGCGCCATCAGTTCCAGGATGCGCGCCACCGGCGGGTACTCGTTGCGGCGCGCCCACAGCGCATCGAGATCCGCCGAGCGCGGCTCGCCGAGCATGTGCCGGCGGGTCAGCACCGCGACCGCCGGGTTGTCCGGCGACGTGAGCCACGCCACCGTCTCGGCCGGTACGTCACGCAGCGCTGTCGTGTCGCGTCCCACAGGCACACCTCCGGCGGGTATATGCCCGATAGGGCCTGACCGCGACCGGGGGGCAGGGAGACGCGACCCGGCCGCGAAGGGGTTCTTGGAGGAGTCTGTCTGCAATTGAGGAGGACAGCATGGTGAGGAGACTGTTCGTCATCGCGCTTGCTGGTGCGCTTGCGCTGGCGCTCGTCGGCTGTAAGAGCCCGGCGGAGATGATCGGCGAGAAGATCGGTGAGGAGATCGTGGGCGGCGCCGTGGGCGGCGACGTGGACGTGAGCGACGACAGCGTCACCATCAGTACGGATGAAGGTGACGTCACGTGGGCAGGCGGCGAGGGCAAGCTTGCCGAGGGCTTCCCGTCGGACTTCCCGGTCTACCCGGGCTCCACGGTCGACGCCTCGAGCAAGGTGGAGTCAGGCGGTCAGGCGCAGTACTACGCGGGGCTCAAGACCTCGGACAGCGTGGCCGCCGTCTTCGACTGGTATATGGAGGAGCTTCCGGCGAAGGGCTGGACCGTCGAGGACCACATGCAGATGAGCACTGGCGACGGTGACTCGGCGCTGGTCTCGGCCAAGAAGGGGAACCTGGCCCTGAATCTCGTCGCCAGCATGTCGGGCGACGGGACGGAGATCGCGGTCACCGTGCTCAAGGAGTAGCGCCGGCTTCGATGTACGTGGCTTGGGGCGCCCCGCCCGCGCGCTGCGGGGCGCCCCTTCCTGTTGTGGCGACGCGCCGAGTCGCGTACCGTCTCGGGTACAGGCGGCCCCGGCCGAGGAGGGAGCACAGTGGCACGCACGGTCCCACGCTGCATGAGCACGCAGCATCCCGACAACGCGTCGGTCCCGTTCTTCGCGTCAACGCAGGTCCTCGCGGGTGAGGATGAGATCAAGGAGGCGTTCTACGCCTACTCGCACCTCGGCTGCGACGAGCAGATGTGGGACGTCGAGGGCAAGGAGATCGACTCCTTCGTCGTCAAGAAGCTGCTGAGCTACTACGAGCCATACTTCCGCACCAACACCCTCGGCGAGGATGTGCGCCTCACGCTGCGCGTCCCCAATCCCACCGTCGAGACTGCCGAAGCCAAGGTGCTGCTCGAGACACTCGAGTCCGTGCCACGCTCGTTCGACGCCGCGCGGTTGTTCTACGGCCGCGACGTGAGTCCCATCTACGAGGTCATCCTGCCGATGACCACCTCGGTCGCCGACATCGACCGTATCTTCCGGTACTACCGCGACTTCATCTTCGGCCGTCAGCACGCGCCGCTGCGCGAAGGCGACATCTCCGTCGCCGAGTGGGTGGGGCCCACGCGCCCGGAGCGCATCGACGTCATCCCGCTGTTCGAGGACCTCGACGGCATGTACAACGCCGCCGACGTGGTCGAGGCCTACCTTGCCGACAAGGAGGTGTCCGAGCAGCGCGTGTTCCTCGCCAGGTCGGACACGGCGATGAACTACGGCCTGATCACAGCGGCCCTTTCCAACAAGATCGCGCTCGCGCGCCTCGGCGCACTCTCCAAGCGCATCGGTGTGCCCATCCACCCGATCCTCGGCATGGGCTCCGCGCCGTTCCGCGGCGGTCTCAGCCCCCTCACGGCCGAGCGGGTGGGCCGCGAGTACCCGAGCGTGGTCACCTTCACCATCCAGTCGGCGTTCAAGTACGACTACCCGCCGGACGAGGTGCGCTCGGCGGTCAGGCATCTCGAGGAGCGTGTGATCGGTGAACCTCGCGAGCTGGATGAGGAGCGCGCCACCGAGATCATCGACCGCTACAGTGCCGCCTACCGTCAGGCGGTCGTGGAGCTCTCGGACACCATCAACCGCCTCGCCGTCTTCGTGCCCAAGCGCCGCGCGCGCAAGCTGCATGTGGGGCTGTTCGGGTATGCCCGGCAGCTCGGCGGCGTGACGCTGCCGCGGGCCATCTCCTTCACGTGCGCGCTGTACTCGGGCGGACTGCCGCCGGAACTCCTGGCCATCGACGCGCTTTCCGCCGAGGACCTTGCGTTCGTGCGTGCCAACTACCCGTCGTTCGATGCCAAGATCGCCGAGGCGCTGCGTTACGCGGACCTCGATGGCCCGCTCGTCCCCGCGAGCGTCCGCGATGCGGTGCTGCGGGCCGGGTACGACTGGGAGCCCGACGACGGGCATCTCGGCCTGGTCCGGCGCATCCGCGAAGCGCTGAGCGCGGGGCAGGACACGTTCGTCTCCGATCTCGTGCTGCAGGCGGCCCTCGTGAGGCGCTTCCTGGGTTAGGGTGTGACCGGAGCCGCGACAGGTGCGGTCCGCAGAGTGGGTTGATGGGACACTGGCTCGACCGGAGGGGTGCTGAGGATGAGGGACTGCAGCCCGATCGACATGCTGTCGGACATCTTGAACGACGTCCCCGACCTCGTCTTCGCCTACGGGCTCGACGAGCGCTATCTCTTCGTCAACCGGAGGGCCGGTGAGTTCCTCGGCGACGATCCGCTTGACGTCATCGGCTTCCACTGGCGTGATCTCGGCTATCCCGCCGAGGTGATGGAGCGGCTGATGGATCGGGTCGCCGAAGTGGCGTCCAGCGGCACGCCCATCTACTACCGGCTCGTCACGAGTGCCGAGCGGGGAGGCAGGACGCTCGACATGTCGCTGACGCCCCTCCGGCGCGATGACGGTGGAGTGTTCGCTGTGCTGGCCATCGCACACGACGTGAGCGAGTTCTTCGGGTAGGCCCCGCGCCGCATCGGAGGCGCGAAACGGCCCGCCCGGAGTCTCCGGACGGGCCGTCGTGGTGCGTGCAGGGAGCGGTCGCGTACCTAGTACGGTTCGCAGAACAGCTCGTAGTGCGCCTGCGGGTGCGCGCACGCGGGGCAGAGGTCCGGCGCCTCGGGGCCCTCGTGGATGTAGCCGCAGTTCCGGCACTTCCAGCGCACGGTGGTCTCGCGCTTGAAGAAGCCGCCGCTCTCCACGAGCGCCAGCAGCTTGCGGTACCGGATCTCGTGGTGCTCCTCGACCTCGGCGATCTCGCGGAACGACTCGGCGATCTTGGGGAAGCCCTCCTCGTCCGCGATCTTCGCGAACTCGGGATAGAGCTCCGTCCACTCCTCGTTCTCGCCCTCGGCGGCGGCCAGCAGGTTCTCGGCGGTGGTGCCGATGCGGCCGGCGGGGTACGTGGCGGTGATCTCGGTCATGCCGCCCTCGAGGTACTTGAAGAAGACCTTGGCGTGCTCCTTCTCGTTGTCGGCGGTCTCGGTGAACAGGGCCGCGATCTGCTCGTAGCCTTCCTTCTTGGCCACGCTCGAGAAGTAGTTGTAGCGCATGCGAGCCTGGCTCTCGCCGGCGAACGACTTGAGCAGATTCTGTTCAGTGCGGGTTCCCTTGATGCTCATACTCCGGGACTCCTTTCGGTCGGGTGCCGTCCTTACAGTCTATCGCGATGTGGCCGTCGCGCGTTCGTCGTCCGTCATCGCGGCCAGACGGGCCACCTCGGCCACATCCACGCCGACGCCCTCGGCCACGCGCGTGCCGTACTCGGGATCGACCTTGTAGAAGATCGCGCACTGGCGCAGGCGGATCCGCTCCTGGGCGCCGGAAAGGTGGCCGACGATGTTGCCGATCAGGTGGTCGCGGTCCTCGTCCGTCATCACGTCGCGGAAGAGCGCACGGGGCTGGACGAAGTCGTCGTTCTCGTGCGGGTACGGCGTGCGGCCGGTCGGGCCGGCGAGCGCCACACCGGGCTCGGCGACGCTCGCGTCGGGTTCCGGTGCTCCGAAGCTGTTGGGCCAGTAGTTGGGACCGCCGCCGCCGTTGCCGTCCGTGCGCATCGCGGCGTCGCGCTGGTAGCTCGCCTCGTGCGCGTGCTTGGGCGAGTTCACCGGGATCAGATGGTAGTTGGCGCCCAGGCGGTGCAGGTGGGTGTCGTGGTAGCTGAACAGGCGGCCCTGCAGCATCTTGTCCGCCGAGGGGCCGATGCCGGGCACGAAGCTGCTCGGGTTGAACGCCGACTGCTCCACCTCGGCGAAGTAGTTCTCCGGGTTGCGGTCGAGCACGAGCTTGCCGACGACGATCGGGGGGTAGTCCGCGTGCGGCCACACCTTGGTGATGTCGAGCACGTCGAAGCGGTACGCCTCGGCCTCGGCCACCGGCATGATCTGCATCTCGAGCGTCCAGCTTGGGCTGTCGCCGCGCTCGATCGCCTCGAACAGGTCGCGTGTGGCGTGGTCCGGGTCGCTCGCCTTGAGCTCATCGGCCTCGGCGGCCGTGAGGTTCCTGATGCCCTGGTCGGTCTTGAAGTGGTACTGCACGTAGAACTGCTCGCCTGCGGCGTTGGTCCACACGTACGAATGGCTCGAGTAGCCGTTCATGTGCCGATACGTGGCGGGGGTGCCGCGGTCCGAGAAGAGCACGGTGACCTGGTGGACGGACTCGGGAGTGAGAGAGAGGAAGTCCCAGAACATGTCCGGGTCCTTGAGGTTGGTGCGCGGGTTGCGCTTCTGGGTGTGGATGAAGTCGGGGAACTTGAGCGGGTCGCGGATGAAGAACACCGGCGTGTTGTTGCCCGCGAGGTCGTAGTTGCCCTCCTCGGTGTAGAACTTGACCGCAAAGCCGCGCGGGTCGCGCTCGGCGTCCGCCGAGCCCTTCTCGCCTCCGACGGTGGAGAACCGCACGAACACATCGGTCTTCTTGCCGACCTCTGAGAAGAGCGCCGCTCTCGTGTACATGGTGACGTCGGCCGTCACCTCGAAGTAACCGTACGCTCCGGCGCCCTTGGCGTGGACGACGCGCTCCGGGATGCGTTCGCGGTCGAAGTGGCCGAGCTTCTCGAGCAGGTGCACGTCCTGCATCAGCACCGGCCCGCGCGGGCCGGCAGTGAGGGAGTGCTGGTCTTCGGCCACGGGTGCGCCGAACGCGCTGGTGAGTCGTTTCGTGTCGGACATGGAGGCCCCCTTCCGAGCAGATGGCGGGACCGGCAGGTAGCCCGCCCAAACTCATAACGATTATGAGTATGGCCTCCGATTGTACCGGCGTCAGCGGAGGAGTCAACCTCGGCACGAAGGGCAGACGCCCCGCATCTCGAGTTGGCTCTCGGCGATGGCCCACCCCTGCTTCTTCTCCGAGACTCCGGCAGCGAGCCGGTCCACGCTCCTGGCCTCTCCCGGCTCAAGGGTCACGTCGGTGATGCGGCCGCAGACGGTGCACAGCAGGTGATGGTGCCGGGTCCGGTTCGCGTCGAATCGCAGCAGCCCCGCTCCGTCCAGGAACCGGGCGACGAGTCCGGCGTCAGTGAGGCGCTCGAGATTCTGGTAGACGGTGGCCTGGCCGAGGTCGTGGTGGTGCTCTCGAAGCGCCGCGCGGAGACCGTCGACCGTCGGGTGGTCCCTCGCCTCCCGCAGGTGCGTGAGGATGGCGATGCGCGCCGGAGTCGGACGCAGCCCGTGCGCACGGATCTCGGCGGCGAGCGCGTCGGGCGATGCCGCGCCGGCAGGCGATTCGGCGTGTGTGCTCTGATTCGATGCGGACACGCTCAACCTCCGCGGAGATGACTGCCACACGCGCGCCCCGTCACGGTCGGCCGCCGGGGACAGGACGCACAGACGGTATCATGCATGCGAGGACCAGGCCAAGCGCCGTGACCGTGATGCTCCGGGTGTGCGGTGGGCGTGGCCGATGTCCGCGGACGGATCGTCATCATGCGCTGAGCCGGAGGAAGGGGCGACCATGGCCGACCGATCAGGGCCACGCATCGAGCCTATCGCAGACGGGCCGCTGCGATACCGGAAGGGCACGGACCCGGAAGACCGCGGCACGCTCAAGCGTGCGGACGGAAGTGAGATCGAGATCCGGGACACGGCGCTGTTGTGCCGGTGTGGCGCCTCGGCCCGCAAGCCGTTCTGCGA
The DNA here is from genome assembly GCA_015351705.1 of Aeromicrobium sp. Classification (GTDB taxonomy): domain Bacteria; phylum Actinomycetota; class Coriobacteriia; order Anaerosomatales; family Anaerosomataceae; genus JADIIM01. The sequence goes on along the minus strand of JADIIM010000049.1, from coordinate 14,551 downwards.
CGGCTCGCACGCGGGAACCGACTTCACGAGCGCCCGCATCTGGCGTCCCGGGCCCGGCGAGGTCATGGACCACGTGGGCGAGAGGATCACGATCCATGACAACCGTCGACTGTGCGCGCACGTGGAGTTCTGCGTGCAGGAGCTGCCGACGGTCTTCGACCGCGGTCGGCGTCCGTGGATCGACCCGGACGGCGCGAGCGTGGAGGAGATCGTCGCGCTCTGCGACAAGTGCCCGTCCGGTGCCCTCGGTTACACCATCCACGGGCAGGAGGCGGTCCCGCGTGTCCGCCCGGCGACCGTGATCGCCTCGCGTGAGGGACCGTTCTTCGTCGAGGGCGATGTGACCATCGTAGACCCGGCGCTCCCCGAGGGCGCGCCGGAGGAGCACTGCACGCTCTGCCGCTGCGGCGCTTCCCGCAACAAGCCGCTGTGCGACGGCAAGCACTGGGAGGTCGGCTTCGTGGACGTCGAGGACTGACGTGTATCAGAGCGACTGGCTGTTGCGCCAGATCGAGATGATGGGGCAGGCGTTCAAGCGGCTGCTGCAGGCGCTTCGCGAGCGGCGGCCGGAAGACGCGGTCGAGATCTCGCGCGAGGCCATCGCCGAGCTGATGGACACGGATCCGAACCTGCTCGAGGTGCTGTCGCCCGACGGGCTCGTGACGATGCTCTCGGCAGGCGGCGCTCTCGACGTCTTCCGCGCGCACATGCTCGCCGAGCTGCTCGCCGCCCGCGCCGACGCGCATGACGAACTCGGGCACACGGACGCCGCGGCAGCCGACCGGCACCGCGCTCGCGTGCTGCTCCAGGCCGCGCTCCCGCTCGCCGAGGGCACCGACGCGGAGCGCATCGCCGAGGTGCTGGGGTGGCTCGCCGAGTGAAGAGCGGCTAGGCCGCCAGCGCACCCCCCTCGGTGCGCGCGTCGCGTCGGCGCTTGAACGTCTTCTCGATCTCGACCGCCCAGAAGACCACCGTAGCGGTCGCGAGTGCGATCCCCAGGTCTACAAGCGACAGCGCCTCGGTCTTGAACACCGGCTGCAGGAACGGCACGTAGATCGTCGCCATCTGCAGCGCGAAGGTGAGCAGCACTGCGCCGAGGAGCGGCTTGTTGGAGAGCAGCCCGAGGCCGAAGAGCGACTGCCGGTCGGAGCGCACGGCGAGCGCGTGGCCCATCTGCGAGAGGCAGAGCACGGTGAAGACCATCGTGCGCCAGTACAGGTCGTGCTCGCCGGCGCGCTGCATCGACCATGCCTGGGTGAAGAGCGATGCACCGCCCATGAGCAGGCCCACCCAGATCAGATGCGTGCCGAGCCCATCGGCGAAGATCGACTCCTTCGGCGCGCGCGGCGGCCGGCTCATGATGTTCTTCTCGTGCGGTTCGCTGGCCAGGGCCAGGCCGGGCAGGCCGTCGGTCACGAGGTTGATCCACAGGATGTGGATGGGCAGCAGCGGGATCGGCATGCCGAGCAGCGGCGCGAGCAGGATCGTCCAGATCTCGCCTGAGTTGGACGTCATCGTGTACTTGATGAACTTGCGGATGTTGTCGAAGATGCGGCGACCCTCGCCCACCGAGAGCACGATGGAAGAGAAGTTGTCGTCCAGGAGCACCATGTCGGCGGCTTCTTTGGCCACATCGGTGCCGGTGACCCCCATCGCCACACCGATGTCGGCGCGCGCGAGTGCCGGTGCGTCGTTGACGCCGTCGCCCGTCATCGCCACGTACTCGCCGCGGTCCTGGAGCGCCTGCACGATCTTGAGCTTCTGCTCGGGCGCCACCCGCGCGTACACGCGGATGCCCTCGACGCGCCCCTCGAAGTCCTCGAGCGAGAGCGCGTCGAGTTCGGGGCCGGTAAGCATCTGCTCCTTGTGATCGGCGATGCCCAGGCGCTTGGCGATCGCGAGCGCGGTGGCGGGGTGGTCGCCGGTGATCATCACGGGGATGATGCCGGCGGTCTTGCACAGGTGCACCGCGTCGCGGGCCTCCTCGCGCGGCGGGTCCACGAGCCCGGTGTAGCCGATCAGGGTGAGCTCGCGCTCAAGCGCGACCGGGTCGCCCTCGGCGGGAAGCGCATCGAGCAGCCGCATGCCGAAGGCGAGCACGCGGAGGCCCTCGGCGGACCATGCGTCGATGAGCGTGCTTGCCGCCGCCGCGTCAACGGGCACCCGCGCCCCGCTGGCGTCCACGGCGTCGATCGAGCGCTCGACGATGGTCTCGGCCGCACCCTTGGTGAACGAGACGTAGCCGCCGCCGGGCAGCGCATGGACGGTGGTCATCAGCTTGCGATCCGAGTCGAACGGCAGTTCCGCGGCGCGCGGGAACTCGGCGTCCAGCGCCGAGCGCACGTAGCCCGCCTGCTCGGCGGCGACGTAGAACGCGACCTCGGTGGGGTCTCCCACGAGCTCGCCGTCCTGCCCGGCCACGTCGTTGGAGAGCGCGAGCGCGCGGCCGAGCCACTGTGCGCCTTCGTCTGCCCCGGTCTCTTCCGTCGCTCTTGAAGCCGGCGTGAGCGTCATCGGCGTCGCATCCCCGGCCGCGACGTGCTCCACGGTCATGCGGTTGACGGTCAGCGTGCCGGTCTTGTCGGTGCAGATGTAGGTGACCGAGCCGAGCGTCTCGACCGCGGGAAGCTTACGCACGAGCGTGTTGGTCTTCACCAGGCGGCTCGCGCCGAGCGCGAGGGCGATCGTGGCCACAGCCGGGAGCGCCTCGGGCACGGCGGCCACGGCGAGGGCCACCGCGGTGATGAACATCTCGAGCACGTCGCCGCCCTGCACCATGCCGACGATGAACACGATGGCGCAGAGTCCGAGCGCCGCCAGCGCGAGCTGCTTGCCGAACTGCGCGAGGCGCTTCTGCAGCGGCGTCTTCGTGTCGCCGGACGCGCCGAGCAGGTGCGCGATCTTGCCGAGCTCGGTGGCCAGGCCGGTGCCGGTCACCACGCCCACGCCGCGGCCGTAGACCACCTGCGTGCCGCGGTAGGCCATGCTCGTGCGGTCGCCTATCGGCGCGTCGGCCTCGGCGATGGGGTCCGTGTGCTTCTCGACGGCAAGCGATTCGCCGGTGAGCGCCGCTTCTGCCACGCGAAGACCGGCCGACTCGATGAGCCGCATGTCCGCAGGAACCACGCGCCCCGCGTCGAGCACCACGATGTCCCCGGGTGCGAGTTCGGCGGCGTGGATCTCGATGGTCCGGCCGCCGCGGCGCACGGTGGCGGTCTCGGCGGCCATCTCCCGGAGCGCCTCCATCGCGCGCTCGGCACGGTACTCCTGCACCACGCCGATGACGGCGTTCAGGAGCACGATCACGATGATCGCGATGGTGTCGGCGAGCTCACCGAGCACGCCGGAGATGATCGCGGCGCCGATGAGCAGGAGGATGAGGAAGTCCTTGAACTGGTCGAGCACCATCGCCGGGATGGTCCGGACCTCGCCCTCGGGGAGCGTGTTGGCGCCGAGCTCGTCGAGGCGGCGGGCCGATTCGGCGTCGGTGAGACCGTCGGGTGAGGAGCCGAGCGCCGCGAGCACGTCATCGGCGCTCCGGGTGTGCGGCGCGCCGACGGCGAACTCGTCCGGCAACTCGGCGGGTGCGGGCGTGAGCTTGGACATGGGACCTCCGGTGCAGCGGTTCAGGACAGGACGGTTCCTGAAGGTCTCGCACGCGAGGTGTCTCGTTGGCAGGACCGGGGCCGACGCCCGTGATGACGGCCTGCCGCCCAGCGTGGCCGGGCTGCTACTCCCCTTCGGTGCGCATGATACGCGAACAGGCGACGCGCCGCCGCAACCTGCGCCATAATGGACACCCGCGGGTGCTGTGTGTGCACCCGCATCCGCCGCCGACTCGCCTGAAGGAGCCGACGCATGATCGAGCGCTACACCCGTCCTGAGATGGGCCGCATCTGGGACCTCGAGAACAAGTTCGAGATCTGGAAGCAGATCGAGGTGCTCGCCTGCGAGGCGCAGGCCGAGCTCGGCGTGATGCCGGCCGAGGACGTGGCGGTCATCCGTGAGCGGGCCGCCTTCAAGGTGGAGCGCATCGGGGAGATCGAGCGCGAGACCAATCACGACGTGATCGCATTCCTCACCAACATGGCCGAGCACATCGACGCGGGCTACGGCGCCGACGACCCCAAGCCGTCGCGCTGGGTGCACTACGGCATGACCTCGAGCGACCTGGGCGACACCGCGCTCTGCTACCAGATGACGCAGGCCCAGGACATCATCATCGAGGACGTCCGCCGCCTCGGCCGCATCTGCCAGCGACGCGCACTCGAGTTCCGCGACACGCTGTGCGTGGGCCGCACGCACGGCATCCACGCCGAGCCGATGTACTTCGGCATGAAGTGGGCCGCGTGGGCCCAGGCGCTCAAGCGCGCCGAAGGCCGACTCATCGCGACGCGCCGGTTCTCCACCGCCTGGGGCGCGATCTCGGGCGCGGTGGGCTCGTACTCCAACATCGACCCGTTCGTGGAGAGCTACGTCTGCGAGAAGCTCGGCCTCACCCCCGACCCCGCCTCCCAGCAGGTGATCGCGCGCGATCGCCACGCGCATGCGCTCGCGGTGCTCGCCACCGTGGCCGCCACGGCCGAGTGGATCGCCACGGAGGTCCGCGCGCTCCAGAAGAGCGACACCATCGAGGCCGAGGAGCCCTTCACCGCGGGCCAGAAGGGCTCGAGCGCGATGCCGCACAAGCGCAATCCCATCACCGCCGAGCGCGTGTGTGGCCTGGCACGCGTGGTGAAGGCGAACGCGCAGGTGGGCTTCGACAACGTGGCGCTGTGGCACGAGCGCGACATCTCGCACTCCTCGGCCGAGCGCGTGGTGCTCGCCGACTCCTACATCGCCACCGACTACCTGCTCTCCAAGCTCGAGTGGGTCCTCGACGGCCTCGTGGTCTATCCCGAGGTGATGCGCGCCAACCTCGAGAAGACGCGCGGGCTCATCTACTCGAGCCGCGTGCTGCTCGAGCTGGTGGATGCGGGCATGAAGCGCGAGGACGCGTACCTGGTGGTGCAGCGCAACGCCATGGCCGTGTGGGACGACATCCAGCACGCGCGGGAGGGCCGCTCGTATCGCGAGGCACTCGAGGCCGATACCGAGTGCGTGCTCACTGCCGCGCAGCTCGACGCGATCTTCGACCCGCACGCGTTCCTCGCGCGGGCGGGCGTGGTGTTCGAGCGGGTGGCGGCACTCGAGTTCTAGCACGCCCACGGCACGCAGCGCCCTGCATGCATGACCGCTCGTCGGAGAGTCCTCAACGCACCCGCGCCAGGGTCCGATAACACTCTCGCAACCCCAAATCGCCAGGCGTGTCGAGGTCAACCGTGCATCCCGTCGAGCAACTCCTCCATACCGTCCGATCGCACCACACCGCCGACCCGGACCTCACCCGGGTCGTCATCAACGCGGTCTCGTGGGTCGAAGCGAACCTTGCCGTGGAGCTTCTCGCTGAGTCGTGCCCCTCTCGCGCCCTCGTCACCGCGACGAACCTCCGCGAGATCGTCAAGGAGATGCCTACGCTTCCGATGGCCATGGCGGTGGACTTCGAGACGCTCGCACGCGTGTGGGAGCTCGAGCGCGAGGAGAGCGCCTGGGTGCGCACGTTCGACGGTGCCGGCGAGGGCTTCAGCGTCGTGCTGCTCGGCGAAGGCAACTACTGCTACGACATCGCGGTCCGTGTGGACGGCCACGCCCTCATGCTCATGCCGCAGGATCGCGACGGCGACTTCCTGAACCCCGAGATCGTCGACCTCATGGTGGACCGCCCTGCCGTGCTGGCCCGGATGGTCGAGCTCCTCGAAGCGATGGGGCTGCCCTTCTACCCCATGTTCTACATGTCGGTGGAGGACTGGCGGCAGGAGTATGCTCAGGTGATCTTCGCCGAGGTCATCGAGCAGTTCTCGACCGATGCTGAACCGTCGAGCGCGAGCGTCGGTTACCGCGGCCGCACCTCGCACCGGTCCGACACGAACACCACCGCGCGTTGCTCGAGCACGTCGGCCCACAGCCAGATCGCACGCCCGTCGAGGTCGGCGGCGTCGATGACGTGGAGCACTCCTGCGTGATCCGCCTCGTCCGGCAGCAGCCGGGCGAGCGCGTTGGGCAGTCCTTCGAGCAGGTCGGCGTTCAGGAGCGCGTCCGGATCACCCGGCTTCACCCCCATGTACAGGATGCCGAGGTCCACCAGGTCGTTGAAGAAGTGCGTACCCAGCGAGAGGTCGGGGTTCAGCCCCGCGTGCATCTCGGCGACCTCGCACAGCACGGTCGCGTTCTTGATCTGCGACAGCGTGGCCGGCACGCCGAGCTCGGGCATCCGTGTGCCCCAGCGCCCGGGGCCCGCAAGCACCGTTCGCCGTGCATCGCCGGGCAGGTTCATCACGCGGCCGATGATGCCCGCGAGTTCGAACCGCGCCGTGGTGGGAAGGGCGCTGTACTCCTCGGGCACCACGTAGACGACGCGGTCGATCTCGGTCGCGAGGCTCTGGCCGATGATCGGGCCGCCGGTCCGCAGGAGCACGGTGTTGGGCGGGATGTCGGCGGGGCGGGGGACGTGGGTGAGCTCTCCGGCGAAGTGGAACGGCCGACACTGCAGGAGGTTGATGCGGTAGTCGTCGCCTTCGAGGAAGTTGACCGTGAACTCGATGTCCACCGGGTGGCGGTACGCCTCGGCGATCGTGCTCATCATCGCGTGCATCTCGGCGGGGAAGGCTGTGTCGGTGAGGAGGCCGTCGAACGTGAGCACGTGCGAGAACACGTCGCGTGCTCCGGCGTCACGGGCGCGCCGCTCGAGCTCGGTGTCACGGGAGGCGAGGAGGCCGAGCGGCAGGTCGCCCGAGCCGCGTGCGACCTGTTCGAAGCGCCGCGACACATGTGCGTTCTCCTCAAGATCGATCACGTTCACGATGTGCTGGCTGTACTTGCGGACCTCGTCTGTCGTGCCTTCGGGGCGCAACGTGGGGGCGTTGAGTGCCACAACACGGGTGTAGTCGTCGTCGTGCCGGTCGACGGCCCGCGTGCCGAGGCCGAACACGAGCCGGAGCATGCCCTGCGCGGGGTCGATGCGCTTGTTCCAGACGTAGGGATTGAACGAGTAGCCGACGCCCGCGGCGTGCGGGTAGTACAGGTCGCCGTGGTGCTCACCGGACACGCGCTGGATGAGCAGCGCCATCTGCTCGTCACGATGGATGAGCCCGCGGTGAAGGCGGTAGGAGAGCGCCTCGTAGCTCATCGTGCTCGCGTAGATGGTGCGCACCGCTTCGATGAAGTCCGCGAGACGTTGTTCCGGGTCGCCCTGGTTGCCGCAGAAGACGCTCTCGTACTTGCCTGAGAACGAGTTGCCGTATGCGTCTTCGAGTAGGCTCGAGGAGCGCACGATGACCGGCGACTGGCCGAAGTACTCCAGGATCTCCCGGAACTGCTCGACGATCACCGGCGGCATCGTGCCCGTGCGCAACCGGGCCTCGAGCGCCTCGGCGCGTTCGAACAGGTCGTCGGCGCCCTTCATCCGGTAGCGCTCCCACCAGCAGTCGTTGAGCACGAGGTAGCTGTAGAAGACGTCCGAGCCCACGTAGAACGAATCGTGCACCTCGAGTCGCCCGGCGATGTCCGGGCGCTGGCGTGCCAGGATCTTGCGTGCCAGCAGCATGCCCACCGACTTGCCGCCGATCTGCCCCGTGCCCACCATGCGCTTGCCGACGGCGAGCAGGTCGCCGAGTTCGAAGTACTCCGCACACAGGCCGTAGAGATCGTCGGTCTCGTCCCGGCTCAGCAGCATCCGGATCAGCCGGTGGCGGTGGGACTCAGCCTCCTCGGCCGATACGTCCCCGTGCTCAAGGCGCCGGTGGACCTCGCGGGCCTCGGCGAAGGCGTTGGCCCATGGGTCGCGCCAGTCGATGCTCGAGTCGATCCACGGCTGCGGCGTGGCCGCGCGGATCTCGGAAAGCACCACGCTCCGGGTGACAGGACGCACGTCGTCGCCGGTCCACTCGTGCAGCATGTACATGGTGGGAGAGCGGCGCTGCCAGACCTTCAGCGGGAGGATATAGAGCGTGTCGCCGCTCCGTGAGATGTCGAGCACTACCTGTGCCGTGGTGTGGATCGCGCGGGTGGCCAACGGTGTGTGCACGTTGCGGAGCAGCATGAACATCGCGACCGTGTCGTAGTCGAACAGGTACGGGCACGTCAGCCGGAAGAAGTTGCCGAGCATCCGGTCCGAGTACCAGTCAACCGCAAGCCCGGAGAGCGAGTCGAAGAGGTAGTACACGGCGTCGTGGCCGTTGCGGTCGATGACCGTCAGGATCTCGGAGATGAACTGCTCGAAGCCCGCCGCAGGGTCGAGCTCGTGGACCTCGGCGGGTAGTCCCTCGGGCAGGAGTGGCTCGTGGTCGGCGAACCGGAAGTACACGAGCGTGCGGCCAGCGGTCCGCGTGTACTCACAGTAGCGGTGAGCGAAGGGGATGAAGTCGGCGATGTCGCCCACCTGCAGGACGATGTTGTCGCCGGCCCAGACCCCCTCGAGCACACGGTCGAGCGCCGGGATTCCGCTGCTCAGGTCCCTACGCTTGGCCATGTGGCTCCCCTGGTCCGTCGCTGGCCATCTGTCCGGCCTTGCGTTTCAGCACGACGGCCGCCCCCGCCGCGGCCACGCCGAGTACCACGAGCGCGAGCGCGACGACAATGCCCGTCCGCGCCTCGCCAGCGGTAGGCTCAGCTACCATGTCATCGCCCGCGGCGGGCCCGCCACTGGAAGTGTCAGTGAGCTGGGCGAGCGGCTCCGGCTCTTCGAACGCGTCGGGCGGGGCGATGCCGGTCACTGCCTCGAACGTGGAGAACTTGGGAGCCGCGGCCTCGGCAAACGTGATCTCCGAGATGTACGTCTCGTCGCGCTCGTTGGTGCCCGGGTAGACGCCGAGGATCGTCACCTTCGCGGACTCGGCCCGTGCGTTGACGGCAAAGGTCTGCAGCCCCATGGCGTCTGCCAACGGCAGGTCGACCGTCGTCCCGTCCGAGAACTCGATCTTGAGCGAACTCGGGCGGTTGTACTTGAGAAACAGGTCCGAGCGCTTCTGGTAGCCGGGGACCACGCGGACCTCCCGCACCTCCCGCGTCTCGCTGAAGGGGATGTCGATCCACTCGCCGATCCCGGGCCCGTCGACTGCCTCGGCCCACGCGTCACTGGGACGTCCGTCCCGGATGTTGTACGGCGGATACTGGTAGTCACCGAGCGCAAGCCAGCTCGAGGCCACCGTGTCGGTGTATGGATCGAAGCTCGGGCTCCACTCCGACTCGTACAGGAACGCGAGACGCGGATCGTGGTCGAGTGTGGGCTCGTAGTCCGTGTAGACCCACTGGTACACGTTCGGCGCCGGCTTCGTGAACGAGCGGAAGTGCCGGGCGCGTTCGGGCGTCACCCACTCGGCGGAGGCCTCTGCCTCCATGACGTCGTCAACACGGGATCCGTTGAAGTCGTCGGCGAGCACGTAGCGCACCACGGTCGTGCCGATCGGCCCCGCCCATCCCGCGCCGGTGTGGACGAGGTACGGGTAGTAGCCCACGATCCCGGGGGAGTCCGGTGGCAGCGAGAGCGCTTCGTAGATGTGGCTGCCCATGACCGAGGAGTCGGGCGAGCCGATGTAGCTGACCGTCACCATCGACTCTCCGGGCGGGAACACCGCTTCGCGCGTGAACCACACCACCGGCCACTCGGCCTCGCCGTCGGTGTCGAAGCCGCGCTCCTGCTTGACCTCGAGCTCCGCGCCGTTCAGCCATGCGCCGAACGCGGCCGGCGAGTCGCCCCGGTTACCGTCTTCGGTGTTCTCGAAGTCCGGGAACGGGAAGCCGAGCTTGATGGCCTTCTCGGTGTCCGACTCGTTCACGAACTTGAAGTCGATGCGGTAGAGCGCATAGTCCCGCATGCAGATGATCTGCACCGCTTCGGAGTCCATGCGGATGTCCGTGTCGGCAAGCGGCCGGATGGCCGCGCCCTGCGTGCCCACCGAGGAGTCGTTGGCTGTGGCGGCAGGCACCGCGATGACCAGAGCGCCCACCACTGCCAACGCGAGCGCGACCCGCTTCATGCTGAGACCCCCTCCAGATACGTACGGTACTCGGTGAGCAGCTCGTCCAGTGCTCTCGACGATGTGATGGAGTTTACCCGCTCGCGCACCCGGCTCGCCTCGGGCATGCCGACGATGTACCAGCCGACGTGCTTGCGCATTCGCGTCACGGCGCGCTCGCCACCGAAGGTCACGAGCGCCTGCGCGTGCTCGCGGGCCATGTCCACGCGTTCGAGCGGCGTGGGCGGTGGCGCCTCCTCGCCGCGCTCCAGCAACGCGCGCGCCTCGCGGAAGACCCACGGGTTGCCCTGCGCGCCGCGGGCGATCATCACAGCGTCAGCGCCCGTCTGGTCGAACATGGCACGGACGTCTGAGGCGGTGAAGACGTCGCCGCTGCCGATCACCGGAACGCTCACCGCAGCCTTGACCCCGGCGATCGCGGCCCAGTCGGCCTCACCGCGGTAGAACTGCTGCCGCGTGCGTCCGTGCACGCAGACCGCCGCTGCGCCCGCGGCCTCCATCGCGCGCGCGAACTCGGCGGCGTTGCGCGACTCGTCGTCCCACCCGGTGCGGATCTTGACGGTCACCGGAACCGAGACCACCTCGGCCACGCGGGAGACGATCTCGGCGGCGAGTGCCGGCGTGCGCATCAGGGCGCTGCCATCGCCGTTGCTCACCACCTTGGTGACCGGACAGCCCATGTTGATGTCGATGAGCGCCACGTCGCCGCCGTGCCCGGCCACGACGCGGGCGGCCTGCTCGGCCATGATCGCCGGGTCCGAGCCGAAGAGCTGCACGCCGCACGGGACCTCGGCAGGATCGAACGTGAGCAGCGCGCGCGAGACGGCGGCGTCCGGGTTGTAGTGCAGCCCCTTGGCGCTGATCATCTCGGTATAGGTGAGCGTGGCGCCCATGCGCTTGCAGATGCCGCGGAACGGCGCCTCGGTCACGCCGGCCATCGGGCCGAGGACGACCGAACCGGGCGGCAGCAGCGTGCGGATGTCGGGGCGTGTGGCCATCGTCCTATGGTACGGCAGCGGGAGGCAGGAACGGCTCGTACATCATGAGCGCGTCGTTGGTGGCCACCGGCCGCTCGCAGAGCAGTGCGCCGTCTGCCGAGAACTCCAGACGCCAGAGCTCGTTGTGGCGCACGAACGTGCCCGGGCCGTCGTGCGTCACGACATGCGCGCGCTCCTCGATCCGGTAGTGCGTCGCGGGAGCGGTGGTGGTCCGCCACGCCCCGGTGAGGTGCGTGGGACTGAGGCGCACGCTCAGCAGATACGGCTCGGCGGTGGGGTTCTCGATCTGCAGGTCGAGCGCGGGCCATGCACAGGTGGCCCCGCTGCCGAACGGCTGCGTGCGGTCGGCGTCCGGGAAGACGTCGTAGCTGTGCCGCCAGCGCTCTACGACGATGAGCGGCGTGTGCAGCGTCATCCAGTAGAGCAGGTTCGTCATCTGGCACAGGCCGCCCCCGACGCCTTCGGTGAGGTGGCCGTGGCTCAGCACGAGGCCGTCGAGGAACCCGCGCCGGTAGGTGGGCCGGCCCACCTCTCGCCAGAATGACAGCCGCACTCCGGGTTCAAGGACGAGGCCGTCGAGGCAGGCGGCCGCGATGCGTAGGTTGACCGCCTTGTTGCGTTGAAGCCGTGGGTCGACCCCGGACAGCGGGCGCATCAACGGCGTGGCGTGCTCGGCAGCCACATACGCGAAGCCGGAGGGATCGGCTCGCCGCACGCAGAAGCGGACACCCGGCGTACGCCACTGCAGCTCGCGGCGCAACCGGCGAGCCGCAGGGCCGAGCGGCCCGCGCAGGATGTCCCGCGCGGACCGCCTCGTCGTACGGCCCAGCACCCGATCCATGCCGCTCGCTACTGCGGGACCAGCACGTTGGCGAAAACGAGCCACGCCAGCAGGGACTTCGCCGAGAGGCTCAAGAACACGTACGCCGCCTCGCCGAAGAGGTAGTCACGCCACTTGCCCACCTGCTTGTACTGCAGGACCTGGTTCACCGCGAAGCTGTTGAAGAACACGAACATCGAGACGAAGATCCAGTACACGAACGTGGGGGTCATGTCGCTCGCGCCCGGGCCCCACAGGTAGTCGGCGATGGCGATCCACGGGAAGATGCCCGCGATGCAGCCGAAGATGAACGCCGTCCAGTCGGGCCTGCCGGGCTGCTCGTACTTCTCCATCAGCCACCCGAACAGGATCATCGATGCGTTCACGCCGAAGATGGCCGTCAGCGCGGCGATGTCGGTGATGCCCACCAGCGACGCGATCAGCACCACCATCAGTGAGGAGCTGAACGAGTACTCGATCCAGCGGTAGTAGTTGCGGTTCTTCTTCAGGCCCTCGACATACTTGCCGTACGCCGGACCCGCGATCACGAAGTGGGCGAGCGCCGAGAAGAACAGGAAGAGCGCCACGCCCATGCCGAGGTCGAACTGGAAGTACTCCTGCGGCGGACTGAAGACGCCGGGCCCGGGCCTCACGCTCAGCCAGGAAGCCGTCACCTGGACCGCATACGGCTCGGCGAGCGCAACGAGTGCCGCACCCTGCCCGAGGTGGAACAGTCCCATCACCGCGTTGTAGAGCCGCAAGCGTGTGAAGCGCTTCTCGTCGGTCATCGTCGGTCCTTTCCCGTGCATCGGCTATCGCGAATGTTCCCGAGCGGGGCTGCCGTTACGCTCCTTGAGCAGGTCTGACCATGCGGCGCACCTGCGGTATCATGCCCGCTGGGACGAAAGGAGCGACTGTGATGGACGCCCGTGACCGCATGGATGCCAACCGTGAACTCTGGCAGCGCTGGACCGAGCTGCACGTGCCGTCAGACTTCTACGATGTCGACGGCTTCGTCGCCGATCCGGACTCGCGGCCGTTCGACCCCATCGTGAGCGAGCTGCTCGGCGACGTGAGCGGCCTGCGCGTCCTGCACCTGCAGTGTCACTTCGGGATGGACACACTGCGACTGGCCCGTGCGGGTGCCGAGGTGACCGGCATCGACTTCTCCTCGGCCGCCATCGCCGAGGCGCGCGAGCTCGCCGGACGCCTGGGGGTCCCGGCCACCTTCATCGAAGGCGACGTGACCGCGCCGCCCGCCGGGCTACCACGTGGCGCGTTCGACCTCGTCTTCACCTCCTACGGTGTCATCTCGTGGCTGCCGGACCTGCGCCCCTGGGCCGTGACCGTCGCCGAGAGCCTGGCGCCGGGTGGCGCGTTCAAGATGGTGGACTCCCATCCGTTCCTGTGGGTATTCGACGATGAGGCGGAGGACCCCGAGCTGCGCGTGAAGTATCCCTACTTCATGCGCGAGGCTCTCGAGTGGGAGGAGTTCGGCAGCTACGCGTCGCCGGGAGGCGACTACGTGGGCACATCGCACTCCTGGCAGCACACGTTCGAGGAGATCGTCGGCTCGCTGGTGGAAGCCGGTCTCGCGATCGAGGGGCTGCGTGAGTACCCGGTGCTTGCGTGGAAGTACACGCAAGCCATGGTCGAGCGCGGGTCCGGGCTCTTCGGCCTGCCCGAGGGGCAGCCGGAACTGCCGCTCATGTTCTCGCTGGTGGCGCGCAAGCCCGCGTAGGCGCCGAGCGCCGCGGCACGCTCACTGCACCCTGATCAGCGAGTCCACCGGCGCGTGTGCGTCGGTCAGGAGCGGCACGTCGGCGACCGGCACGGGCCGCGTGTAGAGGTCTGCGCCCATCGTCTCGAACCCCGGCACCGTCACGCTCCCGCCGACCCGCGACGCGACCCTCGAGCGGAGCTCGGCCTCCGGCAGCCGCACGTCGGAGGCGATCACAGCGATGTTGCGGACGCGGCCGGGCGCTCCGTCCTCGGCCAGGCCGATCGGGAAGACCCACACGTCGTCGAAGGCGGTCTCCGCCGTCCGGTACATGCTGCGGAAGAGCTCGCTGTCAGCGCCTTCGACCGCCGCGATCAGGTTGTAGGCCACCACGCCATCGGGTGCCATGATGCCGCTCAGCTCGGTGAAGAACTCGGCGGTGGTGAGGTGGAACGGGAGCGAGTCGGAGGTGTAGGCGTCCACCACCACGATGTCGTACGTCTCGCCGGTGCGCTGCACGTACCGGCGCGCGTCTTCGATGAAGACCCGCATGCGCTCGTCTTCAGGCAGCCAGAAGTAGCGCTGCGCGACGTCGGCCACCACGGGGTCGATCTCCACCGAGTCCACGCGCACGCCCGGGTAGTCGCGCCAGAAACGCTTGGTGATCGCGCCCCCGCCGAGGCCGAGGATGAGGACGCGTTCCGGCTCGGGGTGGAGCGCGAGCGCCAGGTGCATGTAGTCGGGGTAGCGGATGAGGCTCTCATACGGGTCCTCGAGCGAGACCGCGGACTGGTGGCTGCGGTCGAATCGCAGGTGGCGCGCCTCGGCATCTTCGGTGACGGTCACACGGTGGTACTGCGTGTCGGCGCGGAAGAGCACCGTCTCGCCGAACTGGTTGGCCGCCGGTGCGGGGGCGACCTGCCAGAGCACCCATCCGCCG
>JADIIM010000009.1 GCA_015351705.1 Aeromicrobium sp. | reverse complement strand
AGCGCGCCCCGTGCTGCAGCGCCCAGGACGCGCGTGCGCACCTCGGCGATCCAGCCGGCGGTGTCGGCCGCGGTGGGCGTGCCGCCCGAGCCCAGCTGCTCGAGCGCGGCGATGTCCACGGCGTCGAGCGACAGCGTGACCGAGACCGGCCCCGCGTGCGTGTCGGCGCGCACCGGGCCGAACGGGGGCAGCGCGAGCGACGTTCCCGGGGCGGTCAGCGCGGGGGCCAGCCGGACGCCGAGGGTCACCGGGCCGATCCGCTCGCTCGCCGCGGACACCTGCCCGAAGAGCGCAAGGCCCACCACGACCGCGAGCAGTCCGGCCGCGATGCGCCCGATGGTCCGTGCCCGCGCGGCGCGGGGTGATGCGGGGGTATCGTTTCCGCTCATGCGTCCACGATACCCCGTCATGGCGCCGCTACGCTGCCGCTCGCCGACGCGCGACCGCTATCGGCCCATCGGCGGCGTCCCGCCGCTGTGGCAGTCGAAGCACTGGCTCATCCGGTAGGTAGCGTGCTCGGCCACCACCTGCGGGTCGTCACTGTGACACACGCAGCCCGGGACCTGGACCGCAAGCGGACTCGCCGTCACGTCGGCGGTGCTGTCAGCCGACGACACCGCACCCGAAGGCACCGCCGACGAGGGCGGCGCCTTCGGGGCGGTCGGCGTTCCGAATGCGAACATCGCAGCCACAAGGGCGGCCAGCACGAGCACCGTCGCCCCGAGACCGATCACGATGCGCTTGAACGTCGTCATGGCCTATGCGGCGCTCCCGCCGAGGACGGTCTCCAGGTCCGCCGCAGCAGTCTCACCGATCGGCTTGATCGCGAACGTGTCCACGAGCACCTGCAGCACCGCGGGGGTGATGAACGCGGGCAGGGTGGGGCCAAGCCGGATGTCGGTGATGCCGAGATGGAGAAGCGTCAGCAGGATCGCCACGGCCTTCTGCTCGTACCACGACAGGATCATCGAGAGCGGCAGCTCGTTCACGCCGACCTCGAAGGCCTCGGCGAGCGCGACCGCGATCTTGATGGCCGAGTAGGCGTCGTTGCATTGGCCCACGTCGAGCAGCCGCGGGATGCCGCCGATCTCGCCGAGCTGGTGGTCGAAGAAGCGGAACTTGCCACACGCGAGCGTGAGGATGACCGTATCGGCCGGGGCCTGGTCCACGAAGTCGGTGTAGTAGCTGCGGCCCGGCTTGGCGCCGTCGCAACCGCCGACAAGGAAGAAGTGGCGGATGGCGCCGGACTTCACGGCGTCGATGACCGCGGGGGCCACGGACATGACCGCGTTGCGCCCGAAGCCCACCATCACGCTTCCGCCATCGAACTCGTCGGTGAAGCCGGGGAGCTCGAGCGCGCGGTCGATGACGGCCTTGAAGTCGCCGTTCTCCACGTGCCTCGCGCCCGGATGCGCCACTCGGCCGGTGGTGAAGATGTTGTCAGCGTAGGTCTCGCGCGGGTTCTGGATGCAGTTGGTGGTCATGAGCACCGCGCCCGGGAACGCATCGAACTCCTTGCGCTGGTTCTGCCATGCCGTGCCG
Source organism: Aeromicrobium sp. (assembly GCA_015351705.1). Lineage (GTDB taxonomy): Bacteria > Actinomycetota > Coriobacteriia > Anaerosomatales > Anaerosomataceae > JADIIM01. Next base: position 59,543 of record JADIIM010000009.1, on the reverse strand, counting down.
TAGTTGCCGTAGAAGTGGCTGTGCTTCTTGAGCTCCGGATAGCCGTGCGCCGGCAGCATCTCGCCGTGGGTGTAGATGTCGATGCCGAGGCCCTCGGTCTGCTCCAGCAGCTCCTTCAGGTCCTTGAGGTCGTGGCCCGAGACGACGATCGCCTTGTTGGGGCGATGGCCGAGCGGCACGCTCGTGGGGACCGGGTGCCCGTACGCACCGGTGTTGGCGGCGTCGAGCAGCTCCATGACGCGCAGGTTGACCTCACCGGTCTTGAGCGCGAGCGCAACCCACCCGTTGAGGTCGATGCTCTTGTCGGAGAGCGCGGCCAAGAGCTCGTGCTCGAAAGCGTACACGACAGGGTCGGTGTGGCCGAGCACGCGGGCGTGGTCCGCATACGCCGCGATGCCCTTGAGACCGTAGACGGCGGTCTGCTGAAGCGCCTGCACGTTCTCGTCGCGGGACTGGTCGGAGAAGATGCCTACGGCCTCGCCCTGGGCGATCAGCGCATCGAGCGTCGCGGCCGGCTCGAACGCCACTGCCGGATCGTCGGCCGGGACGGTCCCGCCCGCCGCCTCGACCTTCGCACGCAGCGCGTCTTTGACCTCGGCACCACGACGGATGATGCCCTCAAGGTGTCCGGCATCGAAGTCCACGTTGGTCACGGTCGTGAACAGACCGCCCGTGACGTACTCGTCAGCCACATCGTCGGTCACGCCCACCGTGGCGCCAGCCACGGCGATGGCCGCGATGCCCTTGAGCTGGTGCAGCAGGAGGTCCTGCAGCGCCGAGACGTCCGGCGTCTTGCCGCATACCCCGATGGTGGTGCAGCCGACCCCTTTGCTTGCTTGCTCACACTGGTTGCAGAACATGCGCGATCCTTCCTGTTCGGGACTACTGACGGTCGGTTGTGCCGGGCTCAGAGGCCGGTGCGTCTAGCCGTGGATGAGCGTCGGCAGACAGCGCGTGCAGACCCACTCACTGCGGCCCTGCTGGCGCACGGGCAGGAGCGGGACATGGTCCTCATCGGCGCCGCAGCGGAAACACGTCTGCGGGATGTAGTTCTGCTGCTTCTCGGCGATGATCGGCTCGGCAGCGTGGTGGTCGAACGGCACCGTCTCGCGATACTCGAGCGTCAGCGCACCGGTGGGGCACACGCCGAGGCAGAAGCCCGCGCCGTCGCACAGCTCCTCGCGCACCACTCGCGCCTTACCGTCCACCATCACGATGGCGCCTTCCGCACAGGGAGAGACGCACAGGCCGCAGCCGTTGCACAGCTCCTCATCGATACGGACGATCTGTCGGGTCACGGTCGTTGACATGGGATCCCTTTCGTCATTCGGCGGGGCCGGACGGCGCACGGCCGGCCGGCCGCGTCCGCGCTTCGTGTGCCTTGCGTGCCGCACGCCCGTCGAGGGCGTGCTTGATGCCGGCGATCGCGTACCCGTGCAGTGCCGAGCGCGGACCGGCGTAGCGCATCATCTGTCGCTGCCACTCGGACTCCTCGGCCTTGTAGCAGTGCGTGTCACAGTACGAGCAGAACGGCTTCGGGTCCTTCGGGCAGTACGCGCGGCGCTTCTCTGCGTAGCGCAGGTGCTCCGCGCACTCGGCGCACAGGACCAGTGGTCTGTGCCCGTACACACCGAACTCCGACGCCGCGCTCTTGAACGGCTCCCGCTGCCGATCGCGGTGGTGGCCGTTGCAGTAGATGCGGGTGAAGTCGCCGACTGTCCTGATGTCCTTGCGGACGCCAGGGGCGCTCACCTTCTGCTCGAACCTGTCGGTCATCGCGTCCTCTCGCACGGGGACTCCCGGCGCACCGGCGCGCATACCGTATGCGACCTGGCGCACCGCGTCCTTGACGTAGGTCAAGGGGACGGGGAACGTAGCACCGTCGAGGAGAGGAGTACCCGTGACGCCGGAGCCCCGGACCGATGTGACCGCCGCGTTGCGCGCCTGCCGCCTCTGGCGGACGGCGAGCGACGAGGCAGTGGCACGGCTCGCCGAGAGCGCAACGGTGCAGAGCGTCGGACGCGGTGCCGCACTCGCAGCCGAAGGCGATCCTGCCGGGCGGTTCGGCGTGGTGGTGACCGGACGCGTGCGGACGTTCCACCTCGCTCCCGACGGGCGCACGCTCGTGCTCGAGGTGATGGGGTGCGGCGAGCCGGTCGGGGCCGTGGCCTCACTTGCCGGTGCACGCCATCCGGCGCACATCGAGGCGACCACACCTGCCGTGATCGCGTGGCTCACGCGCGATGCGGTCTTCGATGCCCTCACGGCCGAGCCGGCGATCGCGCGAGCACTCGTCGCCGACCTCGCCGAGCGCGTGGTGGGACTCACCGGCGTGGTGCAGTCGCTTGCGCTCGATGTTCCGGGCCGGCTGGCCCGCTATCTGTTCCAGCGCGCGCTTGCGGCCGGACAGCCGACACCCGATGGGCTGCGGGTGCCGCTCGACATGACCAAGACCGAGCTCGCCGCATCGCTCGGCACCGTTCCTGAGACGCTCTCACGCGCCCTCGGCAGACTCCGCGACGACGGCGTGCTCGAGGTCCGCGGCTCGGAGGTTGTCGTGTTCGACGTCGGCGCTCTGGCGCGACTGGGCAGTGGCTATACCGAGTGACGCGGCACTACCGGTCCCGAGTCGACGACTCCCTCAGTGCGCGCACGCGGTCTCCGGCCACGCGCGCTTGCTCCCGCGCGTCGAAGTAACGCTTTCGCGCCTCGGCGGTGATGTCCTCGTACGCGTCTGCGATCGGGTCGCGGACCGAGGCGGGAAGCGCCTTGGCCATCGCCACGATCTCGGCGTCCTTCTTGTTGTATGCGTCGAGTTTGGCGTTCGACTCCTGGACCTTGCCGGCAAGCCACAGCGAGTCGATCTGCTTGGAGTCCGCGATGAGCGCGATCTTGGCATCCACGTACTCGATGAACGCATCGTAGTCGGCCTCAGGGAATGCGGCAGTCGACGTCTCCAGAAGCGAACGCGCCTCGACGAGACGCAGCCGGGCCTGCTCGGAGTTGGCAGTGGACGCCTTGACGCCCGCCTCGGTGTGCTTGTTGAACTCGGCAACAGCCGTGGTGATGTGCGCCTCGGCGGCCTTGATGGCCTCAAGCGCCTCGTCGGCCGGATCGATCGCCAGCGCGGCTTTGCGGTCGGCCTCCAGGATCACCGGCGCCGCCTCCATCATCTCCACGCGCGCGGCTGCGCTGTCCTTGAGCGCCTCGGCCATCTGCAGCATGTCCGGGGCGAGATCGGGCAGGATCTCGACGATGATGGCCTCAGCGGCGATCGCGTCCGCACGCACCTGCTGTGCGACCTCGATGGCCTCGACGGACTGTGTGGCGATCTCTGAGGAGATCTCCGCCTGAACCGCCGAGTCGACCTCGAGCAGGCGCTCCTCGGCGCCGTCGAGCAGCGCGGCGGCCGCGTCGAGCCGCGCCTGCGCGGTCCGCACGCGGTCGAGTTGCTGGTAGACCGCCACGCCGCCCACCGCGCCGGCCGCGACGAGCAGGACGACCAGCGTGATGAGCGCGATGCGCTTCCACCTGCCCGAGCGGCGCACAGCACCCGCCTCCACACGGTTCGTCACGGGCGCGGCCGCGTCCGTCCCCGCGGTCGGCCGGGCGTCCTGTTGGGATGCGGACGCCGCCGACGGCCCCGGTGCGAGCGGCTCGGTCACCGGCGGCTCCGGCATGGATGGGTCCGGCGTGGCGCCGGGGGCCGGGCTGTTCGTATCCTCGTTCATGTGCGTGCCTCCTCGCGCACTGTTGTAGCCTGACGCGCCTTTCAGGGCAACCTCTACGACACTCGTTGTGTCAGATGCATGGATCTGCGCGCTCCGTGCATACGCGTTGGCACCCGTGTTGCTATACTCGCGTTGGGGCAGTGCGACCCGCCCTCTCCTCCCCCCTCAGGGGCGGGGATTCGCCGCCCACGTGAACCAGGCGCGCCTCCCCCCGCGCGCCTGGTTTCTTTCTTCTCGTGGGAGTCCGGCCGCACTGCCCCGCCCACCCTCTCTCGCGGTAGAATCGTCGTGTCCCCGCGACCGAGGAGGTCTCCTGTGGCCGACCCCGTCGAACGGCGTGTCAACCTCGCGCTGTATCTGGCGTCGTGCCGGACGCCCGTCACCGCCGAGCAGTGCCGCAACGCCGGCCTCGGCTACTCTGAGGACCAGGACGAGGCGGCGTTCCTTCGCATGTTCGAGCGCGACAAGGAGTTCCTCCGCGCTGCCGGCATCGTGATCGAGGTGGTGCGGGACGACGAGGCTGAAGCATACCGGTTCGACCCGACGGCCTCCTACGCGCGGCCCGTCGAGCTCACCGACGAGGAGCGTGCGGCGCTCAAGGTGATCGCGGCCGCACTCGCCGCAGACCCGGGCTTCCCGTTCGGCGACGACCTCGCCATCGCCCTCGGAAAGCTCACCGACGCGGGGCAGACCGGGCCGCTCGCTGCGGCTGAACTCGCCGCTGGAGGTGACGACGGCCAGGGGCTGCGGGCGCGAGCACTCGCCGAGGCCGTTCACACGCGCAAGTCGGTGACGTTCGGCTACACGAACCAGCGCGGCGAGTCCAAGAGCCATCACGTCGATCCTTACGGTGTCTTCTTCCGTGAAGGGGTCTGGTACCTCATCGGGCAGGACCGCGACCTCGATGCCAGGCGTACGTACGCCATCGAGCGGATGCGGGACCTCGACGTCAACCCCAAGCGCCCGCGCACACCGGATTTCGAGCGGCCCGAGGACTTCGATGTCCGGGACCACGAGAAGCTGCCCTTCCAGTACGGGACCGGGGCCCTGGCCGCGCGTATCCGCTTCGAGCCGGACGTGGCGTGGCGCGCCGACCGGCTGGTACGCGGGCACGGCACGCTCGCCCCGCTTCCCGATGGATCGGTCGTCTGGGACGTCGAGGCGCGCGACCTCGTTCGTCTTGCGCAGTGGATCGTCGCCGAGGGCCCGGCCATCCACGCCGTCGAGCCGCCCGCTCTTGTCGAGGCCTTACGCACGGGGCTCCGCGAGGTGGTGGACCGCCATGCCTAACAGCACCGACGCCGCCGTCCGCGCCCGCCGCCTGCTGGCACTTCTTCCGCACCTCAAGCGGGGGGAGTCCACCCCGCTGGCCGATCTCGCAGCGGCGGTGGGGGCGACGACCGCCGAGGTCGCTGCCGACCTCGCCACGCTGACCCTGTGCGGCGTACCGCCCTTCAGCCCGCTCGACATGGTGGACCTCGAGATCGACGGCGAGAGCGTCACCGTCAACATGGACCCGCCCGGTCTCGACCGTCAGCTGAAACTCAGCGCCAACGAGGCCCGCGCGCTCGTCGCGGCACTCGATACCGCCGGGTACGACGATGACAGCCCGCTGCGTCGCAAGCTCGCCGAGGCGACGACCGACACGGTGCCGTCCGATGAGATCGCACGGACGGTCCGGACCGGCACGGCGCCGGGAGGCATCGCGGACCTGTATGCGGCGCTCGCCGGCGCTGCCGCCGAGCACGACAAGGTGTCCATCACCTACCTGACCGGCACCACCGGCCGCATGTCGGAGCGCGTCGTCCACCCGTGGGCGCTCGTCAACCGTCTCGGCGCCTGGTATCTCGTAGCGTTCTGTGAGGGCGTCGGGGAGGAGCGCGTCTTCCGACTCGACCGCATCCGCGCCGTCGCCCAGACTGGCGAGCGGTTCACACCGCCCTCGAACAAGCGGATGTCCGTGACCCCGTCGGCGGAGCGCCTGCCCGTGGCCGAGGTGAGGTTCGTGCCCGGTGCGACCCTCCCCGACGGACGCGAGTGGCCGGGCGTGTCGCTCGAGCCCGCGGACGACGGGAGCGTGATCGCGCGCGTTCCATATCAGGGCGTGGCGTGGATCGCCCGCCGTGTCGTCGCCCGGCTGGGGGAGGCCGAGGCCGTCTCGCCGCCTGAGGTCCGTGACGCCGTGCGGACGATGGCGGCCGCCATGCTCACCGACCTCCGGTAGGCGCGACTCAGCGGCCGAAGCGGGCTCGCATCACCGGCGCGATCTCGGAAGCCGGAAGGCGTTCGACGTCGCGCACCGGCAGCGCGTCGAGGAAGCGTCGGGCGTACGGCTTCGGACCGACGAGGCGCGTGTCGGCCAGCACGAGACACCCCTGGTCGTTGGACGAGCGGATGAGCCGCCCGGCCGCCTGTTTGAGCTCAAGAACGGCCTCCGGGAGGTAGTAATGCTCCCACCAGGCCCGATCGCGCTCCCGCCGTTCCTCGAGCACGGGGTCGTTCACCGGCGCGAACGGCAGTCGCGGCACCACCACGCAGCGGAGTGTGTCGCCCTTGGCGTCGAACCCCTCCCAGAACGACTTGGTCGCCAACAGCGACGTGCGCTCATCGGCGATGAACTCGTCGGCGACGCGCTTGCGTGATGCCCCGCGGCTCTGCACGATCAAGGGGAGCCCGGCCGCACGGAGCGGCTCGTGCAGCCGCCGGTAGACCTCGTCCATGTCCCGCCGGTTGGTGAACAGCGTGAGCACCGAGCCGTCCATCGCCTCGTGCACCTCGCGGAGCAGGTCCGAGAGCGCTTCGATGTACTCCCCGTATCCTCGGGAGTCGGCGCGACACGGCTCGGGAAGATCGGTGGGGACGAACACCGCCATCTGGCGTTCGAAGTCGTAGCTGCTCTCGAGTCTGAGCGTCCGGTGCCCGCCCTCGCCCGCCCGATCGAGGCCCACGGCGCGCTCGAAGTGGGAGAAGTCGCTGCCGGCCGCGATGGTGGCCGAGGTGTACACGACCGAGTACACCGACGGGTACAGCCGTTCCACGAGCTCGGCGCCGACGTCGAGCAGCAGCGCGTCGAGCCGCTCCGACGCCCCTCGGCCGCGGTCGACGGTAAGCGCGTAGACGAACCGGTCATCTGAGCCGTCGAGGATGGTCACGAGCCCGTCGAGTTGTCCCGCGATGCCGGAGAGCTGACCGGCCAGGTCCGCCCGCGCCTCGGCGTAGGCTTCCGCACCGACCTCGAGCGCGGTGACCAGCGCCCGCCCGAGCTCGAGCACCCGCTCGAGACGCCGGACGAGGGAGCGCCCCACGCCGGCGGCGGTCGACCATCCGCCCGAATCGCGCATCGCCGCGGTGACCCGCACCTCGGCCCGGTCGTAGCCCCCCCGCTCGGCGGGCCCGAGGTCCCGGACGAACTCGAAGAACGAGCCGGCGATCGTGGCCGCTTCATCCACCGCCCCGCGCAGCTCGTCGATCGTGCCGAGCGTGTCTGCGGCGTCCACATCGCTCTCCAACGCGATGCGCGTACGCAGCGCCGAGAGGTATCCCCCGCGGCCCTGGGCGTGCAGGCCGCCAAGCAGGCCACCGAGCTCGGCGTGACCCGCGCCCACCGAGAGCTGGTCGCGCGCTTCCGCCTCGGCGGCGTGCGCCTCGTCCACGACCCAGTGCCGGATCGGCGGCAGGATCCCTCCGCCCGTGGTCAGGTCCCGGAAGAAGAGCGAGTGGTTGGTGACCACGATGTGCGCCGAGGCTGCGCGCCTGCGCGTGCCATGCAGGTAGCAGTGGTTGGGGTAGTACCGGCAGCGCTTCTTGGTGCAGTCGGCGAACGATGCGAGGACCTGCGGCGCGAAAGCACGAGGCCAGTGGATGTTCACGGCCTCCTTATCGCCCGCGGTCGTCTGCGCCGTCCACGTGACGAGCGTGCCGAGGAGCGCAGCCGTGCCCGCATCCAGCGGTGCGTCGAGCAGCCGTTGCAGCTTGCGCAGACACAGATAGTGTTCGTAGCCCTTGAGCGCGGTGAACCGCAGGGCGCCGCCGAGCTCGGAGGCGAGGCGCGGCAGCTCCCGGTGCACCAACTGGTCCATGAGCGTGTTGGTCTTGGTTGCCACACCGACACGCACGCCGTTGGCGAGCGCGAAGTGCGACGCCGGCACGAGGTAGGCCACCGACTTGCCCACCCCCGTTCCCGCCTCGACGGCCGCGCACCGCGAGGTGGTGAACGCCTCCAGGACGGCCTGGGCCATCCGCGCCTGTTCGTCGCGCGACTCATAGCCGGCATACATGCGTCCCACCACACCGTCCCGCGCGAACTCCGCCTGCACCTCGGCGGGGTCGGGCGGGCTCAGGGCCACCTCGCAGGCATCGGCCAGCGGCTCGTGGCGCTCCGCCTTCAGGCGCTCATCACGCAGACGGCGCAGATCGAACGGCGCGGCGCTCGCGCCCGCCGCCAGGTGTGCGAGCAGTGGGCCCACCGACCACTCGGGAACCTGCGCAGCGAGCCGCGAGAGCTCGTGCACGACACCCGGCGGCAGGTCGCCGAGGGCGGTGAGTGCCACGCGCCAGACGCCGAAGAGCGCCTCAGCGTCGTCAAGTGCCCGGTGGTCGCGACCGGGAGCGATGCCGAACGCGCGGGCGAGGTCGGTCAGACGATGTGAGCGGAGACGCGGGAGGGCGAGGCGGACGACCTCGAGCGAGTCGATCCACGGCCCGCGGACCCGCGAGGGCGAAACACCTGCGTGCTCGAGGAACGACCGGTCGAACGACGCGTTGTGCGCGATGATCGTCCGCCCGCCGATGAACGCAGCGAGATCGCCGGCCACGCGCTCCAGCGGTGGAGCAGCCGCCACCGCGTCGTCGTCGATGCCCGTGAGCTGCGTGGTCTCGGCAGGGATGGGACGTTCGGGCCGGACGAACGTCTCGAGCCGGTCGAGCACGTCCGGGCCGCGGGCGAGCACCGCTCCCACCTCGATGATCTCGTCACGCGACGGGTCGAAACCGGTGGTCTCGAGGTCGAGGAATACCACCTCGTCCTCGAATCCAAAGACCGTCTCCCGGGCGCGCAGGGGCAGCGAGGCGTACGCCTCGGCGACACCCGGGTCGGTCCCGGGCTGGAGGAACGAAGCGAGCGTGTCATCGGCCATGTGCCGAAGCGTAGCACGCGACTGTGACCGTGATGTGACCCGGATCGGCCTCCGGGCCGAACGCGAAAGCGGCGCCCCGGGGGGGCGCCGCTTGTCGGACACGCGGACGGTCAGGCTACTGGCCCATGCCCGGCAGGGTGCGGGACTTCACGAGCCACTCATCACCGTCTTTGACGAACGTCCACAGGTACTGGAACGCGCCGCCGGCCATGGAGGCCGTCGCCTGCACCCGCGCCTCGTCGCCCTCTTCCGAGACCTCGTCGATCGTGTAGGCGGTGATGCCGTACCCGGTCAGCTGCTCGGCGAACTGGTCTTCAGTGGAGGCGGCCTTCTTGTCGGCCGGGAGGCGATCATACGCCCCGGTGTAGTCCCCGGCGACCACCGCGTCGAAGTACGCGACGACATACTGTTCCGGCGTCTCTCCGGCCGGGACCCGGGTCGCCGTGGCCGGGTCGAACTCGACCGGCTCGGTCACCGAGGGCATCTGCGGCATCTCGCCACCGGTGCTAGGGGCCTCGGCCACCGGCGAGGTCGTCTCAGTGCCGGAGCCACCGATGACGCCGGTGAGGAACAACACGATGACGACGAGCAGGACCGCGACCACACCGAGAAGGATGTAGAGCATCTGGTTCGAGCGGGCGGGCGTGCCTTGTGCTTCTTGCATGGGTGTCCTTCCTAACGCTTGCCTGAACATCGCCCCGCAGGGCGTTCGAACAGCATACGCCCACGTGAGGCCGACGCACAACGCGGGCCGCCACCCCGCATGCGCGCGACAACGCGGCGGGCGCGCTACAATCAGCGAATGATGCGCCAACGAAGCGTGTTCGACATCATCGGGCCGGTGATGGTGGGGCCGAGCTCAAGCCACACCGCGGGCGCCGCCCGCCTCGGCGCGCTTGCTCGCGCGATTGCCGGAGCCGAGGTGCGGAGCGCCGAGGTGGTTCTGCACGGCTCGTTCGCATCGACCGGACGCGGACATGGCACCGACGTCGCACTCGTTGCCGGACTGCTCGGCCTCGCTCCAGACGACCCGCGCATCCCCGAGGCGAAAGCTCTCGCCGAGAAGGCCGGGATGCGCGTGTCCTTCGCCGAGGGCGATCTCGGCGATGTCCACCCCAACACGGCGCGGATCACCGTCGTGACCGTCGACGGTGCGCGCGTCCTCGTGCAGGGCTCCTCACTGGGAGCGGGAGATGTGGAGGTCACGCTGATCGACGACTTCCCGGTCAGGTTGACCGGGGAGCTCCCGGCGCTCGGCGTGGTCCACCACGACCAGCCCGGCGTGGTGGCGGCGGTCTCGGCACGGCTGGCCGCCGACGTCATCAACATCGCGTCGATGCAGGTCTTCCGGGAGCGTCGCGGCGCACGGGCGCTCATGATCATCGAGACCGATGGGCCGGTGCCTGACGAGACAGCAGCCGGGATCAGCGCGCTTCCCGGCGTCATCGCAGCTCGCTCGGTCCCCGCCGTCTAAGGCTTCGCTCCACAACTCGAGACCCCGCACGTCAGGCACGCGCCGGTGCAACCGGAGAGCTTGAGCGCGTTGCAGCGGGGGCAGCGGATGTCGTCGGAGGCGTACCCGCACGAAGGGCAGACGACCGGGGAGGGGAACCGTGGTCCTTGTGCGGCGTCGTTCCCGCCGGCCTGTCGTCCACGCGTGGCCCGCCTGTCGGCCGCCCGGATCACACCAGCACCTCGAGCAACCGCATCAACAGCCCGCCGACGAGGAAGGCCACGCCGATCGAGCCGGCGAACAGACCGAGGAGGTACCGCCAGCCACGCTCCTTGAGGATGACCATCATGCTCGCCGCGCACGGTACGAACAGCGTGATCGTCACCATCGCCACCAGCAGTTGAGGCGCGGCGAGGTCCATGGTGAAGAAGCCCGCGGCACCGAAGTCACGACGCACGAAGCCCATCACGAACGCCGTCGCCGCCTCGGCGGGCAGGTGCAGCCACGCCACAGTGATCGGTGCAGCAGCCCGCTGGATCCACGCGAGGGCACCAGTGATGTCCAGAAGCGAGATCAGCGTGGTTCCCGCGAGGAAGAACAGGGCCACCTCGCGCATGAAGCCCCAGACCTTCACGCCGGTCTTCTTGAAGACGTTCCCGAGCCGCGGCAGACGAAGCGGGGGCAGGTCGATGAGCAGGTCGGTCGACACTCCCGGCGTGACGCGGTTGAGCAGCGTCCCGATGAGCACGAAGATCGCGATCAGCACGCCGAAGTACGCGGCGGCGTATACCCCGCCGACGCGGGCCATCAGTGCCGCGATCACCGCGATCTGGGCCGAGCACGGCACTGCGATCGCCATGAGTGCGGTTGCGATGAACCGCTCACGCTTGCTGCCGAGGATGCGGGTGGTGAGCGTGCCCATCGTCACGCATCCGAGGCCGAGGATGAGCGGGATGACGGCGCGGCCGTTCAGGCCCATCCCCGTGAGCGCGCGATCGGCGAGCGCCGCGATCCGCGGCAGGTAGCCCGAGTCCTCCAGCACGGCCATCAGCAGATAGAACCCGGCCACGAGCGGAAGGATCACGCCGATGAGATACGTCGGGGTCATCGTCAGGATCCCGAACTCCCCGACCAGGAACGTGTGCAGGGGCGACGCCGCATCGAGCACGCCGCTGATGGCGCTCTGGATGAAGGGCTCCCAGTACCCGAGCATCAGGACCTCTTCGGTGATCCCGACCACGCCGCCCGCAACCCACTGACCGAGCACGACGTAGACCGCGTACAGCAGCACTCCGAGCAGCGGCAACCCGGTCCACGGATCCAGCATCACGCGGGAAAGCCGCGCCGAGAAGGACAGCCCCTCGTCGGTGGTGGTCAGCACGTGGCCGACGATGTCATCGACCCGGTCCCGGCGACGCGAGTAGATGGCGTCGCGCTTCGAGCCGGGCGCGACCGCATAACGCTCGGCGATCGTCTCATCGCCCTCGAGCACGAGCAGCGCCGACGCGCGGCTGCCCACATGCGCCGCCATCGCGACGATGTCCGTCTCGAGCGTGTGGTCCGCGTGCCCCGGTCGTGCCTCGGCCAGGCGGGCGAGAAGGTCCTCGAACCCGCGGCCCTCAACAGCCACGGTCTCGACGACCGGGACGCCGAGAAGGTCTTCGAGCAGATCGCGGTCGATGGCCACGCCCTGTGAACGGGCCTCGTCGGTCATGTTGAGTGCGACGATCATCGGCAGTCCGAGATCGACGAGCTGGAGCGTGAGGAAGAGGTCCCGCTCGGGGTGCACGGCGTCCACGACGTTGACGACCACGTCGGCGCCGAGGATGACGTCGCGCGCCACGGCCTCCTCATCGTTGAACGAGCCGACGCCATAGACGCCCGGGGTGTCCAAGACGTCCCATTCACCGTGCCGCCCGCGCATGATCTCCACGGTCGTGCCGGGGAAGTTGCTGACGTCGACATACGTGCCGGTCAGCGCACCGAAGAAGACGGACTTGCCGACATTGGGGTTGCCCGCGAGGACGAGGGTGCGGCGGCCGGTCCCCGGGACGGGAGCCGGCGCCGTCACCGAGGGCGTCGTGTGACAACTAGGCTCGCGCATCGGTCACCTCACACGCACGGTCGACCGTGATGCGTGCGGCCAACGAGCGGCCTACCGCGATCTCCTGGCGCCCGGCGCGGACGATGACCGGCCCCCCGGGAAGCGTGGTGACACAGCTGATCTGCGAGCCTTCGCCCATCCCGAAGCGCAGTGCCTGGGCACGCGCCGAGTCATCATCGATCGTCGCGATCATGGCGCGATCGCCCTGGCGGAGCGCCGCAAGCGTACCTTCGAGCGAACGGCGTCCACGGCCGCGGCCCCTGCCACGCCCGAACATGCCTCCACGACCGTTGCCGCCATGTGGTCCCTGTGCTCCGCCGTGATGCATCGCCGTGCTCCTTCGCGTGTGACTTAGTATGTGCTAACTCGCTTGCGTCTGCATACTAAGCGGCGCGTGCCGGTCCGTCAAGACCTCCGTCCGGATGCCGATACATGAAGCGCGGACCGTTCGCACGCATGGTGGCCGGCGCCGCCGCCTCGTCGCCCTCCGCCCGCTCGGCTACAATCGGACAGACGGTCGTTCTAAGGACCTGTATGGCGTTTGCGACGTTCATCGAGCTCGCCGCGGCCGCCCGGGAGCATGGTTCCCTGGGTGCTGCCGCGCTGGCCAGAGAGGCCGAGGAGACGGGTCTCACGCCAGAAGGGCTCGTCGTGCGCATGGATGGGGAACTCACCGTCATGGAGTCCGCTATCGCCGCGGGCCTTTCGCGAGACGACCGCAGCCGCTCAGGGCTGACCGGTGGAGACGCGAAGCGAGTCCGGACCGGACCGGCTTTGATCGGCGAGCCGTTCAGAGACGCACTTGCCGATGCTGTCGCGATCGGTGAGACCAACGCCCGGATGGGCCGGATCGTGGCCGCGCCCACCGCAGGCGCCTCCGGTGTGGTCCCCGCTGTGCTGCTCGCCGCCGCACGGGCCGCCGGCGCCACGCGAGCGGAGCTCGTAAGCGCGCTGTTCGCCGCCGCCTCTGTGGGCGCAGTCATCGCCGCACGGGCCACGCTTTCGGGGGCGGCCGGCGGCTGTCAGGCGGAGATCGGCTCGGCGGCCGCCATGGCGGCCGCGGCGGCGGCCGACCTCCAGGGTGCCGACCCGGACACGTGCGGCCATGCGGCCGCCCTGGCGCTCCAAGGTCAACTCGGGCTGGTGTGCGACCCGGTGGGCGGCCTCGTGGAGGTGCCCTGCGTGATGCGGAACGCGACCGGGACCGCAGTGGCACTGGCCGCCACGGAGATGGCGCTCGCCGGGGTCCGCTTCCCGGTCCCGCTCGACGAGGTCATCGTCGCGATGGGGCAGATCGGCCGCAGCCTGCCCCCCAGCCTGCGCGAGACGGCGCTCGGCGGACTGGCGGCGACGCCTTCAGGCCGCACACTCGGCGAGCGTGCCTGCACCACCTGCACAGACGTCACCTCGTCGACCGGAGCTGATACCGATGCCTGATCGCCGTCGACGCCGGATGGGCGTCCTGCCGAGCACGCTCTCCGCCCGACTCGTGCTGGTGGTGGTCGTGACCGCGCTGGTGGTCTTCTCGATGCTGGCGACGGGCGCCGGAGTGTACCTCGCGTACCAGCTGCGGACGACCGCCGCCGACGATGAGGTCCGTAGGCTCGGCAGTGTTGCACAGGCTCTCGACGGGCAGGTCAGCGAGCTCGATTCGCATATCCTGGCGTTCGTGGAGTGGCAGACGTTCTGGGAGCAAACGAGCGCGCCTGACCAGGAGTTCGTGTCAGCCGAGGTCGATTCGTGGCTTCCCGAGCGGGCAGGCGTGACCGCGCTCGTCTGGGCGCGGTCGGACGGCACGATCGTACGCTCCTACGGGGACCCCGCCGACATCGAAGCGCTCCGCGAACTGGAGCCGAGAGTGCCCGCCGCGGGTGTGATGCGGTTGCCTTCGGGCCTGGCCATCGTATCCGCGCGCGCCATCGTGGGATACCCGATCCGGCCATCGGCCGGCACACTCGTGGTCGCGCGTCTCGTCACCGATGAGGACATCCCGGGCGCCGCGATCCTGTTGGAGCCCGGTGATGACCCCGACTCGATCGTGGGGACGAACGGCTGGAAGCCGGCGCGGCAGCTCGCCCGCTATGCATCCACCGCCACCCGGGTCGCAGACGGCCGGCTCGCGACGCGCGGCGTCATGCTCGGCCTCGATGGGTCCCCGGCCGCTACGCTCGAGATATCCCGCTCGGACCCGTGGTTCGGTGCCGGGCGGCAGTGGGCGACCATCATCCCCCCGATCGGCCTCGGCCTCCTGACCGCGGCGCTCGGGCTGATCCTCGGCGTCATGCTGTCACGAAGTGTGAGCCGCCCGCTGCGGACGCTTGACTCGTTCATGCGGGCGCAGGGATTCCGCGCGCTGCACGGCCTTGACCTCGACGAGGAACTTGAGGTCGACCCGGGTCTGCCGGAGGACGTGCGCGACCTTGCCCAGATCACCGTCGACCTGATGACGCAGCTCCGGATCAACCAGGCCGCGCTCATCGAAGCGGGCGAGCAGACGCTGCAGGCCGAGCGCGCGTTCAGGACGGTGGTCGAGGAGTCTCCGGAGGCCAAGGTGCTCGTCCGCGATGGCGTCGTCGAGATCGCCAATCCAGCGGCTACGCATCTCCTCGGCCTGCGGGCCGGCGAGCCGGTGGTCCGCGCAGGCCACCTCACTCCGGAGAGCGTGAGCCTTTTCGCCAAGGACGGCACGCCGCTCGGCGACCTGACGCCGGACGGTGTCGGCACCGAGGGGGTCGTGGTGGCGCGGTGCGTGGTCGACGACCATCCGGACCGCTGGATCGAGATCGGCATCACCCCGGTCGTGGAGTCGCAGACCGACTACGTGGTCTCTGCGCGCAACATCACAGAAGAGCGGCGCGTAGAGGCGCTACGCCAGGAGATCATGTCGCTCGTGTCGCATGACCTGCGCAGCCCGGTCACGGTCATCCGAGGCTATCTGGACATCCTCGAGCGCAGGCTCGACTCGGACGCCGAACGCACTGCGGTGGCAGGTGCACAGCATGCCGCGCTGCGGATGGAAGGCCTGCTCGACGACCTGCTGAACGCCACCAAGGCCGAGCGTGCACTGGCACCCACCGTCATGCGTCCGGTGGACCTCGGACAGGTGGCGGCGAGCGTCGTCGCCTCACTGGGCGTGAGCACCGACCGCCCGATCGAGGGAGAACTGGCCGAAGGCGTGGTCGTCCGCGGCGACGTCGCGCGCCTGGAACAGGCGATCACCAATCTGATCGGCAACGCTCTCAAGCACGGCACGTCGGACGGGACGGTCGAGGTGGGAGTCTCGGCGCTCGAGGGGCGCGCGCGGTTGACCGTCCGCGATGACGGCCCCGGGATCGACCCCGACATCGCCGAGAGCCTCTTCGAGCGCGGCATCCGCGGCGAGCGGTCGAGTGGAGTGCCGGGCCTCGGCCTTGGGCTGTACATCGTCAGGATCGTGGCCGAGTCGCACGGCGGCGTGGTCGCGCTCGAGTCCCACGATGGTCCCGGTGCGTGGTTCGTCATCGACCTGCCGCTGGAAGCCGCCGACGACGCCGGGTAGCAGTCGGGCCGCTGTGAGCCTCTACTCGAGCGCAAGCGCGACGAGCCGCTCGCAGAGGTCCGGGAAGGCGATGCCTGCGGCACGCGCCGCGTCGGGCAGCAGGCTCGTGCGGGTCATGCCTGGGATCGTGTTCACCTCGAGCAGCAGTGGCCTGCCGTCAGCGGTGACGATGAAGTCCGCGCGGGACATCCCCCGGCATCCCAGGACACGGTGGGCCTCTAGCGCGATCCGCTGGCACTCGTCCCTGGCGCCCTCGGCCACCCGGGCCGGGATGATGTGGCTGCTCATACCGGGGACGTACTTCGACTCGTAGTCGTAGAACTCATGTACCGGCACCACCTCGAGGGTGGGCAGCGCACGCGGTTCGTCGTTCCCGATGACCCCGACCGTGACCTCGGTGCCCGCGACGAACGCCTCAACCAGGACCGTGTCATCATGCTCGAGCGCGCACTCAAGGGCGGCGGGCAGTTCGCCGGCGTCGTGGACGATGGACATCCCCACCGACGACCCTTCGCTTGCCGGCTTGACCACGAGCTTCTCGCCGAGTGCGGCGACGATGCCGTCGCAGGTCGCTTCGTCTGCCGAGACGACCACCTCGAAGGCGGGCGTCGGGATCTCGGCCGCGATGAAGAACCGCTTCGACATCACCTTGTCCATAGCAAGTGCGCTCGCAAGCACCCCTGACCCCACGTACGGGACCCCGAGCAGCTCGAGCGCACCCTGCACCGTGCCGTCCTCGCCGAACCGCCCGTGCAGGCAGATGAACACCACGTCGTACCCGCCCGAGCGCAAGCGCTCCAGGAAGTCCGTATCCGCGCTGTCGATGCGCGTGACCCGGTGCCCGCGCTCCTCGAGGGCCGCGACCACCTGTGCTCCGGTGTTGAGCGAGACCTCACGCTCGGCCGAGCGCCCGCCCGCCAGGACGGCGATCGACAGCGGCTGGAGAGGGCTCATAGAGACTCACCGGCCTCCGGGAACAGGCGCGTCACCACGCGCCACCTGACGAGACGACCTCCAGGATGTAGAGCGTGACGACCCAGATCGTCGCGCCGAAGAACGCGGCGAGCGCGCCCCGGGTCAGTGCCGATGCAAGAAGGCCCCTTCGCTGGCCGGGCTCACGACGGCGCCGGGCGTGGAGCCAGACGGACAGGGACAGGACAGGGCCGATCACCGCCAGTGCCAACCCTGCGAGCACGAGCGCGGGGTATGCGGGCAGCCATCGGGGAGGGACCTCCGGGGTCGCCGCTGACAGCAGGTACCCGGATACGCCCGCCAGTGCCAACCACGTCCCGAGGTAGATGGCGAAAGGTATCCAGGTCAGACCGCCACTGACCGCCTCGACAAGTCCGGCGTCTGCCGACGTGTCGGGCTCGGGAGATGGTAAGGGGGCCGGGTCGTGCGAGACCACGCTCGTCTCCTGGGTGTCGTCGGTCACGCTCACGCATCCTCCTCGGGTGTCCTGGGCGCCAGTCTAGTCGAGGGGAGCCGGGCAGACAACGCGCCGATCCACGACTGCGCGCGAGCCGTGTGACGGCTGTGGAGCTTTCGTGGAATCGGGCGTTGTCGACCCGCGCCGGGTCTGCGGGGTCGTACTATGGGGTCCACACCGCTGCGCGCGGTGCAGAAGGGACGGTACCGATGCACGACGAGAACCAGGCTGACATCATGAACCAGACCGAGATCATCCCGCCCGCACCACCCGGCGGTGCGCCAACTCCAGCCACGGGCGCCCGTGGTCGCGGGTGCGGGATCGTCGCGCTCGCGCTCGTAGTAGCGCTGATCGCCGGCACGGCGGGCGGTGTCGGCGGTGCGTACCTGCTGTACCGCGCCCAGCCAGCGCCCTCGAACAGCACGATCGAGCTCCTCGGCGATGCTACCGAAGAAGCGGTCGCCGCGGCTGCTGCCGTCGCGTTGCCCAGTGTGGTGAACATCGACGTCCTCGGCTCGGCCGGTGACTCGCTGCCCGAGGACCATCCCGGCGTCCCGATACAGGGCGAAGGGTCGGGTGTCGCCTACCGGAGCGCTCCGGACGGCGGTACCTACATCATCACCAACAACCACGTCATCGACGGCGCCGACTCCATCGTGGTCACCGACTCGAGCGGCGAGCGCCACGATGCCACACTCGTGGGTGGCGATGCGGAAAGCGACATCGCCGTGCTCAGGGTCGCCGAGTCGATCCCGGTCATCAGCATCGGTGACTCGGAAGGGCTGGTCGTGGGCCAGCTTGCGATCGCGATCGGGTCTCCGTTCGGCCTCGAGCACTCCGTGAGTGCGGGGGTGGTCTCCGCGGTGCACCGTCCGCTGACCGGCTTCGGTGGCGCTGAGGGCCAGTACCCTTACGTGGACTCGATCCAGACCGACGCGGCCATCAACCCGGGGAACTCCGGAGGCGCACTCGTGGACCGTAGCGGCGCGCTCATCGGCGTGCCCTCGGCCATCTACTCGAACACCGGTGTCTCCGACGGCGTGGGACTCGCCATCCCCGTGCGCAGCGCGGTCCGTGCGGCCGACGAACTGATCGAGAAGGGCCGTGTGGACACGCCGTTCCTCGGCGTTCTCGGTCAGACCGTCGACGCGCGAATCGCCGCCGAGGAGGACCTGCCGGTCGAGGAAGGCGCGCTGGTCGTCGAGGTCACCCCGGGTACCGAGGCGGAGAAGGCGGGCGTGCAGCCGGGCGACGTGATCGTGGCGCTCGATGATGTCAGGATCCGCTCGATGGACGACCTGATCCTGACCGTGCGCAGACAGAGCGTCGGCGACCGCGTGACGCTCACGCTATGGCGCGACGGCGCGGAGACGACCGTCGAGATGCTGATCGGCGTCAAGCCCGCCGATCTCGGGACGAGACCGTAAGGCCGGGTGGGGGGCTTGGCCCCCCACCCCGCATCTCACGCCCCTGTGGGCTTCCGGCGCACCAGCAGATAGGCGCCGGCGAGCAGCGCGATCGCGCCTATGACGATCAGAACGCTCGCCCATGCGGGGAGTCCGCCTGCACCACCAGCGCCCTCCCCGGAAGGCTCGCTCGGCTCCTCGCCGGCCACCTGCGCGGCTGGCGAGGAGTAGACGGTCCGGGTCACCTCGGCCATCGTGGTCGTGGGGATCTCGACGCCGGCCTTCCGGGCGACCTCCTCGGTGCACGAACGGTAGTACAGAGCCGCGGTCACCGTCACCGCGTCTCCGGTCATCGCGAACGAGTACTCGTTGGACGTGGACTCCCTGGGTGGGATGCGGTCGTCGCTATGGATCGCGACAGCGTCCCAGAGCTCCACCGGCGCGTTGCCTTCGGCGTCCTCGAGCTTGGTGACGAAGTAACGCCGCTCACTCAGCAGCTCGGTCCCACTGGCGTCGACAGCCGTCACCTCGAGCCACATCTCGCGGAACTCGGTCAGTCCCGTGGGCAGGTAGTGGCCCGCCCCGACGTTGGTGATCGTGGTGGTGAGGGCCACGTCACCGGACTCGACGATCTCCGGCACATCAAGAGTGAGTTCCGCAGCTGCCTTGAGGCGCTCCTCGGCCAGGTCCGCCTTGCCCAGCCCGACGTTTCCCCCGACGAACGTCATCTGGTAGATGTGCTCGCGGTCAGGCCCGCCCGCGGCGGCCTTGCCGGGATAGGGCTTGGTCACGCCAGGCCCCGGTGTCATGTGGCAGTCCTGGCACACGATCCCCTGCGCCGCGTACGGGCCCGCTTTCCACTCGGTGTACGTGGCCTCGAGCAGGAGACCGTTGATGGGGTGGTAGACATCGTGACAACTTCCACAGAACTCGGCCGTCTCGTGGAACGCCGAGTAGTCGGCCGGATGCGGCGCCTCAGGGTCCTTGAGCTGCGCCCGCTTCACCCCGTCGTCGGCCACCGTGCCCGAGGTGTTGCCGGGCGGCTCGCTCGTGCCGGTCATGAAGTGACAGTACGTGCAGGTCACTCCCTCCATCCCGGCCGCCGAGACCTTCGACTGGTCCATGCCGGCAAGCTCGCCTGCCATGACCGCGATCGGCGAGTGGCATCCGTTGCAGTAGGGGCCGAGGGCCCCGTCGGTGGCGGCAAGCGCCTCCTCGAGTTTGTAGAGGTACAACGGGTCGGTGAGCGCCTGCTCGTGCATCGTGCCGCGCCACTGTTCGAGGAGCGCGGCGTGACAGCCGCATCCGGCGCTCGTCTCGAACAGCGAGCTCGGCATGGACGGCAGCGCGACGGCGACGGCCGGCACAAGCAGCACCGCAGCGCAGACGACGATCGTGACCACGACACCTGGTCTCATGGCGCCCCTCCCCATCCGCACGTTCGTGCATCGGTTCACATACTCATAGCGTACCCCTCGCCGCCGACCGATGACAGCGAGAGGCCCCCGGGAGCGGGTAGTATGGATGAGGTACGCGCTGAACGGCAGGGTACACGGACGAAAGGGGCTTCTGATGCTCGAGACCTACCGCTGCAAGGGGTGCGGCTACCTGCATGTGGGCCCGGCACCCGAGCGCTGTCCGGTCTGCGGCGCGCCGCAGTCGTTCTTCGTGGCCTACGACGGCCCCGGTGACCTTTCCGGCACGCGAACGCTCGATAATCTTGCGGCCGCGTTCGCGGGTGAGGCCCAGGCGAACCGCCGGTACACCCTCTACGCGCGGATCGCGGAGCTCGAAGGCGCCGAGGAGGCACGGGCGGCGTTCCAGCGGGCGCTCGATGAGGAGACCGCTCATGCGCTCGGCCACCTGGCGTACATGGGCGGGTTCGGCACCACCGCCGAGAACCTGGCCGTGGCGGTTGCCGGCGAGGACCACGAGACGGCGGAGATGTATCCGGAGTTCGCGCGCATGGCCGAGGAGGAGGGCTTTCCTGCGATCGCTCAGTACTTCCGCGCGGTGGGCGGCTATGAGAAGCAGCACCGCGACGCCTTCAAGAAGGCGCTCGGCTGACGTGGCCGAGGCGAGCACGCAGGTGGACCGGCCTTCGGGCGAGCCGGGGCGGACCGATATCGCGGCACGTGATCCAGAGGGTCTTGGCGCACTGGCCGTCGAGCACGGACAGCCCGCGTATCGCGCCCGTCAGATGGTGGCGTGGCTCTACGGACGGCTCGTGCGGTCGTTCGATGAGATGACGGACCTTCCGGGTGCTCTGCGCGCAGCACTCGAAGACCGGTTCTGGCTGACTCACCCCGAGATGGTGGACATTCAGCGCTCGAGTGACGGCACGCGCAAGTACCTGTGGCGTCTTGCCGATGGCGTTCTGGTCGAGAGCGTCGGCATCCCGACCGACGAGCGTCTCACCGTATGCTTCAGCACGCAGGCGGGCTGCGCGATGCGGTGCAGCTTCTGCGCGACCGGCCGCGGCGGCTTCGTCCGCGACCTCCTCCCGGGCGAGATGGCCTGGCAGGTGGCGCTCGTGGCGCAGGACTTCGGCCTCAGGGCGTCAGGCGCCGTGGCGATGGGACAGGGCGAGCCGTTCAACGCCTACGAAGCGACACTCGGCGGACTGCGCCTGATGAACCATCCCCACGGCCTGGGCATCGGTGCTCGGCACCTGACGGTGTCGACCAGCGGCGTGGTGCCCGGGATCGACCGGCTCGCACGCGAGCCCGAGCAGTTCACCCTCGCCGTGTCGCTCCACTCGGCAGTCCAGGACACGCGTGACCGCCTCATGCCGGGCGTGCGGCGCTGGCAGCTGCCCCGGCTGCGCGAGGCCCTCGTCTCCTACGCGGAGAGAACGGGCCGGCGCCCCACCCTTGAGTACGCGCTGATCGCGGGCGAGAACGACACTCCTGCCGAGGTCGACGCGCTCGTCGCGTTCGCGCGGGGCTGGCTGTGTCATGTCAACCTGATCCCGGTGAACCCGGTGACCGGCGCGCAGACCGCCCGGCCGGCCGAGGCGAAGGTGGCCGAGGTGGCTGCGGCCTTGCGCCGGGCGGGCGTCGAGGCCACCGTTCGCGTCGAGCGCGGCGCCGACATCGACGCCGCATGCGGGCAGCTCACTCAGCGTCACCGCGATGAGGACGTGTGATCGGGCACATCCCGCCGAGCCCCGGACATGACTCACACAACGCCCGCTCGTACTCCGCTCTCCATGGGTACTCTCCGGCGCTGATGCGACCGACGACCGACGCGATGCGCTCTTCGATGCCCGAGCGCTCGTCTGCGGTGATCGTGAACTCCACCTCCCGGCCGTGCGCCAACTCGGCGAACACGGCACGGACCCGCGTCGCACCCATTGCGAACGCCGCAAGCGCGTAGCACTCGCCCTGAAGCCGATACCGGCGCTTGGCCTCCTCGGGCGGCAGGCGCTCCGCACCGGTCTTGTAGTCGACCACCAGCGCTGATGGGCCGTCCACCGCGATCAGGTCGATCGCGCCCACGAGTACCGTGCCCGCGACCGGCACGCTCATCGGCTCCTCGCGCCGGACTTCTGGCCAGCGCTCGATCTCACGGGCGACCGGAAGCACCTGGAACGCCTCGACCATCGCCTCGGCCCGGCGCGCCTGCTCGGCACTCAGCCCCGCAGCCCTGGCAACGGAGGGGACCACCGCCGCTGACGAGATGCCACGGTCGCCGCTCAGCTGGAGCGCGGTGTGGACCGCGCTCCCGACCGCGGCGGCATCGCGTCCGGATGCGGCCGGCGGCGCACTCATGCGCGCGACCGATGTCAGGTAGTAGCGGTACGGGCAGCCCTCGAACGTGCTCAGGGACGTGTACGAGATGCCGCTGACCGGGACGGCGGCCGGGGTGGCAGCACAACGGACCGGCGTGCTCGCGCGGACGGCTGCGGGCACTGACGCCGGGGGCGTGGGTGTGGCGGCCCGTGCGGTGGTGCCAGGAGTACCGGCTGGGGCCCGCTGCCCGGTCGTGGGCCCGGGCGTCTCCCCGGGAGGCGCTGCCGAGAAGTCGATGACACGCACATCCACGCGTCCACTGCCTACGAAGCGCTCGCCGTCTGTAAGGACACCGGCGTCGCCAAGACCCACGGCTCTCCTGAGCCGGTCTCCGGGCGCGTCCGACGCGTCCTTGTCGCTGTTGGTCGCGAACACCACCGACAGGCTCTCCTCGGCCCGAGTGCACGCGACGTAGAGCTGTCTGGCCGCCTCGGCATGGCCGACCCGGCGCAGCTCGTCTCGCACGCGCAGCCAGGCCATCGAGTCTCGTGTCTCATCCTCGTCCGGAAGACGCATCCCGACGAGCACGCCATCGCCGATCCGGGCAGACACGATCCGCGATGCGGGGGGCGTGTCGGCTTTGAGGCCGGCGACGATGACGTGCGGGAACTCGAGTCCCTTGGAAGCATGGATGGTCATCACCCGCACCGCATCCATCTCGCCGTCCAGCACCGCCTCGGGCTCTCGCATCGCATGGGTCTCGAGTTGCTCAAGGTGTCGCAAGAAGCCGCCGAGGCCTCCGGCCGATGCGCGCTCGTAGTCTCGGGCCAGTCGCATGAGCTTGCGGATGTTCGCCCACGACCTGCGACCGTCCGCGCCTTCAGCGGCGTGCATCAGGTCGACGTCGAGGTCTCTGGCGAGGTCCAGGATGAGCGACTCCAGGGGCCGCGCACCGTGCGCCTCCCGCGCGCGCGTGATGGCCGAGATGGCCGCACCGACGATCGCGGATTCATCCAGGTCCAGTAGCCTGTGACAGTCGGTGACCGCTCCCCAGAGCCCGCCGTCTCTCGCGCGCGCACCTCCGCATCGTTCGCGTGCAGACACGCAGAGCGCGTACAGACCATCCGGTGTGAGCCCGACGAGACGACCTGCCAGAAGCGAGATGAGCGCCTCGTCGTCGAGAGTGTTGTCCACCACGCGAAGCAGTGCCCGCATCTCCACGACCTCGCGGCAGCCGAAGAAGTCACCGCCTGTCGGAAGGAACACCGGCACGCCGCGACGCTCGAGCGCGCGGGCGACGGCGGTCGCTCGTCCGCCGGTGAAGCGCCCCAGGAGCACCGCTACGTCACCTGGCCCGACGCCGTCCGCCAGGAGCTCCGCCACTCGATCGGCCACATACTCGGCCTCGACCTGGGCGCCGGGGACGCGCCGTGTCTGTGCGGCGTCGAGTGCGATGAGAGTGAAGCGAGACCCCGGTGTCCGGTCCGCATCCTCCGGTGCCTTCAAGGCGATGAACGTCTCGCCGAGGAGCGCCGGGCTTGAGAACACCCCGTTGACGGCATCGAGCAACGCCGGGGCGGTACGGTAGTTCGTGTCCAATCGATGACGCTCGGCGACCTCACGGGCGCGCCGCCTGAAGAGGTCCACGTCAGCGTGCCGGAACGCGTAGATCGATTGGTTCTCGTCACCCACCGAGCACAGCACACCTGCGCCGACCGCCTCGATGAGTGACAACTGCAACGCGTTGGTGTCCTGGAACTCGTCGATCATCACCATCGCGAAGCGGTCGCGGTAGCCCGCCGCCACATCCGGCCGATCGACGAACAGTCTCGCAACGGCCGTCTGCAGATCGTCGAAGTCCAGCGCGCCCCGCTGGCGCTTGAGCGTCGCGTAGTGATGATGGTAGCGGCTGGCCAGGCCGATCAGCGCGTCGATGTGCGGCACGACAGCGACCTGGACGAGAGCGCTTCGGGCCGTCTCGAGGGCCTCCCGCGCCTCGGCAACGAGCTCGGCATGCCCCTCGATGGAGCGCACGACCCTGAAGTCGCCCCCCTTCAACCCGGCGGCCGCCTCCGCCGCCTGGTCGGCCGACGCCGCTCCGGCCGCACGGACCTCGTCCGCCAGTCCGGCAGCTGCTGTGGCGCACGCCGCGACCGTCGCGGTCTGCCGGAGTGCCGCGAACGCCCCGGCGAGCTCCGAGAGGCGATCGGCGGCTCGCGCGATCGCCTCGCGGGCCTCGGCCGGCTCTACCGTGTGCGCGGAATCCGGCGTCTGCCCCATCGCCAGGGTGCCGGCGCACAGAGCTCTGACCGCCGAGGCGACGTTGGCGAACCCGTACTTGTCGACGAGAGCGAGTGCGTCCGGGGACGCCTCGAGGGCCTCGCGCACCGCCGTGTCGAACGCCTGCTCCTCAAGTACGGACGCGTCGACCCGGTCGAGAACGCTGAAGAGCGGGTCCACCCCGGCCGCAAGGGCGTGCTGTCTCAGGATCCGAGCGCACATGCCGTGGATCGTCGAGATCCACGCGTCGGGGACAGCGCGCGCCGCGTCCTGGCGACCGGCCCGCGCGAGCTCCGTCCTGATGCGCTCGGTGAGCTCCGTGGCCGCCTTCTCGGTATAGGTGACGGTCAGCACGGACTCCGGGCGCACCGGCTCATAGGGAGCAGCGCCGAGGACCGCGTCCACGAACCGTGCCGTCAGCACGCGTGTCTTGCCCGAGCCGGCTCCCGCGCTGATGAACACGTCCGTCGGGCCGGCCTCCACGGCGGCCTGCTGGTTCCTATCGAGGTCCATGGCGTGCGGGCCTCCACTCATCACAGAACGTGCGAGCCGGACAGAAGGTGGGACAGCCGTGCGCCGGGGGGTGCGGCTCGATGAGCCCTGACCGTATGCCGGCAACGGCACTCCGGGCGCTCTCGAGCGCGACAGCGATCGCCGCATCGATCGCATCAGTGTCGACGACGTCAGTCCGCGAGAAGCCCGCGCCTCCGTACGCGTGTTGGATGGCCCCACGAGGCCTGCCACCGGCGAACGAGCGATAGAGCATCCCCGCGACCCCTAGTCCGAGTCTGCGAGATGCGGCCGCGGCATACAGCGGCAGCTGGACGAGTCCGCGTTCACCGAACTTCGCGTGCGACTCACTCGATCCGACCGTCCGGCGCTTGTAGTCGGTGACCACGAGGTTCTCCCCATCGTGGTCGATACGGTCCACGCGCCCCCGCACTGCGAAGTCGTCGAACCATTCGGGCTCGCCGGGGTCGGTCAGGCCGAACTCCCACTCGTGATGCGCCGGGACCGTCCCGGGAAGGAACGTGGCGTCTGACTCGATCATCCGCCACGTGCCCGCGGTGACACCCCTCAGGGCCGCTTCGTCTGCGGCGCACGTTGTCCGTACGCGGGCCGCCGCATCAGCCGTCACCTCGGAATGCAGTGATCGCGCAGCC
This sequence comes from Aeromicrobium sp., assembly GCA_015351705.1. Classification (GTDB taxonomy): domain Bacteria; phylum Actinomycetota; class Coriobacteriia; order Anaerosomatales; family Anaerosomataceae; genus JADIIM01. The sequence goes on along the minus strand of JADIIM010000009.1, from coordinate 33,570 downwards.
GTCAGGGCATCCGGCACGACGCGATCGGCGCCCGTACGCTTGCTGAACTCAGCGTAGAAGCGCCGCATCACCTCGTGAGCCAACCCGCCGAGCGCCGCACCGTCCAGAACGCGATCGAGCTCCCGCGCGCCGTGAAGGCCAGAGATGAACCAGAGGTACGGACACAGTATGTACCGCTCGATCTCCGTCGCGGAGAAAACCTCGCGAGACGCACACGCGGTCCGGGCATCGGGGCCCAGCGTGGGCCCCGGCGGACAGACACGTCGGCGCACCTTCGGCAAACGGCCACCGCTGAGGTCCTCCTGCTGGAGGACGTTGCGCGGCATCCCCTCGGGCAGCCGGTGCTCCGCTTCTGGCGGCAGATACAGGTCCAACACCTCGTCCACGAAGATCGACCGACCAAGGGGCTGTCCGTCACTGTCATGGGAGCGGTAGCTCAACACCAGCCTCGTGACCGCCCGTGTCACGACCTGGTAGAACATGAGCCGGTCCGAATCCAAACCGTCACGTGGCCGCGTGTCGATCCCCGCGTTCAACAACGCACCGAGGACCTCGGGGGCGCTGAGTGCGTCCTCTCTCGCGGCACCCGGGAACTCCCCTGCGTTCAGACCGCCCACGATCACGCACGAGAAGAGCCGTCCCCGGACACGCTCTGCGGCCATGACCTGTACGTGTCCCGGCCGCTCTCGTGCCGAGAGGGCGATCGTTACGCCGCTCAGCATATGCGACAGGGCGTGCCGTCCGTGAGGTCCATCCCCTACTGCCGCGAACGCGCCGATCGCCTCGAGGACCTCGCGGGATGCTCCGGCGTCAGCTAGTACGTCCGGGTCCACACTGGCCCGCCCACCGTGCGCCCGGTGCATCATCCCTGAGAGCAGCCGGTGCCAGCGCTCCTCTGAGCCGGGCGCGCGTATGCCGTCCGCGACTGCTCGGACCTGGTTCAGGAATCGTGCGGTAGCCGGATCGTGCTCGCTCCACCACCGCACCGACCGCGCCCATGAGTCGACCTCGCCCCGTCTCACTGCCGCGTCGAAGGCATCGACCAGGCCGGACGACGGGGGAGTGTACGGTGATCGCAGCGCGGCGGGAAGTGCGCGCCCGTCCCCGCCGTATGCAGCCAGCGCCGTCAGAAGGACCCGCCCGAGGCCTGTGTGTCCGAGCGGAAGGCGCACATCCCACTCTGCGGCGATGCCCGCGTCTGCCAGAGCGGCAGCAAGCGAGGCGAAGCGCCGTGACGGGTCTCGGAAGACGATCGCGATGCTCTCGGGCTCGATGCCTGCAGCCACAGCGTCCTTGACCTCGCACGCGATGCGCGAGCACTCTCCCTCGAGTCCCCATGCTTCGGACAGGATCACGTGGCCGCGGGCAGCCGCCGGTCGCTCCGGCAGCGCGCCAAGCGAGGCCCTTATGATCGCGAGCTCGGCCGCCACCGCGCTGTCGGCTTCGGCTTTAAGCGGGATGACTTCGCCTTCGGCACCGAGCCGCTCGACGAGCCCGCGTGCGCTCGAGGTCGCGGGCGCCGCCGGGTCGAAGGTCAGGCACACCACGACCTCGGTGAGACGTCCGATCGTGGTCACGAACCGCTCCTGCACTGGAGTGAGGTCCGTGGCGCGGGCCAGGACCACTACGTCGGGAACGTCCTCGGCGGTGACGGCATCGGTCACGCGGCGATAGGCCTCGGCACGCTCGATGAGACCGGCCTTCTGAAGTGCGTGCTCATAGATGCCGACGATCGCCAGCATCTCACCCGCCGTATGCGCGGGACTCACACCCCCAACCGTTCGTCCGGGGTGTTCCGCGACGCGCTGCGCAAGCGTGACCAGCAGCCGCGGCAGCCCCGGCGCCTGTAGGGGAAGCATGGAGTCGGCAGCCTGGCGGCTGTTGACAATATTTGCCATTATGCCCACGCGGTGAGCCGGCGTTGCGATGGCACGCCCGTCGCCGAGGCGCCCCCACAGTCGCTCGACCATCGCATCGACCGTTTCGATACTGACGCCTACAGGCGCCCGCCCGGCGATCTCGCGCCTGCTCCTGGGGACATCCGGCGTAGCCGGTACGAGGAATGAGACGCGCTTGCCGCGCGCGGCGGCGTCGATCGCGCACATGCGTGCGCGTTCGGTCTTGCCCGAGCCTGCGGGCCCGATGAAGATCGTGATTCCCACGTGCGCCTCCTCCTGTACGGACAGGCTAACGCACGTGTCTGACATCCAGCGCCACGACCTAAGCGGACAGCGCGTGGGCCGTGGACCCGGTCACGGGGACATTATCGTGCCGGAGTACCGCCGTACGTCCTGGCGGATCTCATGCACTTTGCGCCACGCGACCTCCTCGTCCTTGCCGAGGTAGTGGTCGATTCTCGCACCGAGCGACTCAACGACCTCGTCTGCGCGCTCGGCCAGATGCCGCGCCACACCTGCGAACCGCGCCGCTTCGTCCGCCAGGCGCCTCCTGACGTTCACGCCGCGGTCCGGCGCGACCAGGATCCCGGCGAGCAAGCCCACCACGCCACCAACGAGAAGCCCGATGATGAAGTACTCGATCTTCCTGTTGCTCATGCCCCGTCCTTCTCCGATCCGCTCGCCTCTTCGCCCTCGGTCAGCAGCCGCACGATCCGCATCAGCTCGTCTTCGTCGTGGAAGTCGATCTCTATCTTGCCCTTCTTGGCCGTCTGGCGCACACGAACGTTGGTTGACAGAAGTCGCCTCAGCCGCCGCGCAACGATCTTGTACGACTTCGGCGCGATCGGGCGCCGAGGCTGCACGCTGGCGCCGGCCGCGAGCAGCTTCGCGAGATTCTCAGCCTCCCGCACGGAGAGCCCTTCGTCAACGCACTTCCGTGCGAGCGTGTGCCGCCGATCATCGTCAGTGACGGAAAGTATCGCGCGTGCGTGACCCGCCGATATCTTGTTGTCATAAAGCAACTGCTGGATGTCTTCCGGAAGGTCCAGCAATCGCAGCGTGTTCGTGACCGCCGAGCGCGACTTGGAGACACGATCAGCGAGTTCGGACTGTGTCATCTGATAGTCGTCGATGAGCCTTCGGTACCCTCGCGCCTCTTCGATCGGGTTCAGGTCCTCGCGCTGAAGGTTCTCGATGAGCGCAAGGGCCAGTGCTTCGGTGTCTGTACACATCATCAGACGAACCGGCACCTTCTCTAGCCCGGCTGCGCGAGCAGCGCGCCACCTGCGCTCCCCCGCGATGATCTGGTATCGCTCACCGTGTGGCCTCACGACGATCGGCTGGATCACGCCGACCTTCTTGATCGAATCCGAGAGCTCAGCGATGTGCTCTTCATCCATTGCCGTACGTGGCTGGCCGGGATTCGGCGCGATCGCGTCGATCGCTAGCTCGAGCAGCTCACCACCGACCTCTTGCCCGGCCCCCGGAATGAGTGCGGAGAGCCCCTTGCCTAACCCACGCTTAGACACGGCCTATCACCTCTTTCGCGAGTTTCCGGTAGGCATCGGAGCCACGACCGCTTGGGTCGTACAGCGTCACCGGCAGCCCGAAGCTCGGCGCCTCTGACAGCCTCACGCCACGGGGAATCAGCGTGTCGAACACCTTCTCCTCGAAGAAGTCGCGAACCTCGTCGACCACCTGCTGCGACAGCCGCGTCCGCCCGTCGAACATCGTCATGAGCACGCCGAACACCTCAAGATCGGGGTTCAGGTGCGTCTTCACAAGACGCACACTCTCAAGCAGCTTGCTCAGCCCTTCAAGCGCGTAGTACTCACACTGGACCGGGATGAGTACCCCGTCTGCCGCGGTCAGCGCGTTTATGGTCAAGAGGCCCAGGGAGGGCGGGCAGTCAATGATGACGAAGTCGAAGTCGCCACGGACCGGCATCAGAACGTGCTTCAGCTTCGCCTCGCGGCTGAAAGACGATACCAGCTCGATCTCGGCGCCGGCGAGCTGTATCGTCGACGGAACAACGAACACATGTTCGACCTCGACGGGCTCGATCAGCTGCTCCAATGGCACGTCACCGAGAAGCGCATTGTAGATGCATTCCTCCCGTTGATTCTTGTCAAGCCCGTAGCCGGATGTGGCATTTCCTTGCGGATCCAGGTCGATCAGAAGGACGCGCCGGCCCTCATCCCCGAGGGTCGCCGCGAGATTCACGGCGGTTGTGCTCTTCCCGACTCCGCCCTTCTGATTGACCACGGCAATGACGAACGCCTCGCGGGCGCCATCAATCCGCGTGCTGTCACCAGTCGACACGCGCCCTCCCTCACCGACGCCGTTCTTCGAGCGAAGTATACGACAGCAAGGCGGGCACGGATAGGGCTGGCTGACCTGTCATCCAACCGGGTGCTTCTGCGCCATGCCGTTCCGTCGCGGCAGGCGCATCTGTGGCGGGGCGGTCCGAGTGGAGACGAGGATGCTGCGTGCGACCTCCGCACCCGGAATTGCGTATGCCGCTCGTACTGGCCTAGACATCCCGCACTTCATCGCCGCACGGTCGGCCCAGTCGAGCTCCGCCGACGAGGGGTCCGCCTTCAGGGCAATGAGCCGCCCCTGTTGCATCAAGAGCGGTGCAGCAAGCTCCAGCAGGGAGGGCATACTTGACAGCGCGCGCGCAGTTACCGTCCGGAACTCCTCCGGTCGTTCGCGGGCGAGGTCCTCAGCCCTTCCGACAAAGACGCCGCCGCGAAGATCAAGCGCCGCCTGAAGTCCCTGCAGGAAGCTGGCCTTCTTCGATACCGACTCGCAGAGAAGCACGGGTACGCCGGTCATGATCTCGATTGCTGCGCCGGGAAAGCCAGAGCCCGACCCGATGTCCACCACCGGACCCTCGATAGTACCGAAGTCTGCAAGCCACGCAATCGAATCGAGTATGTGTAGGCGTACGACGTCGTCTGACTCGGTGATGCGCGTAAGGTTCATCACCTTGTTCATATCAAGGACCATCTCGGCATGAGCCGCGAGCTGTTCCGCAGCCCCTGGCGGCAGGGCGAGACCGGCCGCTTCAGCCAGGTTCCGAATGTCCTCGCCAGCGATGCGGATACGATTGTGTTTCACGTGAAACATCCCTCCGCCGCACAAACCGAACGCGCAGGCTGAGCCTACCATGTTTCACGTGAAACCTGCTCACTTGATCGCCGCTGATGTGCGGCGCCTTCGTAGTCTGGTGATCTACGGCCACGCACCCTCCCGCATCGAGTAGGACCGCAGCCGTCAGGCGCTGTGGAATGAGATTGGTGCCTGTACTCCACGTCCCGTGGACGTCAGACACCAAACGGTGCTTATGGCAGCGTGGGCAGTGCACTCGACTGGACACTCAGCGCAGCAGCCACGTGGGGGAGCGTGAAGACCGCTCAAGCAGACCGAGTCTCATCAGTAGAAGCGCCTTGTGCCAGCTGAGTCCGCGGATCTAGGCGCACGCACGGGACTGTCACGGCTCCGAGAGAATCGTCTCCGACATCGAAGCGGTCCTAGTGCGTAGCAGCACGCTCACGACGGACCATCGTCGCTGTGACTACGGCGGCGAGCAGTCCCCCGCACGTAGCACCATGCGATTCTTAGGCCGTGGACATGCAAGAAGGGGCGCCGTCGGCGCCCCTTCCATCGAACCATGCAAGATCACCGGCTACTTCGGGTGGATGACGACCATCCGTCGCGGCTCCTGGCCTTCACTCGCAGTAGTCACACGCCTGTCGGCTCGTAGCGCCATATGGATGACCCGCCGCTCGAAGCTGGTCATGGGCCGGAGCTCCACGGAGCGCCGCTGCCGAGCAGCCCGGTCAGCAGCGCGCTGCGCCATCTCTTCAAGCTTGAGACGTCGGCGATGGCGATACCCGGATACGTCCACAACCACCGGGTGCCGGTAATCGAGTCGGCGGTTGGTGATCGCGGACACGACGACCTGCATCGCATCGAGCGTCCTGCCGTGCCGTCCGATCAGCAGACCGAGATCATCCCCGACGATGTCAAGGATGATCTCACGCTCGTCACCCTCGTACTCCTCGACATCGGCCTCGAGCCCGAGAACCCCGAGCAACTCGTTGATCGTCGCCACCCCGGCGTCAGCAACAGCATCCAGCTGCTCGTCTGTGAGCTCAGGGGCGTCAGCGACAGTGGCGAAGTCCACGGCACCCTGCGCCGAATCGGACTCCTCGTCATCGTCGGAATCGGTGTCAACGAGTGCCTCGGGCCTCAGGCGCACCTTGACGCGCGCCTTGCGCCCGGCCGCGCCGAACAGACCCTTTCCGGGTTCCTCAAGCACCTCATACTCGATGGCATCTTGCTGGACGCCCATCTCCTCAAGAGCGGCATCGATCGCCTCAGCGACCGATGGGCCCTCGCTCACTATCTCTCGAATCATGCGTGCTCCTCCTGAGCCTTGTACACCCGAGTCTGAATGACTTGCTGGAGCACGCCGAGCAATCCCTGCGTGACCCAGTAAAGAACGACTCCGGCTGACACGCTCCAGCCGAAGAACAACATCATCCCGCTCATCAGGATACCCATCTGCTTCTGCTGGGCCTGTGCCCCCGGCTGCATCAGTTGCGGCAACAGCGTACTGAGGCCGAAGAGGATGACGAACACGATGTACGGGAGGGCTGAGGCAAGACCGCTCGCCGTGTACACCTGTCCGGCAGACATGGTGATGTCAGGCAGGATGCCAAAGAACCGAGAAGCTGCAGCCGCTGCGGCCTCACCCTGGCTCGTTGCGATCGTGTCGATGTACTGCGGGAACAGGCCCGGGGTGGTACCAGTTGTGCCCAGCATTCTGAAGAGCGCAAAGAAGATCGGCATCTGGAGCAACAAGGGGAGACACCCTCCGAATGGATTGACCTTGTTCTCCTGATAGAACTTCAGCGTCTCTTCCTGCAGCTTCTCTTTGTCGTTCTTGTACTTCTCCTGCAGCTCCTTGATCTTCGGCTGGATCCGCTGCAACTCGTACATCGAACGGGTCTGTTTTATGGTAAGTGGGAGCAGCAGGATCCTAATCACGATCGTCAGACAGATGATCGCCAGTCCGTAGTCACCAACGAACCCATGGAGCACCTGCAGCACGTCGAACAAGAATCGCTCTATCGGCTCTAGCACGGAACGCCAGCCTCCTCGCTTGTGATACGGCATCGATGATGTGGTGGCCCACTCCGGCAGGCGCCGGGGGTCGCATGCGCGATCATCACACTATACTACCGCGCGCGCGTCATGGCACCGGGTCGGGACCTCCGGGGTTCCATGGATGGCACCGCCCCACCCGCTTGAGCGCGAGCCACCCACCACGGATGACGCCGTAGCGCTCCAGAGCGGTGACGGCATATGCGGAGCACGTCGGCTGAAAGCGACAGCTTGGCGGGAAGATCGGCGAGACGACTCGCTGGTAGATCCTGATGAGGAGGACCATCACTCTCGCAAGGGGGTCGATCATCGTCCGCCGCCCCTTCGCTCCCACTGCGCTATCGCCACCCGCAAGGCCGTGTCGATCTCGGCCGGCGCGGCTGCGGGTGTTGTCGGGCGGGCGAGAAGAGCGACATCGAGACCGGGCCAGGGCGCGCCGCTTCGCCTCGCGGCCTCACGCAAAACCCGCTTGGCCCGGTTCCTCGTGACCGCACCGCCGATTCGGCGGCCTGCGACGAAAAGCACGCGCCCGTGTTGGTCGCGTGCTTCAGGTGTCGGAGCTACCAGTACCGTCGCCACTTTGGACGATGTCCGTGTCCCCTCCCTGAACAGCCGCTCAATGTCGACCTTGGAGGTGATCGTCCGCATCACTACCGCCCCACACGGGGCGATCCGTCTACGACGGGGCGCTCGGGCAGAGGATCTTGCGGCCCTTGCGGCGCCGTGCTGCAAGAATGGCGCGGCCGGCCTTGGTGGACATCCGCTTGCGGAAGCCGTGCGTCTTGGCGCGCTTCCGATTATTGGGCTGATAGGTGCGTTTCACTTCCGTACCTCCTGTCGAGACCCGGCCCTGAACCGGGCACAAGCCTCGCGATTATAGCGACGCGGAACCGCGGGTGTCAACGCACGAGGTGGCGCGTCCGCACTGCGCCCGAGGAGGTCATGTCACCGAGAGCAGCAGGCGCGAGAACGGTCGTCAGGAATCTGAGAAATCTGTGGATACTGTGGAAAACGCAGGAGTCGAGCACGAGCACCCTGTGGATAACGCCTGCGGTCTCGTTGTGGACGATCATGCCGTTCTGCTAGAATCGGCGACGCTCACCGGGCCGCCCTAAGCGGGCCCAATCCTTGAAAACCTGCTGCTCAAAGGGTGTGCACTCCGATTCGCCGACGGTCGCTTAGCATAAGTGACCACGGGTTGTCCACAAGGTCGGCAAGCGCTCTTTCGTGAGCTTCCGTGTTCCACGCGACTATGTCCACAGTCGCGCGCGTGTTCCCACAGCCCGCGCGGTGCTCGGAAAGGTGTTCCACTCACGGAAGTGCCCCACACCTGGTTGTTCGACGCGTGTTCGATGCCGGCCACGGAAAGCCTATCCACAGGTGTGGAAACTCTTGTGGATAACAGGGAAACCGGCTGTTCATCGCCGCCTCTCATCGATGTCTCAACCAGGAAACGATGCTTCAACACACACCCTTTACCAGCAAGTTCTCTCGGGTGATCACTATCGACAGGTGTGGACAGTTCTGTGGACTGAAGGGGGGTGTCCGGGGTGAAGACCTTCTACGCAGCAGATCGACCGGGTGTCACCGACGCCGCGCGCCCCGAGGCCTTCCGGGAACCAGGCCCTGCCTTGATCGCGGTCTACGACTCCCTGACGGCCGCTCCTCGTGTCGAGCGGATATCCGCCCGTGACGCACGGGCCCTCATCGAGGACCTGTCCACCCGGACGTACCAGCTTTCTCACGAGGCCGGTGGCAACATGCCCTACTCGGTCATCCGAGAGGTAGTGGAGAACTTCATCCACGCGGGTTTCCATGAAGCCGTTGTAAGCGTCCTTGATGGTGGAACGACCATCCGGTTCGCGGACCAAGGCCCCGGGATCCGCGACAAGGAGCGCGTCTTCCTTCCTGGATTTTCCACTGCCAGCGAGGACATGAAAGGCGTGATCAAAGGTGTCGGCTCCGGCCTACCAGTGGCCCGCGAGTGTTTGACGTTCTCGGGCGGCACGATCGAGATCGAGGACAACCTGGGGTCCGGCACAGTCGTGACCATGCGGATGGGCGACCCTGAGGCGCGCCGGCCGGGTGTGTCGCATGAGACGCGACCGGTGATCGAAGCAGACGCAGCGCCTCCACTCACTGTTCGGCAGAAGCAGGTGCTTTCTCTGGCGATGGAGCTTGGCTCGGTGGGGCCGACGGTGATTTCCCGTGAGCTCGGCGTCGGCCTCTCCACCGCGCACCGTGACCTTGAGCATCTCTGCGAGAACGACCTGCTCGCAGCTGACGAGAACGGCAAGCGGGTGCTCACGGAGCGCGGTTCACGGTATCTCGACTCACTCTTCGGACGATAAGGTGGCGACCTCACGATGATGGACGTGCAGCAGGTTTGGCAGGACACCCTGGGAGTCGTCCGAAGCGAACTCAACACTCCGACCTTCAAGACGTGGTTCGAACAGACCACGCCCGTCGGCGTTGTTGACCACGAGATGATCATCTCTGTCCAAAACGACTTCGCTCGGGACTGGCTTGAGACGCGCTACGCAAGCCTTCTCTCATCGGCACTCACACAGGTGACCGGGTCACCTATGGTCATCCGTTTCAGTGTCAGTGGTATGGGGCCCTCGCTTGAGCAGCCGGTCGAGCCGGAGACGGTCGAGCTCGACCCGGGGCCCCGGGTCGAAGTCGCACCCAGTACTGCGATCGATGGGGAGTTCAATCCCAAATGCACGTTCGACTCGTTCGTCGTGGGTGCCTCGAACCAGTTCTCCTACCATGTGTCACTTGCGGTGGCTGAGGCGCCGGGCTCGGCATACAACCCGCTGTTCATCTACGGAGGAGCCGGCCTGGGCAAGACCCATTTGCTACAGGCGATCGGCGCGTACGTGCGGTCAAGCTATCCGCATATGAAGGTCAAGTACGTGTCGAGCGAGCAGTTCGTCAATGACTTCATCAATTCCATCGGCGACCGCTCCAATCGCCGTATGGATGGATTCAGGAGCACATACCGTGAGAACGATGTCTTGCTCATCGACGATATCCAGTTCATTGCGGGCAAAGAGAGCACACAGACGGAGTTCTTCCACACATTCAACACACTCAGGGAGGCCGGGAAGCAGATCGTGCTGTCTTCTGACCGGCCCCCCGCAGAGATCGGTGACATCGAGGAGCGACTTCGCACTCGCTTCGGGTGGGGTTTGATCGCGGACATCCAACCACCGGACCTTGAGACCCGGATCGCCATCTTACGGCGCAAAGCAGAGTTCGATGGCCTTTCGGTACCGGACGACGTTCTCTCACTCATCGCTGATCGCTTCTCAAACAACATCCGTGAGCTCGAAGGGGCTCTCCTGCGTGTGGCTGCCTTCAGCTCCTTCACTCGCCACCCACTTGATCTAGACCTTGCCCACAGCGTGCTGAAGGACATCTTCCCCGAGCGCTCGATCAAACCAATATCCATCTCGACCATCCAACAGGAGGTCTGTAAGTTCTACGGTGTCTCGAAGAACGACTTGATCGGTGACAAACGGGCTCAGTCGATCGTCTTTCCTCGGCAGGTCGCCATGTACCTTTCACGAGAGCTGACCGACCACTCGCTCCCGGCTATCGGATCCGAATTCGGTGGCAGGGACCACACCACGGTGATCCACGCGAACACGAAGATCCAGCGGTTGATGAAGGAACAGCGCGATGTCTACAACCAGATCCAGACGCTCACCAACAACATCCGGCAGCGATCCTGAGACCGTAGCGGGGGTTGGCGGGTTGTGGACAACGCCTTGATAAACAAGGGAGACGGCGTGCGCTCTGTGGATTGTTCTGCTGTCTTGTGGAAGGTGTGGACGGATACCACCTCTCAGTCCACATCCTCTCAACAGTCAAGAAGACCACTACACCTGCGGTGATAGTCAGTTTCCACAGAATGCACAGGCCTTATTACTACTGATACTGTTGTGATGTATAGATAAGAACTAGGAGAGGACGCGGGATGAAGGTATCCATCGCACGCGGTGCCCTGCTCGAGGCTCTGTCCACGGTCTCCCGGGGCCTTTCATCACGCACGACGCTCCCGATCCTGTCCGGAGTTCACCTCAGTGCATCAGGTGATACGGTCGTCTTCCAGGCCACAGACCTGGAAGTCTCGATCAAGACCTCGGCTGTTGGAAAGATAGATACTCCAGGGCAGACCGTCGTCCCCGGGAAACTACTGACAGACATCATCCGGAGTCTCCCTGAGGCAGCCGTCACCATAGACACCACGGAGGCCGGCTCCGCGGCTATCACCTGCGGACAATCGTCGTTCAAGATCAAGACACTCGCTGCCGAGGACTATCCGAAGTTCCCTGATGTCGACCCCGCAGACTCGGTCACACTCCCGACGGACGTGTTCACCGTTGTTGTACATCAGGTCTCGCGCGCTGTCAGCAGAGACGAGACCCGGCCCATCCTTACTGGAATCCTCATGGTTGTGGAGCCAGGTAATCTGAAGATGATTGCGACCGATTCCTATCGGCTCTGTGTCAAGGAAGTGGCAATAGCAGAGGTCAGTGCGGAGATCGAACTCGTGGTTCCGGGTAAAGCGATGGAAGACGTCGCAAAGCTCGCCGGTAATGCGGATTCCTTGACGATCGGGGTGGCGGAGAACCAAGTGGTCTTCTCATTCCAGGAGACGACGTTCATTTCCCGCAGGATCGAAGGGTCGTTCCCGAACTACCGGCAGCTCCTGCCTAAAGAACACACCACCAGAGCCGTGGTGGATAGAGGTGAGTTCCTTGATGCGATCAAACGCGTTTCGTTGATGGCCGTGCATAACGCCCCGCTTCGGCTGAGCGTCTCGGTTGAAGAGCACACACTGAACCTGTCCGCGACCACGCAGGATGTCGGTGAGGCAGCCGAAGACGTGCCGGTGACACCAGAGGGTGAAGATGTCGAAATCGCGTTCAACCACGGCTATCTTCTCGACGGTGTGTCTATCGCTGAAGGGGACACCATCGCTATCGAGGTGACAAGTCCTCTGAAGCCCGGAGTCTTAAAGCCAGCCGAGGGAGACGGTTTCACCTACTTGCTCATGCCCGTCCGGCTCGGGTAGGGGACTCCGGCGAAGAGTGCACATCACAGCGATAGAGCTGCACGACTTCCGGAGTCACGATCTTCTGGAGCTCACCCCTGGGCCGATGACCGTGTTCGTGGGGCCGAACGCGAGCGGTAAGTCGAACGTTCTTGAGGCGATTGAGATCGTCTCAACGGGGCGCTCGTTCAGAAACCCGCGATGGCCGGACGTCGTGGCCTGGGGACACCCGCACGCGACCATCCAGATGGAAGCGAGTGGAGAGTCCCCGGGAGTCGATGTCGAGGTCGTGATCTCCAGTGAGGGAAAGAGGACCTGGCGCTCCGGGGGTGTCACGAGAAGACGGAGCACAGAAGCCACCCGGTATGTGCCAGCTGTGACGTTCACCCCACAAGACCTCGACATCGTGAGGGGACCGGCCGAGGGGCGTAGGGTGACCATCGATCTACTCGGCGACCAACTGTCGGTGACGTATGGTGCCCTCAGGAGGTCGTACGCACGCGTGATCAGACAACGCAACGCGCTACTCAAAGAGGGCAACGCTCGCGAACGACTCGACCCCTGGGACGAGCAGCTTATCGGCCTCGGAGCCCGTCTCCACGTGCACAGACGCCGTCTTGTGGCACGCGTGGCCGAGGAGGCGACGCGGATCTACGCGGGCCTTGCCGATAGTGAGAGTCTCGCTGTAGCGGTCAACGACAGGTGTGGTGTGGGAGTCCCATGGCCCAGTGAGGCCCTTGAGGTCACTGACGTCCGCGCCTGTCTCGAGGCGGAGTTGAGTGAGCGCAGATCCGACGAGGAGGTGCGCAAGGTGTCGCTCGTCGGTCCACACCGGGACGACCTGATCTTCACCGTGGACGGGAAGGACGCACGGACCTTCGCGAGCCAGGGGCAGCAGCGGACGATCGCGCTTGCTTTGAAGTGGGCCGAGGTGGCGGTGATCACCGATGTGCTCCGGCGACGGCCGATCCTTCTCCTTGACGACGTCATGTCGGAGCTCGATGAGACGCGCCGGAAGGCACTTGCAGGGATGATGCAGCAGGAGGTCCAGACCTTCGTGACGACCACCACACCGGCGTACTTCGAAGAAACAGTGCTCGGCCAGGCGACCATGGTCGACTTAGGGGCGTGAGTACGTGGCTCGCTGGAAGAAGACGACAGACATCGCCGAGGCGCTCTCTCGCGTCCTTGAGCGCGCAGACCCCGGAGGGAAGCGCCACAGCGGGGCTGTGGTCTCCGCATGGAAGGACGTAGTGGGCCCCGAGATCGATCGACACACCCGGGGCGTTGCGCTGCGGGAGGGGGGAGAGCTCGTCGTGTCTGTCGATGGGGCCGGGTGGGCGACACAACTCGGCTTCATGGCCGATGACCTCACGAGAAGACTCAACACACACGTGGGTCACACAGTGGTCACATCGATACGGTTCACTGTCTCCTCACGAGTGCAGGAACAGGCACGGTGGGAGGCTCTCGAGGACGAGACAGACGATTTCTACCGCACCGACGACATCGAACCGGTGCCACTAGAGGAGAACGAGGTGGCCCAGGTCGAGCACGTGGCGGCTACGATCGATGACCCGCGTCTGCGTGCGATCGTCGCACGGGTGATGCGCAAAGACCTCGAGCGGAGGAAGGGGACGAAAAAGGGCGTCTGAGCAGGGGTTCCAGGGCGGACTGCCAGTGCCGTTCCCCGGCCGTCTCGACCACCACTTGTGGTACACTCAAACAGGGATAACGACTATATGTCGTGGTCGAGACATGAACCGTCCCGCCCTCCACCTTCCGCGTCCCAGTGAAGGAGTCAGCGTGCCCGAAAGCTCGTATTCCGGCAAAGACATCCAGGTCCTCGAGGGGCTTGAGGCGGTCCGCAAGCGACCCGGTATGTACATCGGATCCACCGGCCCGAAAGGTCTCCACCACCTCGTCTACGAGATCGTGGACAACTCGGTCGACGAGGCCCTGGCCGGGCAGTGCACGACGATCGAGATCGTCATCCACGCCGATGGCTCCGTGTCGGTGACCGATAACGGCCGAGGCATCCCGGTCGACAACGTCCCCAAGTATCGTAAGTCGGGTGTCGAGGTCGCACTCACCATCCTCCACGCCGGCGGCAAGTTCGGGGGCAGCGGCTACAAAGTCTCCGGCGGCCTGCATGGTGTGGGCGTGAGTGTCGTCAACGCGCTGTCGACCCGGCTTGAGGTCGAGGTCAAGCGTGATGGCAAGATCTGGCAGATGGCGTTCGAACGCGGCAAGGCCAAGGGGTCGCTCGAGGCGACCGGCCGGTCCAAGGCCACCGGCACCAAGGTCCGGTTCTGGGCGGACCCTGAGATATTCGAGACCGTCGAGTTCTCCTGGGACACGATCGCCACACACATGCGGGAGACGGCGTTCCTCAACAAGAACCTGCGCATCACGCTGACCGACGAGCGGGAGCTCGAGCCGCGCTACGAGGAGTTCCGGTACGCCGGCGGCATCGTGGACTTCGTCAAGTACCTGAACGACAAGAAGGAGTCGATCCACGCTCGGCCCATCTACTTCGAGTCTGAAGGGGCCGAGGGCATGGTCGAGGTAGCCATGCAGTGGAACACCGGCTACACCGAGACCGTGCTCGCATTCGCCAACAACATCAACACCCACGAGGGCGGCACGCACCTCGAGGGTTTCAAGAACGCGCTCACGCGAACGATCAATGACTACGCCCGCCGCCAGGGCATCCTCAAGGAAAAGGACGACAACCTCTCCGGCGAGGACATCCGCGAGGGCCTCACCGCGATCATCTCAGTCAAGCTGCGCGAGCCGCAGTTCGAAGGGCAGACCAAGACGAAGCTCGGCAACACCGAGATGCGGTCGCTCGTCCAGTCGGTCGTGACGGCCGGGCTGGCCGAGTATCTCGAAGAGCATCCCAAGCCCGCCCGGTCGATCGTGATGAAGTCGACGCAGGCGGCCAAAGCACGCGCCGCGGCCCGCAAGGCGCGTGAGCTCACCAGGCGCAAAGGCCTCCTGGAGAGCTCGACGCTCCCGGGCAAGCTTGCGGACTGCTCGGTCAAAGAGGCAGCCCTGACCGAGATATTCCTCGTCGAGGGCGACTCGGCGGGCGGCTCGGCCAAGCAAGCACGCGACCGCAGCTTCCAGGCCATCCTTCCGCTGCGCGGGAAGATCCTGAACGTTGAGAAGGCCGGTATCAACCGGGCCCTCTCCTCACAGGAGATCCAGGCGCTCATCACAGCGCTCGGCACGAGCATCCAGGAGGAGTTCGACCTGGAACAGGCGCGCTACCACAAGGTGATCATCATGACCGACGCCGATGTGGACGGCGCGCACATCCGCTGTCTGCTGCTGACGTTCTTCTACCGGTACATGCGCCCGATGATCGACGCCGGCTACGTGTACATCGCCCAGCCGCCGCTGTACAAGATCAGCTACGGCAAGAAGCACGAGTACGCGTACACCGACAAAGAGCTACAGAAGGTCCTTGCCCGGCTGCCCGAGTCCACGAAGTACTCGCTTCAGCGCTACAAGGGTCTGGGCGAGATGAACCCGGAACAACTGTGGGAGACCACGATGGACCCCGAGCGCCGCACACTCCTACAGGTCACCCTGGACGATGCGCTCGCGGCCGAGGAGGTATTCGTCGATCTCATGGGCGATCAGGTCGAGCCGCGCAAGCTCTTCATCCAGCGTCACGCCAAGAACGTGCGCTTCCTGGACGTGTGACGGGTGACCAGGTAGTGCAGCCACACGCGGAGAACGATGATGACGGCCGACGATCAGCCGAGACGACGCTTCGAGCCCCCGCCATGGGAGCGGGAGGCGTTCGAGCGCTTCGAGCGGGAGCAGGCGGAGCGTCGGGCGGCCGAGGAGCTCGAGGCCGCCCTCGCCGTGATGCGCGACCAGGCGGAGCCGTCGGCTGCGGAGGATCTCGGGGAGGAGGAGTCCCGGGACCGGCCCGCGGCGGTGGAGTCGCCCCTGACGGCGGAGGCTCCAGGGCCGGGGCGGCCGGCGCCGGACGACGGCCTGGCTCCCGCACCACCGGCGCCAGTGCCGGATGCGCGCGTGGAGGCGATGCTCGTGGAGTTACGCATCGAGGAGCCACGAGTGGAGCGAGCCGACCCCGTGCTCATCAACTCGATCGTGGCGTTTCTCGGGCTCACGGGCCTGTTCATCGTTATCCAGGCAGGGCTGCTGTTCGCGCGTGCCCGCGCCGCCGAGGCTGCGGGACTGATGCTCGCGGCAACGATGTCGTTTCTGGTGCTCCTCGTCGGCATGGGCTTCATGGTCGGCGCGGTGCTCTTGTTCAGGAAGTATCACCGCTGATGAGGAGAGAGGCGTAAGTGACCGAACCTCTGATCACATCGAACATCGCACCCATCGACATCGAAGACGAGATGAGGTCATCGTTCCTCGAGTACTCGATGAGTGTCATCGTGGCGCGCGCTCTGCCCGATGTGCGCGACGGGCTCAAGCCGGTCCACCGGCGCATCCTGTACGCGATGCACGAGTCCGGGCTAACCCCCAACCGCGCGTACAAGAAGTCCGCGTGGACGGTCGGGGAAGTCATCGGCAAGTATCATCCTCACGGCGACCAGGCCGTCTACGACACGATGGTCCGCATGGCGCAGGACTTCGCGATGCGGGTACCGCTCGTCGACGGCCACGGCAACTTCGGGTCGATCGACGGCGACTCGGCGGCCGCCATGCGATACACGGAGTCGCGGCTCGCCCGGCCCGCGATGGAGCTCCTGCGCGACCTTGAGAAGGAGACCGTCGACTTCGGTCCCAACTACGACGAGTCGCTCACCGAGCCGCTCGTGCTCCCATCACGCTTCCCGCACCTGCTCGTCAACGGGTCGGCGGGCATTGCGGTGGGCATGGCGACGAACATCCCCCCGCACAACATGGGGGAGGTCATCGATGCCACGTGCGCGTTGATCGACGACCCTGAGATCACGACCGAGGGGCTCATGCAGCACCTGCCGGGCCCGGACTTCCCGACCGGCGGCGCGATCATGGGGCGCGAGGGGATCGTCTCGGCGTACGAGACCGGCAGGGGCTCGATCAAGATCCGCGGCAAGGCCTATGCCGAGCAGACCTCGACGGGTCGGATGCGCATCATCATCACCGAGATCCCGTACGCGGTGAACAAGTCCAAACTGGTCCTCAAGATCGCCGAGCTCGTCAGAGAGAAGAAGCTGCCCGAGATCTCCGACCTGCGCGACGAGTCCGACCGCAAGGGCATGCGTATCGTCGTTGAGCTCAAGCAGACGGCGATCCCCCAGGTGGTACTCAATAAGCTCTACAAGCACACGCCTCTCGAGACCGGCATGGGCATCATCCAGCTATCGCTGGTTGACGGCGTCCCCAGGGAGCTCGGCCTCAAGGACATGCTCTCGTACTACATCGAGCACCAGAAGAACGTCATCGTCAGGCGCACGCAGTACGACCTGCGCAAGGCCGAGGAGCGCGCTCACATCCTCGAGGGCTACGTCATCGCGCTGGACAACATCGACGAGGTTATCGCGATCATCAAGTCGAGCGCCGACGACGCCGAGGCGAAGGCGCGGCTCATCGAGCGCTTCGGTCTGTCCGAGGCACAGACCGACGCTATCCTCGAGATGCGCTTGCGGCGACTGACGGGCCTCGAGCGCTCGAAGATCGAGGAAGAGCTCACCAGCCTGCGCGAGCGGATCGCCTGGTACAAGAAGGTGCTTGGCGACATGTCGCTCGTCCTGCAGATCATCAAAGAGGAGATGCTCGAGATCCGCGAGAAGTACGCCACCGCACGGCGCACCGAGATCTCCGGCGTGGCCCACGACCTTGACGTGGAGGACCTCATCGCCGAGGAGGACATGGTCGTCACGATCACCACGGCCGGGTACGTCAAGCGCTTGCCGGTGGCGACGTACCGTCAGCAGAAGCGCGGCGGCAAGGGCATCTCGGGCGTGAACCTGAAGGAGAGCGACTTCGTGGAGCACCTGTTCATCAGCTCCACGCACGACTATGTGCTCTTCTTCTCGTCGCGCGGCAAGGTCTACCGCCTGAAGGTCCACGAGCTGCCGGTGGGTTCGCGGCACGCTCGTGGCACTGCAGTGGTGAACCTCCTGCCGTTCGAGCAGGATGAGCGGATCGCCGCGGTCATCAACACCCGCGACTTCCCCGACGACGAGTACCTGCTCTTCTCCACTGCGCTAGGCATGGTCAAGAAGACCGCCATCCAGGCCTACGACCGCAGCAGGCGCGACGGCATCATCGCGATCAACCTGCGCGACGACGACGAGCTGATCGCCGTCAGGCGGGTGCGTGAGGGCGAGCGGGTCATGATGGTCTCCGCCGAGGGCAAGGCGATCATGTGGGATGAGAGCGACGCCCGTCCGATGGGGCGCGACACCATGGGCGTGCGCGGCATGAACGTCAAGGACGACGACCGCGTCCTCGGCATGGAGATCGCACACCCCGGCTCCGAGCTGTTCGTCGTGACCGAACGCGGATACGGCAAGCGGACCCCCGTAGACCAGTACCCCGTGCAGAAGCGCGGCGGCATGGGCGTGAAGACCATACAGGTGACGCCGAAGAAGGGCCGGCTTGCCGGCATGAAGATCGTCATGCCCGGGCACGAGCTCATGCTCATCTCCGAGGTCGGCGTCGTGATCCGGGTGCGCGCCGAGGACATCAGCAAGCTCGGCCGGTCCACGCAGGGTGTCAAGGTGATGAACGTCGGGGAGAACGACCGCGTCTCGGCCATCGCGCGCGTGAGTGCCAAGAAGAAGAAGCGGCCCGCCGCTTTGGAGGGCCAGCAGGCGCTCCTCGAGGAGGCGGTGGACCGGGTGCCCGGAATGACGGCGCGTGAAGCGGAAGCCGAGGATCTCGTCAGCGAGGACTTCGAGGCGGACGGCGAGGAGTGACGCTGTGAGCCGCGGCGCATCCTCCGGCCCCGGGGTCACAGCCCCGGAGGCCGTGCTGTTCGACCTCGACGGGACCGTGGTGGATACGATCCCGCACATCCTTGCATCGTTTCGCCATGCCACCGCCGAGGTGCTGGGATCACCGCTTCCCGATGAGGTGCTCCTGCACCATGTCGGGGTCCCGCTGGCGCGTCAGATGCGCTACTTCACCGACGACGACGCCGTGGCCGAGCGGCTGCTCGAGGCGTATCGCGTGTTCAACCGCGCGACGCATGATGAGATGGCCCGGCTGTATCCCAACACGCTCGCGACCCTTGAGGCGATCGCAGCACACGGTCTGCCGATGGGCATCGTGACCTCCAAGAGCCGCATGATGGCCGAGCGCGCGATCACGCTCTTCGACCTCGGCAGGTTCTTCGACGTGCTCGTGTCTGCGGACGACACCACCGCCCACAAGCCCGACCCCGAGCCGGTGGTCATGGCGGCGGGACTACTCGGCAGGTCTCCGCGGGCGTGCGTGTACGTGGGGGACAGCCCGGCCGATGTCGCTGCCGCACGCGCGGCCGGCGCGCGAGCGATCGGTGCGACATGGGGCGTGGCAAGCCGTGAGCGCCTCGAGGAGGCCGGACCGGACGCGATCATCGACGACATCGGTGCGCTTCCGCGGCTGCTCGGCCTCGATGGCACCACTTCTGCATAAGGGCACCTGCAACGCGTGACGAATGACGTGAGCGAGAGCGGGGCGAGGGCACTCGGTCCGGCGCCGCTGAAGGTTCGACCAGGGAGGGCTCTGTGTCCAAGCGCAAGGTGCTCGTAGCGGCGCTCGTGCTCGTGGGAGCGGTGGGGGCGGTGGCCGCGTTCGCTCTGAGCGGCGCACAGACGCCCGAGGTCTCGGTTGCCGAGGCCGCGCGCGGCGACCTCGTGATCAGCGTCTCGGCTTCCGGGCGCGTGTCGGCCGACGAGCGGATCGACCTCTACCCATCATCGGCGGGCATCATCGCACAGATCGAGGTCACCGATGGCCAGCGCGTGAGCGCCGGCCAGGTCATCGCCGTGCTTGAGACAGCACCGCTCGAGGCCCAACTGGCACAGGCCGAGGCGGGCTACGCAGGCGCAGTGGCCCAGCGCGAGGCGGCAGCGGGCGCGGTGCCCGGGCCCCAGGACCGCGCCGCTGCTGATGCGGCGGTGACAGCCGCGCGCTCGGCGTACGATGCCGCACGCGTGCGCTACGACGCCGCCGTTGCGGGAGTGGGATCGCCTGGCGCCGCGGAGCTTGCCCAGGCACAGGCCGCTGTCGTTGCGGCTCAGGCCGCCGCGACGGCGGCAGGAGAGGCGTACGACCGGTTCTACGCCGACGTGTACCAGCCGGCTCCTGAGCCCAGGGACCCTGCTCTAGAGGCGGCACTCGTGGCGCTCGGGCTCGCCCGGGACCAGGCCGCCGCGCAGCTCGTCAGCGCGCAGGCGGCGCTTGCCGCGCTTCAGAGCGGTCTCGCTCAGGATGCGGCCGTCGAGGCCGCTCGGCTTGCCCGGGACCAGGCCCACGCGGCGTACCTTGGCGCCGTGGCACAGCGTGATGCGCTCGCCCGCGCGTCCAGCGTGGGCGCGGCGCTTGACGCGGCGGACTCGGCGATCGCAGCCGCCGACGCGGCCCGTGACCTGGCTGCATCGGCGCTCGATGACGCGACCATCGTGGCACCGGTCGACGGCGTGGTCATCTTCAACTCCGTCTCGGGGCTCATCCCGGGCGGTCCCGTGGTGAAGCCGGCCCCCGGCTCGTCGGTGAGCCCGGCGGCAGCGCCGTTCGCCATCGTGGTCTTCAACGAACTCCTCTTCACAGCGCAGGTGGACGAGGCGGACATCGCGCGCGTCGAGCCCGGGATGACCGCGCGAGTCTCACTCGACGGACTTCCCGACGCGGTCTTCGAGACCGAGGTGCTGCACGTGGAGCCCCAATCGGTGCTCACCGTCACCGGTGGGACCGCGTTCCCCGTGACCATGCGCATCAAGAACCGTGACGACGCTGTTCTCATCGGGATGAACGGCTCGGTGGAGATCGAGGTCGAGATGGTCGCGGATGTCGTCACCGTGCCGATCGAGGCCTTGCTCGAGGACGCCGAGGGCAGTTACGTCTACGAGGTCGTCGACGGCACGCTCGCCAAGACCCGCATCGAGGCCGGGCGCCTGACCGACACGCGGGCATCCGTGCTCTCCGGGCTGGCCGAGGGCGCCCTGGTCGTCACGAGTGATGTCGCCGGCATCTCCGAGGGCGCGCGCGTCAGGACGCGATGATGGGACAGGCCTCATCCGACGCACGCGTCGTTCTCGAGACGCGCAGTGTGACGAAACGCTACGAGCTCGAGGGTGGCATCCGTGTCGACGCCCTGCGCGGTGCCGACATAGCCATCCGAGAGGGCGAGATGGTCACGATCATGGGACCGTCCGGCTCGGGCAAGTCCACGCTCATGCACATCGTCGGCCTGCTCGACCGGCCTACCTCCGGGGAGGTGGTGCTCGACGGACGCGATGTGAGCCGGCTCGCTCCCAACGAGCTCGCCGCGCTCCGAAACAGGCACATCGGCTTCGTCTTCCAGGCGTTCAACCTGCTGTCGAGAACCAGCGCACTGGCCAACGTCGAGCTCCCGCTGGTATACGCAGGTGTCAGTGGAGCCGAGCGCACGCGCCGCGCACGCTCGGCGCTGGAGCGGGTCGGTCTCGGCAACCGGACCGGACACCTTCCGAGCCAGCTGTCCGGCGGGCAACAGCAGCGGGTCGCCATCGCGCGGGCGCTCGTGAACGACCCGAGCATCGTGCTCGCCGACGAGCCCACAGGGAATCTGGACTCGCGCTCGGGCATCGAGGTCATGGCGGTCCTGCAGGAGCTGAACTCCCAGGGGATCACGGTGATCCTGGTCACCCACGACGACCGGGTGGCCAGACACGCCAAGCGGATCATCCGTGTGTTCGACGGGCGCATCCGCGAGGACGCTCCCGTGGCCGACCGCATCGTCGCCGCGCATGAGATGGCGGCACTGCCTCCTGAGGACGCGACCGGATGAACGTGACGGAGAGCTTCCGCATCGCGCTGCGTGCGCTGGCGGCGAACAAGGCCCGGAGTCTGCTCACCATGCTCGGCGTGATCATCGGCGTGGCTGCAGTGATCCTTCTGGTGGGGATCGGCACCGGCGTGCAAGACGAGGTGACCGGCTCACTCGAAGGACTGGGCTCGAACCTGCTCTTCGTGGTCCCGGGGCAGTTCGAAGGCGGCATGGGCGGCAGCGGCGGCCCGCCGGGGCGGCGCTTCACGCTGGATGACGCGGAGACGATCGCGCGCCGGGTGGAGGGCGCGAGCGCCGTGGTCCCCGTGTTCCAGGCCGGCGCGACGGTCAAGGCCGGCAACCGCTCGATGCCGGTCGTGGTCGCCGCGGGCAACGAGCAGGGGACCGAGGTGTTCACCTCCGACCTGGCCGCGGGCAGGCACTACCGGCGCGGCGAGGTCCAGGCCGCATCGCGCGTCGTCGCGCTCGGCGACCGGGTGGCGCGGGAGCTGTTCCCCAACCAGGACCCGCTCGGCAAGCAGGTGACGCTCTCGGGGCAGCGGTTCACCGTGGTCGGCTACTACAAGTCGCTCGGCGGGGGGCTCGGCGGCGATCAGGACAGCCAGGTCTACATCCCGGTCACCACCGCTCAGCGGCTGTTCAACGTGAACCACATCAACACGATCGTCGTGAAGGCGGCCGATGCCGAGCAGATCGAGACCGTGCGGCGTGACATCATAAGGGCCCTTGCGCCGAGCTTCGGTGACGAGTTCACCGTGTTCTCCCAGGAGCAGACGCTCGGCATCCTCTCCGACCTGCTCGGCACGCTTACCTACATGCTCGCCGGCATCGCCGGTATCTCGCTTCTGGTGGGCGGCATCGGCATCATGAACATCATGCTGGTGAGTGTCTCGGAGCGGACCCGGGAGATCGGCATCCGCAAAGCGGTCGGCGCCAGGACGTACGACATCCTGTCGCAGTTCGTGATCGAAGCGGTCGCTCTATCGGTGATGGGCGGTGTGCTGGGGATCGCGCTGGGTTGGGGTGGTGCCGAGGCGATCGCATCGTTCACGCCGGTCCCCGCCAACGTGACGCCATGGGCGGTGGCCACCGCGTTCTTCTTCGCGTTCGGGGTCGGCGTGTTCTTCGGGGTGTACCCCGCCTGGAAAGCGAGCCAGCTCGACCCGATCGAGGCACTGCGCTACGAGTAGGCTCCCGCGCCGGCCACGCGCAGCCGACGCTGTCAGGACATGAAGTCACTCGGGTCCACGTGGTCGAGGAAGTCGCGGAACCGCTCCACTTCGGCCTCCTCGTCCACCTCGGTGACCTCCACGGCCGCCTCCTCGAAGACGTCACGCGCCACATAGACCGGGCAGCCACAGCGCACAGCGAGCGCCACCGAGTCCGACGGCCGCGCGTCGATCGCGACCTCGCGCTCCTCGCCTCTGAGCACGAGCGCGGCGAAGAACGTGCCGTCCTGGAGCCGGGTGATCTCCACGCGGCTGACCACGTGTCCCGCCGCCTCGATGGCCGACTTCAGCAGGTCGTGCGTCATCGGACGAGGCGGATCCACGCCCTGGAGTGCCAGGATGATCGCGGCGGCCTCGGCGTGACCGATCCAGATGGGGAGCGCCCTGCGGACGTCGTCAGCAGGCTCATCATCAGCGGGCACGAGCAACAGCACCGGCTGGCGGCTTGTGGGATCAAGACTCAGGCCCGCGATACGCACGTGAAGCATGGTCACACACGTCCTCTCACGATGGAGATACCCAGCCTAGCACGCGGCCGACGCCGTGGCGGTGCGCGGCACCACGTGACATGTCCCAGGATGCGGTATGGTAGAGCACAGGGGAGTGCATGAACAGGGGGGGCGACATGCGATTCGAGGTGCACACGCAGCGCCGCGAGCAGATGGTGGACGTGACGCGTGAGATCCGGACGGTGGTGCAGGAGAGCGGGGTGCGGTCCGGCCGGGTCCTCGTCTACTGCCCGCACACGACCGCCGCGGTGACGATCAACGAGGCGGCAGACCCGGACGTGCCGACCGACATCCTGAAAGCGCTGGCGGCGATCGCCGCGGTGGACGTGCCATGGGCGCACCAGGAGGGCAACTCGGACGCGCATGTGAAGGCCACGCTTGTGGGCGCATCGGCGGACATCCCCGTGATCGACGGGAAGCTCGCACTCGGCACGTGGCAGGGCGTGTTCCTGTGTGAGTTCGACGGCCCGAGGCGGCGGTCATTGACCGTGTCTGTGTGCGCCGGATAGCCGGCCGGCGCCGTCCTTGACGCTCGTTCGGGGCGTAGGCTATGGTATCCAGGCTGTTCTGCGCGGGGGCCCATAGCTCAGTCGGCTAGAGCGCACGGCTGATAACCGTGAGGTCGGTGGTTCGAGTCCACCTGGGCCCACCAACAACACCATGACGAAGACCCCGGGACACCCCGGGGTCTTCGCGCTCAGTCGGCGGCCGCTCAGTACCTGAGCAGCGCGACAGCGTCCTTCTCGTGAGGCATCTCCGCCTGCGGCAGCGCGAGCACCGAGCCACCGTGCATGAGCGTTTCGATAGCCGCCCGGTCCAGGGTGTCTTCATCGCCGTTGGCCGCTTCGGCATGCGTGGCGAGCAAGCCGCTCTCCGCATCGAACGCGCCCCACCAATGCGCTCCCTCGGCGATCATGAGGGTGTCGACCCTTCCGTGATGCGCGGCGGCGACGATCGCCTCGGGATCGGGCGTCACGCGCGGCGAGGCCCAGTGCTCGTGGACATGGTCGGTCGCCTTGCGCAGCTCGGCGGCGGTCACGCCCGAGACGATCGACCACACGCGCTCGTGGAGATCGGTGTCGGTAAGCCCGTCGGGGTTGCCGATGATCGCCTCGTCCACAAGGTGCGGGTAGGAGTTCACGTCGCGATACAAGGGGAGCAGATAGTCCACGCCAGCCAGCACGAGTGGTGCGTCGCTGTCCTTCAGCAGGTCGCGCAACCCGTGGTCGATGCCCCGGAAGTACCGCGTGATCTCCACCTTGGCGTCGGTCTCCCCGGTGCCGTGGAAGACGGCTGGCCGCCTGCCGCCGCTACCTGAGGTGCCGGTGTGGAACTGCAGGGAGCTCTTCTCGTAGTCGTCCCACTTGAGCGCGTCGGCCAGGCTCGTCGGAACCCCCTCGGCGGGGACCTCCTCCAGGGAGGTGCCGGTGCCGCGCATCACCCGGACACGCTTCTGGCTGAGCGCCAGGAGCCAGAACGGGCGCCCGACGTGCACGACGGTGAGGAGTGGACGCAGGTGGAACCGGGGGCCGACCCACACAAGCTCCTCGAAGTCGGAGGGCACCTGGAAGGCACGCATCCCATCGGGGCCGAGCAGCAACGCGAGTCCGTGTGAGGACCGCAGCCAGAACGGCCGGTCGTCGATCAGGGTCCGGGCGGGGGCGAGCAGCGCATCGATGGCGGCCGGCCGCAGCCCACGGTCAGCGAGCCGCTCCTCGGCCGTACGCAACAGGTTCTTGAGGCGTGTCGTGTCTTCCTCCTGGCTTCCCGGGCCGAAGCGCCGTGTCGGCATGTACAGCGATACCCGGACATCGCCGTGCGCCTGCGCGAGTTCAGTGAGGTGATCGAGTGAGAGAGTGTCCATGAGGTACCTCCTCGTCTCGGATGCCACGGTCCGCGGAGAGTGTCCACGGGGCCGGACCGCATGAGGTCTGACCGCCCCGACTGCAGGGGGGTGTACCTGTGATATACCCACGCGCGGCCGCGGTCGGCCTCCGGTCACGGCCTGGCGAGCGCCACCTGCATCACGTCGATGCTTCCCGTGCGGAAACCGGCCTGGCAGTACGACAAGTAGAAGCGCCACATCCGCTCGAACCGCTCGTCGAAGCCGAGTGCGCGCACGCGTTGCACGGTCTCTGCAAAACGCTGCTCCCATGTGTGAAGCGTCATCGCGTAGTCGCTCCCGAAGAAGAACGGGCTCTCACAGGCCAGACCCGCCTCCTGCGCCGCATGGTCGAACGCCTCCGGGCTTGGAAGCATGCCACCCGGAAAGATGAAGCGCTGGATGAAGTCGGGTTTGGCGGCGTAGTCCTCGAGCCGGTGGTCCTCGATCGTGATGACCTGCATCGCGGCGCGACCCCCCTCGGCAAGCGCATCGCGCACGGTGCGGAAGAACGTCGGCCACCAGCGACGCCCGACCGCCTCGAACATCTCGATGGACGCGATGTGGTCGAACTGCTCTGAGAGGGTCCGGTAGTCCTGGTGCCGGATCTCCACCAGGTCGCCGAGCCCCTCCTCGGCCACGCGGCGGCGGGCCCAGGCGAGCTGCTCGTCGGAGATGGTGATGCCGGTGACGCGCAGGCCGCGGGTCTTGGCCGCATGGATCGCGAACCCGCCCCAGCCGCAGCCGATCTCGAGCAGCCGGCTCCCCGGCTGTGCGTCGAGCAGGTCGAGCAGCCGGTCCCACTTGCGGCGCTGGGCCTCGGCCAGGTCGCAGGAGGTCCCGTCGAACAGTGCGCATGAGTACGTCATGTCGGGGTCGAGCCACAGCGTGTAGAAGTCGTTGCCGAGGTCGTAATGGTGGCCGATGTTGCGCTTGCTGCCGGTGAGGGTGTTGTCCTTCAGGCGGTGAAGCATGCGGTTCACGGGATTGAGCGGCGCGGTCACGCGCTTGCCCGCATCGCGCAGCGCGTCGACATTGCGTGCGGCGAACTCGAGGAACACGGTCAGGTCCGGCGTGTCCCACTGGCCGTCCATATAGCCCTCGGCCAGCCCGATGCTGCCACCGAGCACCGCCCGGCGGATGCACGCGGGGTCGCGGAGGAGGAACACCGCCTCGGGGCCGGGCGTGGCGCCTCTGAAGATATGGCGCCGGCCGTCCGGCCACTGCAGCTCGAGCGCGCCGTACTTGAGCCGTCCAAGCGCCGCGGCCACGCCCCGCCCGAACATGCCGAGTCCGGACAGGTCAGGTCGCGCGGCTCCTGAGCAGTCGCTGCGGGTCACGTGTCGTCTCCTCGTCGGGAAGCCCCGGGTCTTTGTAGAAGCCTACCCTCTTGGCGATCAGTCGCAGCGCCTGGAAGTGGATGAGTAACCAGGCGCGGAGCGGCATCGACAGGTACGCCTGATTCAGTCGGGACAGCGTCGGGGAGTCGAACGGCTGCGCCGTGAGGTTAAGGCCGGCCACGAAGGTGGGCTCGCCGGCGATCGCCTCGTGGATCGCCACCGACAGACGGTCGCCCGGCATCGTGAACGTGAAGCGATAGCGCGCATCCATCGGCATGAACGGGGAGACGTGGAAGACCTTGTCCGCGAGGAGGTCCTCCCCGAACTCCATCGGTTCGCCCTCTTCATGCAGCAGGTAGTTGTGGTGCCCGCCGAAGGTGTTCCGGACCTCGGTCAGCACCGCCCTGAGCGCGCCGTCGGCGCCGAAGCAGTACCAGAACGACACCGGGTAGAAGCCGAACGGTCCGCCGCGCAGCAGCGTGAGGACACGGACGGGCCCGCCGCCGAGGTCGATGCCGGCGCTCGCGAGCAGGCTGTCGATCCACGGCCGCAGCGGGGAGCCGTCGCGCGGACCGTGGTCGCGGTCGCGGAAGCTCGCCCACGCCCGGACGTTGTGTCCGAAGCCCGCGACGGCTGCGTCGAGGTCTTCAAGTTCGCCCAGGTCCACGTACGCGAGCCAGACGCGATAGCGGAAGGAGTTCTTCGCGGGCCTGGACCGTGCGTGCATCACCGTGCCCTCGTACAGCCTGCTCTCCATCAGCGCGCCCCGTCCCGCTCGGGGTCTAAGATGCGTCCCCAGGGAGGGGCGATGCCGAAGCCCTCGGCCACACGCAGTCCGGAGATGCATCCGTCTTCATGGAACCCGTGGCGTTGCCAGGCTCCCGCGTACCACGTGCGGCGTACGCCCTGCAGGGAGGGCACGTGCCGCTGTGCGGCGATCCCCTCTCCGGTGAACTGCGGGTGCGCGGCGCTGAAGCGCTCGATGACATGCTCGGCAGCGGGCGGCCTCGCGCTGTTGAGCGAGACGAGCAGTCGGCTCGGCACGTCATGGCCCTGCAGGACGTTCAGCTGGTAGTGGACGGCCACCGGCGCGTCGCCATGGCCGTCGGACACGTAGTTCCACGCCGCCCAGGCACGCCGGTGCGTGGGCAGCAGCGAGGCGTCTGAGTGGAGCGCCACGTCGTTGGGCTGGTACGGAACGGCCGAGAGGACCGCGACCTCGTCCTCGCTCGGGTCTGCAAGGAATCCGAGCGCGTCGTCCGTGTGACACGCGAGGACCACGCCGTCGTAGCCGAGCGCCTCGCCGTTGTCGAGCCGGACCTCGACGCGGTCGTCGAACCGCTGCACGCACACGACCCGCGCCCCGGTCCGCACCCGGCCGCTCACGCGCCCGGCGAGTGCATGCGTGTAGCGACGGGCGCCGCCGGGCACGCTCTTCCACTGCGGCTTGCCGGTGACGTGCAGCAGGCCGTGGTTGTCGCAGAAGCGCAGGAACGTGCCTGCCGGGAAGTCGAGCATGCGGCCCGCGGGCGTGGACCAGATCGCCGCGCCCATCGGCACGAGGTACCAGTCCAGGAACGCCCGCCCGTACCGCTCCCGCGCCAGAAGCTCGCCGAGGGTGAGCTCCTCGGTCGCCGGATCGGCAAGCAGCCGGTCTGCGGCCCGCGAAAGCCTGAGCACGTCCCGCAGCATCCCCCAGAACGCCGGGCGCAGCGCGTTGCCGGGCTGCGCGAACAGCCCGCCCGCGTCGCCCTTCCACTCGACGCCATCGGCACGGTGCTGCACGGAGAAGGACATGTCGGCGTCCTGCTCCTCGATGCCGAGGTGCTCGAACAGGCGGACGAGGTTCGGGTACGTCCGGTGGTTGAAGACCATGAAGCCGGTGTCCGCCGCCAGCGTGCGGCCATCGAGCTCCACGTCGATGGTGTGCGTGTGTCCGCCGAGTCGGTCTTCAGCCTCCAGGACGTCCACTTCGTGGTCACGCGAGAGCAGCCAGGCGGCGGTCATCCCCGAGATGCCCGAGCCGACGACAGCAAGCCTCACGGAGGTTCCTTTCGACCGAGGCGGGCGAAATCCCGCGCCAGGACATAGTATAACCAGCACAGGGCATCGCCGTTCCGCGGCTTCTGTAACCTCGGAGGGAGTCACTCGTGCCGTCGATCCTGATCACGGGAGTGTCGTCCGGTCTCGGCCACGCGCTCGCGCGCCACGCGCACGCGGCGGGATGGCGCGTGCACGGGACGGTCCGTGACAACGAAGGGCCGGATGCTCACGGGCTGCCCGAGGACGTCACCCTCTACCGCCTCGATCTCCGGTTCCCCAAAGCCGTTGCGGCGTGTGCCGAGCGCTACCTCGACGAGCATGGCCTGCCGCCCGACGTGCTGGTGAACAACGCCGGCTACACGATGTACACCCCGGTGGAGGAGGCGGGCGCGGAGGCGACCCGCGACATCTTCCAGGTCAACACCTTCGCGCCGGTCGAGCTGACCACGGCCCTCCTGCCTTCCATGCGCGCGCGGGGAAGCGGCCTCATCGTCAACGTCACCTCGCTCGGCGGCAGGATGGTGTTCCCGTTCTTCACCACGTACAACGCGTCGAAGCATGCGCTTGAGGCCTACAGCGAAGGGCTCTGGCACGAGCTTCGCCCGTTCGGCGTCCGCGTCAAGGCGGTCGAGCCGGGATACATCGAGACGCCGATCTACAAAGCCATGGACGAGCGGTCGCGCCCCAGCGGTCCGTACGCTCGGTTCCTCGAGGCGATGAACGCCTTCTCGGCGGGGGTGAGCAAGAGGACGACGCCGGAAGACGCGGCTGCCGAGGTGTGGGCGGCGATCACCGACACCTCCGAGCGCCTCAGGTATCCGGTCGCGGCGTATGCGCGCCCGCTGCTCGCGGCCCGCCGGCTCGTGGGCGACGGCGCCATGATGCGCTTCATGCACTCGCGCTGGATGGGTGGCGAGCGGTGAGGCTGCACGCGGGCATACGCCGGTCCGTCGCGTGGCTCGCAGTGCTCGCCGTCGCCGCAGCCGCGCCCGTGGCGTCCGTGGCGTCCGCGGTCGAACCCGATGCGGTGCTCCGGGCCTCGTCGGCCGCCGACGCGTCAGCCGGGCACGTCATCGTCGGGTGGGACCAGGCCGACACCTCGTCGTCGATCCGCGCGGCACTCGGCCGACTCGGCCTCGGCATCGAGCGCGACCTGTATGGCGGGCACGGCACGCTCGTCCGCGTCCCGTCCGGACGGACGGCGGCCGAGGTCGCACAGCGGGTCTCGGCGCTGCCCGGGGTGGCGTACGCCGAGCCCGATGCGCCCGTCACGGCGCTGTGGGTCCCCGAAGACCCGCTGTACACCGACGGCACGCAGTGGGCGCCCCGGCGCATCCAGGCCGAGGACGCCTGGGACGTGGCGCGCGGTGACGGCGTCACGATCGCCGTCGTTGACACCGGCGTGGACCTGGCCCACGAGGACCTTGCCGACCGACTGTGGTTCAACCCGGGCGAGATCGCCGGCAACGGCGTGGACGATGACGACAACGGGTTCAAAGACGATGTGTACGGGTGGGACTTCATCAACAACGACGCGGTTCCCGCCGATGACAATGGGCACGGAACGCACTGCGCAGGCATCGCGGCGGCCGCGACCGACAACGCCGTCGGTATCGCGGGAATCGCGCCAGGAGCGCGGATCATGGCGGTGAAGGTGCTCGGCTCCACCGGTGGCGGAAGCTCGGCGACCCTGGCCGAGGGCATCGCGTATGCCGCCGCGAACGGCGCGGACGTGATCAGCGTGAGTGTGGGGGGCGCGACCGCCAGCAGTGCCGTGCGCGAGGCCGTCCGCCGTGCGACCGAGGCCGGGGCGGTCGTGGTGGCCGCAGCCGGAAACGACGCAGGCGCGATCCTGTACCCTGCCGCGTTCTCCGAGACGCTCTGCGTGGGCGCCACCGATGAGGCCGATCTGCGGGCGAGCTACTCGAACTACGGGGCGGCCATGGACCTCGTGGCACCCGGAGGCACGAAGCTGGTCCCGGTGACTTCGACGGTGCCGACATCAGTGGCTCCCGGCGTGGCATACGGGCCCAAGGCGGGCACCTCGATGGCGACCCCGCATGTCTCGGGCGTGATAGCACTGCTCGTGGCCGAGCGGCCGCACCTGTCGCTCGAGGGCGTGCGCTTCCTGCTCGGCCAGACGGCGCTCGATCTCGGCGACGTCGGGTGGGACGCGTACCACGGCCACGGTCTCGTGCAGGCACGGGACGCGATCGACCTCATGACTGCCGATGTGACCCCGCCGACGAGCTCGGCGACGACCGCGACCGCGCCGCCGGAAGGCGTGGAGGTCATCATCGAGGCGTCGGACGTGGGCCTCGGTGTGGACCGCATCGACTGGCGCCTGGATGACGGCACCGGTGGACGCGGCGACCGCATCGAGGTCACGATGCCCGGCTGGCGGACGCTCGACTACGCAGCGGTCGACCTTGCCGGCAACCGGGAGGCCACACGGTCAATCTCCTTCGAGGTCACCGACACGCTCCCGCCCGAGACCCGGGCGGACGTGCGGAGTGAGTACTATGGCGGCTCGGCGACGATCACGCTCACCGCCACCGACCGCGGCATCGGCGTGGACCGGACGCTGTGGTCGCTCGGTGGCGGGCCCGCGCGTGAGGGGACCACCGTGAGGACCGACATCGTCGGTGACCACGTGCTCGAGTACCGTTCGATCGACCTGCTCGGCCACGAGGAGGGAACGCAGACCGCGACGTTTCGCGTGTACGGCACCGCCGATGTGCAGCGCATCGGCGGCCCGGACCGCTACGCGACCGCCGCCGTGCTCTCGGCGAGCGCTCATGCCGCCGGATCCGCCCCGGTCGTGGTGGTCGCGAGTGGCGAAGGCTTCGCTGACGCCCTTGCGGCATCCGGGCTGGCCGGGGCACTCGGCGGACCGGTCCTGCTCACCCGCGCCGACACGCTTCCGCAGGCCACCGCGACTGAGATCGGCAAGCTCGGTGCGACTCACGCGGTGATCGTGGGCGGGACGCGCGCCGTCAGCGAGACGGTCGCCGGATCGCTTCGGGCGGCCGGCCTCTCGGTCGAACGGATCTCGGGCGCCGACCGGTACGCCACAGCCGCGCGGGTCGCGGCGCGCATCAGCACGGTGTCCGGCGCGTCCCCGCAGACGGTCCTCATCGCTCGCGGTGACGCGTTCCCCGACGCGCTCGCGCTCTCGCCGATCGCCTATCAGAACCACTGGCCGGTGCTGCTCACCAGACCGGGCGACCTGCCCGAGGCGACCCGGGACGCGGTGCGGGCGGCCGCTCCCGGCGAGGTGGTCGTTGCGGGCGGCGAGACCGCGGTCTCTGCGCGTGTCGCTACCGACATCGCATCGCTTGCTGCGGGCGGAGCCGGAGGCACGCTCACACGTCTCGGGGGCGACGACCGCTACAAGACGGCCGCCGCGATAGCGGTTCACGCGTACGGCCACGGCTGGGCGCTCGCTCCGTACATCGGGGTGGCCACAGGCGTGGCGTTCCCGGACGCACTGGCAGGCGGGGCCGCAGCGGGAGCCTCTGGCGGCGTCGTGGTCCTGACGCCGGTCAGGACGCTCGGTGCCGAGGCGCGAGGCGTCGTCGCCGCGCACGGACGGTACAGGGCGCCCGTGCGCGTGTTCGGCGGGACGAGCGCGGTCGGTACCGCCGTCGTGACAGGGCTCAAGCAGGTGCCCGTGCTCTGAGCGGCGCTGCTCCCGGGGTCATCCGCCGATCATCGTGACGACGACCTCGTGGCGTCGTCCGTCGTCCTCGAGCGGGACGCCCGGCCCGGGAAGGTCCTGGCCATCGAGTGAGACGCGCGCCACACCGCGGTTCGCGCCACGCGGGTTGCGCACCTCGATCGCGTAGTCCGTCTCGCCATGGCGATAGGTCATGCGGTACGAGGTCCACGTCTTGGGCACGCACGGGTCCACCACCAACCGTCGGCCGCCGTCGGCCCACTCGGTTCGCAGGCCGAGCACCTCGCGCAGCGCCACGCGATGGAACCATGCTGCCGAGCCGGTGTACCAGGTCCACCCGCCGCGGCCCACATGGGGGGTCTTCGCGTAGACGTCGGCGGCGATCGCATATGGCTCGACCATGTAGCGCCGCACCGCGTCCCGGTCAAGGGCGTGGCCGACCGGCGTGATGAGCCCGAGTAGGGAGTGCGCCTCGTCGCCGTCGCCGAGCCGCGCATAGGCGAGGGCGACCCACAGCGCGGCGTGGGTGTACTGCCCGCCGTTCTCGCGCACGCCGGGGACGTAGCCCTTGATGTAGCCGGGGTCGTGCTCCATCTTGTCGAACGGCGGGGTCAGGAGCTTGATGAGACCGTCGTCCCAGCGGACGAGCTGCTCTTCGACCGACTCCATCGCCCGTCGCGCGCGGTCCGGGTCGCCCCGGCCGGAAAGCACTGACCACGCCTGCGCTATGGCGTCGATCCGGCACTCGTCCGCGCGTGCGGTGCCGAGCGGCGTGCCGTCATCGAAGTACGCACG
>JADIIM010000048.1 GCA_015351705.1 Aeromicrobium sp. | reverse complement strand
GATGCTCGGCAGCTACTCGATCGGCGCCAGCACCACGACGATCGACGACAACGTCACGATCGGCGCCAACAACCTCGACGCGGTCTGCCTGCGCTGCCACGGCGGCATCGGCACGTTCCACTAGAGGTGAGTTGCGGCATCACGCACCACTGATGCCGGTGTGAGGTGACGAGCGGCCATGCTGCCACGATGAGTGGTCTGCGTGACGCCCCGTCGTGCTGCTTCGCCTGGTAGAATGAGACGTACCTTCGTACGCTCGCGAACGATACCGATGGCGCCTGCAGGATTGAGTGCCGCCACGGTGTCCGTGTCGCTGGAAAGGACGTCGATGCCTGCGCCGCAGGGCGACAACGATCTGATGGAGCTCGAGGAGCGCGCCGATCTTGGCGTGTCCTCCGACGTGATGCAGGACGAGGAGACGGCCGATTCCTTCACGCCGGCCTCGGTCGCGCGTCGGTCGTATCGCATCGTGATGCCGCTCGCCCTGCTCGCCCTGCTTGTCGCCGTTCTGCTCAACTGGTGGTTCGTACCCGGCGCGGGGGACGCGCTGCCCGGTCCGGCAACATCCCGCTCGCCGGTGCCTGGAGTCGACGAAGGCCCCGCTCTCGAGAAGCCCGCTCTGGCGATGATCCCGACGCGCGTACTCCAGTACGAGACGATCACGGTGCAGGCGATCCCCGGCTACGGCGACCGGGCTGCCGAGGGAGTGTTCCAGACGCTCAACATGTCGATCGACCAGCAGATCCCCACGGTCGTCTACGTGCGGGTGGAGGCGTTTGCGTCGTCGTCCGAGGCAGAGGCGCGTGTCGCCGGAATGCTTGAGCGGTACACGCTCGATGCGGCGACGCTGACCCTCGGCGGGACACCGGTGCGCAAGGGCTGGACACCCGACAAGCAGGCCTACGCGCACGCGTGGGTGCGCGGCCAGTACGCCACGCTGGTGAAGGCGTCGTTCCCCGACTGGACCCCGGAGCACACCTTCGAGATCATCGAGCGTCAGGGAGACCTGGTCGCCACTGATGTCGAGCTTTTCCAGCGTACGGGCGCAGAAGGTGTGCAGGCCAGGTGACGACGCCCCGGATGCGCCGCCCCGTCACGAGTCCGCCTGACAGCCGACCCCCGGCTCCTCGGCGGGTGACAGCCGAGGCCGTGTGGTACGCGAGCCTGACCGTCGTGTTCGCGCTCCTGTTCGCTGTCGGGGTCATCGCCGCCTCATCGGTGAGCCCGCGCTTCTGCCTCACGTGTCACGGTGATGCCGGTCAGGAGCTGGCCGAGTCGGCCCACGCGGGGATCGCGTGCGATTCGTGTCACGTGACCTCCGGAACGCTCGGACTGGTCGAGCAGCGGCTCCGGGTGGTGTCCATGGTCGTGGGGACGCCGCTCGCGCTCATCTCCGACCAGCCGGTCACCGCGGTGCCGCACGCCGACAATGCCGCGTGCACCCGCTGCCACGCCGACATCCTGCCCGAGACGTTCGTCGCCCGCGGCGTACGCATGAACCACCGAGCGCCGGACGAGCAGGGCTGGCTGTGCGTGACATGCCACCGAGGTGTGGCGCACCCGGGTGAGTGGGCGGCGGGCACGTCGTACTCCATGGACATGTGTCTGCGCTGTCACAGCGCCGGACCCCAGAACCTCACCACCTGTGAGGTCTGTCACCCGCAGGGCGAGAGCCCCGGCCGGGCGCACGCCACAGCGTGGCGCGCGACGCACGGCCCCACGTGGCGAAGCAGCCATGGCATGGGCGACCTCTCCACCTGCAAGGTGTGTCACGTCGCAGGCTACTGTGTGGCGTGCCACAACATGGAACTGCCCCACCCGCCGAACTACCTGGTCATGCACGGCCGGGACGTGGTCGCACGTCCGACCGGCGACGCTGACTGCGTGGTCTGCCACACCGGCTCGGCGTGTCAGAACTGCCATGGCGTGACGATGCCGCATCCGGATGGCTTCCTGCGCGACCATGTGGCCGCGATCGACCGGTGGGGACAGGACGTCTGCGCGCGCTGCCACGACCAGTCGGCGTGTGACAGTTGCCACGAGCGGCACATCCACCCCGGCATCCCGACCGATCTGCTCGAGGAGCTCCAGCGCAGGCCGGTGAGCGTGCCGTGAGCCTCCGAGACCTCATCCTGTCGGTGCAGCGGGGCTTCGAGGGCGGTGACGCCGGCCGGATCATCCTGCTGCTCGTCGTGCTGGTCGTGATCGCCTTCGTCGGGACGTTGATCGCGTTGCTCGTCTACTCCCGCACGCCGCGCGGTCGGCTCGATGCGCTGCTCGACGAGCGCGCCGACGGCCGGGACCGGTCGGTGTGGATCGCCCGCCTCGTGCCCGTCCTCATCGTGCTCGCGGCGCTGCTTCTCTTCGACACCCAGGCAGGCAAGCCCGCACAGTGCCTGCGCTGCCATACGCAGGTCGACTACGCCGGTGTGCTGGCCGAGACCTCTCATGGCAGCTTGGACTGCCTCGACTGCCACGGTTCCGTCGGCGTTGCCGCGATACCCGCTGACGCTGCCACGTACGCTCGCTGGATGTTCGTGTACGCCTCGGAGAAGTCCGAACCAGAGCCGAGGGCGGGGAGCGTCACGGCCGACTCCTGTCTTGCGTGCCACAGCGACATCGTCCGGGGCGTCGTCGAGCGCTACGGGGTGCGGGTGCGCCACTCGGACTTCCTCGAGGCGGGCTCGACGTGCCGCGAGTGCCACAACAGCGTGGCACACGGGGACCTCGTCTTGCAGCCCACCGAGCCGGCGATGAACACGTGCGTGGTCTGTCACGACGGCCTGGCCGCGTCCAACGACTGCGCGTACTGTCACGTTGTCGACCCGATCGAGATCGGCGCGGCGGTGCGCAACCTCCCAAAGCGCAACGAGCTCGATACTGGCAACTGCTATGCGTGCCATGACGAGCGCCCGTGCCTGCAGTGCCACGGCGTGACGATGCCACACCCGGAGGGATGGGCCACGCAGGAAGGCATGATGGGCGAGGGCGAGTTCCATGCGCGCGACGGTTTCGTGGACCGTGAGGTGTGCTGGCGCTGCCACTACTCGGGCGATCGGCCGTTCCAGCGTCCGCAGAACCGGGGCGCGTTCATGGAGACCGAGGACGGCTGCACGTGTCACGGAGCCTTCGGCATCATGCACGGCGGTACGGGGTGGGTCCGGGAGCACGGGCTCCAGGCCACCGGCCGCAAGCCCGGTGTCTACGCGGAATGCTACGCGTGCCACGACCGGCGCTACTTCTGCGACATGTGCCACGAGCCGGATGTTAAGGACCGCTATGCGCCGAGACCGGGTGCAGACGCCTACCGGCGCGACGTGCCGCTGCCCGAGGACTACTGGGTCTGGTAGGCGCGTGCGGGTCCGGCAGGGACGGGCGGGTGCGGCCTGGCCGGGCGCCGGACCGGGCCTCAGGCCTCGGCGTCCCTCGGCCGATCAGCGGTAGGCGTCTTGCCCCGCAACGATCCGGACGATCATCCAGGTCCCGTCGTCTTGGAGATCGAGCGTGAGCTGCATCTCCTTGTCGTCGAACGGCGGCAGCGTCTCCACCGTTCGGCCTGCCGAGTCGACCACATAGGACGTGTCGTCGTACCGGTAGGTGACGAGTGCCTGGCTGCCCGAGGCGTTCATGTCCACCACATCGAGGTAGATGACCTCGTGCTTGTGCTCGACCCGGTGGCCCTTCGCCGCGTAGGCCTCCCAGGGCTCGCGGAACGACTCGAGCACCTCATCGTCCGCGTAACGGGACATGGCCTCGAGGTCGCTCGCGAGCCAGGTCTCCTGCCACGCGCGTGCGGCGTCCAGGACCTCTCGACGCACCTTGCCCCGCTCGAGGGGCGTCAGTGTGTCCGTTTCCGTGACCGAGCCGCCGTCGAGGTCCACGACCGGTCCCTGGTTGCGGTCGCACCCCGCGACGGGCACGCCGAGCAGGGCGATGGCGAGCACTGCCGCGGCCAGCGGACGGGCGGGAGTGCGCGCCACTAGCGGTACACCTCCAGCGTAGTGACCTCGATCGTGGCCGTCCGCTTGGTCGGCAGGGTACCGGCGTTCAGGTCGAACGTCTTGCGGCTGGACGGCGGAACGTCCTTGACCACGTAGGTGATCGACTCCTTCTTCGTGCCGGCTTCATCGACCAGCTGGATCTGGAGTGTCACGGCACGGAGTTCGCTCTCCGTCAGGTTGTCGACGTATCCCGGCACGCGCAGCAGCCCGTAGTCGTCGGTGAACGGGTTCGAGACGAACGCGATCACGCGGGCGTCGATCTCGGCTTGATCGGTGTATTCGACAGAGCCGCGGAGCATGTTGAGCGCTCCGGGCGTGAGGATCACGTAGACGAGCGCGGCGATGAGCGCGACGAGGCCGATGAGCAGCAGCAGTCTGCCGAACCGCATGTGCGTCTCCTTAGGGACCGTCGTCCGGGACATGGACGGGGATGAACTACGATTAATTCGTTCGATAGTTTACTATATCATCGGTGAGCAGGCCGCTCCACAGACCCCGCGGCCCGCGTACGCGCGGACGCGTAATCTCTCCAGCCGAAGGGTGAGCGTCTTCATGCAGTCTCGACTCATGCCCATCATGCGCATCGTGACCATCGTGCTCGTGATCGCCATCGGCATCGTCTTGTTCCTGACGCTGCGTCATCTGTTCACTAACGACCGAACTCCCCGCACGCAACTGGAGCGCGCAGTGTATGCGGCCGAGGACGCTGTGCGTGCCACGCCGGAAGACGCCGCGGCCCGGATCAAGCTCGCGGCCGCGTACCTGGAGGCCGGCTCGCTCGTCTACGCACGGGAGCAGGCGGAGATCGCGGTCCGGCTGGCGCCTGCTGACCCGGCCGCCTACTACATCCTCGGGCTCGTCCAGGCACGCCAGGGCGACAACGGCGCCGCGATCGAGAGTTACCTGCGCGCGGTCGGGATGGAAGGCCAGATGGCCGCCTTCTACCAGGACGTGTGGACGGCGCTGTCCGTCGCCTACGAGCGCGAGGGCGACACAGAGTCTGCGCTCGACGCGGTCAACCGGGCGCTCTCCTACGGCCCGGAGAACGCCCTGCTCGTGACTCGGCGTGCGGAGATCTACGAGCACGACGAGTCGTGGGCCGAGGCGCTCTACGACTACTACCTCGCCACCCGCTTCGTCCCCGATCACGCGCCGGCGCTCGAGGGCATCGAGCGGCTTTCGCGCGACCATCCCGATATCGCCGCCGAGGTGCGCGTCCGCGTGGACGCTGACTTCACCGGTGGCATGGAGTCGACCGTCACGCCCTAGCCGGTCTCTTGCACGTTCCCGTCCGAGGAGGTCAAGCACGTGGCCCGTTCCGCCCGTTCAGATAGAGCGATGGTCAAGCAGCTCGTCATCATCCTGGTGCTGCTGCTGTTGTTCGCGCTGCTCGCTGTCACGTACTACCTGCTGACCAGGCCGCCAGAGGTCGAAGGCTCGGCCGAGGACCGCGACCGGCGCTTCCTGTTCTCCATCTACGGGTTCGAGGGCGACCTTCTGCGCCGTCCTACCGGCGTCGGCATCGACTCCCGCGGCAACATCCATGTGGCCGACACCGGCAAGCGTCGCATCGCCGTGTTCGATTCCAACGGCCGGTTCGTTCGCGTCTACGGCGAGGCGGGCAAGGGCGACCTGCTCATCTACGATCCCATCGACGTGGCGATCACGCCCGACGGGCGCGCCTGGGTCGTCGACAAGACGCAGGGCAAGATCGTCGAGTTCGACGTGACCGGTCGTGCGGTGCGCGACATCGTCACCCCG
This sequence comes from Aeromicrobium sp., assembly GCA_015351705.1. Taxonomy (GTDB): domain Bacteria; phylum Actinomycetota; class Coriobacteriia; order Anaerosomatales; family Anaerosomataceae; genus JADIIM01. The sequence continues at coordinate 94,964 of JADIIM010000048.1, read as the reverse complement.
GAACTTCCGCTGTCCATCACCTACGCCGACGAGAACCTGTTCGTGACCGTGGAAAGCGGCGTACTCGTGGCCGACCTCGACGGCAACCTGCTCACTGGCTACGTGCGGCGCGGCAAGGAAGCGGGCTCGTTCGACCGTCCCGGCGGCGTGGCCGTGGGTGAAGACGGTACGCTCTACGTCGCCGACACGCTCAACTACCGCGTCCAGGCGCTGAGCACCCAGGGCCAGCCCATCTGGCAGTACGGCGAGCCGCTGCCGTCAGACGCCGCGATCCAGTTCAGCGCCGAGCAGCGCAAGTTCGGCCTGCCGTCGAACATCGCTATCGACGAGACCGGTCTGCTGTACGTCGTCGACGGCCTGAACAGCGAGCTCAAGGTGCTCGACACCGATGGCCAGCTCATCGAGGTCATCGGTGATGTCGGCCACGAGGACGGGCGGTTCTACTATCCGGACGGCATCGACTATGGCAACGGGCGCATCGCGATCGCCGACAAGTTCAACGACCGCGTCTCGGTGTTCCGCACGCCGCTTCCGCCCGGCCAGCAGTGGCGGGCGTTCGTGCCGTACATCATCGGCCTGCTCCTGCTGCCGCTGCTGATCCTGCCCTTCCTGCGCCGTGGTCGCCGGTACGTGCTCACACCCGATGTCCTCGACGCGCTCGTGGCCGATGAGGATCGCGACATCGTGACCGACGCGCTCAAGCGCGTGTTCGTGACCGAGGAGTTGGCGGTGCTCGGTCGCTCGCACGAGGACGTGGACCTGAAGTGGCAGGACCGCGAGCCGAAGGACGAGGACGTCGAGCGCATCGCCGAGCGCTTCGACCTGGCCCCCGTGCACGTCCAGGCACTCGCGATCGCACTCGGCCTGCGCGGTAAGCGCCTGCTGGTGACCGGTGACGAGGGCGTTCGTATCGCCGCGCGCGAGCTCGAGGTCCCGGTCGTGTCGTACGAGGAGATCAAGCGCGCCATCGAGGAGCAGGGCCGCAAGGGTGGCCCGTCCAAGACACCGCCGGCCAGCGGAGAGGGAGGCGAGGCCTGATGCGCCGCCTCCCTGTGCTGCTCGTGATCGTGGCCGCTGTGGTGATCGCACTCGGCCTACTGCTTGCCGGCTGCTCCGGCGGGGGCGGCGGGCTTCGACCCGCCACCGACCTGCCGGAGCCCGAAGGCCTGTCGCGCGCGACCACCGAGACCGTCATCTACTACGCGACCGGGCGCACGATCCTCGGCGAGCGTCGCGTCATCGACGCCGAGGAGCCGTACGCCGATGCGCTCCGGACGCTGCTTGCGGCCATGCCCGAGTCCAACCCGGACGTCGCGATCGTGCAGCCTGAAGCGGGCTTCAACTCGGTCACGTTCTCAGACGGCGTGATCACCGTGGACTGGATGCCCGAGGTGCTCGACTTCGTGGCCGACCCGGAAGAGAAGCGGCTCGCGCTCGGGGCCATCCTGGCGACGTTCGGGGCGTTCCCGGAAGTCGAGCAGGTGCGCTTCACCGTGGACGGCGTGGACTCCGGCGAGGTGAACGGCAAGGACGTGGCCGCGTTCTGGGTCGACGTGTCGCTGCTCAACCAGCCGTGGGACGTGCTGCGCGTAGGCCTGCCGTCCGGCGAGAACGAGGGCAGCACCGAGACCACCGAGGCGCCGTAGCGCCTGTGCTAGACTTGCTCACCACCCGTGCGCGCGCGTGCGGGTGGTGCAGCACCGGCGTCCGAGAGGGGACCTCATGCAGTTCTCCGGCACCGCGCACCGCTACGGGCGCGACATCGATACCGACGTCATCATCCCGGCGCGGTACCTCAACACGTCAGACCCCGCCGAGCTCGCGGCGCACTGCCTCGAGGACCTTGACGCGGCATTCGTCGGCAAGGTGAGCGCAGGCGACATCCTCGTGGCCGAGGAGAACTTCGGCTGCGGCTCGAGCCGCGAGCACGCACCGATCGCCATCAAGCACGCGGGCGTCTCGGTGGTCATCGCCAAGAGCTTCGCGCGCATCTTCTACCGCAACGCCATCAACACCGGCCTGCCGATCATGGAGGCGCCCGAGGCCGTCGACGGCATCGGCGACGGCGATGAGGTCACCGTTGACGCCGAGACGGGCCTGATCACCAACGTCACCACGGGCCAGAGCTGGCAGGCGCAGCCGTTCCCGCCGTTCGTCCGCGATATCATCGAGGGTGGCGGTCTCGTGGAGGCCGCGCGGGCCAAGGTCGGCGGGGGCGCGGGGTAGGGCTCGTCTGCTGACGGATCGGTCAGGGTGTCCGCAGGTCGAAGACCCTCAGGTTCTGATCCGCGTAAACCAAGGAGTAGTCCTCGGCAAATCCCTCAATGTTCACGGTCTCGGGGAACTCCCCGTCATTCATGTCGAGCGCGTATCGGGTCAACACGATCCGCGCTGGGCGGTTGCCGGTTGCATCGATGTACTGTTGCAGCCGGTCGGAAGACGCCGATGTTGCCCAGGTGGAATACGTGCCCGGCATGTCCAGAGTGATCAAGTAGCCGAGAGCGAAGCGCTCCAGGAAGACGACCCGTCCTTTGGCGGGCGGTAGGGAGCGGAGAGCCGCAACGAGTTCGCTCTGCAGCCGTGCCTCATCCTCAGTTCCGCGAATTCCAGCGAAGGGTCCTTCGGATACCGCCGTCCGCATCGATAGTGTCATGCCCTCTGGCGTTCGGAGGATGCCGATTGCGCCCGTCGCCAGCACAAGAACGCCCAGTGCCAATGCAATGAGGCTACGGTCGAGGTTCCTCACTTCGTCGGTGAGATCCCGGTCGATGTCGATAGCCCACAGGACCCCAGCAGCTAGCAGCAGTGGTGCCCCGATGATTGCGGTGAAGATGCCTCCGTTTGAGCCGGCGAACCAGCCGAGCGCGGCCCCAATCGCTGGCGCAATCAGCACGGCAGTACCCTTCGGGGGTTCATGCCTCTCTAGAGCGAAGGCGGTGAGCATCGACGCGCCTGCCGCAAATACCATGGACTGCGGGAGGACGTTGACGGAGAGGCGATCAACGACTGCCAGAGCTCCGGTTCCTGCTAGCGACATCAGTATGGCAAGCGCCGCACGGGACTGGCCACGAGGGCGATTCCGACGGACTGCGAGTATGCGAAGGGTGGCCGTAACGAGGGCGACACACACTATCAGCCAGCGAGCGCTCCAGGCTCGTTCGGCCTGCGAACCCAGGCCGAACGAATGGTCGTCCGGCTCAACGACGTGTTGCAGCATGGACAGTACGCTGGGACCGGCGAGAAGGAGTAGGACTAGCAGGAACGCTATTCCCACTGCGAGCACACCGGCTAGGTACCGCGCGATGATCTGGGCCGAGTGCCTGTGCCTGGAGTCTCGCTGCGCAAGCCACAGACATAGAACGAAGAACGGAATGACAGTGACCGTCGGGGGGTTTCCTATGATTGCCATGCCGCTGAGGAGTCCGGGGAGTATGTATAGCCACGAGCGGTCTCGACCCTGCTGCATCAAGCGATAGGCTATCAACCCGGACAGGATGTGCAGTATCCAGTCGCCCCCGTAGCCGACTCCGGGACCGACGAACGGCATGTACACGATGAGCAGCGGCCCGATCCACAGTCCGGCTCGGTTCTCGGGGACTGCTGCGAGGTACCGCGCCGACAGGACCGCAGCTGACACGATCATGACAACGTAGACTGCGCGGTAGGCAAGTAGAATGCCGTCTGTGGAGCCCCTGATCGCAAGAAGAGCGCGCACAAACGGGAGGGCGAGAACAGCACTCGAGAAGTTCGTGTCCCAGGAGTCTACCAGTGGCCGATCACCAAGGGAGTACCTGAGAGCGGTGCTAAGCGCGTATGGCTCGTCCCCCCAGGTCCCGACTCCGATTCGTATACGCCACACCAGAAACAGTACTGCCAGTGCCAGAGCCCACCATGCGGCACTTGTCAGGAGGCTGGCTGAGACAACACAATTGGGTTGCCGTTCTGAGCGCATGTTGTGTTCGCCAGTGGAAGTGTCGGCCATCTTCACTCTCCGCAGGTTCCTGGCACGCACCCTGTTTGGTTGGCGGGCACGTGCTTGCCGGATGGTACCACGGGTCTCCCTAAGCCCTCGGTATGGTCCTCAATCAGTGGGCTGAAGTGGAAGGAGGATTGTGAAGTACCTCGTCACCGGTGGCTCCGGCTTCCTTGGCATCAATCTGGTTCGCTACCTCCTGGAGCGGGGGCACACGGTCCGTTCGCTGGACGTCGTCGCCTTCGACTACTCTGACGTCGCCGATCGCGTCGAGGTTGTGAGAGGCGACATCCGTGACGCATCGGCCGCGAGCGACGCCTGTCGAGGTGTGGACATCGTCGTCCACACGGCTGCCGCGCTGCCGCTCTACACACCTGAGGACATCCGCACCACCGATGTCGACGGCACACGCCGGATGCTTGAAGCGGCCGCTGAGCACGGGGTTGAGCGGTTTGTGATGATCTCCTCGACAGCGGTGTACGGGATTCCTGACCACCACCCGCTCGTGGAGGACGACCCGTTGGTGGGTGTGGGGCCGTACGGTGAAGCGAAGATCGCCGCCGAGGAGGTTTGCCTCGAGTACCGTGCGCGCGGGACGTGCGTGCCCATCATCCGGCCGAAGAGCTTCATCGGACCGGAGCGGCTCGGCGTGTTCGCGCTGCTGTATGACTGGGCGCACACCGGGCACGGATTCCCGATGATCGGCAGCGGTGACAACCGCTACCAGCTCCTGGACGTAGAGGACCTCTGCGACGCCATCTACCTGTGCTGCACGTTGGAGTGCGAGCGGGTGAATGACACGTTCAACGTCGGGGCGGCCGAGTTCACCACGATGCGTGAGGACTATCAGGCGGTGCTGGATGCCGCAGGGCATGGCAAGAAGATCGTCGGCTTTCCCGCCGCGCCCATGATCTGGACGTTGCGGCTGCTGGAGGCGCTGCGCCTGTCTCCGCTGTACAAGTGGGTGTACGAGACAGCGTCGAAGGACTCGTTCGTCTCGATCGAGAAGGCGCAGCGTGTGCTCGGCTACGCGCCGAAGTACTCCAACAAGGATGCCCTGGTGCGCAACTACGCGTGGTACGTGGAACACCTCGACGACTTCGCGGGGTCGAGCGGGGTGTCCCATCGCGTCCCCTGGAAGCAGGGCATCCTGAGTATCGCGAAGCGGTTCTTCTAGTGGAGAAGAGGTGAGCGTGCATATCCAGGCTGCGATTGATGCGGGCTCGCATGGCTCCTCGGCACGGCGAGGTTCGGCGTGGTCAGCAGTAGCGGCGTCAGTCGTGGTGGGCACCATCCTACTCGTGACCCTCGGGGGCTATCTGGCAAGCTACCGCCTCGATCTTGAGGACTACTCGCACGTCTGGTTCAGTAGCGCTCCATACACACCCCTGAGCCAGTGGTCGACGTGGTTCACGGAGGGGTACTCGGATTACTTCGTGAACTACCCCGAATGGCATGGCGGAGGCTACGCCCTGGCACGTCCACTCATGAACCTCCTCGTCCACGCCCAGGGGGCACTTCCGGCTGTCCTCGGTGAGGCACGGTACTTGATCGTCAACTACCTCGCACTACTCGGTGCCGTCGCTGTCTTGGTCTTGCTGCTCGGACAGCTCACGGAATTGAGTCCCACACAGCGAATGGTCGCGGGAGTTGCGTTCGGGCTGTCGCCAGTGTGGCATCAGGCTCTGTACTGGCCGAGCCTCGGCACCAACGCGGTGGCGCTGGTCTTCTCACTCCTCGGGATGTGGGTGCTCGACCTGCCAAGCGCACGACCACGCGCCAACAGGCTGGCGCTCTCTGCATTGTTCTTGGTGTTGGCCGTCATGAGCCACGAAACCGCAGTGATCGTGCCGTTCGTATGCGTCGCGCTCTACGTCGCGCGGGAGCGCTCGTGGCGCCCGGTGCTGCGTCTGTGGCCATTGCTGTCCGCGCCGCTGGTACTCGCGGTCGAGCGGGCGCTGATGACCACATCTGACGGCGTCTATGCACTCGACTTCACCGCCTACGGGCTGTTTCTCAGGCTTGTCCGGGTCCTGGCAGCGCCGTTCGTGCCGTTCGACGCCATGCCGATGGTGTTGTGGGAGCGGCCGGCTTCGTTGGTCGGTGCATTGCCGCTTGTTTCCGTCGTGATTGCGAATCTACTGATCTGGGTCATGTTGGTCGCTGCTGCGCGGCGGCGGGTTTCGTCCCTGTCGGGCTTGGAAGGCGACCCGTGGCGCTCGTGGCTGTGGCTCCTGATCGCCCTCACGGTGTCCCTGGTGCCCGCTGTGATGATGCGGGGAGAGCCGAGGTCGATGGGTGTGTCGTTTGCTGTGTCGCTCCTGATGGCAGGCGTTGTCTCACGCGGTCGGCAGAGCCTGCGGTGGCTCGTGCTCGTGGTGGTTCTGGCCTCCAGCGTCGCGCTGTATGCCCACGGTGTTCTCGGGACGCTGCCGTCGCAGGTGGACCGCGTCACGCTATCTGGGGAGCTGTTCGACGAAGCGCGGGCCGGGATCGCGGCCGAGGAGCCCGACTACGTCGTCTTGGTCAACGACCGCGCTGCCTACTACTCAGGGATGGCGATGCTCCGCATGGTGGCGTGGCCGCGCCGGGATCTGGAGCTCATTGTCGTGAACGGGTACGAAGGACCTCCGGCGCCTGACGCCGAGTTCGACGCGGTCGTTGAGAATGGGGTCCTCGAGGTCCGAGTGAACCTTGGGGAGGGGCAACGAGTGCGTTTCGACGGTGCTGAACCGGACTTCACCGTACCCAACAACGGCTTCGTCTACCGCGGGCTTGACGAGACAGATGACGCATGGGCTGGCCGCTTCGTGGCGACACGGCAGATCGACGGCAAGCGGGCGCTCGTGATCGGCGTTGACCCTCGGACCGGCGAGCCGATCGAGCCGATGGTTCTCGTCGGGCAGTAGACCGCCCACGTCTGCGAAGTCAGGCTGCGGCCAGCGGACCGATATAGAGGATGCCGACCGCAACAGCCGCCCACAGCACCACGGTGACCATGATCGGCCGGTCTCCCAGTAGGACCTCCTCGGGTCTTCCTCCATGTCCGCTGATCAGAACGAGCGACTGGTACCGCAGCACACCGTAGATCACGAAGGGTATCGTGAGCATCATGGCGTAGCCGGGCGCCCGGTCCTCGAAGAACGTGTAGAGCGCGTATGCGGTGATGGTGGCCGCCGAGAGCGTGACCATGAAGCTGTCGAGCAGCTCGGCCGAGTACTCGCGGAGGACCGGGCGGTGCGCCCCGGACCGCTCCTGCAGCAGCAGCAGCTCGTGTCGCCTCTTGGCCGAGGCCAGGAACAGCGCGAGGAGCCCTGTGCACAGGACCAGCCATGGCGACACAGGGACATCGATCACAAACGCGCCAGCCACAGCTCGGACCACGAAGCCCGCGGCGAGCACGAGCATATCGACTATCGCCACATGCTTGAGGATGGCCCCGTAGAGAATCTGCAGTGCAAGATAGCCGGCCACCGCTGCGAGGAACCGCCATCCGAGGACAGAGGACAGGCCGAGTCCGGCAACGATCATCACGGCACCCGTCAGGTACGCCTGAGTGACTGAGATGCGCCCACTTGCGACCGGCCGATCTCGCTTGACGGGATGCTGACGATCGCGCTCGGCGTCCATCGCGTCGTTGACGGCATACAGCCCGCCGGAGAGCAGATCGAGTGCGACGAATGCGAGGACCACTGTGCCCAGCAGTCGCGGTTCGTTCAGGTGACCGGAGAAGATGATCGCCGCGAACACAGCGAGGTTCTTCGTCCACTGACGAGGGCGGATGAGTTGTAGGAGAGGATGTACCAACCCGACCCTCTCGACAGGGGCGTCAGCCCGCCAGCAGACAAGGCCACGTACGTCGGAATCATAGCACTCGCAACGAGGATGACCCGCCTTCACTCGGTCACAGTGACCGAGTACAGAACTCCATCATCCAGCGTGGCAATCTCGCTGGTGCGGATATCGGTAAGATCGGATGGCGGGATGGACAGCCCGGATTCCGGCCCGATCCACACGAGGTAAGCGGGTCTTCCGGCCACGTAAGCAGTGGTGGCGGGAACGTCGTCCACCGGCGAGTCAGAATTCCAGGCTGCTGAGCGCGGACTTGTGCGAACAGGCTGCAGCCCCGTGTACAGATACACCGAGTACGGGTGGTTGCTCAGAAACACGGCGTCCGGCTCAAAGGGGTACGCCAGACAGTAGTCCAAGATGGCGGAGCGATCATCTGCTTCTGCGGTGAGCGCTCGAGTGGCCGTACGTACGTTCACGGCCACCGCGATAGCCACCCACAGTGCGGCGAGTCCCCAGAGACCCACGGTGAGTCGGGCGGGCGTTGTGCGCCACTGAGCCAACAGAGTCGAAACGGGCGGCACCACCCCGGCGGCGAGCAGTGGAAGCGCGGGGGACAGCAGCCGGTGTCCGACCGGATCGATGTTGGTGAGTGAAGCCAGGACAACGACCGTGACCACGTAGACCAGCGCAGTGGCGATCGGTAGGAGCGAGACGTCGAACGAGGCTCGATCCTGGCGGTGCAGGTGCCAGAGCCCGGACGTGACTGCCCATCCGGCGAGTGCAAGCGCCAGGGGGGCCAGCACGCTGTCGAAGCGAGTAGGGACGATCGTAAGCCAGAGATACAGCGTCTGGACTGCGCGCGCAGCACTGATGAGCAGGCCGTCCGCACTGCCGAGGCGCTCTCCTGCGGCCAGGCCTGTCGCGACGAAGTTGCTGTACAGCCATGACACAGGGGCAAGTCCGATGGAGACGAAGAGGCCTACGGAGAGCGCAACAGCATGCCGGGAGCCGCGACGATGGCGTTGGATCAACGCGCACGTGAGTAGCACCGGCAGCACTATCACGATGCCCGTGTATCGAGTCAGGCACAGAGCCCAGCCGACCAGAACGAGCGACACCATGGTGGTTATAGAGGCGGATGCCCGGCGGAGCCATATCAGTGCGGCCCAGACGAACGCGACGGTGAGACCGATGAACAGCGGTTCCGACAAGGCGGCCAGGAACATGCTATGCATGCAGGGGGCGAGCGCCACGAGCGCAGTGCTGACCATTGCGGTCAACCGCGAGCTCCTCATCTCCGTGAGGACCCCCGTGAGAGAGACTGCCAGTACCCCGGCGGCGAGCAGGTTCAGGAGGATGAATGCCGAGTTGGCGTTACCGGTAAGCGGAAGGAGCGCCGCGAGGCCCAGTGACGTACCCGGAGGGAACACGGTCATCTTGGTCAGCGTGTAGTCCACCAGCCCGCGACCAGCCATCAGGTTCTCCGCCGCAGAGATGTAGAACGCGGAATCGGGTGACAGGCTCAGGCCGGGTGACGCGTGTGAGAGCACCGTGGTAGCGAGTGCGGCGAAGCAGACCGCCGTCAAGAGAGACCTGAACACCGCATCCGACTTGAGTGATTTGCGAGCGATCGGGTCTGCCATCCCACTCCTCTGCTCTCGTGTGGCTTCGGTTACTCTAGACTCGTTTCGACTGCATGGCCATCCTCACCTCGATCAAGGAGTCTCGGCGGCCTCATGAGCCTCGAACGCATGATCCGCGCGCTCGTGCTCGCCGTTCTGGCGAGTGCGCTGGTTTATGCGGTCATGATCTTCGCAAGTGACGGCCCCGCGGTGGCTGCCGCGCTGCGCGGCTTCCGGCCGGGCGTCTTCGCGGTGATGCTCGGCCTCGGCGCCGTGGGCTATGCGCTCCGGAGCTTCAGGTGGGGCGCCCTCATGCGGCGCATAGGGCATCCGGTGCGCTCGGCTGACGCCGTCTACCTCCACATGTCCGGTCAGACGATGGGCATCTCGCCGGGTAGGGTGGGCGAGGTGCTCAAGCCGTGGCTTGCGCGGGAGGTCGCCGGCATGCCGATGAGCCGCGGGCTTGCGCTTGTCTTCGCCGAGCGGGTCGCCGACTTGATCGCTGTCTGCATCCTGGCGCTGGGCGGCCTCTCGGCGCTCGGCGGTGGCATGTGGGCGCTCGTTGCCGCGCTCGGGGCGATCGTCGTGGGCACCGCAGTGGCGAGTTCGCGGTGGTTCCACCGGCTCGCACTCGGCTTTCTGGGGCGGCAGCGATGGGCACGCAAGCACCACGCGTCGGCCACGGCCATCTCCGAGACCATCCAGCGCGGCCTGGCCTGGCAGACGCTGGCCTGGTCCGTGCCGGTGTCGGTGGCCGCCTGGGGACTTGAGGGCGTGGGCTTCGCGCTGTGCCTGCGCGAGCTCGGTTTCGGCGGGCTCGATACGTTCGCCTCGGTGTCCATCTACGCGGTCGCCACGATCGTGGGCGCGTTCACCTTCCTGCCGGGCGGCATCGGCATCACCGAGGCCTCGATGGCCGGGATCCTGGTGGCCACCGGCATGGCGGCCTCAGGCGCGTCGGCCGCTACGCTGCTCACGCGTGTGGCGACGATGTGGTGGGGCGTGGCGCTCGGCTGGATCGCGCTCGTCAGCCGACCGTCGCTGTTCAGGCGGCTCCTGGGGTGCGACGCGGCCGAGGACTCGGACGTCGGCTCGACCGGCGCCACCTCCGAGGACGCCGGCGCCTGACGCGTGGTGTAGACTGCTCCCACACCACGTACGAGGGAGGCCCCACGTGAGCACCACCTATCGCATCTGCTTGCTGCCGGGCGACGGCATCGGCCCTGAGATCACCGCCGAGGCGGTCAAGGTCCTCGAGGCCATCGGCGCGTCGCAGAGCGTCACCTTCGAGTTCGCCGAGGCGCTCTTGGGCGGCATCGCCATCGACGAGACCGGCACCGCGCTTCCCGAGGCCACGCTCGAAGCCGCGCATGCCGCCGACGCCGTGTTGCTCGCCGCCATCGGCGGGCCGAAGTGGGACACCACGGACCCCGCCAAGCCACGGCCTGAACAGGGCCTCCTCGGCATCCGCAAAGCACTCGGCCTGTACGCCAACCTGCGACCGGTCAAGATCTTTGACGCGCTGCGCGACGCATCCACGCTCAAGCCCGAGTTCCTTGAGGGCGTGGACATGCTCATCGTCCGCGAGCTCACGGGCGGCTTGTACTTCGGCGCCCGGGCTCGTGAAACGGGCGTAGAAGGCGCGGGAACCGGCGGCGGACCCGGCATGCGCGCCTACGACACGATGGACTACCGCGAGTTCGAGATCGAGCGCATCGCGCGGACGGCGTTCGAGGCTGCGCGCACGCGGCGGGGTCGGGTGCACTCGGTGGACAAGGCCAACGTGCTCGAGAGCTCACGGCTCTGGCGCGAGGTGGTCCACCGCCTCCACGCAGCCGAGTTCTCCGATGTCGAACTCGTCGACCAGCTCGTGGACAACTCGGCGATGCAGCTTATCCGCAACCCCGCGCAGTTCGACGTGATGGTGACCGAGAACATGTTCGGCGACATCCTCTCGGACGAGGCCTCGATGCTCACCGGCTCGCTGGGCATGCTGGCGAGCGCATCGCTCGGCGACGGCACCGCGCTCTACGAGCCGAGCCACGGTTCCGCGCCCGACATCGCCGGGCAGGGGATCGCCAATCCGCTCGCGATGCTGCTCTCAGTCGAGCTCATGCTGCGCTACAGCTTCTCGATGCACGCGGCTGCCGACGCGCTCGCCACCGCGATCGAGGGTGTGCTGGCCGACGGCTGGCGCACGCGCGACATCGCGGATGCCTCGACGCTGCCGCAGAAGATGGTCGGTACGAGCGCTATGGGCGATCTCGTGGTCGAGCGGCTGACGGAGGCCAGGCGTTAGTTTCCTATAGGTTCCTATTCGTGCTAGTCTAGCTCCATGGACGAGCTTCTCGACATCGCGTCTGTGGCCGAGTACCTCGGCGTCTCCGAGCGCACGGTCTACAACCGTGTGCGCTCCGGTGACCTGCCCGCGGCAAAGGTCGGACGGCTCTGGAGGGTGCGCGCGGCAGACCTTGAGGCCTGGCTGACCGCCCGTGACGTTCGCATCGGGACGGCGGGCGGCGCAGGCGGCGCCGAGACCGATGGGGAGCACCGCGTCGCATCCGGTGACGCACCTGACGTTGCCGCCAGCGGCGCGGGCGCGGGCCTGCTCCTCCTCAGGCGCCATCGTGCTGAGATCGCGGACGCGTGTCGGCGTCATCACGTCAAACGGCTCGACGTCTTCGGCTCGGTGCTCCGGGATGACTTCACGCCTGCGAGCGACGTCGACTTCCTGGTGGAGTTCGAGCCGGTCGAGGCATCGGGATTCGATCACCCGTACTGGACGTTCTCTGACGAACTCGAGGCGATACTCGGCCGCCAGGTCGACGTGGTCATGGTGAGCGCCGTGACCAATCCGTACCTCGCAGACGAGCTGGAGCGCACGAAGATCGTTCTCTATGCGGCGTAGCCTACGAGTCCTGCTCGTCGACGCGATCGAAGCCGCCGAGTCGATCGGGGTGGTCGTGTCCGGTACAACGCTGCAGGAGTATCTGACGATCCGCATGCTGCGCTCGGCCGTGGAGCGGGAGCTCCTCATCATCGGCGAGGCGCTGAACGCACTGGATAACGCCTGTCCCGATGCCCGGGAGCGCGTGACCGACCTCGGCCGGGTCGTCGGCCTCCGCAACCGCCTCGCCCATGGTTACGACACGATCGACGACGCGATGGTCTGGTCTATCGCGCGCGACGACATGCCGCCACTGCTCACAGCGCTTCGCGCGTGGCTGGACGACCTCGCCTAGGGGATCGAGTCCGGAGACACCTCGGCCCGCGTGCTCGGCCCCGGCACGGCGCGTGCCCCCAGGCTGGCGCCCCGCCCGGCCCACGTGCTCAGACCGAGTCCTCACCTCGGACGCACGGTGCGCTACACTATCCCGATACACGCAGGCGCTCGTGAGGGGAGACGGCCATGGCACTGCCCGAGGTGGACTACATCTGGATGGACGGCGAGCTCGTCGCCTGGGCGGACGCGAAGATCCATGTCCTCACGCATGCGCTCCATTACGGCTCGGGTGTCTTCGAGGGCGAGCGCTGCTACGAGACCGCCGACGGCCCGGCCATCTTCCGCAGCCGTGAGCATGCCGAGCGGCTTCTGCGCTCGGCCAGGATGCTCTACATGGACCCCGGCTACACCGTCGAGCAGATCATGGAGGCCAAGCGCGAACTGATCCGCGCCAACGGTCTCAAGAGCTGCTACATCCGGCCCGTCGTCTACCGCGGCTACGGTGCGATGGGTCTCGACCCGCTGCCCGCGCCCCCTCAGATGTTCATCGCGGTCTGGCCGTGGGAGGCCTACCTCGGCGAGGAGGGCCTGAAGCACGGTGTGGATGTGGGCGTGTCGAGCTGGCGGCAGCGCGGCATCAACTCCACACCGCCGGCGGTCAAGGCCACGGGTCAGTACCTCAATAGCTCATTCGCGCGGCTGGAGGCCAATCGGCACGGCTACAACGAGGCAATCCTGCTGAACGAGGAGGGTAAGGTCTGCGAGGGCACCGGCGAGAACCTCTTCGTCGTGCGTGACGGCATCATCTCCACGCCGCCCGTCTCGGACGGCATCCTCGAGGGCATCACCCGCGACTCCATCATGCTGATCGCTGACAACCTCGGCTACGACGTGCTCGAGGAGTCGCTCGTCCGCACCGACCTCTACACCGCCGACGAGTTCTTCATGACGGGTTCGGCCGCCGAGGTCGTGCCGGTGCGCTCGGTGGACGGGTACGTGCTCGGCGAGCCGGGACCGATCACCCGCGAGCTGCAGGCGACGTACTTCCGTGTGGTCCGCGGCGAGGAGTCCGAGTACGAAGAGTGGCTGGACCGGCTGTAGGCGACCATGGTCACCCTCTACGACACCACGCTCCGCGATGGGACGCAGCGAGAAGGGCTCTCGCTGTCGGTCGATGACAAGCTGCGCATCGCCGCGCGACTCGACGACCTCGGCGTGCACTACATCGAGGGCGGCTTTCCCGGCTCCAATCCCAAGGACATAGAGTTCTTCGAGCGTGCGAGAGGCCTACGGCTCGAGCAGGCCGTGATCACCGCTTTTGGTGCGACGTGCCGCAAGGGTGTCGCTGCCGCCGAGGACGAGGGCCTGCGGGCCCTGCTCGAGACCGGCTGCACGGCGCTGTGCATCTTCGGCAAGGCGTGGGACCTGCACGTGACCGAGACCCTTCACGCAGCACTCGAGGAGAACGTCCGCATGGCGCGCGACAGCGTGGCGCATCTCAAGGCCGCCGGCCGCACGGTGTTCTTCGACGCCGAGCACTTCTTCGATGGTTACAGCGCCAACGCGCCGTACGCGCTCGAGGTCTGCCGTGCTGCTGCCGAGGCGGGGGCGGACGCGATCGTGCTCTGCGACACCAACGGCGGCACGCTGCCTCACGTGGTCGCGCGCGTGGTGCGTGAGGTGGCAGAGGCGCTCCCGGGTGTGACGCTCGGCATCCATGCGCATAACGATGCGGGATGCGCGGTGGCCAACTCGCTCGTGGCCCTCGACGCCGGCTGCGCGCACGTGCAGGGCACCGCCAACGGCTACGGCGAGCGCGCCGGCAACGCGGACCTCATCGCGATCATCCCGTCGCTCGTGCTCAAGATGGGAGACGACTGCATCTCGGCAGACCAGCTCCGCCTGCTCACCGAGGTCTCGCACTTCATCGCTGAGACCGCCAACATCGCGCCCGACCCGCACCACCCGTACGTGGGCGCGAGCGCGTTCGCGCACAAGGGCGGCGTGCACGCGAGTGCGGCCGCGCGTCTGCCCGAGGCGTACGAGCACATCGACCCCGCGCACGTGGGCAACCTCGCGCGCGTGGTGGTGAGCGAGCTTGCTGGCCGCGCATCGCTCACGATGAAGGCCGCGGAACTCGGCATCGATCTCACCGGCGACCAGGCCACGGTCGCGCGTGTGCTCGACGGCATCAAGGAGCTCGAGCACCGCGGGTATTCCTTCGAGGCGGCCGATGCCAGCCTCGAGGTCATGCTCAAGAAGGAGCTCGGCACGTACGAGCCGTTCTTCACGCTCGAGAGTTTCCGGTGCCTCATGGAGAAGCGCGAAGACGGCCGCGTGATGACCGAGGCCACGATCAAGATCCATGTGGGGGGGCAGCGGTTCATCGCCACTGCCGAGGGCAACGGCCCCGTCAACGCCCTCGACGGCGCACTGCGCATCGCGATCGGCCGGTTCTACCCGGCGCTCGACGCGATCGAGCTCACCGACTTCAAGGTGCGCGTGCTCGACGAGAAGAAGGGCACCGGAGCGGTGACGCGCGTGCTCATCGAGTCGGGCGACGGCGAGAAGAGCTGGGGAACGGTCGGCGTGAGCGAGAACATCATCGAGGCGTCGTGGGAGGCGCTCGTCGACGCGGTGGAGTTCGGGCTCGCGCATCCGCGGTCCGGCGGGGAGTAGCGCGGCCCCGGCGCTTCGTTACCGAAGTGTTGCAGCCGGTCGCGTCCGCAGTCGTATACTTGCGGACGGAGTTCGTATAGACTCACCGACCTGGTGCCCGCGCACCGCCTGTTCAACGTCGTAGGAAGCCGTCTTCATGCTGCGCAGAAACCGCAACCTCGCGCTCGTCGTCTTCGCGCGCTTCATATCCCGTTTCGGCGGTGCTGCCGTCTGGTTCATCGGCGTGTGGGGCACGGCCGCGTACGTCTTCGAGGCCACTCCCGGACATCTCGCCGGGATGTCGTTCGTCAACGGCATGGCGGCGATCGTCGGCTCGCTGACGGCCGGCGTGCTGATCGACCGGTTCGGCCCGCGCAGGGTCATGGTCTGGGCCGAGGTCTTCAGCATCCCGCCGCTGATCGCGATGCTGTTCGTGGACTCGTTCATGCCTTTCGTCGCGTGCTCGGCTGTGTACGCGCTGTTCGGCGTGCCCACCTGGACCGCGGGTGCGTCGTTCGCGCCGTACATCGTCGAGGGGGCCAAGCCGCTCGAGCGTGCGAACGCCTTCATCGAGGGCGGGGCAGCGCTGGGGTTCGTGCTCGGACCGGCTGTCGCCGCCGTGCTCTCCCAGAACGTGGGCATCGCCGCCGTGTTCGTCATGACCGCGCTCGCGTGTGCGGCCGCGGGAGTGGCCGCGTGGTTCACCCGTATCGACGAGACGCCACGGGCGCACGTGAGCGGCAATGCGTGGACCGAGTTCACGAGTGGCCTGCGGCTCGCGTACACCTCGCGGTCGTTGCGCTTCTACATCTTCATGGGAACGGCGGTGTGGTTCGGCTTCGGGGCGTTCTCCGCACTTGAGCCGCTGTTCTACCGCGACGTCGTGGGCGTGGACGTCGCGTGGATCGGCTGGATGAACACTGCCTACGGCATCGGCCTCATCTCGGGCGCCGCCCTGCTCCCGCGCCTTCCGCAGAAGATCATCTCCGCCCGCGGGCTCGCGTCGCTGGTCGTGCTGTGCGGTCTGGGGACCGTGCTGTACGTGGGTTCGACCGATCTTCGGCTGATCGCCGTGGGCGCGCTCGCGTGGGGCTCGTTCCTTGGCGCTACCGAGCCGCTGCTGCGCACCCTGCTGCACCTCGATTCGCCGCACGAGTACGTCGGGCGGATCGTGGGCACCACGCAGTGGCACCGCAGCGCCGGGGAGCTCGTCCCGCTCGCGTTCGTACCGGTGCTCGCAGCGTCGATCGGCATCCAGGAGACGCTCATCGGCGGGGGGCTCATCGTGGCGGTGATCGCGCTCGTCGGCGTCGGCTTCTCCGGGCGCATCGATCGGCACCGGGCGGCCGCGATCGTCCTTCCGCCCGATGTCGCGCGCGAGGTGGCCTGAGGCGGGGCCGGCCACGCGTCAGACGCGGGCCGGACGGGTGTCGCGAAACCTGAACCGCTCTGAATTCCGGGCCGTGTCCGGCAGGATTCCGCATCGGTGGTGTGGAAAAGACCGTTAGGCGCCGAGCGAGTGCACACCGCCGTCTTCGAGGACGTCGGTCGGCGCCCCAGTGGAGGAGAGGGAACGCGTGCGGGTCGTTCGCATATTCCAGGACGAGGACGTCCGGTACGGGCTGGCCGACGAGAGCTCGGTCACGCTCATATCCGACGAACCGTTCGCCGCGTGGGAGCCCGAAGGCGTCGTCTCACTGCCGCACGCCCAGCTGCTCGCGCCGGTCGTGCCCACCAAGGTCGTGTGCGTCGGCATCAACTACCGTGCGCATGCGCTCGAGATGGGACACGCGCTTCCCGACGAGCCGGTGATCTTCCTCAAGCCGCCCACCGCCGTGGTCGGCCAGGGCGCCGAGATCCACATACCGTCCGGTCTTGACTCGGTGGACTACGAGGCCGAGCTTGCGGTGGTCATCGGGCGGCGCACGCACAACGTGACCGCTGCCGAGGCACACGCACACGTCCTCGGGTTCCTGTGTGCCAACGACGTGACGAGCCGCACGCTCCAGCGCAAGGACGGCCAGTGGGCGAGGGCGAAGGGGTTCGACACCTTCTGCCCCCTCGGCCCGTGGGTGGAGACCGATCTCGACCCACGCGACCTCACCATCGAGAGCTACGTCAACGGTGAGCTGCGCCAGCACGCGAGCACCGCGGACATGATCTTCGATCCGTTCGAACTCGTGAGCTTCATCAGCAAGGTGATGACCCTGCTTCCCGGCGACGTCGTCCTCACCGGCACGCCTTCGGGCGTGGGTCCGATGGTCAGCGGTGACGTGGTCGAAGTGCGCATCGAGGGCATCGGGAGCCTCATCAACCACGTCGTCTAGGCGGCGCCGCGACGCGCGGTGCCGGTGCGACCGCCTATCGGAAACGTCGTGCCGCCTGACGCCGCTCACCCCATCATCTGGCACTCCGGTGCTACTATGGACACACCATCTTGCGTGCCGTACCCGCAGAAGGGGGAGACTCCCGATCGTGTCCTCAGACCGTCTTCGTACGTCTGAAGCCGAAGCGCTGCTTGAGGCGTTCGCCGCATGCCGGACCGCAGACGAGGTCTACGCGTTCCTCCAGGACGTGGCGACCATCCGCGAGATCAAGGACATGGCGCAGCGCCTCGCCGTCGCACGGATGCTCGACGCCGGCGCGCACTACACCGACATCCAGCAGGCCACCGGCGCGTCGTCCACCACGATCAGCCGAGTCAGCCGGAGCCTGAACTACGGCGCCAGCGGCTACCGGGCGGTCATCGACTCGCTCGGACCGCTCGCGGACCCGGAAGGCGGCGACGAGTAAGCGCATGGCAGGGTTCGTCCATCTCCACACGCACTCCGAGTACTCGCTCCTCGACGGCCATGCGCGCATCTCGAGGCTCGTAGAGCGCGCCGCCGAGGTCGGGCAGGACGCGCTCGCGCTGACCGATCACGGGGCGATGTACGGTGCCGTCGAGTTCTACCGGGCCGCGAAGAAGGCCGGCGTGAAGCCTATCATCGGCTGTGAGGCGTACTTCACGCCGGACTCACGGACCGCGCGCGAGGGCAAGCCCAACCTCTACCACCTGCTCCTGCTCGCGAAGAACGAGACCGGCTACCGGAACCTGATGGCCATCGTGAGCGAGGCGTCCACCCACGGCTTCTACTACAAGCCACGCGTGGACCTCGCACTGCTCGAGGAGCACACCGAGGGGCTGATATGCACCTCGGCATGCATGAGCGGCATCGTGAGCAAGTCGATCGAGCAGGGCGATAGCGCCGCCGCGCGCCGTTGGGCGGAGACATATGCGGCGCTGTTCGGCGACGACTTCTATCTCGAGATCCAGGAGCAGGGCATCACCGCCGACAACGGCGTGACCCAGAAGCAGCTCAACGCCGAGATCGCCTCCATGGCCGCCGACATGGGCGTGGGCCTGGTGGCCACCAACGACATCCACTACGTCATGGCCGAAGATGCGGCCGCCCAGGACCTGCTCCTGTGCGTGGGGACCGGCTCGACGGTCGACGACCGCTCGCGCATGCGGTTCTCCTCAGACCAGTTCTTCCTCAAGAGCGCCGAGGAGATGGCCGCGGCGCTGCCCGGGTACCCCGAGGCGCTCGCGAACACCTGCGAGATCGCCGCGGCGTGCGACATCGAGCTCGAGTTCGACCGGATCATCCTCCCGGTCTTCGAGACACCTGCCGGGCGCAGCGAGGACGACCATCTTCGCGCCGAGTGTCTCGACGGGCTCGCGGTCCGCTACGGGAGCCCCGTCCCCGAAGAGGCGCTCGCGCGGCTCGAGACCGAGCTCGAGGTCATCACGTCCAAGGGCCTCTCGGCGTACTTCCTGATCGTGGCGGACTTCGTCAAGTGGGCCAAGGAGCACGGCATCGGGGTGGGCCCCGGCCGTGGCTCGGCGGCTGGGTCGATCATCAGCTACGCGCTCGGGATCACCAACCTCGACCCGATCGAGCACGGGCTGCTGTTCGAGCGGTTCCTGAACCCCGAGCGCACCGAGATGCCCGATATCGATATCGACTTCGACGACGAGCGCCGCGGTGAGGTCATCGAGTACGTGCGCAAGAAGTACGGTGAGGACAAGGTGGCGCAGGTCGTCACGTACTCCACCATGAAGGCGCGCGCGGCGATCCGCGATGCCGGACGCGTGCTCGGGTATCCGTTCTCCGTGCCCGACAAAGTGGCGAAGCTCGTGCCGGAGCGCATCGACCGCGACAAGGACGAGGACAAGAAGCTCTCGGACCTGCAGATCGCGCTCAGGGACTCGCCGGACCTCAAGGACGCATACGCCGGTGACCCGGATACGACGCGCATCATCGACGCGGCGCTGTCGCTCGAGAACGTCGTGCGGGGCGAGGGCATCCACGCCGCGGCGGTCGTGATCTGTCGCGACCCGCTCTACTACCATACGCCCGTCAAGCTCGACACCAAGGGCGGCTCGGTGATCACGCAGTACGAAGGCACGGTCATCGCCGACCTCGGTCTGCTGAAGATGGACTTCCTCGGCCTGCGCACGCTCACGGTGCTCGCCAAGGCGGTCAAGGCGATCGAGGAGCATCACGGCGTTGCGATCGACCTCGACGCCATCCCGATGGACGATGCCAAGACCTGGCGGCTTCTGCAGCGCGCCGACACCGACGGTGTGTTCCAGGTGGAGTCGCCCGGCATGAAGCGCGTCCTGCGCGACCTCAAGCCCACCCGCTTCGCCGACCTCGTCGCGGTGGTCGCACTGTATCGTCCCGGTCCGATGGACTCCATCCCGGAGTTCACTGCACGCAAGCATGGGCGCAAGGCCATCTCGTACTACGACGACCGCATCAAGCACATCCTGGAGGAGACCTACGGCGCCATCGTCTACCAGGAGCAGGCGATGCGCATCACGATGGAGATGGGCGGCTTCACGGCGGCGAAGGCCGACAAGCTCCGTAAGGGCATGGGCAAGAAGATCATGGCCATCGTCGACGGCCTGAAGCCCGAGTTCGTCGAGGGCGCGGTGGAGCGCGACTACGACCGTGCGCTTGCCGAGCGTGTGTGGAGCGACATCGAGAAGTTCGGCGAGTACGCGTTCAACAAGAGCCATGCGGCCGCCTACGGGCTCCTCTCGTACCAGACCGCCTATCTCAAGGCCCACTACCCGCTCGAGTACATGGCCGCGGTGCTCACGAGCTACACCGGCAAGAGCGAGACCATCGTCAAGTACATCGCCGCGTGCAACCAGGCGGGCATCAAGGTCCTGCCGCCGGACGTGAACTCCTCGGGCAAGGACTTCACCGCCGTCGACGGTGCGGTCCGCTTCGGGCTCGCCGGCATCCGCAACGTCGGTGAAGGCGTCGTCGAGACGATCGTGGCCGAGCGGAAGGACGGCGGTCCGTTCAGCTCGCTCCACGACTTCTGCAGCCGCGTGGACATGCGGCAGGCGAACAAGAAGACGCTCGAGGCGCTCATCAAGGCCGGGGCGTTCGACTCCACCGGCTACACGCGCAAGCACCTGATGTCACTCATGGACTCGTGCGTGGACGCGGCGGTCAAGCGGCAGCGCGATGCGGCGTGCGGGCAGACGTCGATGTTCGACCTGTTCTGCGCCGAGGAACACGGCCTTGCCGACGACATCCCGCAGCCGGTCGACGACGAGTGGGACAAGGGCGTGAAGCTCGCGTTCGAGAAGGAGATGCTCGGCATCTACGTCTCCGACCACCCGCTCTCGGACATCGCGTCGCTGATCCAGTCCGCGCGCACGATGTCGCTCGGCGCCACCGACGAGTTCCGTGACGGCCAGTCGGGCTGGTTCGCGGGCATCGTGTCGAGCTTCGAGCGCATCGCCACCAAAGCCGGCAAGCTCATGGCCACCTTCGTGCTCGAGGACCTCGAGGGGTCGATGGAAGGCGTGCTCTTCCCGCAGACCTACGACCGCTACCGTGAGGTGATGTCGGTCGATGCCGTCGTGCGCGTGCGGGCCAAGATCGAGCGGTCCGACCGGGGCACGAAGCTCATCGTCCACGAGGTGGAGCCGCTGTCCGCCGAGGGACGCTTCGAGCGGCCCCCGGGCACGCTGGTCGTGCGCGCGCCTCTGGCGCTGCTGGACAACGGCGGCGGTGCGCGGTTCAAGGATATCCTTGCGCGGTATCCCGGGCGCGATGCTGTGGCTGTGGAGCTGCTCAACGGGGGAGCGGCCAAGCGGCTGAAGATGGGGGGCGAGTACGCGGTCGACGCGGCTGCGCCGGGGCTGCACGCCGAGCTCAAGGAACTGCTCGGCCCCGACGCCATCTGCGAGCGTTAGCGCTGCGAGGGCGGTCCGCGCGCCCTGGCCGGTTGACCGGCGGCGCGCTACGTGTGATACTGCCGTACTGTAGCACTCTACCGTACTAAAGTACGCAACCGAGGAGGACCCGACGTGCAGTTCGTGACGCCACGCGGTTTCCGCGACGTCTTGTTCGAGTCGGCGCGCGAGCGCGAGCTCGTGGCTGCCGCCATGAGCGAGGTGTTCTCGGCGTGGGGCTACGATCCCGTCGAGACCCCGGTCGCCGAGGAGTACCGCACCCTCGAGACGGGTGTGGGCTCGATGCTCGATCGCACCGCGTTCCGTCTGATCGACCTGGACGGCGCGCTGCTCGCCCTGCGTCCGGAGATGACCGTTCCCATCGCGCGCGTGGTCGCCTCGCGCCTGTCGGACACGCCTGGTCCACACCGTGTCCGCTACGCCGCCGATGTGTTCCGCGAGCACGCGTCGCTGCGTGGGCAGGCGCGCCAGTTCACGCAGGTGGGCGTCGAACTCGTCGGCACGGGCGGCCCTGCGGCGGACAGCGAGGTCGTCATGGTGCTCGTCGGGGCGCTCGAGGCCGCCGGTCTCCCGCGGTTCACGGTGAGCATCGGCACCGCCGAGCTGTTCCGTGCCGTGCTCGAGCGCGCGGGCGGCCCGGCCGTCTGGCGCGATGAGGCGATCGCCGCGGCGCAGTCGCGCAACCTGGTCGAGCTCGACCAGGTTGCGTCGCGGGAGGGGCTTGGACCGGAGACGGCGGCCGCGCTCCGGGAGGTGCCGCGTCTGCGCGGCGGCGCCGACGCGCTCGAGCGGGCGATGGCCCACGCCACGGCGTGCGGTGTGCCCGAGTGTCTCTGCGACCTTCGGCAGACCTGGCGCACGCTCGAATCGCTCGAGATGACCGGGCGCGTCTCGCTCGACTTCGGCATCATGCGCTCGTTCGGCTACTACACCGGGATGCAGCTCGAGGCGTACGCGCCGGGCCTCGGCCTGCCGCTCGCCGGTGGCGGGCGCTACGACCGCCTGCTCGCCGCGTTCGGCGCGCCGGCTCCCGCGGCGGGGTTCGCACTCGGCCTCGAACGCGTGATGATCGCGCTCGCGGAGCAGGGCGTGAGCCCCCGGACCGAGCCGCTGGACGCGGTCCTCGGCGGACTGGAGCCGGCAGCCGTGCTGGCCGAGGCCGCCGGGCTGCGCTCGGCCGGCTGGCGCGTGCGCGTGGCGCCGGGACGCACCGGGGTCACGCTCCTGCGCGAGGCGGACGCCGCTGGCGCCGCTGAGGCGCTCGTGGTCGCCGACGGCGCGCTGTGGCGTGTCGACCGCGCCGGACAGCAGGCCACCCGCCTCGGCGAACCGGTCCCTGCGCCGCCCCGGCTCACGTGGGCCGCGCGAGGAGGTGAGGTCCGATGATCGCGCGACGCGGGGCGGGCGAGCGCATGCTCAGGATGGCGCTGCCCAAGGGCTCTCTGTACGCCGAGTCGGTCGCCCTTCTGGCTGCCGCGGGGTTTGAGACGGGGCCGCTGGCGGACCCGGGACGGCAGCTCACGGTGCGTGCCGGTGACATCGAGTACATCATCGGCAAGCCGACCGACATCCCCGTCTACGTCGCCTACGGCGGGGTGGACGTGGCCATCGCGGGCAAGGACGTGCTGCTTGAGGCTGCGCTTGATGTGGTCGAGATGGTCGACCTGCGCTTCGGGGCCTGCCGGTTCGTGGTGGCCGAACCTGAGGCCGCGGTGCGCAGCGTGGCCGAACTCTACCGGCACCTCGGCGTGATCAGGGTGGCGACCAAGTATCCGCGCATCACCGAGGCGCACTACGCCGCGCGTGGACTGCAGGTGGAACTCGTCAAGCTTTCGGGCAATATCGAACTGGCGCCGCTGATCGGGCTGGCCGACCAGATCGTGGACATCACGGCGACCGGGCGCACGCTTGTGGAGAACCGGCTTCGTATCGTGGACGAGGTCCTTGCGTCCACCGCGCGGTTCGTCGCCAACCCGGTGAGCCTCACGACCGAGAACGAGCGCGTGACCCGGCTTGCGGCCGCACTGGCCGAGGCCGCCGCGCGACAGGAAGGATGAGCGAGATGATGCGTCGGATCGAACTCGAGCGCGGACGGCGGCTGACCCGTGCCGACGTGTCCCGGACCGGTGGGATCGACGCGGAGGTTCTCGGCGTCGCGCAGCGTATCGTCGACGACGTGCGTGCGCGCGGTGATGAGGCGCTCGTCGTGTACACCGCGCAGTTCGACCGGGCCGACCTCACCGACCTTCGGGTGAGCGAGGCAGAGATCGAGGCGGCCGTGGCCAGCGTGGGTGACGGGTTCCGCGCCGCGATCTCAGCGGCGGCGGTCTCGATCGAGGCGTTCCACGTCCGGCAGGTGGAGCAGTCGTGGTTCACCGCCGAGGAGGGAGGAGTCTTCCTCGGCCAGAAGGTCACGCCGATCGGGCGCGTGGGTATCTATGTGCCCGGCGGGCGGGCGTGCTATCCGTCGTCGGTGCTCATGAACGCGATCCCGGCGATCGTGGCCGGCGTCTCGGAGATCGCGATGGTGGTCCCGCCTGACGCCGACGGAGCGGTCAATCCTTACACGCTCGCCGCCGCAGCCGAGCTCGGCCTTGACGAGATCTACAAGGTGGGTGGCGCGCAGGCGGTCGCGGCGCTCGCGTACGGCACGGCGAGCATCCCCCGGGTGGACAAGATCACCGGGCCGGGCAACGCCTACGTCACGGCGGCCAAGAAGCTTGTGATGGGCGAGGTGGGCATCGACATGCTCGCCGGTCCCTCTGAGGTCCTCATCCTGGCCGATGAGACCGCGCAGCCGCTGTTCGTGGCCATCGACCTCATGGCCCAGGCAGAGCACGACCCGCGCGCGGCGACCTACCTGGTGACCACCGACCCCGATCTCCCCGCACTCGTCGACGAGGCGCTCGCCGACCTGCTCGCGACCTCGCCCCGCGCCGAGGTCATCGAACGGTCGCTCACCGACAACGGCGTGGTGATCGTCTGCCCCGACCTGGAGATCGCGCTCGACGCGGCGAACCTGATCGCGCCGGAGCACCTCGAGGTGATGATGGACGAGCCGCTCGAGCTGCTCGGCTCGATCGAGAACGCCGGCGCCATCTTCCTCGGCCCATGGACGCCGGAAAGCGTAGGGGACTACGTCGCTGGACCCAACCACGTGCTGCCCACCGGCGGTACGGCGCGCTTCTCCAGCCCGTTGTCGGTCGCCGACTTCGTCAAGCGCTCGTCGGTCCTGAGCTACTCCTTCGCCGGGCTTGAGGCAGACGCCTCGGCCATCATGACCATCGCCGAGGCCGAGGGCCTCGATGCGCACGCGCGCGCCGTTGCGCTGCGTCTTGCCGCGGTCTACGAGATGGAGGGTGATACGGAGTGAAGCGCGTTCGCTCACCACGCCCGGAACTCGAGCACCTGACGCCGTACGAGGCGAAAGACGTGCGTGCCGACGTCGTGCTCTCGGCCAACGAGAGCCCGCACAACCTTCCCGGCGAGATCCTGGACAAGCTCGCCGACCGCGTGCGGCATGACATCGCGTTCAACCGGTACCCGGACCCGCTGGCCACGCGTCTGCGCGCGATGATCGCCGAGGCCAACGGGCTGGAACCGGCCAACGTGCTCATCGGCAACGGCGGTGATGAGATCATCATGGACCTCGTCCTCGCGTGGGGCGGGCCGGGACGGACGCTGCTCGACATGCCGCCGACCTTCGCGATGTACGGGATCGATGCGCGGATGACCGGCACCGCCGTGCTCGAGGTGCCGCGCCGTCCCGACTTCACCGTGGACGAGGAGGCGGTGCTCACTGCGGTCGCCGAGGCGGACCCTGACATCATCGTGATCGCCAACCCGAACAACCCCACCGGGACGATGGCCCCCGAGACGCTGCTCATCGACGTGCTCGAGGCGACCGATGCGATCGTGCTCGTGGACGAGGCTTACTTCGAGTTCAGTCGCCAGACGATGCGTCCGCACATGGAGCGGCATCCGCATCTCGTGGTTCTTCGCACCTTCTCCAAGGCGTTCTCGCTCGCGGGTCTGCGCGCGGGCTACCTGCTCGCACACGAGGACGTGATCGCCGAGCTCACCAAGGTGCGCCAGCCGTACTCGGTCAATCGGTTCACGCAGGTGGCCGCCGGCCTGGCGTTCCGGGAGCGTGTGGTCTTCGAGGCGGGGGTGCGCGAGGCGATGCGCAACCGCGACACGCTGCTCCACGGTCTGGGCGCCATGACAGGCGTCGAGGTGTTCCCGTCCGAGGCGAATTTCGTGTTGTTCCGCGTGGACCACGCCTCCGCTGTCTGGCGGGACCTGCTCCACGACCACTCGGTGCTGATCAGGGACGTCTCGCGCACGCCGGGCCTCGAGGACTGCCTGCGCGTGACAGTGGGAAGCGAGGAGGAGATCGCGCGCTTCCTCGCCGCGATGGACGAGATCATGGCCTCGAAGCGCGCCGCGGCGCACTTCGGCATGAACGCCGTGGCGGCACGGCACAGCGGCAAGGACGGTGAGTGAGATGGCGCGGACCGCGACCGTGGAGCGCACGACCTCCGAGACCGACATCGCTCTCGAGTTGTCGCTCGACGGCAGCGGCACGGTCTCGGTGGCCACGGGCGTGCCGTTCTTCGACCACATGCTCGACGCGTTCGGACGCCACGGGCTGTTCGACCTCACGGTCCGGGCGGCCGGGGATCTCGCGGTCGACGCACACCACACGGTCGAGGACGTCGGCATCTGCCTCGGGCGTGCCGTGGCCGACGCGCTCGGCGACCGTGCCGGCATCCGCCGGTTCGGCTCGGTGTTCGTGCCGATGGACGAGGCGCTCGTGCTCGCCGCTGTGGACATCTCCGGCCGCGGACAGCTCCACTACGACGTGGAGGTGCCGATCCAGATCATCGGGACGTTCGACACCACGCTCGCCAAGGAGTTCATGCTCGCCTTCGCGGCCAATGCGGGGATCACCGTCCACGTGATGGCGTTCGCGGGTGAGAACGCGCACCACATCATCGAGGCCGCGTTCAAGGCACTGGCTCGCGCTCTTGCCGAGGCGGTCGCGATCGACCCGCGCGTGACCGGCGTCCCGTCGACGAAAGGCTCGCTGTGATCGCCATCGTCGACTACGGGATGGGCAACCTCCGGAGCGTGGAGAAGGGCTTCGTGCACGCGGGCGTTCCCGACGTTGTGGTGACCGGCGATCCGGCGGTCGTGCGCTCGGCCGAGGGCGTCGTGCTGCCCGGCGTGGGCGCCTTCCGTGACGCCGCCGCGAACCTCGAGTCCACAGGGCTGCGGGACGCGGTCCTGGAGCGCGTGGCGGACGGCGTGCCGTTCCTCGGCATCTGCCTCGGCATGCAGCTGCTCGCCGACGTGGGGCTCGAGGACGGCCGCTGGCAGGGGCTTGGCGTGGTGCCGGGCACGTGCGAGCGGCTGCCGGCGGGCGTCAAGGTGCCGCACATCGGGTGGAACACGGTGCGGTACCCGCGGCCGAGCAGGCTGTTCGCCGGCCTGGCCGAGGACACCGCCTTCTACTTCGTGCACTCGTACCGCCTCGCGCCGGCCGATCCGTCCTGTATCATCGGCTCCACGCATCACGGTGTGGATTTCGCTGCCGCGGTCGAGCAAGGATCGGTGTACGCCGTGCAGTTCCACCCGGAGAAGTCCTCGGCGGCAGGCCTACGCCTCCTGGGCAACTTCGGGATGATCGTGAAGGAGAGCGGCCCGCGATGATCATCTTTCCTGCGATAGACATCCTCGACGGCAAAGCGGTCCGGTTGATGCAGGGGCGGCTCGACGCCGTGACCGTGTACAACGACGATCCGGTGGACCAGGCGCGTCGCTTCATCGACTCCGGAGCCGAGTGGATCCACGTGGTCGACCTGGACGGCGCGGTGCTCGGTACGCCTGCCAACATCGAGATCGTCCACCGAATCGCCGCGCTCGGCGTGCCTGTGCAGACCGGTGGCGGCATCCGCTCGATGTCCACGATCGACCACATGTTCGAGGCGGGCGTGAGGCGTGTGGTGCTCGGCACGGCGCTCGTCAAGGAGCCGGCGCTGGTGGCCGAGGCGTGCGAGCGGTACGGCGGCATCGTGGCCGGCGTCGATGCGCGCGATGGCAAGGTCGCCATCGAGGGCTGGCGCGAGGGAACGTCCCACGGTGTGCTGGAGCTCGTCCGCGAACTCGAGCTGCTCGGCGTGAAGCGCCTCGCGTACACGGACATCTCGAAAGACGGCATGCAGACCGGCGTGAACTACGGCGCGTACCGGGCGCTCGTCTCCCAGGTGGAGATCCCGATCGTGGCCTCCGGCGGTGTCTCGACGCTCGACGACATCCGGGACCTGCTGAGCCTCGGCTCGCAGCTGGAGGGCGTGATCGTGGGGCGGGCGCTGTACGAGGGCGCGTTCAGCCTCGAGGACGCGATCGCCGCCGGTCGCGGCGACTGAGAGCACGGTAGCCGATGCTCACCAAACGCGTCATCCCCTGTCTGGACGTCCACGACGGGCGCGTGGTCAAGGGCGTGAACTTCGTCGACCTGCGCGATGCGGGCGACCCCGTCGAGCTCGCCACGGTCTACGACCGGGAGGGCGCCGACGAGGTCGTGTTCCTCGACATCACGGCCACGCACGAGGAGCGCCCCTCGATGCTTGACGTCGCATCACGGACCGCGGAGGAGGTCTTCATCCCGTATACGGTCGGTGGAGGGATGCGCTCGGCGGCCGATATCCGCGCGATGCTCGCCGCAGGCGCCGACAAGATCTCGCTCAACTCGGCGGCCGTCGCCCGTCCGTCGCTTCTGACCGAGACGGCGGGGATCTACGGGTCGCAGTGCATCGTGATCGCCATCGATGCGCGGCGTGTGCCGGGTTCGGACCCCGCGAGGTGGGAGGTCTTCGTGGCCGGCGGGCGCACCAACACCGGACTCGACGCGATCGCCTGGGCCGTCGAGGCCGAGCGCCTCGGCGCGGGAGAGGTCCTGCTCACGAGCATGGACCGCGACGGCACTAAAGACGGCTTCGACATCGATCTCACCCGGGCGGTCACCGCCGCGGTGAACGTGCCGGTGATCGCGAGCGGCGGCGCAGGAGCGCTCGACCACTTCGCCGAGGTCGTCGTCGAGGCCGACGCCGATGCGGTGCTCGCCGCCAGTGTGTTCCACTTCGGCGAGTTCACTGTCCGCCAGGTCAAGGAGTCCATGGCCGCACACGGTGTCCCGGTGCGGCTGTAGGGGGGCACATGCGTCCTATGCGCCGCGAGAAGCACCGCATGCCGGCAGAGGAGTGCGAGGCGCTCCTCGCACGCGCCGAGGTCCTGCGGCTCGGCCTGGCGGATGCGGACGGCCCGTACGTGGTCCCGGTCAATCACGGCTACCACGACGGGCGGATCTACGTGCACGGCGCCGCCGAGGGGCGGCGCATCGACGCGGTGCGCGGAGGCGCGCGGGTGTGTTTCGAGGCCGACGAGTGCGAGATCGTCCGCAGCGACCGCGCGTGCGGGTTCACCGCGCGGTTCAGAAGCGTGATCGGGTACGGGACGGCACGGGTACTGAGTGATGAGGCCGAGAAGCGCCGCGGGCTTGACGTGCTCATGCACCACCACGGCGCTGAGGCGGGTGGATACGACGAGCGCGTCCTGGATGTCACGAGCGTGATCGAGATCGTGGTCGAGTCCATGGACGGCAAGTGGCATCTTCAAGACGACTGAGGGGTGATGGGGGTGTCGGGCGATAAGCCACGCCACCGGACGGTGCGCGGCGTGCTGGTGGGGCTCGTGCCACCGCTCCTTGCCGCAGTGGTCGCGGCGGTGGGTTTCCGCGAGCGGTTGATGGTCGGCGAGGCGGCGGTGCGCTTCGGAGCCACGATGCTCCTGTGGGTGGCGATCGTCCTCGGCGTGGCGGGTGCGGTGTACGTGGCCCGAAGGATGCTCGCCGGGACGGTCGTCGGGCTCGTCTCGGTCGTGCTCACGCAGGGCGTGATGGTGCTCGCCCAGTCGGCCGAAGGGCGCATCAGCGGCGCGGATCTCACGCGCGCGTGGCTCGTCTCGCTCGTGATGGTCGCGGTGCCCTGGGCGCTCGGCATGGCGTTCGGGTGGACGGGCACGCACCGGCGCAGGACCGTCTACGACGGGGCGCCGCGTGACGTACGATAGGACGTGACGGAAGGGAGCGGCATGGACCGCGAGCGTGACGCCCTCGGCATCGAGGGAATGACCTACACCGCCGACGGGCTCATCCCGGCGATCGTGCAGCAGCACGACACGGGCGAAGTGCTCATGCTGGCGTACATGAACGCCGATTCGCTCGCTAAGACGCTCGAGACCGGCTACACGTGGTTCTGGAGCCGCTCCCGGCAGAAGTACTGGCAGAAGGGCGAGAGCTCCGGTCACGTACAGCGCGTCATCGAGGTCCGGTACGACTGCGACGCCGACACCCTGCTCGTGCTCGTGGACCAGGTGGGGCCTGGCGCATGCCACACCGGTGAGCGCAGTTGCTTCTACCGCACCCTCGGCGAGAGCCATGCCGCGCCCGGTCTGGGAGCGGTGCTCGGCGGTCTGGCGGCGGTGCTCGAGGAGCGCAAGCGCGAGTTGCCGGAGGGCAGCTACACCACGCAGCTGCTCTCGGGACCGCAGGACAAGCTCCTGAAGAAGATCGCCGAGGAGTCGGGCGAGGTCATCATCGCTGCCCGCGACAACGACCGGGCCCAGCTCACCTACGAGGCCGCGGACCTGCTCTACCACCTGCTCGTCGTGCTCACCCGCGAGGGCGTGAGCGCAGCCGACCTCGCCGCCGAGCTCGACTCCCGCCGGAAGTAGGTGACGTGGCCGCCCGACCCTCACCCACGCTCGCCAACGCGGTC
Organism: Aeromicrobium sp.; assembly: GCA_015351705.1. Taxonomy (GTDB): domain Bacteria; phylum Actinomycetota; class Coriobacteriia; order Anaerosomatales; family Anaerosomataceae; genus JADIIM01. The sequence continues at coordinate 64,591 of JADIIM010000048.1, read as the reverse complement.
GCGCCGGGTGTGCGGGTCGCGCGCATCGAACCGCTGCAGCGACGGATCGAACGCAACCGTCTGCGCTTCGTGGCGTTCATGGCCGCGTTCACCGTCTCGGTGGCGCTGAGCTTCGCGGTCCTGGTGACCCTCGTCTTCCTCGTGGTGGGCGTGCTCATCCTCCGGGAGTCACAGCTGCTGTGGGACATGACCGGGCGACAGGTAGCGGCGCTCATCGGCACGGTCGGATGGGGCTCGTTCGCACTCGGATTCGTGGGCGCGCTCGCCTGGGCGTTCTCGCAACTCGCGAGCTGTGAGACCCGCCTGCTGAGGCGCCTCGAAGCGCGCATGCCCGCCGGAGGCACGCTGCTTCCCTCGAAGAGCGCGCTGCGGGACATGGCCATCGCCGCCGGTCTGCCGAAGACGCCGCAGTTCTACGTGATCGACACTCCCAAGGTGAACGCCTTCGTCCTCGGCCGGTCGCCCGAGCGCGCCCGCATCGGCGTGACCCGCGGGATGCTCGAGAAGATCACCGTCGACGAGCAGCGGGCGGTGTTCGCGAACCTCGTGTCTCGCGTGCTCACGCGTGACACCCTGTGGGCCACCGCCGTCTCGGCCATCATGGGGCCCGTGTGGGCGATGCGGCACCATGATCTGCGCTACGACCCCACGGCCGAGATCTTCGACTCCGAGACCGGCACGCATCGGCGGGGCTCGGGTGACGACTGGCGCGCGGCGGTGCTGGTGCTGTACGGGCTGATGGTGGTCGTCACCGAGGTGTTCGCGTACTTCCACCGCGAGGCCGCGTGGCGCGCCGCCGAGAAGGCCGATGCCGAGGGGATGATGCTCCTTAAGGACCCGCGGTCGATGCTGCGCGCGATCGAGAACGTGCTCGAGCGCGACAACTTCGTGCCGACGGCCGGTGACGCGTACTCGCAGGTCTTCTTCTGTTGGGCGGGCTTCGGCTTCGCACCGGAAGACGACCCTGAGATGCGTCGCGTGGCGCGGCTGCGGGAGACGCTCGGCGCCGAGGGTGCGCCGTACGTGCCACGCCCGAACGTTCCCGGCTGGCCGGCCGCGCCGCCCGTGGCACCGCGCCTCGACCTGACCGCGGAGGTGGCCGATGCCGAGCCTGTCTAGGCTGCGCGCCATCGCGATGCTGTGCTGCGCACTCGCCGTCTGCGCGGCCATCGTCTCGGCGCCCGTGGCCGCGAACGCGGAGACCTCGTCGCTCGATCGCGCCACCGACTCGGTGGTGGCGATCGTCGCGGGAGCCGAGCGCATCGGCACCGGCGTGGTCGTCGCCCCGGGACGCGTGCTCACCGCCGCGCACGTCGTCGATGCGACGGCCGGTACACCCGCAAGCGTCATCGCGGCCGATGCGATGCTGCAGTTCCAGGTCGTCGGCATCGATCGCCGCCGCGACCTCGCACTCCTCGCACTCGAACTGCCACCTGAGGTGCCCGCGATCGTGTGGGGCGACAGCGACACGCTTCGTCGGGGTCAGGACGTCATCGCACTCGGGTTCCCCATCGGCCTGCGGTCGGTCAGCCTCACCAAGGGCGTGGTCTCCTCGCCGCTGCAGGTCTTCGAGGGGGACACGTACGTGCAGACGGATGCCGCGATCAACCCCGGGAACTCCGGCGGGCCGCTCGTGGACGAGCGAGGACGCCTGGTCGGCGTGAACGTCGCCAAGATCGCGCAGCTCGACGTGGACGCGGTGGGCTTCGCGGTCCCGGCCTCAGAGGCGCTCGCGTTCCTGGCCCAGGCTGACCCTGCCATACAGGTCCTGATGGACGATTCCGGTGAAGACGTGCCCGCCGAGGCCGAATCCGTGCAGCCTGCCGCCGTGCGTTCGCCGCGTTGGCCGTGGTGGTGGGCGCCCCTGGCGCTCGCCGTCACGGTGGTCATCGGGGCGATGGTCGCACACGCTCGCTCCCGGGCCGCGGCGGCCGCAGACGATTCGGAGAGCGGACAGGGCGGCCGACAGGTGCCGCGCGCGGTGGTCAGGGTTACGGGAGCGGGGTCTGAGCGCGAGATCGACGTCCGTTTGCCGTCGGTCGCGGGGTCCGCGCGCAACGCCGACATCCCGCTTCCCGCCGGCATCGCTCAGGCCTATCACGTCAGGTTCTCCCCGGCGCCTGGCGGTGTGGTCGCCCTTGACCTGACCGACGAACGGGGCATGTACTGCGGTGACGAGTGCGTGCGCACCGTGCCGCTCGTGCCGGGCGAGAGCGTGCGCATCGGGCCGGCGACGATCACACTGGTGAGGGTCTACGAGGGCAGGCATCAGCGGGGCCGGGGTGCAGCCGGGTCCGATCGGGAATGACCTGGCCTGACGGCAGGTGAGGCGTGTGCGAGGGCGTGTGGGAAGGAGCGGCGCCGTGTCCATTCGGCGTGTAGCGTCAGCGATGGTGATACCGCTGCTTGTGGCCGTTGCGGCTGCATGCAGTGCTCCTGTCGCCGATGAGCCGCCGCCTGCCGTCACGCGCCCCGATCTGCCCTCGGTGCTGCCGACCGTCACGGTGACCCTGCCGGAGCCCACCGGTCCGAACCCGTACACCGACGGCATCAAGGTCGGTACGTTCCTCGGCGATGAGACGCGGCGGTTCTACGGCCTGGGGCCGGTCCCCGAGACGCTCGAGGTCATCTGGCGTGCACATATCGGCAGCGGGACCACGGGCGGCACGGCGTCGTCGAGCGGTCCGGTCACGTGGTCGGGCACGGGGTGGACCGGGCAGCCGGCGCTCGTGCGCGACAAGGGCAAGCTCTACCTCGTCATCGGCGGATTCGACCACAACCTCGTCAAGATCGACGCGGCCACGGGCGAGGAGTTGTGGTCGTACCGGTTCGACGATGTCATCAAGGGCAGTCCCACCGTCTTCCGCATGCCGGACACAGGCAAGCTCGCGGTGGTGTGCGGCTCCCGGCGCGGGTTCCCGCGGGGCATGGACGACCCCTCGATCGCGCCGGTGCGCTGTGTGGACTTCGAGACGGGCGAGGAGCTGTGGCGGCTGACGGCGCCGCGCACGCGCAGCTACAGCCGCGACGCGGACTCGAGCCCGGTGCTGGTGGGTGACACGCTGTACGTGGCGATCGAGACCGGTCACGTCTACGCGGTCGATCCCACACGTACCGAGGAGCGCGGCGGGCACCGGTGGCCGGTCATCAAGGCCGAGCAGGTCCTCCTCGGCGATTCGCGGGCATCCTCTCACGGCGGCAATCTCGTGCTCGAGAGCTCGCCGTCGGTGATCGGCGACACGCTCTATCTGGCCTCGGGCGCCGGGCACGTCTACGGGCTCAAACTCGAGACGCTCGAGGTCGTGTGGGACTACTGGATCGGCTCGGACCTGGACGGCTCGCCGGTGGTCTCGGGTGACGGTCATATCCTCCAGGCGATCGAGCGCCAGTACATCCAGGGCAAAGGCGGTGTGGCCAAGCTCGATCCCCGCAAGGACCCGGACGAGGCGCTGGTGTGGTTCTTCCCGACGGAGAACCGGGGGCTGTCGGACTGGCAGGGGGGTGTGATCGGCTCGGTGAGCGTGAACGACGAGTACGGCAGCGCGCTCGTGCGTCCGGCACTCGCCGCGTTCACCGCGATCGACGGCAATCTGTACGTCGTGTCTCAGGACGAGACCGAGGGCACCGCGCCCGACTGGCATGGCCGAGGTGCGGTCCCCGTTCCGAAGCTCGTGTTCAAGGAGAACGTCGGGGGCGCGATATCCACGCCGATCATGGTCGACGACCACATCATCCAGGCCGGGTACGGTGCCGCCGTCAACGTGTACCGGATCGACTACGAAGCCGAAGGCGGGGTCGCGCTCAAGGACCGCACCGGCAAGGAGTGGCGCGTCGGTGTCACGAGGGTCGCGCGCTTCGCGGGCGCCGGCAGCTACGAGTCCACGCCGATCGTGTGGCAGGGGCGCATCTACGTCGGCTCGCGTGACGGGTACTTCTACTGCCTCGGCGACCCGGCCTATGAGCAGCCGACGATGCCGACCGCACCGTAGCCCGGTAGGGTCCCAGTGTGACGCGTGCGATCTCAGGCGCGCGTGCCCCTTGACGTCTCCTTCCGCTGGTCATACATTCAGTATGAATTAGGGTATGACCGAGGGAGCTGCCCATGACCGCCAAGGTGACGATCTCACTTCCGGATGAGCTGCTGGCCCGCCTCGACGCGGAGGCAGGTGACCTCGGCATGGCGCGAAGCGAACTCGTCCAGGAGTCGCTCGCGGCGTATCTCGGCAAGACGGCCGAGGAGCGGCACGCCGAGGCGCGACAGAGGCGGATGCTGTGGGCGCTGGAGGGGATGCGGACGTTTGCGGAGGACCGGACGGTGATCGATGACCGCCCCACGCTTGAGATCCTGCGCAAGATCCGCGAGACGGACGACTCGGCGCCGCTTCGAGGCCATGGAGATGACGAGAAGTGAGCCCGCATCCCGCAGTAGTGCTCGACGCGTCCGTGGGCGTCAAGTGGTTCAAGCCGGAGACCAGCCAGGCGGCAGCCCTCGCGCTGCTTGTCCAGGCGACGAACGGGGAGATCGCACTCGCGGTACCCACGCACTTCGTGCATGAGGTGCTCTCCGTGGTGCGACGGCTCTACTCCCCGGCGGACATGACGCCGGCGTGGGAGCTCATCGAGGCCTCCGGTGTCGCGGTGATACCCCTGACGACCGAGGTCATCGCCGAAGCGGCACGCCAGTGCGAGGCGCTCGGCTGCTCGTTCTACGACTCGCTCGCACCGGCGTGCGCGACGCTCCTGGGCGCTACGCTCGCGAGCGCGGATGCACGGGCGCACGGGGCGTTCCCCGGAGTGCTGCTCATCGGGGATGAGGGGTAGGCGCGCAGGTTGCCGTCGTGTTGACTCCGACATCGGGGGGGGGTACTGTCGGCAGGGGGAGCCGAAGATCGGGGGTGCGTCATGCGTGTTCGGCGGATGTGGTCGGGCATCACGGCCTTGACGATGCTGGTGAGCGCCTGCCTGAGTTTGTTGACCTGTCCCGCTGAGGCGTACGCGGCGGCGGCGATCTACAACGTGGAGGCTAGGGAGGACTGGTACCACTACGGGTGTTCGGGATACATCGCCACCGAGCCATCGGCGCCTGTGGTGCAGTACCAGAAGGTCAAGAGCATCTACGCGTCAAAGACCGACATGTCGAGTTGGACTGAACTGGGGCTGACTTACGATTACGGCTACTCGAACGCCCGAATCTTCGTGGCGCGCTGCAGCAACGGGGCGTACAAAGACTACGTGTTCGATTCAGTGCCATGGGGAACCACGACTCGTTTCCACATCGGTTACAGCACCGCTGACCAGAAGTTCTACTACTGGCTCAACAACGCCGTATTCATGACGATACCCAAGTCCGAGGTGGGCGGCATGACGTCATGTTGGCCGGGTACGAACGCCGAGGTCGATCTGTGGAACTCGAGCGCCGCGTACAACAACGATGCCTACTTCAGCGGGCTCATGTACAAGGAGTACAACTGGGGCGTCTGGACATACTGGGGGACATCGGGCCAGAACTTCTACGACAACGACCCCAACAACTCCAATCACTTCGGGAACAACTACGTGTCCGTGTACTAGGGGGGGTGGCACGATGAAGACAGCGACATGGCTTGCTGCGCTTGTGCTGGTCGCCGCGGCGACTGCTGGCTGTACCGGGGGCACGCCGCCGAGTCAGTCGACAGCAAGCGCGCCGTCACCTGCCGTAGTAGGTCGCGGTGATGACGCTCCACGGCTACTTGGAGGTGCGCGGACGGACTGGTTCGTTGATGCATCACCGGCTGGTCGACGCATGACCCTCGATCAAGCGCTGACCGATCCGAAGGGTCAGTACCATCCACTTCTGCGGGCCGCGCGCGACGGCTTGGTTCCTGCCATCTCCGTCACGACAGATGGCGCGGACGTAGGGAATGGCGTGGTTCTGACCGCATTCAACATCCGGTATGCGGACCGAGTGATTCTGCACGTGACGCCCACGAGTCAAACTCTCCCGGTGAAAGAGATGTTGGGCGAGGAGTTCAGCCCGAATGAGAAGGGTGAGACACGCTTCAACTTCGAGACGTCAACTCGCGGACTGCCTGCCGTGGGGCGCGAGGCCGGGACGCAGGTTTGGCGAAACGGTGAGACCAGCGACTACCCGGCCGTGTTGACCTGGGTCGAGCGCACCGATACGGGCCAACTCGTCGAGTATCAACTCGTGGGCGATGGACCCGTCGCGGACTTGATAGTCATGGCGGAGTCGATGCGGGGTAGGTAGATCCCGGGCGCGTGGTCCAGGTAGAAGGGGCACTTGCGTCTCGCCCGCCTCGGCTGCTACAGTGCTCGGCAATCGCATATGCGCCTGTGACGGGGAGTAGTACTCCGGTCAGCGAAGCATAGAGAGTCGGGGACGGTGGAAACCCGGCGTGAACGACCGGCAGGAATGGACCCTTGAGGCTCCGGGGCAACGGCAGTGCCTACTAGTCCCGGCGGATGCCCACCGATAGCAGGGAACGGGTGTGGACGGCGAAGTCGCCGGAGCACTGTCAGGATGAGTGGCCGAAGGCCCCGGCTTTCGGCAACAAGGGTGGTACCGCGGGAGTGAAGCTCTCGTCCCTTACAGGACGAGGGCTTTTTGTGTTCTTGCGGACCGGAAGGTGAGCATCAGCGTGATACTGCCGGGCAAAGACGAGTTCGTGCGATTGGCAGCGGACCACGACGTGGTCCCCGTGGCGCGTGAGGTCTACGCGGATCTCGCGACGCCGATATCCGCATTCATGGCACTGGCCGAGGGCGCCGAGCACGCGTTCCTGCTGGAGAGCGTGGTCGGTGGCGAGCGGCTGGGGCGCTACAGCTTCCTCGGCGTGGGCGATGGCGAGGTCGTGACCGCGCGTGGGAGCGAGGTCGTGGTGGAGAACGGGGGCGTGCACGGGGTGCGCGCCGATGACCCGCTCACCGTGGTGGCGGAGCGACTCTCAGCCGGCCGCGTGGCGCGCGTACCCGGGCTGCCGCTGTTCGTCGGCGGCGCGGTGGGCTTTGTGGGCTACGAGGCCGCGAGCGGGTTCGAGCGCGTGCCGCGGCACGGCTCAGACGAGCTCGGCGTGCCGGACACGGTCTTCATGACCGCGGACATCGTGGTGGCTTTCGACCACGCGCGTCGCGTTTTGCAGGTCATCGCGCCAGTGCGTCCCGGCGGGGCGCCGGAGCTCGCATACGAGGCCGCGCTCAAGCGCATCGACGCGTGTCTCAAGCGCATCGACGAGGGGCCGCGCGGGGCTGAGCTCGGTCGCGTCGGCATGACGCGCCAGGTGCCGCTCACCGCCCACAGCACGCGCGAGGAGTACATCGAGGCGGTGAAGGCCGGTAAGGAGCACATCGCGGCCGGCGACATCTTCCAGATCGTGCTCTCGCAGCGCTTCAGCGCACCGTATGCGGGTGACGGCCTCGACCTCTACCGGGTGCTCAGGGCGGTCAACCCGAGCCCGTACATGTTCTACGTCCGCACGCGCGATGTGACGCTCGTGGGCTCGAGCCCCGAGCCGCTCGTGCGCGTGGAGGGCGACGAGGTGCTCACCCGCCCGCTTGCCGGGACGCGCCCCCGTGGCGCGGACACGGCCGAGGACGGCCGGCTGCGCGCCGACCTGCTCGCCGACGAGAAGGAGCGCGCCGAGCACGTCATGCTCGTGGACCTCGGCCGCAACGACCTCGGACGCGTGTGCGTTCCCGGCAGCGTGACCGTCGACGAGCTCATGGAGGTGGAGTACTACTCGCATGTCATGCACATCGTGAGCAACGTGACCGGCACGCTCGCGCCGGGCGCCGACGCATTCGACGCTCTGCGGGCCACGTTCCCGGCGGGCACCGTCAGCGGAGCCCCCAAGGTCCGCGCGATGGAGCTGATCGCCGAACTCGAACCCGCCGCACGCGGCCCGTACGCCGGGACAGTCGGCTACTTCGGGCTCGATGGCGCGATGGACATGTGCATCACGATCCGCACGATCGTGCTCGCCGGCGGTCGCGCGTACCTGCAGAGCGGCGCCGGCATCGTGGCGGACTCAGACCCGGAACGCGAGTACGAGGAGTGCCTCCACAAGGCCCGCGCCCTGCATCGCGCCCTGGAGCTTGCGGCGGGGATGCATGACGAGGAGAGCGCTGTTCATGCAGCCGAGGACGGGACGGGAAACCTAAGGCCGATCCTTTCGCAGGATGCTTCCGCCGGGAGGCGGGAGCATCCGAGGACAGAGGCCGTGGTTTCCCGGCCGGCCGAGGGCGATGGGGGCATGATCCGATGATCCTCGTCATCGACAACTACGACAGCTTCACCTACAACCTCGTGCAGCTCCTGGCTGCCCTGGGGGCAGAGGTGAGGGTTGAGCGCAACGACGCGCTCAGCGCCGCCGAGGCGCTCGCACTCAAGCCTGCGGGCATCGTGATCTCGCCCGGGCCGGGCACGCCGGCCGATGCCGGTATCTCGGCCGACGTGGTACGCGCCGCCGCTGAGGTGGGCGTGCCGGTGCTCGGCGTGTGCCTCGGCCATCAGGTGATCGCCGAGGTCTTCGGTGGAGCCGTCTGCCGGGCGCCCAGGCCCGTGCACGGCAAGACCGACGACATCGTGCACGACGGGACGGCGCTGTTCGCGGGCATCCCGAGCCCGTTCACGGCCACGCGCTACCACTCGCTGTGCGTGGAAGCCGGGAGTATCGGCGAACCGCTCGTGGTCCAGGCGCGCACGGCAGACGGCGTCATCCAGGGCATGCGCCACCGGGACCTTCCGGTCTTCGGCGTGCAGTTCCACCCGGAAAGCGTGCTCACGCCCGAGGGCACGAAGCTGCTCGCCAACTTCCTCGACGTGTGCGGCGAGGTGCCGCTCACGCGCTCGGCAGACGAGGCGCCCGCTGCGATCGCCGCGGCGGGTGGCACCGCACGCTCCTCGGCACGGCTGGCCGAGGTCACTACGATCGGCGGCGCCATCGCGCGTGTGAGCGGCGGCGACGCGCTGTCCGAGGCCGAGGCCGAGCACGTGATGGGCCTGGTGATGGACGGCGAGGCGACCCCCGCGCAGATCTCGGCGCTCGTGGTGGCGATGCGGATGAAGGGCGAGACGGTCGACGAGATCGTGGGCTTCGCGCGCGCCATGCGCGAGCGCGCCACGCCGGTCAGGCCCACGGCGGCGCACTACATCGACACCTGCGGGACCGGCGGCGACGGTCTCCACACGTTCAACGTCTCCACGACCACCGCGTTCGTGGTGGCCGGCGCGGGCGTGCCGGTCGCCAAGCACGGCAACCGCGCCGTCTCCTCAAGCGCCGGCAGCGCGGATGTGCTCGAAGCGCTGGGCGTGGACATCACTCTCGACGCCGCGGGCATGGCGCGCTGCATCGACGAGTGCGGCGTGGGATTCCTCTTCGCTCAGTCGCTCCACGCCTCGATGCGCCACGCCGGCGGCCCGCGTCGCGAGATCGGCATCCGCACGGTCTTCAACATCCTCGGCCCGCTCACCAACCCGGCAGGCGCGAAGCGTCAACTCCTCGGCGTGTACGATGCGCGCCTCGCGCCGGTGATGGCCGAGGTGGCCGGCAGGCTCGGCGCCGAGCGCGTGCTTGTCGTCAACGGGCACCCCGGCATGGACGAGGTCTCGGCGAGCGGCCCCACCACGGTGGCCGAGTACGACGCGACGCACGGCGCCGTGCGCACCCACGAGGTCACACCGGAGCAGGTGGGCATCGCGCGCTCGACGATCGCGGATATCGCCGGTGGGGACGCCGTGGCCAACGCCGCGCTGGTGCGTGCGGTGCTCGACGGCGAGCACGGTCCCCGGCGCGACGTGGTGCTCATGAACGCAGCCGCGGCGTTGCTCGCGGCTGGCGCGGTGTCGGACCTCGCCGAAGGCGTCGCCCGCGCACGGGAGTCGATCGACTCGGGTCGCGCGCTGGACACACTCGAGCGGCTGGCTGCCACCAGTCGGAGGCTCGCGGAGGTGGCCTCGTGAGCTTCCTGGAGACCGTGATGTCCCGGCGCCGAGAGCGCATTGCAGCCGAGTACGGCGTTCTGTCCGCGGCCGACCGCGAGCGGCTCGCGTGCTGCGCTCGGCCTCCGCGTGACTTCGCATCGGCGCTTCGGGACCGCTCCGATGTCGCCGTGATCGCCGAAGTCAAGAAGGCCTCGCCGAGCGCCGGTGTGATCGCGGCGGACTGCGATGCGTCCAAGCAGGCGCTCCACTACCAGGACGGCGGCGCGGCGGCGATCTCGGTACTCACCGAGCCCGAGTTCTTCGGCGGCTCGTTCACCGACCTCTCGGACGTGGCCGACGCGGTCGAGGTCCCCGTGCTGTGCAAGGACTTCGTGGTCGACCCGGTGCAGCTGTTCGCAGCGCGCGGCCATGGAGCGGACGCGGTGCTGCTGATGGTGAGCGTGCTCGGCAACCTCACACGGGAGTTCGCGGATACGGCAGAGACACTGGGGCTGACGCCGCTCGTTGAGATCGTGAGCGCCGAGGAACTCGCTATCGCGCTCGGCGTGCGCTCGGCGGTGATTGCCGTCAACGCGCGTGACCTGCGCACGCTCGAGGTGGACCCGGACCGCGCGCGCCATGTGCTTGAGGAGGCGCGGCGGTTCGACGTGACGCTGGTGGCCGCCAGCGGGGTGAAGACGCGCGCGGATGTCGAGGCTGCGGCCGCGGCAGGCGCCGAGGCGGTGCTCGTTGGCGAGACGCTCATGCGCTCGCCGTTTCCTGAAGACGTGCTGGCAGAACTGACCGGGGTGAGGAAGGGAGCAGGACATGGGCAGTGACAAGACGAGGTTCGGACTGGACGAGACCAGGATCCCGGAGGCCTGGTACAACGTGATCCCGGACCTCAAGAACCCGCCGGCGCCGCCGAAGGCGTTCGCGCCCGACGGCACGGAACTGACGATGGATCAGATCGGTGAGCGGCTGGGCATGATCTTCCCGGCCGAGTGCATCAAGCAGGAGATGTCGCCGGAGCGCTGGATAGACATCCCCGGCGCGGTCATCGACGTCTACAAGACCTATCGCCCCTCGCCGCTGCTGCGCGCGCGCCAGCTCGAGCGGGTGCTCGGCCTGCCCGCGGGCGTGAAGATCTTCTACAAGTACGAGGGCGTCTCGCCGGCGGGTAGCCACAAGCCCAACACGGCGATCCCGCAGGCGTACTACAACAAACTCGAGGGCATCACCAAGATCTCCACCGAGACCGGCGCCGGGCAGTGGGGAAGCGCGCTTTCGATCGCGGGCGCCCTGTACGGCATCGACGTCGAGGTCTTCATGGTGAAGGTCTCCTACGAGCAGAAGCCGTACCGCCGCATCCTGATGGAGACCTACGGCGGAACCGTGCACGCCTCGCCGACCGACCTCACGGAGGCGGGACGCCACGTGCTCGCGATGGATCCTGACTCCACCGGTTCGCTCGGCATCGCGATCTCCGAAGCCGTCGAGGTTGCCATCAAGGACCCCGGCACGCACTACGCGCTCGGCAGTGTGCTCAACCACGTCTGTCTGCACCAGACGATCATCGGCCAGGAGGCCATCGAGCAGATGAGGCTCGCCGAGGAGGAGCCGGACGTGGTCATCGGGTGTGTCGGCGGCGGCAGCAACTTCGCCGGCATCGCGTTCCCGTACTACCACCGCAAGCTCGAGGGCAAGAGCAACGCGCGCCTGCTCGCGGTCGAGCCCAAGGCATGCCCCACGCTCACCGCGGGAGAGTACCGCTACGACCTCGGCGACGAGGCCGGAATGACGCCGCAGATGCTCATGTACACGCTCGGCCATGACTTCGTGCCTGCCGGCATCCACGCAGGCGGACTGCGCTATCACGGCGACTCGCCGCTGGTCTCGCAGCTCGTGCACGAGGGAGAGGTCGAGGCGGTCGCCGTGGACCAGACGGCGTGCTTCGACGCAGCCGCGCAGTTCGCCCGCGCCGAGGGCATCCTGCCCGCGCCTGAGAGCAGCCACGCGATCCTTGCCGCCATCAACGAGGCCAAGGCCGCTCAGGCCGCAGGCGAAGACCGTTGCATCCTGTTCAACCTCTCGGGTCACGGGCACTTCGACCTGGCCGCGTATGCCGCCTACAACGCCGGTGAGCTCGTCGACTTCGACTTCGCCGCCGGTACCACGCTCGAGGAGTAGCCGTGCACCGCACGCGCATCAAGGTATGTGGTCTGACCCGACCGGAGGACGCCGCCGCGGCGGTGTCCTCCGGCGCGGACGCCGTAGGTGTGGTGCTCGCACCCTCGAAGCGGCAGGTGACCATCGATGAGGCGGCGGCCGTCTTCGCCGACGTGCCACCGTTCGTGGCCCGCGTCGGTGTGTTCCGTGATGCGCACGCCGACGAGGTGTGGGAGGCGGTCGCGCGCCTCGGCCTGACAGCGGTCCAGTTCCACGGCGACGAGGCGCCGGAGACGTGCGCGACGGCGCCCGTGCCCGTCATCAAGACGGTGGGCGTCGGCCCCGGCACCCGCCTTGCGGATCTCGACGCGTATCGCGGCTCGGTGGCGGCGTTCCTGTTAGACACCGTCGTCGGCGGCGAGAGCGGGGGTACGGGCGTGGCGTTCGACTGGTACGATGTGGCAGGTCACCTGCCCCACTGGGCGCCGGTGATCGTCGCCGGGGGCCTTGGGCCGGTCAACGTCGCCGAGGCCGTGAGCGTGCTCTCACCCTTCGCGGTGGATGTCTGTAGCGGCGTGGAGGCGTCACCCGGCGTGAAGGACCAGTCGCTGATCGATTCGTTCTGCGCGGCCGTGCGCGCCGCCGACCTGGAGGTGTCCGATGTCCGCTGATCCACTGCTGCCCTCTGCCGAGCTCGCGTACTCCGCGCCGGACGCTGCGGGGTTCTACGGACCGTACGGCGGCACGTTCGTACCGGAGACCGTGGTCCCGGCGCTCGCGGAACTCGCCGCGGCGTACGAAGAGGCGCAGGCGGACGCGTCGTTCGCCGGGGAACTCGCGTATCTGCTGCGCGACTATGTGGGACGCCCGTCGCCGCTGTATCGCGCCGATCGGCTGGCCGAGGCGGTCGGGCTCGGGGCCGTGTGGCTCAAGCGTGAGGACCTCAACCACACCGGCGCGCACAAGATCAACAACACCATCGGCCAGTGCCTGCTCGCGCGGCGGATGGGCAAGAGGCGCGTGATCGCCGAGACCGGTGCGGGGCAGCACGGTGTGGCCACCGCCACCACCGCGGCGCTCATGGGCCTCGAGTGTGCCGTGTTCATGGGTACCGAGGACATCCGCCGCCAGGCGCTCAACGTCTACAAGATGCGCCTCCTGGGCGCCGAGGTCGTCCCCGTGCCGGACGGAGCCGGGACGCTCGCCGATGCGGTCACCGCGGCGCTCAGGCACTGGGTCGAGCGTGTGGAGGACACCTTCTACGTGATCGGCTCGGTCGTGGGCCCGCACCCGTACCCCGCGATGGTGCGTGACTTCCAGGCGATCATCGGCACCGAGACCATCGCGCAACTCGCCGAGAAGGAGATCGCGCACGTGGACGCGGTCGTCGCGTGCGTCGGCGGCGGCAGCAACGCCATCGGCATGTTCTACCCGTTCCTGCACGATGTGTCGGCCGACCGTCGTCCGGCCCTCATCGGCGCCGAGGCGGCCGGGCTCGGCCTGGAGACCGACAAGCATGGAGCGGCGCTCACCAAGGGCCAGCCCGGCGTGATGCACGGGTTCTACTCGTACCTGCTGCAAGACGACGCGGGCAATCCGCTCGAGGCGTACTCGATCTCGGCCGGGCTCGACTATCCCGGCGTGGGTCCGGAGCACAGCTACCTCAAGGACAGCGGTCTCGTCCGCTACGAGGGCGTCACCGATGCCGAGGCGATCGAAGCATTCGCGCTGCTCACGCGTACCGAAGGCATCATCCCGGCCATCGAGAGCAGTCACGCGCTCGCGCTGCTGCCCAGGCTTGCGGCCGAGCTCGGCCCCGAAGGTGTCGTGGTCGTGAACGTCTCGGGTCGCGGCGACAAGGACATGGACATCGTGCGGGAGGCAGGCCTCGGTGGGTGAGAGGTCCGAGCGCGCATCGCGCTCCCGCCTCACGGCCGCGTTCCCGCGTGACCGCGCCGCGCTCATCACGTATCTGATGGCGGGCTATCCGGACCGGGCTATGTCGCTCGAGTCCCTGCACGCCGCCGCACGCGCCGGATCCGACGTGATCGAGCTCGGCGTGCCGTATGGCGATCCGCTCGCCGACGGCCCGGTCATAGCCGAGGCCGCGGCGATCGCGCGGGAGCAGGGGGGCGGCTTCGGACTTGCCGAGTCGATCTCGCTCGCTGCCGAGTTCATCGCCGGGACCCGCGGCGCGGACGGCGAGGAGCCGCCGCCCATCGTGCTGATGACGTATCTCAACCCGCTCATGCGCTTCGGCCTACAGCGCGCCGCTGAGGCGATGCGTGAGGCGGGCGTTGCCGGCATCATCGTGCCAGACATGCCGCCCGAGGCCGCCCGGCCGTGGCTCGCGGTCTCGGGGGACATCGACACCGTGTTCCTCGCAGCTCCCACATCGACCGATGAGCGCATGGCGGTGGTCGCGGGCGCCTCGGCAGGGTTCGTGTACTGCGTGAGCACCACCGGCACGACCGGCGAGCGGGACACGCTCGCCACTGGGATCAGCGCGCTGGTCGAGCGCGTCCGCGCGCACACGTCGCTGCCGGTCGCGGTCGGTTTCGGCGTGAGTACGCCGGAACAGGTGGCCGAGGTCGCCAGAGTCGCCGACGGGGTGATCGTCGGCAGTGCGATCGTGAAGCGGCAGGGGGACCCGGCGGCGGTCGAAGAGATGGTCCGCTCGTTGGCCGCGGCGGCCGGAAGGACCTGAGCTGCGGGTGCTCCGCGTGTCGTGCGCGTGCGCTAGACTTGCATCCGAAGCCAAGGGAGGCAGCGGAGGATGCGCATCGCGCTCGCGCAGGTGAACGTCACGGTAGGGGACATCGAAGGGAACCTCGAACGGTGCCTTGACGCCGCCTCACGCGCCTCGGCCACCGGCGCCGGGCTGGTGCTGTTGCCCGAACTCGCGCTCACGGGATACCCGCCCGAGGACCTGCTGGCCAAGCCGCACTTCATCGCCGCCACCGCGACTGCGCTCGAGGTGTTCGCCGAGCGGGCCGCGCTGCCAGCGGTGATAGGAAGCGTCGTGCGCGGCGAAGCCGGTCTGCACAATGTCGCCGCGCTGGTCAGGGGAGGGCGCATCGAGCGCACCTACGCCAAGCGCGAACTGCCCAACTACGGCGTCTTCGATGAGGAGCGCTACTTCGAGCCCGGCACCGGCGACGTCATCGTCGATCTCGGCGGTCTGCCCACTGCGCTCACCGTGTGCGAGGACGTGTGGGTCCCACAGACGGTACGGCGGGTTGCCGCAGGCGGCGCGCGGCTTGTGCTCAACGTCTCGGCGTCGCCCTTCCACACCGGCAAAGGCCCCGAGCGGGAGCGGATGCTCCAGGACCGCGCGCGTGAGGGAGGTGTCTGGCTCGCGTACTGCAACCTCGTTGGCGGACAGGACGAGCTCGTCTTCGACGGCCGCTCGGTCGTGATCACGCCCGACGGCACAGTGGTGGCGCGCGGGGCTTCGTTCGACGAGGACCTCGTGGTCGTAGACATCGATCCGGACAGTGGCCCAGGGCGCGACAGTGCCGGGCTGCCCCGCGGCGTGACCGGCTCGGGGATGGTCGCTCCCATGCTCGGCGGACCGGCCGAGGTGTACCGCGCGCTCACCACGGGCCTCGGCGACTACGTTCGCAAGAACGGGTTCACCGACGTGGTCCTCGGCCTCTCAGGCGGACTTGATTCCGCGCTCGTCGCGGCGATCGCCGCCGATGCCCTGGGCCCGGGGCACGTGCACGGTGTTCTCATGCCCGGCCCGTACTCGAGTGAGGGGAGCCTCACCGATGCGCAGGCGCTTGCGGGCGCGCTCTGCATCGAGACCATCGAACTGCCCATCAGCGATACGCACGAGGCGTTCCTTGGCGCGCTCGCACCGGCGTTCGCGGGGCGTCCGGAGGACGTGACCGAGGAGAATCTCCAGGCGCGCGTGCGCGGGACGCTCCTGATGGCGCTCTCCAACAAGTTCGGCTGGCTCGTGCTTGCTACCGGCAACAAGAGCGAGCTTTCGGTCGGCTACTCCACGCTCTACGGCGACATGGCCGGCGGCTTTGCGCCGATCAAGGACGTCTTCAAGACCCACGCCTACGAGATCGCCCGCTGGCGCAACGCACAGGGACCCGTGCCGGTGATCCCGGATGCCACGCTCGAGAAGCCCCCCTCGGCCGAGCTGCGGCCGGATCAGACCGATCAGGACTCGCTTCCTCCCTACGACGTCCTCGACCCGGTGCTCGCCGGCTACGTGGAGCAGGACCGCTCCGTCACCGAGCTCATCGCCGGTGGCCTGGACGAGGGCCTCGTCCGCTCGGTGGTGGGGATGGTGGACCGCGCCGAGTACAAGCGCCGCCAGTCCGCGCCGGGCACGCGCGTGACGCCCAAGGCGTTCGGGCGCGACCGCCGCATGCCTATCACCAACCGGTTCGGCGGGTAGCGTGACGGCCACGGTCTGCGAGTGGATCGCGTCCGACGACCCACGGATGTCCGAGGTGCACGAGCTGCGCCACGAGGCGCTCTTCGCACCGTTCGGGCTCCCGCGTGACGACCGCTGGGACGACGAGGGCGCGGACCGGCGCCATGTGATCGCCGTGCGCGGTGGCGCGGTCGTCGGGTACGCGAGCCTGCTCATCGAACCCGACCGCACCGGTCACGTCCGTCAGGTGAGCGTGCGTGACGCCCTGCGCGGCAGCGGTGTCGGCCGTGCGCTCATGGCCGAGGTCGCGGCAGAGGCCCACAGACTCGGCCTGACCGGTGTCTGGCTGAACGCCCGGGTGACCGCCGAGGGGTTCTACCAGCGTCTCGGCTACCGCACCGTGAGCGACACTCCCTTCCCGTCCGGGCGTACGGGCGTGCCGCACGTGCGGATGGAGCTGCCGCTGCACGACGCCTGATAGCGTTTCGGGGCCGAGTGGCATAACCTATCTGTCGGGTCCATGCGCCAACAACACACCCTGTGTTCGCGTGCGCCCCGGGGGAGACCGAGTACGTTCGAATCACGAGGAGGAGTTCCATGCCGAGCATCACCCGTGAGCAGGTCCGCGTGCCGATGGATGTGCCCGCCGAGGCGCGCGAGACCTACATCGACAACTACCTGGCCGCCACGCGCGGCACGGGCAGGCTCATGCTGTTCGCCTGCGACCAGAAGATCGAGCACCTGAACGACGACTTCTACGGCGAGGGTATCGCTGCCGAGGACGCCGAGCCGGAGCACCTGTTCCGCATCGGCGACCAGGGCGTCTGTGGCGTCCTTGCCGGACAGCGCGGCCTCGTGGCGCAGTACGCGGCCGACTACCCGGACATCAACTACCTCGTGAAGATCAACTCCAAGACCCATCTGGTCAAGACCTCGGCCAAGGACCCGGCCAAGCACCAGGACGACCCGTACTCCCCGCAGCTCTACGACATCCAGACCGTGCTCGACCTGCGGGACAACGGCGTGAACGTCGTGGGCGTCGGCTACACGATCTATCTCGGCAGCGAGTACGAGGCGAACATGATGCAGGAGGCCGGGCAGCTCATCGCCGATGCGCACTCGGTGGGCATGCTGGTCGTGCTGTGGATCTATCCGCGCGGTCGCGCCGTGCTCGATGAGAAGGACCCGCACCTGATCGCCGGTGCTGCCGGCGTGGCCGTGTCGCTCGGCGCGGACTTCGTGAAGGTCAACCCGCCCAAGGGCACCGACGCCGCGAGTTCGGCCGAGTTGCTGAAGGAAGCGTCGTCCGCCGCGGGCCGGACCGGCCTCGTGTGCGCCGGCGGCTCCACCGTCGATGCGCGCACGTTCCTCACGCAGCTGTGGGAACAGATCCACGTGGGCGGCGCCATGGGCAACGCCACCGGGCGCAACATCCACCAGCGCTCGCTCGACGAGGCCGTACGACTCACGAAGGCGATCAGCGCGATCACGCTCGGCGACTGGGGCGTGGAAGATGCGCTCGCCGTCTTCGAGGGCACCAAGGAGTTCTCGCTGTAGGCGCACCCCATAACGCACGAACGATAGCGCGGCATCGCACGAGTGGCGGTGCCGCGCTATCATAGCCACCTGATGTGACCGTCCGACGTCGTGGAGACGCATGCCGATCAACGACTGGTTCAAGCAACGCGAGCGCCGGCGCTACACGGTGACCTCCGGCGTGAGCGGTAGCCTGCCCGATGGCGTGTGGCGGACCTGTCCCGGCTGCCGCAAGACCCTCTACCAGGGCGATGTCGCGCGCAGCCACTCGGTGTGCCCGCACTGCGACCACCACTTCGAGCTCATCGCATCAGACCGCATCGCGCTGCTCGTCGATGAGGGGAGCTTCGCCGAGATCGACGCCGGTCTGACCTCGGCAGACCCGCTGCGCTTCTCGGCCGCCAAACCCTACGCGCAGAGCGTCCGCGCGGCTCGCGAGAGCACCGGCCTGTCCGACGCTGCTGTCACCGGGCGCGCGACGATCGACGGCGTGCCGGTCGCGATCGGTGCGCTCGACTTCCGCTTCGTGGGCGCCTCGATGGGCTCGGTCGTGGGCGAGAAGGTCACCCGCTTGTTCGAGCTCGCGCTCGAGGAGCGCCGCGCGGCGGTCATCGTCGTCGCGTCCGGCGGCGCGCGGATGCAGGAGGGGATGCTCTCGCTCATGCAGATGGCCAAGACCGCAGCGGCCGCCGAGCGGCTGGCGCGCGCGGGTCTTCCCTACGTGTCGATACTGGTGAACCCCACGTACGGCGGCGTCACCGCGTCCTTCGCGGTCCTTGCCGATGTCATCTTCGCCGAGCCCGGCGCGCTTGTCGGCTTCGCCGGCCCGCGGCTGGTGGAGCAGACGATCCGCCGCTCGCTCCCGAAGGGCTTCCAGAGCGCCGAGTCGCTCGTGGAGCACGGGATGATCGATGGCGTCGTTCAGCGTGGTGAGCTGCGTGGCCGCGTCGCGACCGTGCTGGGGTACCTGATGGCCGACGCTGCGGGGACTCCCGCCGTGGCGGGTGATGTCTGATGGCCCGGTTCGTCATGGAGTTCGAGCGGCCGCTCGTCGAACTCGAGGAAAAGCTCGCCGAGCTCAAGGCTCTCGACGTAGCGTCTCTTCCGGACCTTGCGGCCGAGATCGAGGACCTCGAGCGCGAGGTCGAGCGGCTGCGCGATACGCTGTACGCGGCCCTCTCGCCCTGGGAGCGCGTGCAGGTCAGCCGTCACCCCGAGCGCCCCAAGACCGACGACTACCTCTCGGCGCTGTTCACCGACGTCGTGGAGCTCAAGGGCGACCGCGCGTACGGCGATGACGAGGCGATCATGGCCGCGCTGGCCACGCTCGACGGCCGCCGCGTGGTGGTGATCGGACACCGCAAGGGCCGGACCACCAAGGAGAACGTACGCCGCAACTTCGGCAGTCCGCACCCCGAGGGGTTCCGGAAGGCGCGCCGGGCGATGCTGCTCGCGGCCAAGTTCGGCCTTCCCGTGGTCACGCTGCTGGACACCGCCGGTGCGTACCCGGGCCTCGAGGACGAAGAGCGCGGGCAGGCGTGGGCGATCGCCGAGTGTCTGGCGACGCTCTCGGACCTCCCGGTCCCCGTCGTGGTGGTGGGCATCGGCGAAGGCGGCAGCGGCGGTGCGCTGGCCATCGGCTTCGGTGACCGGCTGATCATGCTCGAGAACGCGTACTACTCGGTCATCAGCCCCGAGATGTGCGCGATGATCCTGTACAAGGACACCGCACGCGCTGCCGAGAGCGCCTCGGCGCTCGCACTCACCGCCGACGACCTCGTGCGCCTCGGCATCGCCGACGAGATCGTGCCGGAGCCGCCGGGCGGGGCGCATCGTGATCCGGCGCCGGTGATCGCCGCGGTGGGGAGCCGCATCAGTGCGGCGCTCGATGTGCTGTCGGGCACGGACTCCGCGCGGCTGCAACACGAACGATACGAGCGGCTGCGTGCTATCGGTGTGTTCGACGAGAGCGCCGGGTAAGACCCACACGACGGGGCCCGCCGGTGACGCCTGCCGGAGGGTCTCGCGCTGGACCGGCCGGAAACGACCCGATGGGAAGTGATCGTGTGAACGGATCGGCCCCGATCAAGCGCGTCGGCATGCTGTTCAGCGGTGGGCCGGCGCCCGCCGCCAACGCCGTCATCTCGGCTGCGGCGCTCTCGTTCCTGAATAGCGGCATCGAGGTCGTCGGCTTCTTCGACGGCTACGAAGACCTCGAGTCGTTCTCGGCGCAGACGCCGCTCGTCGAGGGGCGCGACTACGCGTTGCTCACGCGCGACGACGTCTCGGGCATCCGCAATCGCAAGGACATCATCCTGCGCACCTCGCGCGCCAATCCCGGCAAGCCGGTGGGCTCGCTCGATGACCTCGCCGATGCCGAGAAGAACGCGCGGCTTCGTGCGGTGTACGAGGCGTTCGACGCCCACGGCATCGATGCGCTCGTCTCCATCGGCGGTGATGATACGCTCAAGACGGCGAACTACCTCTACCGCATGCAGGATCTGATGCCCGACCTGCGCCGCGTGCGCATCGTGCACCTCCCCAAGACGATCGATAACGACTACTACGGGATCGACTGGACGTTCGGGTTCTTCTCGGCGGCGCACTTCTCCGCTGCCGAGATCCGCAACCTCGGCGCGGACGCTCGTTCCACACGTGTGTGGTACGTGCTGGAGATGATGGGCCGCAAGGCCGGGTGGCTCACCTATGCCTCGGGCATCGCCGGAGAGGCCACACGCATGCTGTCGGTCGAGGACTACGACGGCACGTTCGATGCGCGCCAGGCCGCCGAGGAGCTCGTGGACCTGATGCTGGAGCGCGAGCGCGATGGCCGCGACTACGGCATCGTGTGCGCCGCGGAGGGGCTCGCCGACCGGCTGCCCGATGACCAGCGTCCGCAGGTGACCGATGAGCACGGCAACGTGCGACTCGGCGATGCCCAGATCGGACGCACACTGGCCGGCGAGATGGAGCGGGTTTACGCGGCACGGACCGGTCGTTCGATCAAGGTCAGGCACAAGCAGATCGGCTACGAGGCGCGGTGCGCGGAGCCGAGCGCCTTCGACGTTCTTCTCGGCACCCAGCTGGGTGTCGGTGCCTATCGAGCGCTGATCGAGCGTGGGCTGACGGGTGTGATGGTGAGCGTGGAAGACCAGCTCTCACTGAAGTACGTGCCGTTCGGTGAGTTGATCGATCCGGAGACGATGATGACCCGCGTGCGCTTCATCGACCGTGAGAGCGACTTCTACCGCCTGGCACGCGCACTTGAGTATCAGGGCATGCTGTCGGGCGAGGGCAGACCGGAGTGAGCAGATGATCGACCGCGAGACCCTGCGGGTGTTCCGCGACATCGGGCGCGACATCTACGTGGCGGGCCTGACGACGAGCCACGGCGGCAACATGAGCGTCCGTGACGGCGATCGGATCGTGATCACCCGGCGCGGGTCGATGCTTGGCAGGCTTGGCGACGACGACCTGGTGGAGACGGGGATGGAGCCGTGCGCCGCCGACGAGCGCTGCAGCCGCGAGATCGTGGTGCACCGGGCCGTCTACGCGGCCACTGACGCGCGTGCGATCGTGCACGCGCATCCGCCGCACACGGTGGCACGGAGCTTCGCGCACGACACGATCGTTCCCGCGGATTCCGAGGGACTCTACGTGCTCGGCGAAGTGCCGGTGGTCGAGGCCGCTACCACCATCGCGTCTGCCGAGGCGGCAGTTGTGCTCGCGGGGGCGCTGGCGGGCCGCCCGGTGGCCGTCTTGCGCACACACGGGCCGTTCGCCACAGGAGCCACCCTGGAGGAGGCGTTCATGCACATGAGCGTCCTCGAGGCGAGCGCGGCCATCCTGGACCTGCTCGGCAGGTAAGACGGCAGGGCGCCGGCGCCGCGTCACGCGCACGGCGCCATGCGACCGCGCTCCTCGCCGAGAGGCATGCGTTCCGTGGCGCCTCCCGGCCCCGCTACATGACCGCTCCCATGAAGGCACTGGCGATGATGGTGGGCAGCGCCTGAAGGACGCCGGTCACGCCGACGAACGTGAGCAGAGCGGTCACAGCCCGCTTGCGCGCGAATCCGACGGTCTGGGACAGGAGCGTGGCGAAGAGGATCGCAAGGCCCCACAGGACCCAGATGTCGAGCTGCGCCAGGACGGCGTAGGCGACTCCCGGCGGTTGCATCGGGTCCGCCGGTGCCACCAGAGCGCCGAGCCCGGAGTGCTGCAGCCACGTGCCCGTTGCCGACATGTAAGCGGCCTGGAGGAGGTTCCGGAACGCATGCGGCACGAGGGAGAGCGCGGCAACCGTGAGCATGACGGGATACCTGACGGGGCTGGCCCAGGTCTTGGCGGCGACGAAGAAGAACGTTGCGACGTACAGGACGGCGGCCACGGCACCCAGTACGCCGAACACCAACGCGGCCGTCGCAGCGATCGAGGTCGCGGCCTGCATGGCGCCACCCTCTTCAAGACCCATGTCGGCCTCGAACTGCGCCATGTCCCGCTCGTACTGCCGCCGCTGCTCCTCAGGCCACGACTCCATCTCGCGCTCGAGCGCCTGCCTGCTCTGCTCCTCCGTCGCTGCCGTCTGCAGGGGCGTGGCCACGCCGGCCTTGATCGCGACCGAGAGCACGAGTAGCGCCAGCAGGGGCATCCAGAGCCATCTGGTGGCGGCCCCCGCACGATCGAATCCCGTAGCGGGCCGGAACAGTCCGAGGAGCACGCTTGTCAGTGCACGCATCGTTGCCTCCGTCACTCGTGTCGAAGCGCGGTCAAGGGATCGAGGTTGGCGGCACGCATGGCCGGCAGCACCCCCGAGAGGAGTCCGACGCCAGCCGCGAACGCTATGGCGAACAACGCCAGCGACGGCGGAATGTGGAAGAAGGAGCTCTGAGTCGCCCCGCCGCCCGCGCCTGATGTCTGCGCTTCGATCATGCTCGCGACGAACAGGTTGGCGAGCGCGGCACCGGAGATCGAGAACAGAAGCCCGCCGCTGCCACCCAGGACGCCGATGATGGCCGCCTCCCCGAGGAACACCCGCTTGATCTGCCGGTTCGACGCGCCCACCGCCTTCATGATCCCGATCTCACGTGTCCGCTCGTAGATGGACATCGTCATGGTATTCGCGATCCCGAGGGCGGCCACCAGCATCGCGATGGCGCCAAGCGCGCCGAGAACCGCCTGGACGATCAGGAACGTCGCGTTCAGACTCTGCTGGATGGAGCGCGCCGAGAACGTGTAGTAGCCCTGATCAGTGAGCACCTTCTCGACATCGGCGACGGAGGCGGGGAGGTCGACTTTCACGATCACGCTCTCGTACGTGGCGCGGCGCTGTGTCACCCCGTTGAACTCAAGCGCTGCTTCAAGCGTGACGAATGCCGACTGGTCGGTCTGCATGTCCGAGGGCGCGAGCAGCCCGACCACCGTAAGCCGACGGGTGGATTCCGTCGGCATGGCCATGGGGTCCGCCGTGTCTGACGGGTACTCGAAGAACGTCACATCCAGCCGTTTGCCGATGAGGTCCGGAGTCGGGGAGCCGCCCACGGCGCCCTGCGGGCCGAAGCCGGCTGCGAACGATGCAGGCACGGCGGCGCCCAGCAGGATCTCCTTGTCGTTTCGGGGCAGGCGGCCCGCTTCGATCTCGTAGCCAAGCCGCTGGAACGGTTCCATCGGCACACCTTGCACCATGAGGAACGTCGTGTAGCGCTTGTACGACACATCTCCGATGTTCGTGACGCTCACTGCAGGCATCACGGCATCTACGTGCTCGAGCGACTCCATCTCCCTGATCGCGCGATCGTCGAGCGGCTTGGGCTCGTTCATGCCGGGTCCGAAGACGCCGCCCATCACGTTGATGTGGGTGGCAGCTCCGATCTGACCCAGCTCAGCGGTGATGTTGCGTTGCAGCCCGATGCCGAGGGAGAGCATGAGCACGATCGCCGAGGTGCCGATGACCACACCCAGGGACGTGAGGACCAGCCGGAGCTTCATCCGGGCCAGGTTCGAGACGACCAGGTATGCGAGGTCGCGGAAGCGCACGGATCAGTCGCCTATGCCGAAGAGCGCCTTGATGAACGCGACGAACCAGTTGTCGTTGCTCTCCTTCTCCGGGTCCGGCTGACCGGGTCCCGCCGGGCCGTCGTCCGGCACGTCCTCGACGGTCACGGACTTCGTCTCCCGGAACGACTGCGCCCTGCCGAGGTCGTCCCGGTAGCTCACGACGACCGCGACCTCCAGCATACCGGGCCCTTCCGGAACGATCGTCACGTCGATGGTCTCTGTCCCTGCGACGTCGAACGTGCCGAGGAACAGGGTGCCGTCGACCACCGTCGCGCCGCTGGCTTCGACGCTTAAGGTCACGCCCGAGACGGCGAAGCCGCCGGTGTTGGCGACTTCGAACATCGCGTCGAACGATTCGCCGGTCATGATGCTGTCGGGTAGCTCGGCCGAGACGAGCGCGAATGATGCATCACGCTCGATGAGCAGCCCGATGGTGTAGCCGACCTCCTGGCGGACACCGTCATACTCGAAGCTGACCGTCACGGGGACCGTGGCCGTTCCCGGCGGCGTTCCCGGGCCCGCCATCACTTCGAAGTCGATGGTCTCAGCGCGCTGGCCCTTGAGCGCGCCGAGGAACTTCGCGTTGCCGGTCCCAAGGACCGTGAGCCCGCCTGTCGCAGCCGCGTCAGGCATGCCCCCTGTGGCCGAGGCGCCCAGCGAGACCACGACGTTCTCGGCGCGACGCGCGGTGGCGTTGTAGACCTCGAGAGTGAGCGTGAACGCAGAGCCGACGACGATGCGGTCCGTGGAGGTATCGTACGAGCGGACCACGAGCACGGGCGCGGGGCGCGGCGCGGGCACCTCCGGATCGGTCGGAGTCAGCACCGGCACGTTCGCCGTAGGCGGTACCGTGGAGGTCGCAGGGTCTGCAAGTGCCGAGGCGGGGGATACGAGGAGCGCGAGCGCGATCCCGAGGGTGCTGATCCGCGTGGCGTGGGTCCGTGTCACGATGTGCCTCCCTGCTCGATGCGCTCGATGGCGCCGTCGACGATGTGGACGATGCGGTCGGCCACTGATTCGGCCACCGCGCGGTCGTGGGTCGTGATGAGAAACGTGCGTCCGGCTGCGTTCATCTCGCGGATCAGCGCCAGGATCTCGCCGCCGGTGGTGGTGTCGAGATTGCCTGTGGGTTCGTCGGCCAGCATGATCGCGGGCTCGCCGACCACCGCCCGGGCGATCGCGACTCGCTGCTGCTCGCCGCCCGAGAGCTCGGTGGGGCGGTGGTCGATGCGTGCGCCGAGCCCTACCGATTCGAGCGCCGCCGCCGCTCGCTCACCGCGCTCGGCTGCGCTGGCTCCGGCAAAGAGCAGCGGTAGCTCCACGTTGCGGCGGGCAGTCATCGTCGGGATGAGGTTGAACGACTGGAAGACGAAACCGACCTGCCTGCGTCGGTAGACGGCGAGTCGCTCATCGTCCATCACCGCGAGGTCCTCGCCTTCGACCACCACGGCGCCGGCGGTGGGCCGATCCAGCCCGCCGACGATGTTCAGCAGCGTGGACTTCCCCGAGCCCGACGGCCCCATCACGCAGACGATCTCACCGTGTTCGATGCTCAGGTCGACCCCGCGCAAGACCTGCAGCGGCTGTCCCCCCATGATGTACTCTCGCGTCAGGCCCGAGACCTCGACGGCGTTGGTCACGCGACCCCCCGTTCGTTGCTCACGAGACAGCATCGTGTCACAACGCGCGGGTGTGTGCCACACCGGGCGGTGTGCCGGTTCACTCCCACATCTGCCGCACGCCTGCGCGGATCGACGCGGTCGTCGCGACAACCGGCACGCGCTCGTCCGGGTCGCACTCGGCCGGCCGCGCCTGCTCCTCGGCGAACAGCGGGCGCAGACGGTCCGGCACGAACCGCGTGCGCTGCGCGTAGCCGTATGCGTCCGAGCGTCCCCGGCCCGCCGCGTAGTACCTGAGCGGATGCGTGACGTAGAGCGCCTGACGGGCGCGCGTGCAGGCGACGTAGAACAGTCTGCGCTCCTCCTCGATCTCCTCGACGCTTCCGGTGGCCATGTCGGACGGGATGTTGCCATCGGCCGCGTGGATGACGTAGACCACGCGCCATTCAAGTCCCTTGGCCGAGTGCATCGTCGACAGCACGAGATAGTCCTCGTCGAGCAGGGGAGGGCCGGCGAGGTCGCCGGTCCACTGCGGCGCGTCGAGGGTGAGCTCGGTCAGGAAGCGACTGCGGTCGCGGAAGCGTGAGCCGAGCATCTCGAGTTGCTCGAGATCGGCGAGCCGGGCCGGCGCGTCGTCGTAGCAATCGGTGACAAGCGGGCCCAGGAAGACGCGCGCGGCGTGCAGTTGTCCCGCGACGTCTGCGGGCGGTGCGCTCGCGAGCGTGCGCATGAGCGTGACGAACGCCGGCCACTGCTCTTTCGCGGCACCGGGGACGGCTCTGCCCACCCAGACCTCGAAGTCGCCCGCACTTTCTGCGAGCACGGCGGCGAGGTCGGCCGCCGTCCGCGGGCCGATGCCGGGGAGCAGCTGAAGCACCCGGAGCGCCGCCACCGCGTCGAGCGGGTTCTCGGCGAGTCTAAGGCACGCCACCAGGTCCTTGACGTGCGCCATCTCGACGAACTTCAGTCCGCCGTACTTCACGAACGGGATGTTCCTGCGCTGCAGCTCGACCTCGAGCGCGAGAGAGTGGTGGGCGGCGCGGAACAGCACGGCCTGCTCCTTGAGCGGCACACCTTCTTCCCGGTGACCGAGGATGTGCTCGATCACGTAATCGGTCTGCTCGGACTCGTCCCTGCAGGTCACGAGCGACGGCCGCGCGCCGCCCTCCCGGTCGGTGACGAGCGTCTTGTCGTAGCGTTCGGCCGCCTCGGCGATAAGGGCGTTCGTCGCGTCGAGGATCGGCCGGGTGGAGCGGTAGTTGTGTTCGAGTGTGAGGACGATCGCGCCCTCGAAGCGAGTGGGGAAGTCGAGGATGTTGCGCACGGTGGCGGCGCGGAACCCGTAGATCGCCTGGGCGTCGTCGCCCACGACGGTGACGCCGGTCCCGTCGGGGCGCAGGAGCGAGACGATCTCGGCCTGTATGGCGTTGGTGTCCTGGTACTCGTCGACGAGCACGGCATCGAAGCGGTCGCGGAGCACCGGCCCGATGCCCGGGTCGGCGAGCATCCCGCGCCAGAACAGCAGCAGGTCGTCGTAGTCGAGCACGTGGTGGGCCTCCTTGCGGTCCACATATGCCGAGAACAGTCGCGCAAGGTCCTCGGCGTCATCGGCGCACCACGGGAAGCGGGTCTTGACGACGTGCTCGAGCGGCTCGGCAGCGTTGACGCAACGCGAGTATATGTCCAGGCAGGTGCCCTTCTGCGGGAAGCGCCGGCCCGTTGCGCCGAGGTCCAGCGTCGTGCGGACCGAGTGCATGAGGTCCTCGGCATCAGCGCGGTCGAGGATCGTGAAGGCGGGAGGAAGCCCGATGGCCTCACCGTGGATCCGCAGGAGCCGGGACGCGACCGCATGGAACGTGCCGCCCCACACGCGTTGTGCCCGCCCGGCATCGCCCGGGCCTCCAGGCGTGGCTCGTACGTCCGAAGCGCGTGGGCCGATGATCGCGTCGACCCGCCGCAGCATCTCCTCGGCGGCGCGGCGGGTGAACGTGAGGAGCACGATCCGCTCGGAGGGCGTTCCCCGCTCGATGAGATGTGCGACACGATGGGCGAGTGTGGTGGTCTTGCCCGTGCCCGCACCCGCGACGATCAGCAGTGGTCCGTCGTCGTGGGTGGCGGCCGCGCGCTGCCGGTCGTTGAGCGTGTGCATGACAGCCTCCTGCTCGCGTGCGATGACTCGACTGCGATGCTAGCAGGTCGCGGCGCACAAAGCGAACAGGTGTTCGTATCGCTAGAGGGCCTCCGCCGATGCCGCGTAGGCGTGTACTTCGGCGATTCGTGCGATCTTGTCCGCACCGCCGAGGAACGACGCCGCGAACGAGTTCTCGGCGAGTGCCACGAGGACGTCCTTCGTGAGGCCGAACGCCTCGGCCGCAGCGAGGTAGTTGTCGACCAGGTAGCCGCCGAAGTACGCAGGGTCGTCCGAGTTGACGGTGACCATCAACCCCGCCTCGATGAGCCGCTCGAGCGGGTGCGACGCCATGTCGGGCACCACCCGGAGGCGGACATTAGAAAGCGGGCAGACGGTGAGCGGGATGCGCTCGTCGACCAGGCGGCGCGTGAGCGCCGGGTCCTCCAGGCAGCGTACGCCGTGATCGATGCGCTCGGCGCCGAGGACGTCGAGCGCACCGGTGATGTACTCCGGCGGGCCCTCCTCACCGGCGTGGGCCACGACGCGGTAGCCGCGGCGACGCGCCTCGGCGAACACCTCGGCGAATCCCTCGGGGGGATGTCCGACCTCCGCCGAGTCGAGCCCGACGCCGGCGATGCGCTCCCCGTGGACGCGCGCCTCCTCGAGCGCGGCTCCGGCGCTCTCGGCGGGTTGGTCGCGGAGGAACGCCATGATGAGCTTCGAGGTGATGCCGTGGATGCGCTCGCCGTCGGCCAGTGCGCGCAGGATGCCGTCTGCGGCGACCGAGAAGGGGATGCCGCGCGCGGTGTGCGTCTGCGGGTCGAAGAAGGGCTCGACATGGCGGACGCTCTCGGCGGCGGCCCGATCCAGGTATGCGCGGGTCAGGTCGTAGAAGTCCTGCTCGGTGACGAGCACGGCACATCCGGCGTAGTACAGGTCGAGGAACGACTGGAGGTCGGTGAACTCGTAGGCCGCGCGCGCCTCGTCCACCGAGGCGTAGGGAAGGGCGACGCCGTTGCGCGCGGCAAGCGCGAACATGAGCTCCGGTTCGAGCGTGCCCTCGAGGTGCAGATGCAGCTCGGCCTTGGGAAGTCCCGTGATGAACGCGCGGAGCCCTTCAGTCACAGCGACGCTCCCTTCGCAGGTCAGATATGGTGCCCGGGGCGGGGATCGAACCCGCACGGCCTTTCGGCCATCGGTTTTTGAGACCGACGCGTCTGCCAATTCCGCCACCCGGGCATCGGGTGTGCGCGAGCGCGGGGACAATAGTACCGCACGTGGCGGCTACAGCAGGAAGTCGACCGCCCGGAGAACGTCGAGGCTTGAGACGACCGACCACAGGTTGAGTGCGGTGAACACCGCGACGAGCAGCAGGAGCGCAGCGCTCACGCCGAGCCGCACACCTGCGCGTTGGATCGCTTCAGGCGCTCGTCCCGCCAGCTGGTCGGTGACCTCGGCCACCGGCCCGATGGCGCCGGACTCGCGCACGCCGAGGACGGTCAGGAAGACGCTGGCGACCGCACAGACCACCGTGAACAGGATCCAGGCCACGTTGGCGGTCGAGGCCGCGGCGGTGTCTCTGACGATGACCGAGCCGAGGAACATGCTGCCGACGATGTACACGAGCGGGAGCAGTGTGGAGACCTGCGTGTAGTCGGTGAGTCGCTGTGAATGCCCGAGTACCGCTGCCACGGGCCCATTGGCCTGTCTACGCTCAGACGTCGGAACCTGCCGCGCCCGCGAGAGGCCGGTGCTCACGCGCAGGGCCGAGACGACGAACACCGCGCTCGCGACCAGGTACACGGAGGCAAACGCGATGTACGCGTAGATGTACGTCTCGGATGACCCGAACGACATGCGGTTCCTCCCGGCTCCCCATCGGCCCCACGCCCCCATGATACGCGAAGGTATCAGGCGCTGCATCGTGTGTCGGTCACATGGTAGCGGTTCTGGGAAACCTTAACCAGCGTGAGGGGCGTAGGCCAAGGCGGCACCCATCCATGCCGAGATGGCCAAGTCCGTGTGCGGCCGGGGAGCACGGGCGGCCCGGGGCACGGGACCGCCCGTGCGTGTCACGAGACCTGCGAGAGAAGCGCGCTGACGTCCTTGCCGCGCCGCGACGGCCGTGCCTGGCCGCTGACGAGTGAGATGAGCGCCTGGACCACGGTCCTGTCGAACCCGGTGCCGGTCTCGTG
This sequence comes from Aeromicrobium sp., assembly GCA_015351705.1. GTDB lineage: Bacteria > Actinomycetota > Coriobacteriia > Anaerosomatales > Anaerosomataceae > JADIIM01. The sequence goes on along the minus strand of JADIIM010000048.1, from coordinate 34,572 downwards.
AACGAGCTCTGCGACGGCCTCGTCCCTGCTCAGTGCGTCCCGGTGTGGCCGGGGGGTGGTCATGGCCGCGAACGCGTCGCACGCGGCGATGATCCGGGCCACCAGCGGGATCTGCGGGCCGCGCAGCCCCTCCGGATACCCTGAGCCATCGAGGCGTTCGTGATGGCGGAGGACCGCTTCTTGGACGCGATGCCCGAATCCTCCCGCGCGTACGATCTCCGCTCCAGCGGCCGGGTGGCGCCGCACGACGAACGTTTCCGCTGCAGTAAGGGGGCGCGTTGCCGCGAGGATCTCCTTGGGCACCTCGAGCATCCCGACGTCATGGAGCAGGGCCGCGACACGAAGGTCTTCGAGCTCGTCGTCGGGCAGGCCGATGATCCTGCCCACGCCGAGGGCGTAGTCAGCGACACGCGCCGAGTGGTGAGAGTACTCCGGCTGTCGCATGTCCACGAGCGCGGCGAGCGTGTGGAGGGTGCCCTGCACGCGCGCGTTGGCGTCTTCCAGGAGCCGCCGGTTCTCGATGCTCATCTCGATGATGCGGGCCACGAGTTGTAGGCCGCTGAGCTGCTCCTCGGCGAACGTGCCCTCGGCGCGCCACGCGCACGCAACGGAGTCGAGTCGTCCGGAGACGCGCAACGGCACGGCGATCGCGCTGCCCGTCGGGTCGGCATCGGCGACGGTGATCGGTCGTCCTGCTGCGACCGCGTCGAGCGCGACCTGCATAGCGGCCGCCTCGGCGGCACGCGTGTCGGTCGCCTCGGTGGCGAACATGCGCACATCGTCTTCCACCACGGCAACGGCATCGGCGCCGAAGTGCTCGGCCGCCTCCTGCAGAACCGTGTCGAGCCCGTCGTCTCTGCTAAGGGACGACATGAGGACCGCCGCCCGGTGGGCGAACGCCAGATGCTTGTTGGCGGCCTCTACTTCCACCTTCGCCTGCTCCAGGTGACGGTGCATCGCAACGATCTCACTGCGCAGGCGGTTGTGCTGGTCGAAGAGGTAGATCAAGAGCCCGAGGAAGAACCCGGCGGCCAGCACGCGGAACGCGTGGCTGCGGAAGAGCCACATCTCGGGAGCCGCGGCGTCGGTGAGCATGAGCAGGAGCAGCACGGCCACCATGGCGATAAGGGAGATGATGATGAGGTAGGAGAGCAGATCGAGCTGCCCCTCCCGTTTGACGACGTGCGTCAGATCGCGCCTGTGTTGTGCCCCGCGTTCCCTCACGAGAACTCCTCCCGGCCTGGATGCTCTTGATGATGCTATCGGCTGGTCATAGACGAAAGGTTATATGGAGTTCTCGAAAGGTAGTCATGGGAGGATGAACGGCTGATGTGCCGTTCATCCGCCCGAGCCGTGCCGCTCATCGACGGCACCGCAGGGTCCGGCACGCGTATAATCGCGCCCATGGGACACGAGACCGATATGATGCTCACGCTGGACGGGGCGGCGAGTCGCCACGTCCGAAATGTGGCCTCCAACCTGCAGCTTGCCGCTGACCTCGGATACGGCGACGTCGCCCTGCTCGTTGCCGAACGGGACGGCACGCTCAGGGTGGTCGCCGACGCCCGTCCGACCACTGCCGCCGCGGCTATCCCGATCAGCCGTGCTGGCGAGCGTGTGCCGTACGAGGAGGAGCCCGAGGCGTACGACTCGCTCACCGGGGGCACGCTGGTCTGCGGAGCGCGCCGCAGGACCAAGCGCGGCATCGCGTTCACGTCCACCGCCTATCCCGTCGGGCCTCCTGAGGCACCCTATGCGGTGGTCGTGCGTCATCTCGGCCAAAGCGTGGCCGAGGCGCCCGGCAAGATGGAGGTCGCGTTCATGCGTCTGGCCGAGCGTGTGCTCGAGCGCCTGCGGACGAGCGCGATCACCGAGCTGGACACCGAGACCCCCTATTCGACCACCCGCACCGCCGGCGACGGCGTGCTAGAAGTGGCCCCGGACGGGAGCGTGGTCTACGCAAGCCCCAACGCCGTCAACATCATGCGTCTTGCGGGGATGGACGGTACGCCGGTGGGCGGGCCGGCGTCGGCGCTTCCCGGCGGCGCCATGGCGGTCACGCCGGTGCTCGGCACGGATGCGGGTCGCAGCATAACCGCCGAGGTGGGCGGCCGCGCGCTTGCGTACCGAGCCATCGGGCTGACCGGCGGCGCGCTCGTGCTCGTCGAGGACGTCACCGACGTGCGGCGTCGCGAGCAGGAACTCCGGGTCAAGGAGGCGACGATCCGTGAGGTCCATCACCGCGTGAAGAACAACCTCCAGACGATCGCGTCGCTCCTGCGCATCCAGGCCCGGCGCTCGGCAAGCGACGAGGCGGCCCGCGCGCTTGCGGAGGCCGTCGAGCGCGTGTCGTCGATGGCGGTCGTGCACGGGATGCTCGCCGAGGCCGCCGACGAGTCGGTGGACCTGACCGCGGCGGTCCGGACCGTCGTCGACATGGTGCGACAGGGACTCGCCGGCCCCGACAGCGCGATCACCGTCAGGGTCGACGGAGAGACCGGGCCGGTGCCGGGCCAGGTGGCAACGTCGCTGGCCCTCGTGGCGGCCGAGCTCGTGCACAACGCCATCGAGCACGGTCTCGCCGGACGCACCGACGGAGCCGTGCGCGTGGGCGTGCGCCGCGCGGGATCGGACGTGCTGCTCGAAGTGCGCGATGACGGCGTCGGCCTGCCGCCCGGCTTCACCGTGGACGGCTCGGCGCACCTCGGCCTGGCGATCGTGCGCACCGTGGTCGAGGACGACCTGGGCGGTACACTGGAGTTCCGCGGTTCGCCCGGGACCGCCGTGACCGTCCGTGTTCCCGCATCCGGCGAGAGGGAGTGAGTGCGTGCGTGTCTTGATCGCCGAGGACGAGGCTCTCATCCGCATGGACCTGCGTGAGATGCTCGCCGAGGAGGGACACGAGGTCATCGGTGAGGCGCGTGACGGTGCCGAGGCGATCGCGCTCGCTCGTGAGCTCGTTCCGGACGTCGTGTTCATGGATGTGAAGATGCCCGGCGTCGACGGCCTTGAGGCGGCACGGGTGATCGGCGAGGAGCGGATCGCACCGGTCGTCATGGTCACGGCGTTCTCGCAGCAGAGCCACGTCGATGCGGCGTCGGCGGCAGGAGCCATGGCCTATATCGTCAAGCCGTTCACCCGCCGTGACATCGCTCCGGCCATGACCGTGGCGGTCTCGCGCTTCGCCGAGGCGCGGGCTCTCGAGGCCGAGATCTCCGACCTCTCCGACCGGCTCGAGACCCGCAAGGCGCTCGACCGGGCCAAGGGCGTGCTGATGTCCAAGGGCCTCACCGAACCGGAGGCGTTCCGACGCCTGCAGAAGCTCGCCATGGACCGCAGGATGACGCTTCGAGAGGTTGCCGAGGCGGTCGTGCTCGCAGCGGAGGCCGAGGCATGATCGCCGTGCGCGACGACATGACCGTGGCCGAGTTGGTCGTTCGATTGCGTGATGCCGTCGATCGCCACGCGTGGGCCGAGGCGCGGCGGGCGATGGCCGCGGCATCGGCGCCTGATGTGGCCGATGCGCTGCTGGAGTTCGAGGCGCCGGAGCGCGTGCTGCTCTTCCGGCTCCTCCCGCGCGAGACCGCGGCGATCGTGTTCGCCTACTACGACCGGCCGGACCGCGATGTCGTGCTCGAGGGCCTGAGCGACCAGCAGACACGCTCGCTCCTCGCCTCACTCGCTCCTGACGACCGGGCGGAGTTCTTCGAGGAGCTTCCCGGCGAGATGACGCAGCGGTTGCTGAACCTGCTCGGGGACGAGGACTTCCGCGAGGTGCGGCAGCTGCTCGGCTATCCCGAGGAGAGCGTGGGGCGCCTGGCCACACCGGACTACGTCGCCATCCGCCCCGACTGGACGGTTGCGATGGCGCTCGATCACGTCCGGGCGCGCGGGCGCGACTCGGAGACCATCGACGTACTGTATGTGGTGGACGATGCCTGGCAACTGCTCGGTGTGTGCGAGCTCAGGCGTCTGATCCTGGCCGACCCGGCCGTCACCGTCTCCGGGGTGATGCGGCCGGTCCATGCGCGGCTCACCGCCTTCGACGACCGGGAAGAGTCGGTGCGTGAGATGGGCCGGCACGACGTGGTGGCGCTGCCGGTGGTCGACTCGGCGGGTGTGCTCATCGGCATCGTCACGGCCGACGACATCTTCGACGTGGCCGAGCAAGAAGCGACCGAGGACATCCACCGCACCGCGTCCGTCATGCCGCTCAAGGCGAGCTATCGCAGCCTGAGTGTGTTCGACCTGTACGGGAAGCGCGTGGGGTGGCTCGCCGTGCTTCTGGTGGTCAACATCGCGTCATCGAGCATCATCGCCGCGTTCGAGGAGACGCTCGCCGCGGTGATCGCGCTCACGTTCTTCATCCCGCTCCTGATCGCCACGGGGGGCAACACCGGTTCGCAGTCCGCGATGATGATGGTCCGTGCGCTCGTGACCGGAGATGTCACGATGAAGACGTGGTTCGGCACGTTCGTGAAGGAGATCGGCGTCGGGCTGCTCCTGGGCGCGACGCTTGCGGCGGGGGCGTTCGGGCTCGGCCTGTGGCGCGGCGACGTGCGCATCGGGGTCGTGGTCGGTGCATCGATGGCCGTCATCGTGCTCGCAACGAACCTGTTCGGCATGCTGCTGCCGTTCGTCCTCACGAAGCTGAGGCAGGACCCCACGGTGGCGAGCAGTCCGCTCGTGACGACGCTTGCCGACGTGATGGGCCTGTTCATCTACTTCTCGATCGCCACCGTGGTGCTCGGCGTGTAACGGGATACGGGGCGCGGCCGCCCGCCGGCGCTCGCGGTCGCGTTACGTGCGGGTTTCCGGCGCGCTTCACATCCGGCACGAGCCCTGCTAGACTACCGACACCGGCTCAACGACGCGCCGGCAACTGAAGAGACGAGCAACGACGCTCACACGGACCATACCGGGTCCGGGTGGGCGTTTTCCGTTTTTCGGCGAGAGGTGGCGTGTCATGCGGGAGTTCGCGGTCTTCTGGGGATGCACCATCCCCGCGAGGTTCCCACAGATCGAGAAGGCGACGCGGCTGGTCTTCGACGACCTGGGCGCGACCGTGCACGAGCTCGCCGGTCACACGTGCTGTCCGGAGGGGACGCTCGTCAAGGCCAACGACGAGAGTGCGTTCTACACGGCGGCGGCGCGGAACCTCGCGATCGTCGAGCGGGCCGGTCTGGACGTGGTGACGCCCTGCAACGGCTGCTACTCCACGTTCAAGGAGGCCTCGAGCCATCTGACGGCCGCATGGCGTGAGCGGGAGGCGATCAACGCCCGTCTGGCCGCCGAGGAGCTTCGCTACGACGCACGGACGCAGGTCGTGCACTTCGCCGAGTGGTTGGCCGATCATGTGGGCGCCGGCACGCTCGGCTCGAAGGTCACCAACCCGCTGTGGGGGATGCGCGTTGCCGTCCACTACGGCTGTCATCTGTTGCGCCCGCAGCCTGCGGTGCGCTGGGACGACCCGCTCAACCCGACCAAGGTCGAGGAGCTCGTCGCGTCCCTCGGCGCGAAGGTCGTGGACTACCCGTCCAAGATGCAGTGCTGCGGCGGCGCGCTCGACCGCGTGGGCGAGCGCGACAGCTCGCTCGCGTTCGCGCGCCGCAAGCTCGGCGACCTCATGCGCGAAGAGGTCGATGCGCTCGTGGTCGTGTGCCCTTCGTGCTTCCAGCAGTTCGATCTCAACCAGGCGGCGCTGCAGCGCGCCAACGAGGACGTCAACGTGCCGGTGCTCTACCTCTCCGAACTCATCGCGCTCGCCTACGGCCACACACCCGAGGAGGTCGGTCTCGGCATGCACCGTGTGGGCGTGGAGCCGTTCCTCGAGAAGTGGGGCGTGCGCGCCGCTGACAAGGCGCGGCTGGCCGAGCACTTCGACGTCTCGCTCCTCGGCACGTGTTTCGCCTGCGGTGCCTGCAAGGACGACTGCCCGGTGTGCAAGATCGACACGTCGTTCCAGCCCACCGAGATCATCGGCGAGCTCATCCGCGGCGACCTCGACGCCGTCATCGCGCGCGGCGATCTGTGGAAGTGCCTCGAGTGCTACACCTGCCAGGAGCTCTGCCACAGCCGTATCGGCATGGCCGAGACGTTCCGCACGCTCAAAGAGCTCGCGATGGAGGCGGACGCGGGTCCCGAGTCGGTCTCGGCTGCCTATGCCGAGTTCCTGAGGACCGGCGCGCTCGGCAAGCCTCGCGAGTCCGCCCGCAAGAAGCTCGGGCTTGACCCCCTTCCCGAAGGCGGCGGCGACGCGGTCGCCCGCCTACTGACCACGAGTGAGGAGTAGGAGCCATGGCGTACGACCTGGAGCGTTACGACACATTCGACGTCACCCGATACCGCGATGAGTCGCCGTTCAAGATCCACGGCGGGTGCGGGCTGATGGGCATCTGTGACGAGAGCGGCGCCCTCATGAGCGGTGACGTGGCGATCCGCGCCATGGCCGTGCAGCGCGACCGCGGCAACGGCCTGGGCGGCGGGTTCGCCGGCTACGGCATCTATCCCGAGTTCGCCGAGCTCTTCGCGTTCCACATGATGTTCCACGACATGCGCGCCAAGGAAGAGGCCGAGGCACTGCTTGCGGCGTCGTTCGCCATCGAGGTCGCCGAGCCGATGCCGACCCGCCCGGTGAAGGGCATCACCGACGCGCCGCTGCTGTGGCGGTACTTCCTCGCGCCGCACCCCGAGGTGCTCGAGGAGCGTGAGATGTCCGCCGAGGACTACGTGGTCCAGATGGTCATGAACATCAACGCTCGCGTCGACGGCGCGTTCGTGGCGTCCTCGGGCAAGAACATGGGCGCGTTCAAAGGCGTGGGGTACCCGGAGGAGATCGGGCACTACTTCCGCCTCGAGGAGTACGAGGGCCACACGTGGGTGGGTCACAACCGCTTCCCAACGAACACGCCCGGCTGGTGGGGCGGTGCGCATCCGTTCACGCTGCTTGACTGGTCGATCGTGCACAACGGTGAGATCTCGAGCTACGGCATCAACGCACGCTACCTCGAGCAGTTCGGTTATACGTGCTCGCTCGGCACGGACACCGAGGTGGCCGCGTACCTGTTCGACCTGCTGCTCCGTCGCCACAAACTGCCGGTCGAGCTCGCCTGCAAGGCGCTCGCCGCGCCGCTGTGGTCCGACATCGACCGCATGTCGGCCGATGACGCCGCGTTGATGCGTTCGCTGCGTGCCGTGTACGGGCCGGGCATGCTCAACGGCCCGTTCGCGATCGTGCTCGGGTTCAACGGCGGCATGGTGGCGCTCAACGACCGCATCAAGCTGCGCCCGCTCGTGGCGGCGCGCAGTGGCAGCACGCTCATGGTCGCCTCGGAAGAAGCCGCGATCCGCGCCGTCATGACCGCGCCGGACGTCGTGTGGGCGCCCAAGGCGGGCGAGCCGGTCATCGGCCGCGTGGCGGGCATGGAGTCGCCGGTCCACAGCCAGCTCCACCTCGGTGCGGCCGAGATCTCCTGCGCCGTCACCGGGACCGACGTGTCGTGTGAAGAGTCGCTGGAGGTGGCGGTCTAGCATGCAGCAGACGTTCGTGCAGCCCGAGTTCCGGGTCAGGATCGACTACGACAAGTGCCACAAGTGCGGGCGCTGCGTCCAGCAGTGCGGCTGGGGCGTCTACGACTTCGCCGAGCGGCCCATCCCGCATGACGAGAAGTGCCGCGCATGCCACCGCTGCGTGACGTACTGCCCGGCGCACTGCATCACCATCGAGAAGAACGCGCTCGCGTTCCGTGAGAACGACAACTGGTCCACCAACCTGGTCAAGGGCGTCTGGAAGCAGGCGGACACCGGCGGCGTGCTGCTCACCTCGATGGGGAACCCGAGGCCGTACGAGCGCATCTTCGACAAGCTCGTGCTCGACGCCTGCCAGGTGACCAACCCGTCGATCGACCCGCTGCGCGAGCCGATGGAGCTCCGGACCTACCTCGGCCGGAAGCCCGATGCCGTGCAGGTGGAGTCGGACGGCAACGGTGGCTTCCGTCTGGCCGAGGGTGGCGGCATGACCAACAACCTCAAGCTGGACACGCCGATCATCTTTTCACCGATGAGCTACGGCTCGGTGTCGCTCAACGTCCACCGGTCGCTTGCCATGGCGGCCGAGCGGCTCGGCATCCTCATGAACACCGGTGAGGGCGGTCTGCACGAGGACCTGTATCCCTACCAGGACCACGCCATCTTGCAGGTGGCCTCGGGGCGTTTCGGCCTGAACCCCGAGGTGCTCGGTCGCGCCGCAGCGCTCGAGATCAAGATCGGGCAGGGCGCCAAACCAGGGATCGGCGGGCACCTGCCCGGCGAGAAGATCGACCGTGAGGTCTCCGCCACGCGCATGATCCCGCAGGGCTCAGACGCCATCAGCCCGGCGCCGCACCACGACATCTACTCGATCGAGGATCTGCGGCAGCTCATCTACGCGATCAAAGAGGCCAGCGGCTACAAGCCGGTAGGCGTGAAGATCGCCGCGGTGCACAACGTGGCGGCGATCGCGAGCGGTATCGTGCGCGCCGGCGCGGACTACGTCTACCTCGACGGCTTCCGTGGCGGCACCGGCGCCGCGCCCGCGGTCATCCGCGACCACATCGGCATCCCGGTCGAGGTCGCGATCGCCGCGGTGGACCAGCGGCTGCGCGACGAGGGCATCCGCAACCAGGCGTCGATCATCGCTGCCGGCTCCATCCGCTCCTCAGCGGATGCGGCCAAGGCCATCGCGCTCGGCGCCGACGTGGTCGCCATCGGCACAGCGGCCCTGCTCGCGCTCGGTTGCCACCTGTGTCAGAGCTGCCACACCGGCAAGTGCTCGTGGGGCATCACCACGCAGAAGCCCGAGCTTACACGCCGCATCGATCCCGAGTGGGGGGCAGAGCGCCTCACCAACCTCGTCCACGCGTGGAGCCACGAACTCCAGGAGATCCTGGGCGCCCTCGGCGTGAACGCCGTTGAGAGCCTGCGCGGGAGCCGCGAACGTCTGCGGTCGATCGGACTGGACGAGCACACGTGCCGCGTGCTCGGCGTTAAGCCGGCGGGCATGTGAGAGAGGAGTGCCGGAGATGATCAAGGCAGCGGTCAGTGTGCCCCCCGCGGGCGTGATCGAAGGGTACCGCCAGGTGGCTCCCGTCATCGAGCGCGAAGGAGACGCGGCCACGGTCGACACCACGGGCGTCTACTTCCAGCAGCTCAACGACGCGATACGGCGGCTTGTTGCCGATGGCGTCACGACGGTGCGTGTCACCGGCGCCAACGGGCAGCGCTACATCGGGGCGGGCCTGCGCGTGCCCGGCGTGCGTATCGAGGTGCACGGCACCGCCGGCAACGACACCGCGATGTTCATGGACGGTGCCGAGGTGGAGGTCTTCGGCAACGCGCAGGACGGTGTGGGCAACACGATGAGTTCCGGGCGCGTGATCGTGCACGGTGACGCAGGCGACGTGCTCGGATACGGCATGCGGGGCGGCCGCGTGTTCGTGCAGGGCGACGTGGGTTATCGCGTCGGCATCCACATGAAGGCGTACGAGAAGCACGTGCCGGTGGTCGTGTGCGGTGGCAAGGCACGCGACTTCTTCGGCGAGTACATGGCAGGAGGCGTGCTCGTCCTCCTCGGCGTGAACACGCACTTCCCCGAGCAGCCGCTCGTGGGCGGGTTCACCGGTGCGGGCATGCACGGCGGCGTGATGTACGTGCGCGGCACCGTCGAGCCGTGGCAGTGCGGCGCGGAGGTGGGTATCACCGAGGCGTGCGAGGAGGACCTCGGCGTCCTGCGCCCGCTCGTGGAGGAGTACGCTGAGGCGTTCGGTGAGGACGCCGAGGCGATCATGGACGGACCGTTCGTCCGGATAGCGCCGGTCAGCCACCGTCCCTACGCCAAGCTCTATGCCTCGATGTAGGTCAGGCCTGGTTCCCGTAGCGGGCGCGGAACTCGTCTTCGAGTATGTCGAAGCAGACGTGGTCGCGGAAGCGGCCGCGCATGAAGACGACCTCGCGCTCGCGTCCGACCTCTACGAATCCGATCGAGGCGTAGAGGTGGACCGCACGCTCGTTCTCTGCGTTGGCCATGATGCCGATGCGGTGCAGGCCGAGGTGATCGAAGCCGAATCGCAGGAGCGTGACGATCGCGTCGCGCCCGTAGCCGCGGTTCTGGTCGGCACGCGAACCGATGAAGATGCCCACCTCGGCATGCCGGTGGACGAGGTCGGTCGAATCCAGTCCGCAGATGCCGATGAGGCGGCCGTCGTCAGCCGCGTGGATCTCGAAGCGGTAGGCGGACCCCTCGTTCCACTGACGCTCGGTGAGCTCGAAGAAGGAGACCTCCTGGGCGCGCGAGACCGGGAGCTGGCCGGAGAGCATCCACTCGTTCACGTCCGGGTCGTTCAGCCACGCGCGCGCCTGCTCGGCGCTGGCCGCATCGAACCTGGCCAGGTACACGCTCGTGCCTCGGATCATCGCCCACACCCCCAGAGTCCGGATGCACGGAATCGTCCCACAACGTCGTGGCAACCGGAAGGTTCTCGTATCGCTCGCATATCGGAAACACGGCCGAAACATCCCGGCCGTACCGTTGACCGCACAGGGTATCGGATCGAGGAGGCTTCACTATGACCACACCGATGGACAAAGACTACGTGATGAGGACGATCGAGGAGCGCGGCATCCGCTTCGTGCGCTTCTGGTTCACCGACGTCCTCGGCTTTCTCAAGAGCTTCGCGGTGACCGACACCGAGCTCGAGGGAGCGTTCGAGGAGGGCATGGGCTTCGACGGCTCCTCGATCGACGGGTTCACCCGCATCCAGGAGTCCGACATGGTCGCGTTCCCGGATCCGACGACGTTCCAGGCGCTGCCGTGGCGCTGCAACGGTGACACCGCCGGAACGGGCCGCATGTTCTGCGACGTCATGAACCCCGACGGCACGCCGTTCGAGGGCGACCCGCGCTACGCGCTCAAGCGGGTGCTCGCCAAGGCCGCCGACATGGGCTACACGATGTACGTCGGTCCCGAGCTCGAGTTCTTCTACTTCGCCGACAGCGAGGGCACCGAGGTGCTCGACAAGGGCGGCTACTTCGACCTCACGCCGCTCGACGTGGCGAGCGACCTGCGTCGCGAGACGGTCCTCACCCTCGAGAAGCTCGGCATCCCGGTGGAGTACTCCCACCACGAGGTTGCGCCGTCGCAGCACGAGATCGACCTGCGCTACGCCGACGCGCTCACGATGGCCGACAACGTGATGACCTACCGCCTGACCGTCAAGGAGGTCGCGCACAAGAACGGCGTGTACGCCACCTTCATGCCCAAGCCGATCCAGGGCGAGAACGGTTCCGGCATGCATGTGCATCAGTCGCTGTTCACCAAGGACGGCAACGCGATGTTCGACGCCAACGACCCCGATGGCTACAACCTCTCGGCCGTCGGCAAGAGCTACATCGCCGGTCTGCTGAAGTACGCCCCCGAGTTCTGTGCCGTCACGAACCAGTTCGTGAACTCCTACAAGCGGCTTGTCCCGGGCTACGAGGCTCCGGTGTACGTGACGTGGGCGCGCCGGAACCGCTCGGCCATGGTCCGCGTGCCGATGTACAAGCCGGGCAAGGAAGTGGCGACCCGCGTCGAGCTTCGCTCGCCGGACCCCTCGGCCAACCCGTACCTCGCCTTCGCGGTCATGCTGGGCGCCGGCCTCAAGGGTATCGAGGAGGGTCTCGAGCTGATGCCCGAGGCCACCAACAACATCTTCCACATGACCGAGGACGAACTCGCCGATGCGGGTATCAAGACCCTGCCGAAGGATCTTGGCGAGGCCATCGTCGCCTTCGAGCAGTCCGATCTCATGAAAGAGGTCCTCGGCGACCACATCCACCGCTTCTTCGTCGAGAACAAGAAGAAGGAGTGGAGCGAGTACGTGAGCTACGTCTCGCCGTGGGAGCAGGACAAGTACCTCTCGATCCTCTAGTGTGACGCGCTCTCACCGCCGGGTGTCCGGCGGCAGCACGGCAACGGCGCCGGGCGGCTCATGTCGCCCGGCGCCTGTGTTCAGCTCGAGGCACGGGAGGCTAGAATCGTGCACATGAAGCGGCTCATCATCGTGGCGGACGACGTGCACTCCCGTGCGTGGATCGAGAGCGCCCTCGAGCAGCTCGATGTGGCCCGCGACCGGTGCGCCCGCGCGGAGCTCGCCGACAGGCTGCTCGCCGACCCCGGCGACCTGATGGTCGTCGACGGCACGCGGGCGCCGGAGACGGTCATCGCCGAGGCCGAGCGCGCGGTCGCGGGCGGCTCCGACGTGAGGCTCCTCGTGGTGGTCGAGCCCGAGTCCCTCGGCAGCCTTCGTATGCCCGTGCGGTTTCCCGCCGACTTCGTGGTGCGCGGTGCTTCCGCTGCCGAGATCGTGGCACGCGTGCGCGGCCTTCTGTGGCCGGGCCAGGAGGTGGCGGCCGAGGAGCTGATCCGCCTCGACGGGCTGACGCTCAACCTGGCGACCTACCAGGCGCAGGTGGGTGGCGAGCCGGTGGAGTTCACGTTCCTGGAGTACTCGCTCTTCGCGTTCCTCGTCACGCACCCCAACCGCGTCTACAGTCGCGAGGTGCTGCTCACCCGCGTGTGGGGCACCGACTACTTCGGCGGCGCGCGGACCGTGGACGTGCACGTGCGGCGCATCCGTTCCAAGCTCGGCCCGGAGGTCTCCTGGCGCCTGGAGACCGTGCGCAACGTCGGGTACCTCTGGAAGAGCTGAGTCCCGGATCGCGCGGTGCCGGCCGGTGCTACGCGGCGGTCAGATCCTTTTCCACGCGACCGAGGAAGCGGTAGCTCGCGCCAGCCTCCGGCGTGCACTCACCGGGGATGCCGCGTGAGGCCATGAAGGTGCACATCTGCTCCGGCGTCATGAACGCCGCAGGCTCGCCCACGAGCCGCTCGGCAAGAGCGATCACGCGCATGGCGAGCGGACGCGGATCGAGGTCGAGAACGAGGACCGCTCCGCCCGGGCGCACCACCCGCGCGAACTCGCGAACGGCCGCGTCCTGGTCGCGGAAGTGGTGGAAGGCGTCGGTGACCACGATCGCGTCGAACGCGGAGTCGGGCAGCGGGATGTCCTCGGCGCTGCCGGAGACCGCCGTGATCCGCGGGCGGGTGGGGACGTGGCTGAGCATGGCGGCGGTGGGGTCGAGCACGGTCACGTGCGCGGTGAGCGTGTCGGCGAGGAGCGCGGCGAGCTGCCCTGCGCCGCCGCCTACGTCGAGCACGTGACCGCCGGGTTCGACCGCCGCCCGGAGCCATCCTGCGATGGTCACAGCGTCCTCGGCGCCGAAACGGTCGCCGTAGCGTCGGATGAGCGGCGCAGCCCAGTCGAAGAAGCCCACGTCACTCCCCTCGGGTAGAATCGAGGCACTTACGCGAGTTCGTACCCGAAAGGCGTCCCGTGGCCGAGCGCACCTTAGCCGTCATCGACGGCAACAGCCTGTTGCACCGCGCGTTCCACGGGCTTCCGCCCACGATGACTGCGCCCGACGGTAGGCCCACCAACGCCGTGTTCGGCTTCGTCTCGATGCTCTTCAAGATGGTGGCCGACCTCAAGCCCGACGGCGTCATCGTGGCGTTCGACCGCGGCACGCCCGCCTTTCGCACGGAGGCGCTCGCGGCGTACAAGGTGCACCGGCCGCCCACGGACCCGGATCTGAAGGCGCAGTTCCCGATGGTCAAGGAGCTCCTCGCCTCGCTGGCGATACCCATCGTGGAGTGCGAGGGGTGGGAGGGCGACGACGTCTTGGGCACGCTGGCCGAGCGCGGCGCCAAAGCCGGCATGCGCGTGCTGCTCGTGACCGGCGACAAGGACGCGCTCCAGCTCGTGGACGACCTGGTGCAGGTCGTGAGCACGCGCAAGGGCATCACCGACATCGTCGTCTACGACCGCGATGCGGTGATCGAGCGCTACGGCGTCGCACCCGGGCAGGTCACCGACTTCCTCGGCCTCAAGGGCGACACGTCGGACAACATACCGGGCGTGCCCGGTGTGGGGGAGAAGACCGCCGCCAAGCTGCTTGCCGAGTTCGGCACGCTGGATGCGGTGCTTGAGCACGCTGGCGAGATCAAGGGCAAGCTCGGCGAGAATCTGCGCGAGCATGCCGATGCGGCGCGCGCGAGCCGGGTGGTTGCGACCATCCGGCGCGACGTGCCGGTGGACATCGACGTAGCGTCGGTCACCTGGGGCGTGTGGGACGAGCCCGAAGCCCTGAGCGCGCTCTCGGCGCTCGCGTTCACCTCGCTCGTGCCGCGGCTGCGTGCGCTGACGCCGTCCGTGGCGTCCGCAGAAAGCGTGGCCGAGGAGGTCGCGCCGGAAGCCGAGTGGCGCGTGCTTGAGGGACCGGAGGCGACCGCGTGGGTCGGCCGTCTGGCGGCACACCCGCCCGACGGCCCTGTGGGCATCGCGCTTGGCAGCGGGGACGCTGCGTGCCTGTTCCCCGAGGAGCGCGCGCTCGCGTTTGCGCACGAAGGCACCGTCGCGCTCGTCCGCGGCGACGCGGCTGGCACCGCATGGGAGGAGGTGTGCGCGTCGTGCCTCGTGAGCGCCGGAGACGTGAAGGCGCTCGCGCAGGGGTTCTGCCCGCCCGGCAGCGCATCCGGGTCCGGCGGGGACGTCGCTTCCACCATCGATCCGGCCCGCATGTTCGACTGCGGGATCGCGGCGTACCTGCTTGAGTCCAACCGCTCGGACTTCTCAATCTCCGCGCTTGCGGCCGCCTACCTCGGAAGGACGATCGAGCCGGGCGACCCGGTGGCCGAGTCGTCCGCCGCAGCAGAGCTCGCGCCCGTGCTGCGCGCCGCGCTTGAGGAGTGGGGGGGCACGGCGTGCTTCGAGACGATCGAGATGCCGCTCGTGCCGGTGCTCGTCCGCATGGAGCAGCTCGGTGTCGGGGTCGACCGTGCGGTCCTGGCGGCGCTCTCCGAGGAAACGCACGCTCAGATCGGCGCGCTCGTGACCGAGATCCACGGGCTGGCGGGCTGCGAGTTCACTATCGACTCGCCCAAACAGCTCGGCGAGGTGCTCTTCGAGAAGCTCGGGCTGCCCACCGGCAAGCGCACCAAGACGGGGTACTCCACCGACGCGAGCGTGCTCGCCGACCTCGCGCCGCTGCACCCGATCGCCGCGAAGGTCGTGGCGTACCGCGAACTCACCAAGCTCACGAGCACCTACATCGACTCGCTACCCCGGCTCGTGGGCGAGGACGGGCGGCTTCACACCACGTTCAACCAGACGGTGGCGGCCACCGGACGGCTGTCCTCAAGCAGCCCCAACCTGCAGAACATCCCGGTGCGCACCGAGCTCGGCCGCCGCATCCGCGCGGCCTTCATTCCCGCACGGGCGGGCGACCTCATGGTGGGCGCCGACTACTCGCAGATCGAGCTGCGCATCCTCGCACACCTCTCGGAGGACCCGGGCCTTGTCGAGGCGTTCACCTCCGGCGCCGACTTCCACGCCGCCACCGCGGCGCGCATCTTCGGCGTAGCACCGGAGGCGGTCGATGCCGAGATGCGGCGCAAGGCCAAGGCGGTCAACTTCGGCATCGTGTACGGCATCTCGTCGCACGGATTGGCCGCATCGCTCGATGTGGGCTATGCCGAGGCGCAGGCCACTATCGACCGGTACTTCGCCGCCTACCCGCGCGTGCGGGCGTACCTCGACGAGACGGTGGCCGAGGCGCACAAGACCGGCTATGCGGAGACACTCTACGGCCGAAGGCGCCCCATCCCCGAGCTCCGCAGCTCCAACTTCAATCTGCGGTCGTTCGGCGAGCGCACCGCCATGAACCACCCGATGCAGGGCACCGCCGCCGATCTCATGAAGCTCGCGATGATCGAGGTCGACCGTCTCCTGCGTGCCGAGGGGCTCGAATCCCGCATGGTGCTGCAGGTGCACGACGAGCTCGTCTTCGAGGCGCCGCCCGCTGAACTCGAGCGCCTGACCGCGCTCGTGCGCGAGGCGATGGCCGGCGTGGCCGAACTCCGCGTACCGCTCGAGGTAAGCGTGGGTTCGGGACCGGACTGGGCGAGCGCAAAGTAGCCGTCTGGCGATCCGTCTGCCTGCGGCGGGAACCATTCACCGGCGTGACGCGTCTACACCACTGATGTCCCCGCGATGCGTACGCCTACTTTCTGGTATCGCGCGTGGCACTGCGGGGACTATCATTGTTCTCGGCGGTCCGGAACCGGACTGTCGGTCTGCCCTGCGGGTTGATGCGGATAGGGGGAAGACATGTCGGGTACGTCGGTGTTTCGGGCGCGCGCGCTCAGGCTGCTGCTCGTAGGAGCGCTCTGCTGTGCGCTGGTGCCGGCCGTTGCCATCGGCCAGGAGGGTGAGGCGGCCGGATCGGGCAAGGCTTTGAAGGCGCCTCCCGGTGCCGCGATCGACGCTCAGGGCCATCCGTACGTTGCTGACGAGCTCATCGTGAAGTTCAAGCCGGGTGTGAGCGCAAGCGCGGCGGATTCGATCAACGCCAAACTCGGCGGCCGTGTGGTTGCCGAGGCCAAGGGTGTTCGTGGGATGCAGAAGATCAAGCTCCCCAAGGGTGTCACCGCGGAGAAGGCGGCGCGCAGTTACCGTCAGACCCAGGGAGTGGCCTACGCCCAGCCGAACTACCTCCATAGCATCTCGGTGATGCCGGACGATCCGCGCCTTCCCGATCTGTGGGGCATGAACAACGAGGGTCAGACCGGCGGGACGGAGGACGCCGATATCGACGCTCCCGAGGCGTGGGACGTCCAGACCGGCAGCGACCAGGTAGTCGTGGCCGTCATCGATACCGGCGTTGACTACCGGCACCCCGACCTCGCCGACAACATGTGGACGAACACCGGCGAGATCGCGGGCAATGGCCTCGATGACGACGGCAACGGCTACGTCGATGACATCTACGGCTACGACTTCTTCAACTACGACAGCGACCCGATGGACGACCACGCCCACGGCACGCACTGCTCGGGCACGATCGGCGCGGTTGCGAACAACGGCATCGGCGTGGCCGGCGTCGCGTGGGACGTCAAGATCATGGCCGTGAAGTTCCTCTCCGCTGACGGCTGGGGGGACACGTGGGGCGCCGTTGACTCCATCTACTACGCCGACATGATGGGCGCCGACATCATGTCGAACTCGTGGGGCGGCGGCCCGTGGGAGCAGGTCCTCTACGACGCGATCGCCAGCACCGATGCGCTCTTCGTGGCGGCGGCAGGCAACGACATGTCCGACACGGACCAGTTCCCCAACTATCCGTCCGGCTACGAGCTGCCCAACGTGCTCTCAGTCGGCGCCACCGATCACAACGACCAGATCGCCTGGTTCTCCAACTGGGGCGCCGAGACGGTCGATGTGTTCGCGCCCGGCGATGAGGTTCTGAGCACGGTCGCGGGACCTCCGCCGAGCTTCGACCCTGTCGTTGTGGACTCGTTCTTCGTGAGCGCGTGCGACGATGCTGGCGACTGGAACCTTGGCAGCTACAACTCCAAGCCGTGGGAGGTCTCGACGACCTGGTTCTCGTCCGAGCCCGCAGCGCTGGCGCACCTCCAGTACCGTGACAACGAGAACTCGTGGGCGTACCTGAACGACACCGTCGATCTCTCGGCCATGGCTGCACCCTGGCTGAGGTTCCAGGCCTTCTACGAGATCGAGCACGGCTTTGATTTCCTCAATGCGTGGGCGTCGGCCGACGGCTCCAACTGGACCAAGGTGGCCTCGCTCACCGGCTACTCGGGCGGGTGGGATTCTCCGAGCGGCTTCACGACTATCGACTGCGATCTCTCGGACTTCGCGGGCGATTCGGACGTCTATCTGGCGTTCAGCTTCGAGTCGGACTACTCGATGGACTCCAAGTGGGGCTACATCGGCGCGGTCGTCGACGATATCGAGATCGTGGAGTTGGCGACGTACCTCTCGGACGACTTCACCGATCTCGCCGCGTGGGACGCGTCTGAGTTCGTGAACCAGCCCTGGGCGCTCACCACCGAGTTCATGGTCTCCGGTCCAAGCGCAGCGGGCGTCATCAACTATGACAACAACGAGGATGCGTGGCTGAAGCTGGCAAGCCCGCTCGACCTGTCCGGCGCGGCTGCAGAGCTGGCGCTCACGTTCGACGCCTTCTACTACACCGATCCCGGGCTGGACATCATGACGGCGTACGCCTCCACCGACGGGGCGGCGTGGACCGAGCTCGCGAGCTACTCGGGGTTCAGCGGCATGTATGAACCCGGATTCGAGTCGAAGGTCGTGGATCTCTCGACGTTCGCGGGTGAGTCGCAGGTCTACCTGGCGTTCCGGTTCACGAGTGATGCCGAGTGGGCCGCAGTTGACGGTCTGATAGGCGTCGCCATCGACGACCTGACGGTTCTCGAGGGCGGGTGGACCGAGGCCGACTACACCAACGCGTACGAGTACTTCAGCGGTACCTCGATGGCCACGCCGCACGTGTCGGGCATTGCGGCGCTCGTGCTGTCCGAGTGGCCGGGAGCCACCGGCCTTGACCTGAAGAACGCGGTCATGGCCGGTGCGGACTACCTGCCGCAGCTTGATGGCATGTGCGTGACCGGCGGCCGCGCCAACGCCGCGCGCTCGCTGAGCGACGTGTTCGGCCCGGTCATCACGGACGACAACACGGGTTCGTATGTGGGGCGTGCCGAGATCACCCTGACCGCAACCGATGACGCCGGTGTGGCGTCGATCTCCTATGCGTTTGGTGACGACGAGCCGACGACCGTCTTCGACGACGTGGCGGTCGCCGTCAGCACGGTGCCGACGCGCTTCGGCTCCCTGACGTACTGGGGCGAGGACCTGCTCGGCAACGTGAGCGAGCCGGTGACGGTGGACTTCGAGCTCCTGCGCGGCGACCCCGCAACGCTTCGTGTTGCGGGTTCCGACCGCTGGTCGACCGCAGTTGCCGCGTCTGAGAAGGCATTCCCCGACGGCGCCGGCACGGTCGTCATCGCAACAGGCCGCAACTGGCCTGACGCGCTCGGCGGAACCGCGCTTGCCGGCGTGGTCGACGGGCCGATCCTGCTGACCGACACCATGGCCGCACCCGGCATCGTCCTTGACGAGGTCGAGCGTCTGGGCGCTTCACAGGCGTACGTCCTTGGCGGCACAAGCGCGGTCAGCGAGGACGTCGTCGGCCAGCTCGAGGACCTCATGGGTCCGGACAGCGTGACGCGCCTTGCAGGCGACGATCGGTACCAGACTGCAGAAGCGATCGCTGCCGAAGTCATCGCACTGCACCCGTACTATGACGGCATGGTGCTCGTGGCCACCGGCGCCAACTATCCCGACGCGCTTGCCGCAGCGCCGATCGCGACGCATCGCGGCTGGCCGATCGTGCTCGCCAGCCCGTCCGGGGCCCTCGCGGTTCCCGAGGAGGCGAGCCAGGCGGTCATCCTCGGCGGTACGGGCGTTGTGTCCACAGGCATGGAGGCGGCACTCACCGGGCTGCTGGGTGAGTGGAACGTCGTCCGCAGGGGCGGCGCGGACCGCTACGCCACCGCAGCGCTCATCTCCGCGTACGGCGTGAGCAACGGGCTGCGCTGGGAGGGTGTCGGTATCGCCACGGGCACGTCGTTCGCCGACGCGCTTGCCGGTGGTGCGATGCTCGGGCAGATGCGCTCGCCGCTGCTGTTGACCCCCGGCGATGCACTCTCGCCGTCGGCGCGCGCACCGCTGTCGGTGAACAGGCGGTCCATACAGACCGTCAACATCATCGGCGGGCCGAGCGCGGTCAGCGAGACCGTGCGGAGCCAGGTGTTGAGCGCGATCCGGTAGCCGGCGCGCTTCATGGAGTGACCCGCGGGCCGGGGCGGTACCTCCGCTCCGGCCCGCACGCATCGCGTGCGCAACAGCTGTGCGCGCGAGGCTGACCGCCTGTCGAGTCGTTCTCGCGTGCGGCAGGACCGTCTGCTATCATGTCGGGGCTACGCGCGCCCGCGCGGGGCAGTCATGTAGGCCCCCGATACGACATGTACGGAAAGCAGTCGACCGAGACGAGTACGTGGCATTCGGGGCCCCGAGGTAGAGGGAAGGGGCCACCACAGTGGTAGAGAACGACAGCTATGTGATCCACGACGAGCACGAGTACTCCGATGAGGAGATGCATGCCCTCATCGACGGCACCATCACCGACTTTGACGACGGTGATCTGGTGACCGGAGTTGTGGTCCAGGTCGAGCGGGACGAGGTCCTGCTCGATATCGGTTACAAGTCCGAGGGCGTCATCCCCGCCCGCGAACTCTCCATCCGCAAGGACGCCGATCCCGCCGACATCGTGTCGCTCGGCGACGAGATCGAGGCGCTTGTCCTCCAGAAGGAGGACAAGGACGGCCGACTCATCCTCTCCAAGAAGCGTGCTGCCTACGAGCGCGCCTGGAACGACATCGAGAAGAAATTCGAAGCCGGCGAGAACGTCGAAGGCGAGGTCATCGAGGTCGTCAAGGGCGGTCTCATCCTCGACATCGGCCTCCGAGGCTTCCTGCCTGCGTCGCTCGTGGACCTGCGCCGCGTCAAGGACCTCCACACGTTCCTCGGCGATCGTCTCGAGGCGCGTGTCATCGAGATGGACCGCAACCGCAACAACGTCGTCCTGTCGCGCCGCGTCGTCCTCGAGGAGGACCGCAAGCAGGAGCGCCAGGAGATCCTGAACAAGCTCGTCAAGGGCATGATCCTGCCGGGCACCGTCTCCTCGATCGTGGACTTCGGCGCGTTCGTGGATCTCGGCGGCATCGACGGCCTGGTGCACATCTCCGAGCTCAGCTGGAGCCACGTCAACCACCCGTCCGAGGTCGTCTCCGTGGGCGACAAGGTCGAGGTGCAGGTGCTCGACGTGGACCTGTCCCGCGAGCGCATCTCACTCGGCCTCAAGCAGACCCAGGACGATCCGTGGAAGCAGCTCGTCAAGGAGTTCCAGATCGGTTCGATCGCCGATGGTCGCGTGACCAAGATCGTCCCGTTCGGGTCGTTCGTTGAGATCGGCAACAACGTCGAGGGCCTCGTGCACATCTCCGAGATGGCGCGCGGTCACGTCGAGAAGCCGGAAGACGTTGTCGCCGTCGGTGACGAGATCAAGGTGAAGATCATGGACGTCGACCTCGAGCGCCGCCGGATCTCGCTCTCGATCCGCGCGGCCAACGAGGAACTCGGCCTGCCGGACGCCGTCGCGGCCACCGAGGACGTCGAAGACGCCGAGGACGGCGACGAGGCCGTCGAATCGGCCGAGTCAGCAGAGGTTTCCGACGAGGCCGTCGATGAGGCGCCCGTTGCCGAGGAAGCTGCTGAGGCCGCCGATGAGGCCGCCGACGCACCTGAGACCGAAGAGGTCGAAGAGGCCGAGGACGAGGCCGCGGAGGCCCCCGAGGCTGACGAGGCGGAGCCCGCCGAGGACAGCGACGAGGCCTAGGGCCTCAGCCAGTAGCACCGTTTGGATCGACGGGCCGGGCCAGCGCACATGCGCGGTCCGGCCCTCGCGCACCGGGAGGCCACCATGTACGTCCTAGCACTCACCGGAGGGCTCGGGTCCGGCAAGTCCACCGCCGCCGACGTCTTCGCGGAGCGTGGCGCGGTGGTGATCGACTGTGACGACATCGCCAGGACCCTGCTCGACGAGGCCCCGGTGGTCCGGGACCGCGTGGTCGAGGCGTTCGGCCCGGGGGTGCTCGGTGCCGACGGCCGGATCGACCGCGCGGCGCTTGCCGACGCGGCCTTCGTCTCAGCGGAGGCGACCGCGATGCTCGACGCGATCGTGCACCCGGCGGTGCTCGCCGCGATCGCCGGAGCGCTCGACACGCTGGCGCTCCAGGGCGAGCCGCCGCGCGTCGTGGTGCTCGTGGTACCGCTGCTGGCCGAGTCGCCGCTGTTCCTTGAGCCGGTCGATGCCGTGCTCGCCATCTCGGCCACCGAGGACGCGCGCATCGAACGCGCGGTCGCGCGTGGCATGACGCGTGAGGACGCCGAGCGCCGGATCGCGCGGCAGGCCGGGGACGGCGAGCGGCGCGCGATCGCCGATCATGTGATCGACAACGACGGCGACCTTGAGTCGTTCCGCCGCGCTATCATCGAGTTCTGGGAAAGCGTCGTGATGTCGCGCGAGACCTAGTCGTATCCGGTCTGGCCGGGTGCGGCCGGAGACGCTCGCGCCCACGAAGGAGGTCATCGCGTGCGACCGCTCACGGTCGTCTCCGAGTACGAACCGGCCGGCGACCAGCCCAAGGCCATCGAGGGCTTGGCCGATGGCGTGCGCACCGGCATCAAGGACCAGACGCTTCTCGGCGTGACCGGCTCGGGCAAGACGTTCACGATGGCCAAGCTCGTCGAGGCCGTGCAGAAGCCCACGCTCATCCTGGCGCCTAACAAAACCCTCGCGGCGCAGCTGGCAAGCGAGATCCGCGACGTCATGCCGGACAACGCGGTCATGTACTTCGTCTCGTACTACGACTACTACCAGCCCGAGGCGTACGTTCCCTCCACCGACACCTTCATCGAGAAGGACGCGAGCATCAACGCCGAGGTGGAGAAGCTCCGTCATGCGGCTACGGCAGCGCTGCTCTCGCGCAGGGATGTCGTGGTGGTCGCCAGCGTGAGCTGCATCTACGGCATCGGCTCGCCTGAGGACTACGCGGGCATGGCGGTCTTCCTGTCAGAGGCGGCACCGTACGACCGTGATCAGCTGATCCGCGACCTCATCGACATCAACTACGACCGCAACGACTACGAGCTTTCGCGCGGCACCTTCCGCGTGCGCGGCGACGTGCTCGACATCTTCCCGCCGTACGCCGAGCAGCCGCTTCGGGTGGAGTTCTTCGGCGACGAGGTGGAGTCCATCACCGAGGTGGACCACCTGACCGGCGAGCTCCTGAACCGCTACTCGGCCACACCGGTTTGGCCGGCCACGCACTACGTCACGCCTAAGGAGAAGATGCAGGCGGCGGTGGCGTCGATCCGCGAGGAGCTGCACGAGCGGCTCGTGCAGCTGAACGCCGAGGGCAAGCTCCTGGAGGCGCAGCGCCTGGAGATGCGCGCCAACTACGACCTGGAGATGCTCGAGGAGATGGGCTACTGCAACGGTATCGAGAACTACTCACGGCACCTGGACGGCCGCAATCCCGGCGAGCCGCCGCACACGCTCATCGACTACTTCGGCGACGACTTCCTGTGCATCATCGACGAGAGTCACGTCACGGTTCCGCAGCTCCACGGCATGTACGAGGGCGACCGCTCGCGCAAGCTCACGCTCGTGGAGCACGGGTTCCGCCTGCCGAGCGCGCTCGACAACCGGCCGCTCAAGTTCGACGAGTTCCGCGCGCGCGTGCCGCGGACCGTCTTCGTCTCGGCCACGCCGGGCGACTACGAGCTGCGCGTGAGCGAGCGCGTGGTCGAGCAGATCATCCGCCCCACCGGCCTGGTGGACCCGGCGATCGAGGTGCGCCCCACACACGGGCAGATCGACGACCTCATGGCCGAGGTGCGTGAGCGTGCCGAGCGCGACGAGCGCACGCTGGTCACGACGCTCACCAAGAAGATGGCTGAAGACCTGGCCGATTACCTGTTCGAGCATGGGATCAAGGTGCGCTACATGCACAGCGACATCGGCACCCTCGAGCGCGTGGAGATCCTGCGGGACCTACGTGCGGGCGTCATCGACTGCCTCGTGGGCATCAACCTGCTCCGCGAGGGCCTCGACCTGCCCGAGGTCTCGCTCGTGGCGATCTTGGACGCCGACAAGGAAGGGTTCTTGCGCAACCACCGCTCGCTCATCCAGACGATCGGTCGCGCGGCGCGCAACGTCTCCGGTGAGGTCATCCTGTACGCCGACAAGGTCACGGACTCCATGCGCACCGCCATGGAGGAGACCGAGCGCCGCCGCGCGCTCCAGATCGCGTTCAATGCCGAGCACGGCATCGAGCCGCAGACCATCCGCAAGGCGATCCACGACATCGCGCAGTACGCCCGCGAGCAGGCCGTCGGCCTCGAGCCGAGCGTGGATGTGGCCGCCGAGCTCGGCCAGCTGCCGCGCGAGGAGCTCGCCCGCATCATGGCCGCGATGGAGGAGGACATGCACACCGCGGCCGAGGCGCTCGACTTCGAGACAGCGGCGCGGCTGCGCGATCAGGTGGTGAAGCTCAAGGCCGAGGCCGAGGCGACCACCGCCGACGAGGTTCTTGCGCGCCTCAAGCAGGGCGCGCGGAAGGGCTCGGCGCACGGGGTCCGCAAGCGCAAGCGGTAACCCGCCGTCTGCCGGTGCGCGAGCACGCCGCCTCGGCACGATGACGTCACTACGGCACGTACTGCTGTGTGAGCTCGGTCACCGTGCCGCCGGTCACCGACACCCAGTAGAAGTTGGCCACGTACTGTGACGTGCTGCCACCGGCCACCGTCCCGGCGATCCAGTCGTCGAGCGTCAGGTTCCGGCCCTCGGGATTCGACGTCCCGTCCGCATTGAACACCACGGACACGGCGATGCCGGAGCGGACCGGGTACTCCCTGAGGCGCGGGTTCTCGTTGAGGATGAAGTAGTCGTTGGGCGGCGGGGACTCCTCGCCGGCGGCCGCAGCCGCCGCCGCGGCCTCGGCCCCGGTGAGGAACTGGATGTAGTCGAGTGTCACGTAGTGGGTGCCGCCGCTCGTCCTGACCGAGGCGACGAGCGCCGGGACACGTTCGGTCGGCCCCGCAGCGCCGCTGCCGGGCTCGGACGTACCGGGCTCGGCCGCGTCATCAGGCGGCGTTTCGTCTTCAGGCGCCTCGTCATCCTCGGGCAAGGCGTCCTCGCCTTCGGCGATCTCGGCGAGTCGACGCTCAGCGGCCTCGAGTCGCTCCGTGAGGTCGTCGATCTCCGAGGAGCGGAACATCCATGCGCCGCCGGCCCCGGCGAGCAGCGCGATGATCGCGGTGAGCACGAGCGCCAGGATGAACGTGCTCCGTGACGGTGCAGAGGCCATTGCGACCCCTCCTCCCATGTCGGTCGCTGATAGTATGTTCCCTGTCGCGTGTTCGACCTGGCAGCCGGGCATCGCCCCGGTCCGTGAGAGAGGCGCAAGGACGATGGACGTCATCAGCACTGCGGGGCTGAGCAAGTTCTACGGCAAAGCGCGTGGGATCGAGGACCTCTCGATGTGCGTGCCTTCGGGTGCCGTCTACGGGTTCCTCGGCCCCAACGGGGCGGGAAAGACCACGACCATCCGTTGCCTGCTCGGCATGCTCAAGCCGACGGCCGGTGAGGCGATGGTGCTCGGCGAGCCGGTGACGCTCGACGGCTCGGCGCTCAGGCACCGCATCGGGTACGTGGCCGGCGAGGTGCGGCTCTTCGAGCGCGAGACGGGCC
Source organism: Aeromicrobium sp. (assembly GCA_015351705.1). Lineage (GTDB taxonomy): Bacteria > Actinomycetota > Coriobacteriia > Anaerosomatales > Anaerosomataceae > JADIIM01. The sequence continues at coordinate 9,243 of JADIIM010000048.1, read as the reverse complement.
GGTGGCACCTCGATCTGGTCGCCGGGCTCCGCGGCAGCCGGGGACCTCTGGAGGCCGAGCTGCTCGAGCGCTTCGACTTCGACCCCGGGCGCAAGGTGCGCGAGCTCTCCAAAGGCAACAAGCAGAAGCTCGCGCTCATCCTCGGCATGGCCCACGACCCGGAGCTGCTGATCTTGGACGAGCCCACCAGCGGTCTGGATCCGCTCAACCAGGAGTCGGTCTACGAGGTCATCGAGGAGCGCGTGGCGGCCGGACGCACGGTGTTCCTCTCGAGTCACGTGCTGTCCGAGGTCGAGCGCGTGTGCGACCGCATCGGCATCATCCGCTCCGGGCACCTGGTCGCCGAGGAGGATGTGCGCTCGCTTCTGGCCAAGCGGCTCCGGCACCTGCAGGTCACCCTTGCCGGGGATGCGGACGAATCGCTGCTGACTGGCCTGGCGGGCGTGGACTCTGTGGCGCGCGTTGGTGCATCCGGGCTGACTGCGCGGGTCAAGGGCGATGCCGTGGACTCGGTCGTCAAGCGGTTGGCCACCACGGAGGTCGCGGACCTGCGCATCACGCAGGCGAGCCTGGAGGACGTGTTCCTCGAGTTCTACCGCGACGCCGAGGGAGGGGAGGCGTAGATGAGCTGGACACTCCTGCGCGCCACGCTCCGCGCTCGCCGCACCTCGATCATGTGGTACTCGGTCAGCCTCGTGGCGTACTCGTGGCTGATGACGTGGTTCTATCCGCAGATCGGCGGTGGTCAGTACGCCGAGCTGATCGACAACATGCCCCCCGAGATGCTCGCACTGTTCGGCGGGACCGAGGTGGACTTCGCCACCCTCGGCGGGTACTTCCAGACCGAGTACCTCGGGCTCATGTGGATGCTCATCGTCGCGTCGGCGGTCATCATCTTCGCGAGCAAGGCGTTCGCCGGTGGGATCGCCGATGGAACGATGGAGTTCACGCTCGCCCAGCCCGTCTCACGCGTCCGCCTTGCGGTGACGCGTGTCGTGGCGCTGGTGGGATACATCGTGCTTCTCGCTGCCGCCTCCTTCGCGCCGATCGCCATCTTCGGGCCCACGTACGACATCGAGCTCTCCGCGCAGACGTTCTGGACGCTCTCGGCGTTCGGGGTGTTGTTCATGCTGGCGGTCGGCGGCATCGCCATGCTGCTGAGCGCGATGTTCCGCGACGGCGGGCGTGCAGGTGGCATCGCGGCTGGTGTGATGGGGGTGCTGTGGGTCGCCGACCTCGTCTCCAACGTGTCCGAGGCGGCCGAGGTGCTCGACCCGGTCAACCTCGTCACCTACTGGCAGCCGGGGAAGATCATCAACGGTGATGCCGTGGCGCCCGAGGCATGGTGGATCTACGGGATCGTCGGCGCCGCCTCGCTCGTCGCAGCGGTGCTCGTGTTCCGCCGCCGCGACGTGGCCTGATCGGGCAGCCGGTGTCGCGCACGCTCGAACGCGCTTTCGACCTGCGGTCGCTGCTGCCCGGCGAGTACTACTGCGCCGGGTGCGCCGAGCGTGTCTGTGAGCGTGCCCGCACGGTAGACGGTGTGACCACCGTGTCCTGCGATCTCGAGGAGGGTGTGCTGAGCGTCGGGCTCGACACCCGCCTGCTTGCCGAGAGCGACCTGGAACCGCTCGTCAGGCGCCTCGTCCTCGAGGAGACCGGGCGCGTCGGTCATGTGGCCTACCGCCTGACGGGACTCGATTGACCTGACTGTGCGCGGACCGTGACCAAGTCCGTCAGCAGGATTCCCGGAGTGCTCTTCGCCGATGTCAACTTCGCCACAGGCGTGATGCTTCTCGAATATGACACGGGTGCTGACCCGCGCGCACAGGCCATCGCCGCTGTCGCCGGGGCGGGGCACGGCGTGGAGCCGCTTGTCGCAGACGATGTACTCATCGCCGAGCCCACGTGGTGGGTCCGCCATCGTGCCGAGGTGACGGTGGCCGCTTCGGGCGCTCTTATCGCGATCGGCTGGTTGCTCGGCTGGCTCGGCGCGGAGCTTGCGGCCACGGTGGCGTTCGGCCTTGCGATCATGGCCGGAGGCGCCATCACGTGGCGACGTGCGGCGGTCTCGCTTGCCGCGCGCACCCTCGACATGAACGTGCTCATGACGATCGCGGTCTCAGGTGCCGCGGCGATCGGTGAATGGGGCGAAGGCGCCACCGTCATCTTTCTGTTCGCGCTCGGCGGGGTGCTCGAATCACGTTCTGTGGCCCGCACGCGACGGTCCATCCGGGAGCTCATGGCGCTCGCGCCCGAGCGGGCACGCGTGCTGCGCGCAGGCGCGGAGCGTGAGGTCGCTCCCGAGGAGGTCTCCCTCGGCGAGGTGATCGTCGTCCGGCCCGGCGAGCGCGTCCCGCTCGATGGCGTGATCACTGTGGGCGCCTCGGCGTTCGACGAGTCCCCGATCACCGGGGAGTCGGTCCCCGCCGACCGCGCCGAGGGGGACCGCGTCTTCGCGGGCTCGCTCAACACGACTGGTCGCGTGGAGGTGCGGACGACCGCAGGCGCCGGTGAGACGACGCTTGCGCGCATCGTCGATCTCGTCGAGGCGGCGCAGGCGTCCCGCGCGCCGGTGCAGCGCTTCGTGGACCGGTTCAGCCGCTGGTACACGCCCGTCGTGATCGCGGGCGCGCTCGCGCTCGCGTTCGGTGCACCCGCACTCGGTCAGGCCGGTGCGCCGTGGCCGGGTTTCGAGGCACTGCCTGACTGGATATACCGCGCCCTCGTGCTGCTGGTGGTCTCCTGTCCGTGCGCGCTCGTGGTGTCCACGCCGGTGGCCATCGTCTCGGCGATCACGCGTGCCACGCGCGACGGCGTGCTCGTCAAAGGAGGCGCCTTTCTGGAGCTCGCCGGGCAGACGCACGCCGTGGTCTTCGACAAGACCGGCACGCTGACCGAGGGGCGGCCTGCCGTGGCCGAGGTCGTGCCGCTCGCGGAGCAGACGGCCGAGGAAGCGTTGTGGCTCGCCGCCGCGCTCGAGGCGCACTCGACGCACCCGCTCGCGCGCGCCGTGGCGGCCGCGGGCGCCGAGGGGGCGGCGGACATCACCGTCGATGCGCTCGTCGAGACGCCCGGTCGGGGCGTGGAGGGCGTGGCTGACGGCGTCCCTCTCGTGGTCGGCAACGTCGCCTTCGTGACCGAGCGGACAGCGGCAGCCGCGGCATCGGCGGCCGCATCCGCCACCGGGGAGGCGCTCGAGCGCGCCGCCGCTCTTGAGGACGCGGGGCTCACCGTGCTCGCGCTCGCGCGCACGGGACCCGACGCCGCCCTGCTCGCTCTGATCGGCCTTGCCGACACGATCAGGCCGGACGCGGGTTCGACCACCGGCGCGCTGCGAGCGAGCGGGATCGAGCACCTCGTGATGCTCACCGGTGACAACGAGCACGCCGCCGCCCGGGTGGCCGCCGCCGCGGGCGTGCCGGAGTACCGGGCCCGCCTGCTCCCGGACGGGAAGACGGTCGCCGTCGCCGAACTGAGGGAGCAGCACGGGGTTGTCGCGATGGTGGGCGACGGCATCAACGATGCGCCCGCGCTCGCAGCGGCCGACATCGGCATCGCGATGGGCGCTGCCGGCAGCGACACGGCCATCGAGACCGCCGACGTCGCGCTCATGCGCGACGACCTGGCCGCGCTTCCGGGGTTCTTCGCGCTCGGGCGCGCCACCATGACCAACATCCGCCAGAATATCGCGCTCTCGCTCGGCGTGAAGGCACTCGTGCTTGCGCTCGCGGTCACCGGTCATGCCACGCTGTGGATGGCGGTCTTCGCGGACACCGGCGTGGCGCTCATTGTCATCGCGAACGGGTTACGGCTGCTCCGGACCCGGTGAGATACTCTGGGGGGACAGCGATACGGCCCGGCGGACGGGGGAGTCATGACCGATGACGTGATGCGGTTCTTCGCGGCGTGGATGCTCACGCACGAAGTCGCCGATGAGGGGCTGAAGGCCGCGGTGGCGCGGGGCGACGCCGAGGGGCCCGAAGGCATGGGCGGCGGCCCCGACGCGTTCGTCGACGGTCTGGCGGCGATGGTGGCCGAGGAGAAAGAGCGTCTGAAGGCCGCGCTCGAGGCCCGTGCCCGCGGCGAGGACACCGGCGGCACTGCCGGGCGCGACCCAGCGCTCGACGAGATCCGCTTCGAGGTCGCCGAGCTCCGCGGGCGCCTGGACTCGATCGAGACGCTGCTCCAGTCGGTCCTGCGCAAGCTCGACGGATAGGGACACGCGATGGCGTCCCGGACCTCGACCATCGTATGGACCACCACGCGCCACCTGCTGGCCGCCCTTCCGCGCGCACGGTTCGGCCTGGCCCCGGCAGCCGTGCGCCGCGCCGCGTGGGCGCGGGCCTTCAGGCTGTCGTTCGAGAAGCTGGGACCGGCGTTCGTGAAGCTCGGGCAGCTCATCTCCGTGCGGCCCGACGAGTTCTCCGAGCAGCTGGTCGCCGAGATGCGCTCGATGCAAGACGCGGTGCCGGCGCTGCCGGTCTCGGCGATCCGTGCGGTGATCGAGGCCGACTTCGGCGCCGCTCCCGAGGAGCTCTTCGCCACCTTCGAAGATACGCCGCTCGCCTCGGCATCCATCGCGCAGGTACATCGCGCCACGCTTGCGGCGCCGTATCGCCCGGTGTGGGGGGAGGTGCTCCCCGCAGGCGGCGACGTGGTGGTCAAGGTCGTGCGTCCCGGTGCCGCCGGGTCGATCCGCGCCGACCTCGCGATCGCCCGGCGCCTGGCCGAGCGCATCGCCCGCACCCGCATCGCGCGACGCTTCGACCCGCTCGCGTTGCTCGACGAGTTCGCCGAGACGCTCGATCGAGAGCTGGACCTGCGACAGGAGGGCCGCTTCGCCGACCGGTTCCGATTCGACTTCCGTGACGACGAGAAAGTGGTGGCCCCGCGGATCGTGTGGAGCCGCAGCACGTCGCGTGTGCTCACCATGGAGTTCATCCGCGGCTGGCGTCTCACGGGCCTCGAGGAGGCGCGGGCCGCTGGGGTCGACTGCTTTGGACTCGCGGTCCACGGCGCCACGGCGTTCATGCGACAGGTCTTCGTCTACGGCCGCTATCACGCCGACCTACATCCGGCGAACATCTTCGTCACGCCGGAGAACACGATCGCCTACCTGGACTTCGGCATCGTCGGCTATCTCACGCCCGAGGAGCGCATGAACATCACACAGGTGATGGCCGCGCTCGTCTACCGCGATCCGGAGCGGGCGCTGACGTACTCGGCGAGACTGGGTGTGCACGTTCCTCCGGAGCACATCGATGCGGTGCGTGAGGGCTTAGGCGCGTTGCTCGACGGCACGACGCGTCCTGACGGCACGCGCGACTTCGCGCACTTCGGTCTCGGGTTCCTGCGCCTGCTGGGGGAGCATGGGGTCAAGATCCCGAGCGGGTACGGGCTGCTCATCAAATCGCTTGCCACGGTGGAGGGGGTCGCCCGGGCGCTGTATCCCGAGATCGACATCGTCGCCGCCGCGCAGCCGTTCACCACCCGCGTGCTCGGGCAGGCGATGGGCGACCCGGCGCGTCTGAAGGAGCGGATGCCGGCCGCCGTCCGGGCGGCGCTGCGCGAACTGGTGGCGTGACGGGCGCCGGACGGCGTCAGTCGTCAGGGCCGGCGACGGGCGCTTCAGCCTCCTCGTTGTCGAAGGACCCCGAACGGTAGCCTTCGAGGTCGAGCGCTACGAACGAGAAGCCGGCGGCCTTGATCCCGGCCGCCAGTTGGTCGCGAAGGGCGAACGCGCGGTCGAGTTCGGCGGGGTCGATCTCAACGCGCGCCACGCCGTCGTGGATGCGCACGCGGACCTGCCGAAGCCCGAGCGCGCGCGCGGCGGCCTCGGCGCGGGCCACGCGTTCGAGCGTCGTCTCGGTGATCGGCGTCCCGTAGGGGAAGCGGGTCGCGAGGCACGCCATGGACGGCTTGTCCCAGGTGGGAAGGCCGAGCTGCTCGGACAGCGAGCGGATCTCACTCTTGTGCAACCCGACCTCGAGCAGCGGGCTGACCACGCCGAACTCCGCCGCGGCCCGGCGGCCCGGCCGGAACTCCGCGGCATCGTCGGCGTTGCTGCCGTCGGCCACCCACGCGATGCCGCGCGCCGAGGCGAGCGTCTTGAGCAGGCCGAACATCTCGGACTTGCAGTAGTAGCAGCGGTCAGGCGTGTTGGCATGGAAGCGCGGGTCGGCGAGCTCGTACGTCTCGGCCTCGTGCACGTGCAGGCCGAGCGTCCGCGCGGTAGCGCGCGCCTCATCGATCTCGGCGGCCGGATGCACGTCGGAGATCGCGAGCACCGCGAGGGCCCGGTTCCCGAGCACCGCGTGGGCGGTCACCGCGAGGAGCGTGGAGTCCACTCCGCCCGAGTACGCGACGAGGACACTCCCAAGGTTCGCGAGCCGGTTGCGCAGGTCGTCGTATTTCCGGGCGGTGGTGGGCACACAGGTCCTCTCGGGCGGATATCCCGTTATCCTACATGAGCGATGCGCCGCGCAAGGGGAATACCCAGTAAGAGACCCCGCCCCGGCTTGCGGGCGGGGTGACGGACGCCGAGCCGACGGAAACGGGGAGCCTGCCGATGAGTGACGAGACCCGTGCGAGCATCGAGCACATGTCCACCGAGGCCAGGGTCGTGCCTCCCGCACCGGAGTTCTCGGCGGCGGCGGTGGTGCCCGACCGCGCGACGTACGAGGAGGCCTACCGGCGCTCGGTGGCCGACCCCGACGGCTTCTGGGGTGACGCGGCGCGCGAGGAGCTCGAGTGGATCACGCCGTTTCAGACGGTGCGCTCCGGGGGGTTCGAGAACCTGGACTACCGGTGGTTCGCAGATGGCACGCTCAACGTCTCGGCCAACTGCCTCGATCGGCATCTCACCACGTGGCGCCGCAACAAGGCGGCGCTCATCTGGGAGGGCGACGACGGGTCGTCGCGCACCTACACCTACCAGCAGCTGCACCATCAGGTGAGCCGCTTCGCCAACGTGCTCAAGAAGAAGGGGATCGAGCGCGGCGACCGGGTGGCCATCTACCTGCCGATGATCCCCGAGTTGCCGATGGCGATGCTCGCGTGCGCCCGCATCGGCGCGATCCACTCGGTCATCTTCGGCGGCTTCTCGGCAAGCGCGCTCAGGGAGCGCATACAGGACTGCGGCGCCAAGCTGCTGATCACCGCTGACGAAGGCATCCGCGGCGGTCGCAAGGTGGCGCTCAAGGTCGCCGCCGATGAGGCGCTCTTCGAGTGCCCGAGCGTGGAGGCGTGCATCGTGGTCAAGCGCGGCAGCGGCGACGTGGACATGGAGCCCGGTCGCGACACGTGGTGGCACCAGGAGATCACCGCGCCGGAGGTCCGCAAGCCGTGCGTTCCCGAGGCGATGGGCGCTGAAGACCCGCTGTTCATCCTGTACACGTCGGGCTCGACGGGCAAGCCGAAGGGCGTCCTGCACACTACCGCGGGCTACCTGCTCTACACGCTGATGAGCTTCAAGACGGTCATGGACTACCGCGACGAGGACGTGTTCTGGTGCACCGCCGACATCGGCTGGGTGACCGGGCACAGCTACATCGTCTACGGTCCGCTCGCGGCCGGCGCCACGGCGCTGATGTTCGAGGGCGTGCCCACGTATCCCGACCCGGCGCGCTTCTGGGCGGTGGTGGAGAAGTACCGCGTCAACATCTTCTACACGGCGCCCACGGCGATCCGCGCGCTCATGCGGCACGGGGCCGGCTGGCCGCAGCGCTACGACCTCTCGTCGCTTCGGCTGCTCGGGACCGTGGGCGAGCCGATCAACCCCGAGGTCTGGGAGTGGTACCGCGACACCATCGGCCGCGGAGAGCTCCCGATCGTCGACACGTACTGGCAGACGGAGACCGGCGGCTTCCTCATCACGCCGTTCCCGGGGGCCACGCCGGCCAAGCCCGGGTCGGCCTCGTGGCCGTTCTACGGCGTGGTGGCCGAGGTGGTCCGCGAGGACGGCAGCCGTGCCGAGCCAGGCGACGGCGGCTACCTGACGGTCAAAGAACCGTGGCCAGGCATCTTGCGCGGTACGTGGGGCGACGCAGACCATAGCCGGATGCGCGAGGTCTACTTCGAGCGCTTCCCCGGCCGCTACTTCACCGGAGACGGTGCGCGTGTGGACGCCGACGGGGACTTCTGGCTGCTCGGGCGCGTGGACGACGTCATCAACGTGAGCGGGCATCGCATGGGCACCGCCGAGATCGAGAGCGCTCTGGTGAGCCACGAGAGCGTGAGCGAGGCGGCCGTGGTGGGCTTCCCGCATCCGGTCAAGGGCGAGGGCATCCACGCGTACGTGGTGCTCCGCGACGGGCACGTGGCTTCCGAGGACCTGTCGAAGATCCTCTCCGGTCACGTCCGCAAGCTGATCGGCCCGATCGCCAAGCCCGACCGCATCCAGTTCGCGCACGACCTGCCCAAGACGCGCAGCGGCAAGATCATGCGCCGCATCCTGCGCAAGATCGCCGCGGGCGAGCGTGAGATGGAGGCGTTCGGCGACCTGTCCACGCTTGCCGATCCCAAGGTTGTGAAGGACCTGCTGAGCGGCGCTTAGCGCTCCGCGCGAGCGACCTCCTCGAGCAGCGGCACGAGCGTCTCCTCGAGGACCGCTACCTGCGGTGGCGCGCCCTCGGCATCAGTGACCTCGAAGACGTCGTCAGCGACGCCGGACGACGTGGTGATCATCGCGCGCCGGATGTCGAGCCCGGCGCGGTCGATGGCGCGCGCGAGGTCGTACAGGAGTCCCACCCGGTCGTGTGCGCAGACGTGCACGGTGGTGGAGAACGCCCCGCGCGGACCTGCGGTCACGTGCGTCTCGGCGCTCACGCGCGCCTGGCGGCGCCGGGTGCGCCGGTAGTAGGAGCGCCGCTCGGCCAGCCGCGCGTCGAGGTCGGCCCGTCCGGCGAGCACGTCGTCCACGTTGCGCTGGAACGCATGCCAGTTGCTGTCCGTGACCGCCGCGTGCGTGGCCGAGGTCACCACGAAGGTGTCGAGGGCGATGCCCGCCTGCTCGGTGAACGCCTCGGCGGCCAGGACATCGAGTCCGGAGAGCTCGATGGAGCCCGCCAGCAGTGCGAAAAGGCCCGGTCGGTCCCGGACGACGATGTCGAGCAGCCATGTGTCGGTCGCCGTGGCCGAGCGCGTGCCGTACGCGAACTCACCAAAGCTGCCGGGTCCACCGAGCGACTGCACGAGGCGGGCGTCGCGCAGCACGTCTTCAGCGCTGCGGCGCGCGAGGTA
>JADIIM010000047.1 GCA_015351705.1 Aeromicrobium sp. | reverse complement strand
GAGCGCCCTGTCACCGATCGCGGCTGCCGGCCCAAGACCCGCCCTGCCGAACTCATCCGAAGCGTGCCTCCGCGACCCCCTGCTCACGAGCATCCCCCATCTAGGACCGCGCGGCCCTGTCTAACGTTCTTCGGCATCACCAGCGCTGCGCCGGCAGATGTCTCCTCGGACGGAGTGTAGCGCACGCGGCGCAGCGTCTGTGTGGATGCCGGGGTTAGGCACCTGTACCCTGGGAATCAGACCGTCAGATGGGGGGAGAACATGGGTGACACAATCTGGGCAGCCATCTGGGGCGCCGCCGCAGGGGCTGGATTCGCATACCTGGCAGCGAAGCGACAGCGGGTTGAAGCGCAGCGAGCTCAGATCATCGATGAGGCGCGCCGCGAGATTGCGCCGAAACTGGACGACTATGGGCACTGGCTGGTTCGCGTTCGTCAGGTCTTCGTCGACCTCTACGGGGAGGACGGCGAGACCAGCTTTGCGGATGCGCCGCACTACGCCCTTGCATGCAACGAACTGGAGGAGGCGGTAGCCGAGCGGGAACGCTACGCCGAACAGTTGCGAACGCTTCGCTACTACCGGGTGCCGTTGGCCGAATACGCGGATCTAGCTGACGAACTGCTGGCAGCGCACGCGAAGCTGGGCGAGCTGCTCGACATGGCCTGGATGTACTTCCGTTTTGACGTTCCACATGGGAAGTGCCAGATGCTTGCCACCATGATGATTGCCGCCCTGGGGCAGTATGCCGTACTGACGGCAAAGACCAGGGACTCTGTGCTTGACGACGTGCTCCGACCGATGTTCCACCCGTTCACGGGGCGCTGGGAACTTCACTCGCGAAGACGTAGGGCGAAGCGGGAGAAGCCCATCGACTTCGAGGGGGAGCCACACAGTCAAGACTGGGACATTACCGCACTTCAATACGAAGAAGGACGCTGGATCATAGGCCGGAGGCTGCTGCTACATCACCCAGATCTTCAGGCGCTACTCGATGAGGAGTGGGAGGCGGAGCCGCCCGTCCCGCGCGAACACTGAGTAGACGCACAGGGTGCCTAACGTGTTTGCGGATAACCTGCGAGCGAAGCGAGTCAGGTTGATCCGCGGGTTAGGTGTGTGCCTACATGAACTTGCGTCTGCGAAATGCTTTCACATCCTGCGCTGTCAGGTCGAACCATTCGCCGCGGAGCCGCCGATTCCTGAACCGATGATGCCAGTAGGCCTCGATTCCAGCCGGGTCATCCGTCTTGATCTTATGAACGAGCACTACCTCCTCAGGCAGTACCAGTCTCACTTCGTAGGCGCGCTTCTCCGCGCACACGCTCCGGCCCACCTTGTAGTACTTCCCGGACTTCATTAGGTAGACGAATCCGAACTCACCCGCATCTGACTCAGCTGCCGAGTGGTCCTGCTCGACGGGGGCGGCTAGCGCCGCAATCGGGGCGCATACTGCAATCACGTGTTCGAGTCCGCCCCGCTCTTCGCAATACGCGATTGCGCGGGCGGCCCGCTCCGCCCTGCGGCCGAGGCGGTTGAACGTGTTGTGGCTTGGGAATGACGCATCACCCTGCGAGCGCATCTTCAGGTCCGCAATTGTGGGGAACCGCCCGAGCTCGCCGACCAGTGTCACGAAGCTCTCAAGGACGGCCTCGATCGGCAGCGGCTGCTGCATGGCGTTTGGCTGGTAGCCGGCCTCGACAATGGCATCGCTCCAGCGGGTCCAGTAGCGCCCTGACCAGTCCGTCTCACGGATGCCCGTCTCTTCCTGGAATCGGGCGCGGCCAAGCGCAACCCCAGCGTTCTCCTCAGCGGTGCGCTTGATCTCCGCGAGGATATGCTCCTTGGACACCCGACCCATTGCGCCCTCCCCAAGTTTGCGGGCCGACTCCGTGGCACTACACCTAACCCACAAATCAACACTCTCGGAACTTCTCCACCCAGGACCTTACACAGCCCTGCGTATCACATCAACGCCCACGTGCACCCTCAAGAATGCCAGTCCGTGTAAGCCCCCTCCCGCTGCCCCCGCTCCCTACCGCCATCCGTCGAGGAGGTCGCGGACGCCCTCGGCCATGGCCTGGCGCAGTTCGCGCGCGAGCGCGACCACGATCATCCCGGTGCCCACCACGCCCAGCACGAGCCACCACCACATCACGAGCACGTCCCACGACCGCACGAGCGCCGTGAGCACGAGCGCGGCCACACCGCCGAAGAAGTAGCCCCGCACGCGCAGCACCACGCCGAGCACCACCGCCACGATCCCCAGGCCGAACACCGCGAAGGTGTGCACCCATGAGTCCATCGTCGTGGCGAAGGGGTCGAGCATCGCGAGGAACGGCACGCCGAGCGCCACCGCCACCGCACCCACGTCGGTCACGAGCGGGACGCGTCTGCCCTCGGCATGGCGCGCCCAGCGATAGCCGCACCAGGCGATGTAGAGCGCAGCGGGAGTCGAGTACAGCTCGGCCCAGCGCACATCGAGCGCTCGCAACTCGGCGAACAGGGCCAGCATCAACACGCCCATGCCCACATAGACCGACGATTCGAGCCGGTATCGGACCGCAAGCGCCAGCACGTACGCTCCCACCAGCATGATCGCGACCGCGTACAGGTGCCACGACAGGTCCGCCCACGCCGAGAGTGGCGCCCCGGCGGTGGCCAGGAACCCGAGTGCCGCCCCCGCGCCGAGCGGCAGGAGCCCTCCGGCAGCGAGCGCTCCGGCGAGTCGCGCTGTCGGCAACGGCCGGCCGTCTCCCAGCGCGAACGCCGGAACGAGGCACAGGAGCCCTGCAGCGCCGAGTGCGGCGAGCGAGAGCCACGGCGCGAGCGCCAGATGCTCGAGAGCGGCAAGCAGCGCGGCCGTGGCCAGCATCACCCCGAAGAACGCACCTTCGCGGAATCCGCTCGAGGCAACCGAGAGCGCCGCGGCTCCGGCCGTGATCGCGAGCGCCACTGCCGCGGCCCCCGCGTCGCCGACCGCGAGTGCGGAGAACGCCGCGGCCGAGACCACGAGCGTCCACACGAACACCGCGCCCATGCCTGGTCGTCTTCGCATCAGAACGCCCATCGCCGCGCCCGAAACCGCGAACACCGCCGCTGCGACCGCGCCGTCGGCACGCACGCCCCACCACCAGCCGAGCACAGCGGCCGCCGCAGTCCCCAGCACCGCCACGGGCGCCGTGGCCCACGCCTCGGCGGAGATCACCCGGTCGGCCGCCCACCACAGCGCCGCCGCGCCGAGGAGCACGCCCGCCGACCAGTGCGGCACCCCGATGCGCACGCCGTCGGCAGCGAGTGCGACGATCACGATCAGAGGCGTGGCGAGCCGCATCCCGACGTGCGTGATCTCGGCAAGCAGCCCGCTCGCGCGCTCGGCCACGTCACGCGCAAGTACCCATGCAAGCGCGAGTGCGAGGAACGCGATCGCGATGGACGCGCTCTCCCACCCGGTGACCAGCGGTTCGAGCTGCCCCGCAAGCAACAGGAACGTCGTGAGCACACAGCCGAGTGCGGCCACGGCAACCCGCCCGCCGAACGCGGCGATCGCCCACGCGAGACACACGAGCCCGACGGTGAACGTGTCGACCCGGGTCCATCCCATGCCCGCAAGCGGGATCGTGCCGAGCACAGGGAGCGTCAGGAGCGTCGCCACCCCGAGCACGCCGATGGCGCTCGCGGTCAGCGGCGCGCGTGCACCGCTGGCGCCCTCGAACCACGCCGGGAGGCGCTGCAGCTGCGCCCGGAGGAGCGACCCGGCGACCGGCCACACCGCCGCGACGACTGCCACAAGCGCGACCCGCATACCGGCCGAGACGTCGACAGCCGTTCCGAGGACCGCGACCGCCGCTGCGCCGAGCACGGGCGCCGTGAGTCCGTAGAGCGCGCCGCCACGCATCGTCTCGTAGGCCGCAGCGGCGCCTGAGGCGACCAGGAGCAGCGCTACCACGCCAGCGCTGTCCGCACCTGCCGCGATGGCCACCAGCCCGGCGAGCACGAGCGGCCCGTGTGCGAGCGCGCCGAGAGGGCGCGGAAGCGTGAGCGCCTCGGCCACCGCCGTCCCGGACCACGCGATCACCAGCGCCGAGAGCACGACGACCGCATCCGGCGTGCCCTCGGTCACGCCGCTCACCGCACCGAACGCAGCGAGCCCGATCGTGATGGGCGCCGCGTACCGCAGGACGGTCGCCAGCTGCGCCGTGCCGGGGATCCGTCGGCTCCAGACCGTCGCGTAGGCCCATACCACGGCGACCACCGAGATGCCGGCCAGCCTCGGCAGCGGGTCCCATCCGAGGCCCTCGCCGAGCAGCCACCACCAGGCGATCTCGGCCGCAGCGCCGGCGATGCCGAACACGCCGCCGGTGAGCCGCAGTTCCGTGTACCAGTACACGACCGAGCACACGAGCAGCCACAGCGCCCACGGCCACGGACCGGACAGACCGAAGCCGGAGATGAGGATCCAGCCGTCGAAGAGCAGCATCGCCGAGGCCACCGAGATGAGCGCCACGCCGCCTGCCGACGAGTCGAGGCGGCGGCGCACGAGAGCGCCGGCGGCGTAGAACGCGACGGTCAGCGTGGACAGGAAGCCGAACTGGAAGACCGGGCCGAAGAGCTCCCAGGTGGCGAGTGCGAAGATCGCAGCGGCCACGATCACAAGGAACGCGCCGGTGACCACGAGGACGGTCGTCCAGCTGAGCGGCGTGCGCTCGCGACGCGGGACGGGCGGAGGCGCGACGGGAAGCGGCGCGGAAGCCGTGTGCGCCGTGCCCCCGCTGATCACGCGCACCAGCTCGGCCCGACGCTCGAGATACCGCGGCGCGAGCGAATCGTACGAGCGACGCTCTACCTCACCGCGCTCCACGGCGCGCGCGAGGTGCTCCAGGAAGTAGTCGATCCGGCCGAGCTCCACCCACTCGCGATCGTGCACATGTGCCCCCGCTCGGTGTGCGGCTACGCGCCGCCGTTGCCAGCCCGGTCCTGGGCAGATGGTCGCACAACGCGGACGATCTCGTCAGCGACCTCGCGCGGGACGCCCGGCACCGCCGCGATCTCCTCGGCGGACGCGGCGCGAAGCTTCTTGAGCGAGCCGAAGTGCTTGAGCAGCGCCTTCTTGCGCTTGGGGCCCACGCCAGGGATGTCGTCGAGCGCCGAGGCGGTCATCGCACGGCCGCGCAGCTCGCGGTGGTACTCGATGGCGAAACGGTGGGCCTCGTCGCGCACGCGCTTGACGAGGTAGAGCGACGGCGAGCCGTCCGGCAGCGTGACGGGCTCGTCCCAGCCCGGGAGCCACAGCTCCTCCTCGCGCTTGGCGAGCGCGGCGAGCGGCACGCCCACGCCGAGCGCTGCAAGCGCCGCCATCGCCGCCGAGAGCTGCGGCCTGCCGCCGTCCACGATCACCAGATCCGGCCGCGACGCGAACCGCGTGTCGCCGGCACCCTCGCGGGCGAAGCGGCGGCGGAGTACCTCGGCCATCATCGCCACGTCGTTGGCCTCCTCCGACGGCATGCGCACGCGGAAGCGCCGGTACGCGGCGCGATCGGCGCGGCCCCCGGTGAACACCACCATCGAGCCCACCGAGTGCCGGCCGTGGAGCGTGGAGATGTCGAAGCACTCGATCCGAAGCGGCGGTGCCGGGAGCGCGAGCGCGCTTTCGAGCTCCAGGAGCGCACGGTTGAGGCGCTCCTCGTCGTAGCGGGTGCGGTGCTTGTAGCGCGCGAGCGCGTGGCGCGCGTTGGTGGTGGCGAGCTCGGCCATCGCCCGCTTGTCGCCGCGCTGCGGCACAAGCAGGCGCGCGCGCGTGCCGCGCAGTCCTGAGAGCCACGCCTCCACAGCCTCGGGCGCCTCGGGCAGCGCCGGCAGCACGACCTCGCGCGGCACGTGCGACGCGGTGCCGTAGTAGCGCAGCAGGAAGCCTTCGATGAGCTCGGCCTCCCCCACGTCGAGGCCTTTGTCGAGCACGAACTCGTTCGCGCCGACGATCCGGCCCTCACGAACAAGCAGCACGTGCGCGCCGGCGATCGTCTCCTCGCGCTCGAGTCCCACCACGTCCAAGTCGAGCGGCCGGTCCGAGACCACGCGCTGGCGCTCGAGCGAGGCGCGGACCGCGTCGAGCGAGTTGCGCAGCCGCGCCGCGCGCTCGTAGTCCAGGTCGCCGGCCGCTTCGCGCATCGCGCGCTCGAGCTCGTCGGCCACCTCGCGCTGGCGCCCCTCGAGGAACGCCGCCACCTTCTCCACCCGCTCGCGGTACGCCTCGCGGGAGATGGCGCCCACGCACGGGCCGGGGCCCTTGCCCACGTGGTAGTCGAAGCATGCCGTGCCGGTAGGCTCTCCGCCCCGCGCGGTCAGGCGCTTCCACTCGGCGCAGGTGGCCCGGCAGATCGGGTAGACCCGACGTGCCACCTCCATCGTCTCGCGCGCCGCGCGGGCATCCGTGTACGGGCCGAAGTACCGCGTCCCGCTCCGGTGCTTCTCACGCGTGTACTTGATGGCGGGGAACGGATCGGACAGCGTGAGCGCGATGAACGGGAAGCTCTTGTCGTCCTTGAAGTCGACGTTGTACGGCGGGCGGATCTCCTTGATGAGGTTGGCCTCGAGGATCATGCTCTCGGCCTCAGTGGTGGTGGTGACGTAGTCGAACGAGTCAACCCGCTGCATCATCCGCGGGACCATCGGCCGTTCGTCGTGGAGCGCCACGTACTGCCGCATCCGTTTGCGGAGCGACTTGGCCTTGCCGACGTACAGGACCTCGTCCCCGTGCTTCCAGAGGTAGACGCCGGGCGCGTCGGGCACGTGGCCGAGTTGGGAGGCGATGTCGGGCGCGCCGTCTGCCGGCCGCTTCCCACCCGTTCCCGTGTCAGCAGTCGTTCCCATACCGATGAGGCTACCCCTTCGGAGCCGGCACGCGCTCGCGGTGCACGTCCAGCACCGGCCTCAGGAACCGCCCCGTATGCGACCGCTCGCACGCTGCCACGTCCTCCGGCGTGCCGGCGACCACGATCTCGCCGCCACGGTCGCCGCCTTCAGGCCCGAGGTCCACGATCCAGTCGGCGCTCTTGATGACGTCGAGGTTGTGTTCGATCACGAGCACGGTGTTGCCGCCCTCGACGAGCCGCTGCAGCACGTGCAGCAGCTGACGCACGTCGTCGAAGTGCAGGCCCGTGGTCGGCTCGTCAAGGATGTAGAACGTCTTGCCGGTGGAGCGCTTCTGCAGCTCGCTCGCCAGTTTCACGCGCTGCGCCTCGCCCCCGGAGAGCGTGGTCGCCGGCTGCCCGAGCCGCACATAACCGAGGCCCACGTCGAAGAGCGTCTGGAACTTGCGACGGATCGGCGGGATGTTCTCGAAGAACGACAGCGCCTCCTCCACAGACATGTCGAGGATGTCGGCCACCGTCTTGCCTTTGTACGTCACCTGCAGCGTCTCGCGGTTGTACCGCGCGCCCTTGCAGACCTCGCACGGCACGTACACGTCGGGCAGGAAGTGCATCTCGATCTTGATCTGCCCGTCGCCCTTGCACGCCTCGCACCGCCCACCGCGCACGTTGAACGAGAACCTGCCCGGCGCGTAACCGCGCGCCTTCGCCTCGTTGGTGGACGCGAGCAGGCTGCGGATGTCGTCCCACACGCCGGTGTAGGTGGCCGGGTTGCTCCTCGGCGTGCGACCGATCGGGCTCTGGTCGATGGTGATGACCTTGTCGATGCTGCCGAGGCCCTCGATGCGGTCGTACTTGCCGGCGCGGTGACGCGTGCGGTAGACCGCGTTGCTGAGCGCAGGCGCAAGCGTGTCGGCCACAAGCGAGCTCTTGCCCGAACCGGACACGCCCGTCACCACCGTGAGCGTGCCGAGCGGGATCGCCACGTCCACCGAGCGCAGGTTGTTCTGCCGTGCGGCCACGATGGTGAGATGGCCGCGCTCCGGGGCGCGCCGCTCGGCGGGAAGCGCGATCTCCACCTCGCCCGTGAGGTACTTGCCGGTGAGCGAGTCGGGGCACCCCAGCATATGCTCGGGCGTGCCGATGCACACGATCTCGCCGCCGTGCTCGCCCGCTCCCGGGCCCATGTCGATGACGAAGTCCGCCGAGCGGATGGTCTCCTCGTCGTGCTCGACCACGATGACCGTGTTGCCGATGTCGCGGAGCCGGCGGAGCGCGGCGATCAGCCGCTCGTTGTCGCGCTGGTGCAGCCCGATCGACGGCTCGTCGAGGATGTAGAGCACGCCCACCAGCCCGCTACCGATCTGCGTGGCGAGCCGGATGCGCTGCGCCTCACCGCCGGAGAGCGTGGCGGTGGCGCGCTCGAGCGTGAGGTAGTCGAGCCCTACGTCCACAAGGAAGCGCAGACGCTCCACGATCTCCTTGATGATCCGCCGGGCGATGATGCCCTCGCGCTCGGTCAACTCGGCGTTCTCGAAGAACTCGAGCGAGTCCTTGGCGGCAAGCATCGTCACCTCGTTGATGTTCTTCCCGCCGAAGGTCACTGCGAGGATCTCGGGCTTGAGGCGCGCGCCGCCGCATGCCGCGCACGGGATGACCGCCATATACTCCTCGAGCTTCTCCTTGCTCGCCTCGCTGTCGGTCTCCTCGTGGCGCCGCGTGACGCTCGCCAGCGCCCCCTCGTACTTCGTGTACCAGTACGTCTCGCGGCCGTCACGGGTGATGTAGTCCAGCCGGATCTTCTCGTCACCGAGGCCATGGAGCAGCGCGTGGCGCGCCTCGGCGGGCAGCTCGTTCCACGGCACGTCGATAGACACGCCGAGGTGCTTGGCGGCGGCCTCCACGAGTTGCGGGTAGTAGTTGAGGTTGCCCGAGTACGGCTTGATCGCACCCTCGGCGATGGTGAGCGTGGGGTCCGGCACCACAAGGTCGGGGTCGGCCTCGAGTCGGCTTCCGATGCCGAGGCACTCCGGGCACGCGCCGTACGGCGAGTTGAAGGAGAAGTCGCGCGGCGCGAGCTCGTCCATGGAGAAGCCGTGCTCCGGGCACGCGAGCGCCTGGGAGTACTCGTGCTCCTCACCATCGACGACGGCCACGGTGACGGTGCCGCCCGCGAGGCGCAGCGCCATCTCCACGCTCTCGGCAAGGCGGGTGCGGATCGACTCCTTCATGACGAGGCGGTCGAGCACCACGTCGATCGTGTGCTTGTACTTCTTGTCGAGCACGATGTCCTCGTCGAGCGTGCGCACCTCGCCGTCAACGCGCACGCGCGTGAACCCCTCGGCCTTGAGGTCGCCGAAGAGCTTGCCGTACTCGCCCTTGCGACCCTTCACGACCGGCGCGAGCACCTGGAACTTGGTGCCGTCGGGCAGCTCCAGGATCGCGTCCACGATCTGCTCGGGTGTCTGCTTCTCGATGCGACGGCCGCAGATCGGGCAGTGTGGGACGCCCACGCGCGCGAAGAGCAGGCGCAGGTAGTCGTAGATCTCGGTCACGGTGCCCACGGTTGAGCGCGGGTTCTTGGAGGTCGTCTTCTGGTCGATGGAGACGGCCGGCGACAGGCCCTCGATGTGGTCCACGTCGGGCTTGTCCATCTGCCCGAGGAACTGCCGGGCATATGCGGACAGCGATTCCACATATCGCCGCTGGCCCTCGGCGTAGATGGTGTCGAACGCGAGCGAGCTCTTGCCGGAGCCGGACAGCCCCGTGATGACCACGAGTTCGTCGCGCGGGATCTCAAGATCGATGTTCTTCAGGTTGTGTTCGCGTGCGCCGCGGATCGAGATGCGGTCCAGAGACATGTTCGGGAGCGACCTTTCGGGAGCGGACCTGGGGGCGTATCCATGCAAACACTCATTGTACTCCCTCGGCACAGCGAACGCACGTTCGCTCGCGCCCGGCGTCAGCCGCTGGTGCAGGCGCAGGTTTGACAGCCTCCCGTAGGCGCGTTACTATACCTAACGTATGTTATCTAACGTGTGTTCTCCACGTTGGAGACTACACCGCCAGAGTGTCCCGCCGAGGAGGGTCGCAGATGCCGCCGACAACCAAGTACGACCGCGACACGATCGTCGAGGCCGCCTTCGAGATCGCCAAGGAGGGCGGCTTCTCGGCGATCTCAACGCGAGCGGTCGCCAAGCGACTCGGCTGCTCGGTCGCCCCCATCTACCAGAACTTCGAGACGGTCGACGAGCTGATCGCTGCGGTTGTCGAGCGCGTCCGGGCGATGTCGGGCGAACTCCTCGCCGCTCAGACAGGCCCCAACCCCTTCGAGAACATGGGCAAGGCGTCGCTGGCGTTCGCGCGCGAGCACCCTGCCCTCTTCCGCGAGATGGCGCTCGAACCGAACGACTACGTGGCACCGCACGAACAGATCGAGGCGGTGATGGCGCCGGTCATGGCGAGCGATCCCGAGCTCGCGGACTGGACGGACACCGCCCGCAGGCGCCTCTTCCTCAAGATGCGCGTCTTCCAGTTGGGACTCTCGGCGATGGTGGCCAACGGACACCTCCCGTCGTGGATGGACGAGAAAGCGGCCGAGGATCTCCTGCTCGAAACGGGCGAGGAGATCGCGGCCGGGATGTTGAGCACGCGAAAGGATGAGCAGTAGTGGGCAGCACAGCAGCACGCACGACCGCGACCGAACAGAACACCACGGCGCGCAGCACGGCACCGGCCATAGCCCCCGCCAGCGACGCACCGAGCATCGTCATCATCGGCGGTGGCGTCGCGGGGCTCGCCGCGGGCATCTTCGGCCAGGCGAACGGCTTTCGCACCACGATCGTCGAGAAGCACACCATCCTCGGCGGGGAGTGCACCGGGTGGGACCGCAAGGGATACCACATCGACGGGTGCATCCACTGGCTCGTGGGCACCAAGGAAGGCACGCCGATGAACGACCTGTGGAAGAGCGTCGGCGCGCTCGACGGCGTTGAGATCTACCACCCCGACACGTTCCTGACCTACGAGCACGAGACCGGCACCGTGCCGATCTACCGCGACCTCGACCGGCTGCGCGAGGCCTGGCTCGAGCTCTCCCCCGCCGACACGGAGGCCATCGACGAGTTCGTCGCCACCATCCGGCAGATGGGCGCCTTCGAGATGGAGGCCGACAAGCCGATGGACATGATGTCGCTTACCGAGAAGATCCGCTACATGGCCTCGATGAAGGAGGCCGGTGCGGTACTCAAGCGCTACGGCAAGGTCGGGCTCGCCGAGTACGCCGAGCGGTTCTCCCACCCCGCTATCCGTGAGATGTTCGCGACCTTCGCACCGGGAGACTACGCCGCCGCGTTCCTTTTCTTCGGCCTGGCGACCTTCGCCGAGGGACAGTCCTCCATCCCGATCGGCGGCTCGAAGGGCCTCGCCGACCGCATGGTCGAGCGCTACTTCGCCCTCGGAGGCACCGTCGAGGCCGGCTGTGAGATCGTCGACGTCGCCATCGATGGGAAGCGGGTCACGCACCTTGTCGCCGCCGACGGCCGCACCTTCGCCGCCGACCACTTCATCGCGGCGTGCGACGCGAACGTCGTCTTCGAACGCCTTCTCGGTGGGCGGTACCGCGAGCGCGCCTTCGACCTGCGCTTCAACGACCCCGTGACCTACCCGCTCGCCTCGAACACCTACATCGGTCTGGGTCTTGAGGCCGAGGTGGGCGACATACCGAGGACGATCCGGTTCGACTGCGAGCCCATCGCGCTCGGCAGCGATGCGATCACCCAGATCACGCTCAACCACTACGCGTACGAACCCGGCTTCGCGCCGGACGGGTGCACCGCGATGACCGTGGCGCTCAACCACTTCGGCGAGACGATCGACCACTGGTTCGCGCTCAAGAGCGACCGGGAGGCCTACCGGCGCGAGAAGGAGCGTGTGGGCGAGGCCGTGCGCGCGGCGATCGAGGCGCAGTTCCCGCACTTCGCGGGCAAGCTCACCGTGCTCGACGTCGCCACGCCGGCGACCTACGACCGCTACTGCAACGCGCACCGCGGCGCGTTCATGGCGTTCTTCCTCACCACCCGCAGCAAGATGATGGCCCACACCGGGCGGATCAAAGGCCTCGACAACTTCGTCCTCTCGGGCCAGTGGCTCCAGCCTCCCGGCGGCCTGCCGATCGCGGTCATCACCGGCAAGGACTCGATCCAGCGCCTCTGCAAGAAGCTCAGGCGACCGTTCGTGGTTCCCTCCCCCGCCAGCGATGCGCTCCGTGACACCCGGCACGTCGCGTAGCGCCTCGCGGGCACTGCGCCTCGCACGCGACACTTCGCCGTCGCGCACCCTTCACCCCCGGTTCATCTGCTCGAAACACGAGCCCCGGACACTGGGATCGGACGGACGCTCGGGCAACGGGCGCCGTCCGATTCGGACCGGGAGAAGGGAAGCGTATGGACCTGCAGATCGCACTGGACACGGTATGGGTGCTCGTCGCGGGCATGCTCGTGTTCTTCATGAACCTCGGATTCGGGCTCGTCGAGTCCGGGTTCGCGCGCTCGAAGAACACCGTGAACATCATCTCCAAGAACTTCGTCGTGTTCGCGGTCGCCTCGATCGCGTTCTTCGTCGTCGGCTGGGGCCTGATGTTCGGCGACGGCAACGGGCTCCTCGGCCTCAAGGGCCTGTTCATGCTGGGCGGCGCGGACAACAGTCCTGCGGTCGGTGACGCGTACTCGGGCGTCTACTCGGCCATAAGCTGGACAGGCGTGCCGCTGATGGCGAAGTTCTTCTTCCAGTTGGCGTTCGCCGCCACCGCCGCCACGATCGTCTCGGGCGCGGTGGCCGAGCGCATCAAGTACGGATCGTTCATCGTCTTCTCGTTCCTGCTCGTGGCGTTCGTCTACCCCGTCATCGGCCACTGGATCTGGGGCGGCGGCTGGCTGGCCGAGCTCGGCTTCTGGGACTTCGCCGGCTCCACGGTGGTCCACTCCACCGGCGCCTGGGCCGCGCTCGCGGGCGTGCTCGTACTCGGCCCTCGCATCGGCAAGTTCGGGAAGGACGGCCGGGCGCGGGCCATCCCCGGGCACAACATGACCTCGGCGATGACCGGCGCGTTCATCCTGTGGCTCGGGTGGTTCGGTTTCAACCCGGGCTCCACGATGGCCGCTGACCCGGGCGCGATCTCGCACATCGTCGTGACCACCAGCATGGCCGCTGCGGCCGGCGCGCTCGCCGCGACCGCCACCGCGTGGAAGATCCTCGGCAAGCCGGACCTGGGCATGACGATCAACGGGGCGCTCGGCGGCCTGGTGGGCATCACCGCCGGTTGCGCATTCGTGAGCGTGGGCAGCGCCATCATCATCGGCGCGATCGCCGGCGTGATCATCGTCCTCGGCGTCATGCTCCTCGACCGCCTGAAGATCGACGACCCGGTGGGCGCGCTCGCGGTGCACGGCATGGGCGGCATCTTCGGCACGCTGGCCGTTGGGCTCTTCGCGCAGGAGGCCATCGCCCCGGGAACCACCGGTGACGGCCTGCTCTTCGGCGGCGGCCTGGGGCTGCTCGGCGCGCAGGCGCTCGGCGTGCTCGCCGTGGGCGCTGCCGTCTTCGGCGTGTCGCTCGCGCTGTGGCTCGCGATCAAGGCCACCATGGGTGTCCGCGTGAGCGAGGAAGAGGAGCTCGAGGGCCTCGACATCGGCGAGCACGGCAACCGCGCGTATCCTGACTTCGTACAGACCGAGACCGTTGCCTAGGCACGCTGAGAGGAGGAGCATCCGTGAAGAAGATCGAAGCCATCATCAAGCCGCACAAGCTCGATGACGTGAAAGAGGCGCTCCACGCCGTGGGCGTGGCTGGACTCACGGCATACGAGGTGAAGGGGTTCGGCCGCCAGAAGGGCCACACCGAGATCTACCGTGGCGCCGAGTACACCGTTGACTTCGTCCCGAAGATGAAGATCGAGGTCGTCGTGGACGACGCACTGGCTGCGGCGGTGGAGGACGCGATCGTGGAAGCCGCTCGCTCGGGCAAGATAGGTGACGGTAAGGTGTTCACGTACGACTGCGACGCGGCGGTGCGCATCCGCACCGGCGAGCGCGGACCTGACGCACTGTAAGCGGGAGGCTATGGGCACGGGCGTTGTCGAGACGTTCCTGACCCGACGGGAGGCGCTCATCGCCACCGCCGAGCCGGGCACGCACGCCGCCCGCGAGCTTTCCGACCTCACCGACACGGCCGTCTCGGCACTCGCCGGGGCGGCCGTGTCCCGTGCGGGGGCGCCGTTCGCGCTCTTCGCGCTCGGCGGATACGGCGCGCGGCGCCTGCTCCCCCACTCGGACATCGATCTGCTCGTGATCTCGTCGGGCAGGCCCGCCGACCTCGAGCCGCTGGTGCGCGGTCTGTTCTACCCGCTGTGGGACGGCGGGTTCACCGTCGGCCACCAGGTGCGCTCGCCCAAGGCGCAGATCCAGGCGCTCCGCGACGACGGACGCAATCTCACGGCGTTCATGACCGCCCGGTTCCTGGCCGGCGACGCGACGCTGGCCGAGCGCACGATCGCCGAGTGCTTCCGGCGGATAGCGCGCGACGCCGCGGCCGTGAGGCGGGAGTTGCTCGCCCGGGAGCGGCCGGGCTCGCCCTACCTGCTCGAGCCCGACCTCAAGGAGGGCGCTGGCGGACAGCGCGACATCGACGAGCTGGTGTGGCACGCCGCGCTGCGTTCCGGAGCGCCGGCACACGACACCTTCGCGCTCCTGGAAGCCGGCCTGCTCGAAGCGCGCGAGGTCGACGCCGTGGAGGAGGCGCAGGAAGCGGTCTCCGCCGCGCGCTGGCGTCTTCACGCGCACGCCGACAGCGCGCGCAACGTGCTCTCGGTCGACGATGCCGAGGCGGCAGACGTTGACGCTGATGCGGTGCAGCGTGCCCTCGAGCGCGTCCACCACACGCTGCTCGCGGTGCGCGGGCGCGTCCACGGGTCCGCCGATCCGTGCGGGACCCCGCTCGGCCTCCCCGACCTCGTCGCGGCAGCGCACACCGGGCCCGCAGCACTCCACGAGCTCGAGCGCGCGGCGTGGCTCGGCGGGCTCGATGACGCGGCGCCCGGCTTCGCACGGTCGATGACACTGCGCCGCCCGGGACTCTCGCATCGCTACACCGTCGGCGCCCACTGCCTGCGCACGCTCACGCTGCTCGCGCGCCCCGCCCCCGAGGCTCCGCCGGTCACGCTCGACACACCGACCCTCGGCGCACTCGTCACGGCGGCGCTCGTACACGACGCCGGTAAGGCCGAGCCTGGTCCCGGTCACGCCGAGCGCGGGGCGGAAGCGGCGCGTGAGGCGGCGATCCGCCTCGGCCTCAGCGAGCGGGAAGCCGACGCCGCCACGCTCGTGGCCGAGCACCTCCTGCTCTCGGAGGTCGCTGGCCGCTCGGACGTGAGCGACGAGG
>JADIIM010000046.1 GCA_015351705.1 Aeromicrobium sp. | reverse complement strand
GGGCTTCCGTACGTCGCCGAGCTGCGCGACGCGTGGGGCGGCAACCCCGGCTACCAGTGGCCGCCCGCTCACCGGCAAGGCGCGCGCAGCGTCCGCCTGGAGCGGGAGGCCATGTCGGCCGCCTCGGCGGTGATCGCCATATCCGGGCCGATCGCGGAGGAGGCGCGCGCCGCCGGCGCACGTGAGGCGGTCGTCATCCCCAACGGCTTCGACCCGAGCGACGTGCCACGCTGGGCGCCGGCGCCGGGGCCTGTGCGCGTGGCGTTCATGGGCCGCTTCTACGACGCGACCGACCCGACCCCGTTCTTCGACGGTGTGGCGCTCGCGGTCCAGCGCGGGGGTCCGGCGCGCGACCTGCACCTCGACCTGGTGGGGCCCGATTCGGCCACGGCGCATCGCCTGGTGGCCGAGCGCGGCCTCGAGTCGCGCATCACCTACCATGGGTTCAGGCCGCACGACGAGGCGCTCGAGATCGTATCGCAGGCCGACGTCGGTCTCGTGGTGCTCGCCGACAGACCCGGGTCGGAGGCCATCTACACGAGCAAGATCTTCGAGTATCTGGGGATGGGCATCCCCATCCTCCTGGTGGGAACGCCGGAGGGCGTGGCGGCCGGACTACTCCGCGAGGCGGCGGCAGGCGTAGCGGTGCCCTACGACCGGCCCGACCTCGTCGCCGCGGAGCTGGAGCGCCTCGCGGCCGAGAAAGCGGGCGACGGGCACATCCACGCCCCGCGTGCCGATGTGGTCGCACGCTTCACGCGGCAAGCGCAGTCGGGCATGGTCGCCGAGGTGCTCTCGCGGGTGGTGAACGGAGATGTCTGACACCGCGACCGTCGCCCAGGGTTCCACACGGGCGGCCGCTCCGTGGCTCGCGGCCGCGGTCGCGCTCGGCGCGCTTGCCGGTGCCGGTGCGGCGTTCGGCACCGGCGGGCTCCTCGTCGCGGGCGTGATCGCCGCACTCGCGGCCATGTACGCCGTGACCGCCGTCTACGCTCGGCCGGAGCGAGGGCTGTGGCTTCTGTTGCTCGCAATCCCGCTCGACACGGCCGGGCGCTTGATCACCTCACCGGTCACTGTCACCGTCTACCAGGTGGCGCTGTTGATGATGCTGGCCATCTGGGGGCTGCGCTGGCTGGCCGACCCCGATGACGCGACGCCGCGCTGGTCGGCGGTGGACATCGGCATCGCCACGCTGCTCGCCGCGGCGGTCTGGTCGCTTCCCGGATCGCTTGCGCCCTCGGCGACCATCATCTCGATCGTACGGCTCGCGTTCCTGTGGCTCTTCTTCTTGCTCTTCGTCACGTGGATGCGAGGGGAGCCGTCGTTGCGTCGGGTCGTCACGGTCGTCGTGGCCACCTCGTGCGCGGCATCGATGCTCGCACTGCTGCAGGCCGCGATCCCCGGGCTCGGCATCGGCTACACCCACACACAGATGTCCGCCGAGGGGTTGATCGCCCGCCCCGCGGCGTTCTTCGACGACCCGAACTACCTGGCCACGATGCTCTCGGTGGGTATCCTGGCTGCGGTCGGCATGGCCATCGCATCGCGCCGGGCGGCGCATGTGATGGCGTGGCTCGCGGCATCCGCGCTGATGGGAGCCGGACTGCTCGTGACGCTGTCACGGACCGGTTGGCTCGGGGTGGTCGCCGGGCTCGTCCCGCTCGTGCTCACCGCCCGGCCCGACCGCCGCCGTTGGCTTCTCGCGGCTGGTACCGCCGTCGTGCTCGCGGTGATGCTCGTCGCGCCGGGCGCCGTGCTCACGCGCGTGGGTTCGATCTTCGATGTCACGGGCGACGCCTCGGTCCGCACGCGCGTCCTCATGTTCGAGTCCAGCACCGAGATCATCGCGGACAACTGGGTCTTCGGGACGGGGCTTTCCGGGTACGAAGTGGCGTATCCCGCGTACCGGCTCATCGGCGCGCGGTACGACATCCTGAAGCCGCACCAGCTTCCGCTGGCGATGTGGGCCGAGATGGGCATCCTCGGCCTGATCGCCGAGCTGCTGATCGTCGGCGGGGTCGTCTGGGTACTCCGTCGCCGGCGACATCGGGGCTGGAGCGCGTACGAAGCGATCGGCGTGGCCGGGCTCGTCGCCATGCTGGTCCAGTCGATGTTCCAGTACTATCTGTACTTCGAGTATCTATGGCTGTTTCTGGCGATCGTCGTCGCCTCATCACGGCTGTCCGCACGCTCCGAGGAGGTCCCCGCATGACCAGCAACGACATGTTCGGCGTGCTCCTGCGCTTCGCCGCCCGTCAGTGGCCGATCGTGGCTACCGCCGCGGTCGTCGCGGCGCTCGTCGGCTTCGTCGCCGCCGGCGATGTGCCAGACACCTACACGGCCACCACCTCGGTGAGCGTGGACGCGTCTGCGCTCTCTCGCTTCACGGGGCTGACCGGGGTCGAGGCGTTGCTCACGTCGACGCGCGGAGACGACTTCCGCGAGGCGGCCGCCGAGCGGGCGGGCGTGTCGGAGGAGGATATCGGGACCGGACTGCGCACGTATACCGGGGGCATACCGATCCGGCTGTACGTCGAGTACACGGCCGATGCCGAGGCGGAGGCTGCGCGAGTGGCCCACACGACCGCCGCATTCATCGTCGAGTGGCAGGAGGATCTCGCCGCCCTCGATCTCGGCAAGCAACGGGCGATCGTCGACGAGACGCGCAAGACGCTCGAGCGCCTTGAGGCCTCGATGATGGACTCGGAGTGGGAGGTCGCCGATCTCGAGTACAAGCTGTGGAACATCCGACGTGAGCTGGTGACCAACGAGGCGGTGCTCTTGGCCATGGAGGCGACGTACTCGTACACCGATGAGCCCTCGGTCGCGACTGTTTCGGGAATGCGGGAGCGTCTTGTCACGACGCTCGGCGCAGCGGTCGTCGGCCTCTTCCTCGGGCTTGCCCTCGCGGTCGCGCGACACCACCGTGAGGCTCGGCGGGCCTGAGAGCGCCGCGAAGGGGCGAGGCGCGTCAGCGTGGTATAGTTGATGCTTGGATGGTTGCATCGTAGCCCGTGACGGAGGTCTCATCCGTGAGTCGTAGCCTGCACATCCGAATCGTCGCCGCATGCCTGTCGGCACTCCTCGCCATGACACTCGTGCCTGCGCCCGCGCGCGCTGCCGACGTCGAAGCCCAGGCGATCACCACCTTCACCGTGCGCGGCACGGGTTTCGGTCACGGCATCGGGCTGAGCCAGTACGGCTCCCAGGGCTCCGCTCTGGCAGGCAAGAGCTACACGTGGATCCTGGCGCAGTACTACACCGGCACCACACTCGGCACCGCAACGAAGACCGTGCGCGTGAAGATCGATGCCGCGGCCACGCCGTCGAACGACGGGTTCACCCGGCTCTCATGGAGGATCCTCTCCGGGCAGCCGGGGACGACCATCAAGATCAACGGCGTGACGCAGGCCGCGGGCACCCACACGTTCTCGGTCAGTGGCTCCAGCATCGTGGTGACCGCACCGAGCGGCGCCAAGGCCACCTACACCGGCACCGTCACGGTCACACCGTCAGGCGGCAGTCCGCCGCTCCTGCAGGTGGTCGAGGGGTCCGGCATCTACAGCCTGCCCAACACGCGTTACCGCGGTCAGATCGAGCTCAGCGTCGCCAACGGAAGGATGAAGGCTGTCAACGTCCTGCCGATGGATTCGTACATGTACGGTGTCGTGCCCCGCGAGATGCCGTCGGGCTGGCATGCCGAGGCGCTGAAAGCGCAGGCCGTCGCCGCGCGTTCATACGCCTATGCGAGCAGCGGCGAGCTGTACTGCACCACGAGGAGCCAGGCCTACCAGGGCTTCGGCGGGTACAACTCGAGCGGTCAGTGGGTCGGTGAGACGAATGCCACCACGGCCGCGGTGAACCAGACCAAGGACCAGGTGCTCCGGTACGGCGGGAGTGTCATCCGTGCATACTACTCGTCGCACTCCGGCGGTCATACGGCCAACAACGAGGACGTCTGGGTCGGCGGATCTCCGCTGCCGTGGGCGCGCGGTGTGCCGGACCCGTACGAGAGCCGGGCGAACCCGCCGTACGCACCGTGGCCCGCCGACAAGGAGAAGACGTACACCGGCCTTGAGATGGCCGACCGTCTGCGCGGACTGACGGGAGTGCCCGCCAGCCCGACCACGGTCGTCGGCACCACCACGGACCGCGCGGCCAGCGGGCACGTCAGGTACGTGACGTTCCGTTTCTCCAACGGCGCCACCGCCACGGTCTCGGGCGACACGGTGCGTTCGCGTCTCGGACTGCTCTCGACCAACTTCTACTTCACCGGCTTTCCCATCGAGCGCATCGCCGGCTCCAACCGCTACGACACCGCCGCGGACATAGCACGCAAGGCCTTCCCGGCCACGGCCCCGGCCGTGGTGATCGCAAGCGGTGAGGACTTCGCCGACGCGCTCACCGGCTCGGCGCTGGCCGGCGCCGCCGGCGGACCGTTGCTTCTGACCGCTGCCACGCGCCTTCCCGCCGAGACCTCCGGCGCGCTCGGGACGCTCAAGCCGGCCACGGTCTACGTGATGGGTGGGGAAACGGCCGTGGGCAACCAGGTCGTGAGTGCGATCGCGGCCGCGCTGCCGTCTGCCGAGGTGACGCGGGTCGCGGGCGTCGACCGCTATCAGACCGCGCGTCGTGCGGCCGAGACGGTCCGCGCCCTGGCCGGTGGCGATGTGGCGATCGTCGCCAACAGCACGTCGTGGGCCGACGCGGCGGCGGCCTCTGCGCTCGCATACGCGCAGAAGACACCGATCCTGCTCACGTCGGCCGACAAACTCGGCGAGCAGGCGGCCGGATTCCTCTCGGCGGACAAGCCGGGGACCGCGCTTGTGGTAGGTGGCCCGACCGTGGTCTCCGATGCCGCATTCAACGCCGTGGCCGCGGCTACCGGCACTCAGCCGCGTCGTCTGAGCGGGGCGAACCGCTACGAGACCGCCGCCGCGGTCGCTCGCTACACGCTCGGCGACCCGGTGTTCTTCACCTACGACCAGGTGTACATCGCTACCGGTGTGGAATACGCCGATGCGCTCACCGGCGGCGTGCTCGCCGGCGTCAGGCGCAAGCCGTTGCTGCTGACGTACACCGATTCATGCCCCGCCGGGACCGCTGGGTTCCTTACCGAGCGCAGGAACGGCATCGGCACGATCTACCTCTTCGGCGGCCCGGCGGCCATCTCCGACAAGGGCCTGAGCGCCATCGATCAGGTCATGATGCGGTAGGCTTACGGGAGCAGGTGCACCGTTCCGTAAGGAGGCAGCAATGACTCGGCTGACCCTCGGCGTGCCCGATGCCGACGTCACGCGCGTTCTTGGCGTGGCCCCCGCCCCCCCGAAGGTGGCGGTCGTGCTGGGCTCGGGCCTTGCGGGCCTGACCGATGCCGTCGAGCGTGCGGTGGACGTGCCGTACTCTGAGCTCGCCGGCGTGCCGCAGACCGGGCAGGTCGCGGGCCACGCAGGCACGCTCGTGCTGGGCATGCTCGAGTCCACGCCCGCAGTGCTCTTCGCCGGCCGCGTGCATCAGTACCAGGGTGTGAGCGCGCATGACGCGGCCTGGCCGGCCCGGATGGCTGCCGCACTCGGCTGCGAGGCCCTCATCGTCACCAACGCCGCCGGCGGGGTGGCCGATCACCTGCGCACGGGCGACATCGTGTGCATCTCGGACCACATCAACCTCATGGGCGCCAACCCGCTCATCGGCTGGCCGGGCCCGGAGGGCGGGACGCCGTTCGTGCCGATGCGCGATGCGTACGACCCCGAGTTGCGCGCACTCGCACTCTCGGCGGCCGTGGCCGAGGGTGTGGACCTGCGCGACGGCGTGTACGCCGGCCTGCTCGGACCGAGTTACGAGACCCCGGCGGAGGTGGCCTACTTGCGCACCATCGGTGCCGACATGGTCGGCATGTCCACCGTGCCCGAGGTGATCGCTGCCCGCGCGCTCGGCCTGCGCGTGCTCGGCTTCTCGCTTGTGACGAATGCGGCCGCCGGCGAGGGCCTCTCACACGAAGAGGTGCTGGAGGCCGGGCGCGTAGCGGCCGCCGACCTCACGCGCCTGATGCTTGCTATACTGCGAGGGCTGTAGCCACCTCCGCCGGTCAGCAGCCGGCGTGGCACCACGCGAAAGGACACCCCCATGGATCACCACGTCAAGGACCTCGCTCTCGCTGACGCCGGCAAGGCGCGTATCGAATGGGCCGACGCCGACATGCCGGTGCTCGCGCAGATCCGCGAGCGCTTCGAGGCCGAGAAGCCGCTCGATGGCGTGCGGGTGAGCGCATGCCTGCACGTCACCACCGAGACCGCCAACCTGATGCGCACCCTGAAAGCCGGCGGCGCCGACTGCGTGCTGTGCGCGAGCAACCCGCTCTCGACGCAAGACGACGTGGCGGCTGCGCTGGTCGAGCACTACGGCATCCGCACGTACGCCATCAAGGGCGAGGACACTGAGACCTACTACTCACACATCGACGCCGCGATCGCGCACAAGCCGCAGATCACGATGGACGACGGCGCCGACGTGGTGGGCCGCATCCACGCCGAGTCCCCCGAGGCGCTCGAAGGCATCATCGGCGGGACCGAGGAGACCACCACCGGCGTGATCCGCCTGGCCGCGATGGCCGACGACGGCGCGCTCAAGTATCCGATCATCGCCGTGAACGAGGCCAACACGAAGCACCTCTTCGACAACCGGTACGGCACGGGGCAGTCCACCATCGACGGCATCATCCGTGCCACCAACCGCCTGATCGCCGGACGCACCGTGGTCATCAGCGGCTACGGCTGGTGCGGGCGCGGAGCCGCCATGCGGGCCGAGGGACTTGGCGCCAACGTCATCGTGTGCGAGGTCGATCCCCTGAAGGCGCTCGAGGCCGTCATGGACGGCTACCGCGTGATGCCGGCGGCCGAGGCCGCACCGCTCGCCGACATGTGGATCACCGTCACCGGCGACATCAACGTGATCGACTCGGCGCACTTCGAGGCGATGAAGGACGGCGCGATCATCTGCAACTCGGGCCACTTCAACGTCGAGATCAACATCCCGCACCTTCGCGAGCACGCGGTGTCGGTGCGCGAGGTCCGTCCGCTGGTGGAGGAGTTCACGATGACCGACGGCCGGAAGATCTTCCTGCTCGCCGACGGCCGCCTCGTGAACCTGGCGTGTGCCGAGGGGCATCCGGCCTCGGTCATGGACATGAGTTTCGCCAACCAGGCGCTGTGTGCCGAGTTCATGGTGGCCAACGCCGCCGAGATGGAGGCCGGCGTCTACGAGGTGCCGACAGAGATCGACGAGGAGATCGCGGCGCTCAAGCTGGCGAGCATGGGCATTGAGATCGACGTGCTCACCGAGGAGCAGGAGCGGTACCTGAGCTCCTGGCAGGAGGGCACGGTCTAGCGTGGTCGACCTCGGCAACATCCCGCACACCATCTGGTGGGAGGACGGCACGGTCCGCATGGTGGACCAGAGCCGCCTCCCGCTCGTGGGCGACCTGCTCATCTGCAACACTTACGAGGGTGTCTGCACCGCCATCTCCGGGATGGCCGTGCGCGGCGCGCCCGCGCTCGGCGTGGCTGCCGCGCTTGGCATCGCGCTGTGGTCGGAGACTGAAGGCGCCGAGATCGAGGACCTGCGCTACTACCTCGACGAGATCGACCGCGTGGCTGACGAGATCGCCGCCACGCGTCCCACGGCCGTGAACCTGATGTGGGGCGCCGAGCGCATGAAGCGCTTCGCGCGCGACAACGCCGACGTGGGGCTCGACGCGCTCCGGCCGCTCGTCCTCGAGGAAGCGCTTCGCATCCGCGCCGAGGACGAGGAGCGCAACCGCGCGCTCGGCGCGCACGGGGCCGCGCTCCTCGAGCCCGGTTCGCGCGTGCTCACGCACTGCAACGCCGGCTCGCTTGCCACCGCGTACTTCGGCACCGCGCTCGGCGTGATCTTCAGTGCGCATGCCGAGGGCAGGATCGCCCGCGTGTGGGTGGACGAGACGCGCCCGGTGTTGCAGGGCGCGCGCCTGACCGCCTGGGAGCTCCGCATGGCGGGCGTCCCGCTCACGCTGATCACCGACAACATGGCCGCGAGCGTGATGCGGCGTGGCGAGGTGGACGCCGTGATCGTGGGCGCCGACCGCATCGCCGCCAACGGCGACGTGGCGAACAAGATCGGCACGTACGGCCTGGCGGTGCTCTGCAAGGAGCACGATGTCCCGTTTTACGTGGCGGCGCCGTCGTCCACCGTGGACCTCACGCTCGCTTCCGGCGACGACATCGTCATCGAGGAGCGCGACGAGCGCGAGGTCACCGGCGTGACGGTCTCGGGCGTCATCGAACCGCGCACCTCCATCGAGACGCAGGCGCTCGACGCGCTCACCGAGGCGGGCCCGTACTCCCTCGGCATGACCAAGGGCCACCAGATGCAGGTGGCGCGCAAGGGCGGCGCGTACCAGTTCGACGCCTGGATGCGCGTGGCCCCGCCGGGAATCGACGTCTACAACCCGGCGTTCGATGTGACGCCTGCCGAGTACGTCACGGCGATCATCACCGAGCGTGGCGTGGTGCGGCCGGACTACACCGTCTCGCTTGCCGAGGCGTGCTGCGGCACCGGCGCGCTCCACGAGCTCGGGTAGGCGGCCGGGGTGGACGTCGGGAGCCTTCTCGGCGTGATCGCGGCCGTGCTCGGGTACGTGGCGCTCGGCGTCGCGCTGCGCGTGGGCGGGCTGCTTTCGGCCGATGACGCCCGTCCGCTCAACACGCTGCTCATCTGGGTGGCGATGCCGGCTCTCATCTTCACCACCGTGCGCCGGGAGGCGTTCGACGCCTCGATGGCCGCGCTGCCGGTGGTGGCGTGGGCCGTCGTGGCAGTCGGGCTCGCGCTTGCCTGGGCGCTGGCTCGCGCGCTCAAGCTCGAGGGGCCCTCGGCCGGGGCGTTCATCCTGGCCGCGGTCTTCGGCAACACCGCCTATATCGGTTACCCGGTGGCCTCGGCGCTGCTGGGCGACGCGGGGCTGGTGCGCGCGATCTTCTCCGACATCTTCGGCAACACGCTCGCGGTGCTCACGGTGGGCACGCTCGTGGCCAGCCGGTACGGTGCGGGGGAGGTCAAGGTCAACGCGCTCAAGGAGCTGGTGACGTTCCCGCCGTTTATCGCGCTCGCGCTTGCGCTCATCTCGCGTTCGGCCCCGGTTCCGACCGGAGTCACATCCTGGTTGGAGGCGCTCGGTACGCTCGTGGTGCCGGTGGTGATGATCTCTGTCGGGCTCACGCTCAAGCCTCGCGCGATCACGGGTCACCTCAAGACCGTGGGCGTCCTTGCGGCCGTGCGACTGCTCGTGCTGCCGCTCGCCGCGTTGGCGCTGGGCTCACTCGTACTGGCCGACCAAGCGTCCGTACGCATCGCGGTGCTCGAGGCAGGCGTGCCCACCATGATGTTCACGATGATCATGGGCCTGCGCTTCAAGCTCGACATGGACCTGATCGCCTCGGCGATACTGCTGACGATGATGGGCGCCGTGGTGACGATCCCGCTCCTCCAGTTGCTGGTGGGGTAGGACGCCTCCGGCGCTTGCCGAGGGGGCGTCGTGCGCGAGCTGCTCGACCTCGTGTTCCCGCCGCGGTGCGCGGGGTGCGACCTGCCCGGGACGCTGCTGTGCGAGCGTTGCCGCAGTGAGCTTCCGCTGATCGAGCCCGCGCACGCATGTCCGCGTTGTGGTGCGCCGGATGGCCGGGTGCGTTGCCGTGAGTGTCATGACCGCGCGTTCGCGTTCTCGGGCGCCCGGTGTGCCGCACTCCTCGAACCGCCTGTGTCGCGCGCGGTCGTGGTGCTGAAGGACGGCGGCGAGCGGCGGTACGCCGTGGAACTGGCGCACCTGCTCGCCGAGTGCTCGTCGGGATGGCTTGGCGCCCACGACGTGCTCGTCCCGGTGGTGGCCGCTCCCGGCGCCGTCCGGAGGCGGGGATTCGACCACGCCGCCGACATCGCCCGCGCACTCGCCCGACTGACTGACACGCCGATGGAGCGCGTGCTTCACTCCGCGCCCAGTGCCGACCAGCGGGCTCTTGGCCGAGAGGCACGATTCGTCAACCGGGCCGCCTCGTTCAGGGTCCGGCCGGGGCATTCACCTCCCGCCTCAACCGTGCTGGTGGACGACGTCTTCACCACCGGGGCCACCTTCGACGCCGCAGCCCGAGTGCTGATCGCGGCCGGCTCGACGCGCGTCCGTGTGCTGGCCGTCGCGCGCGCCTGCACGTGAACCGGCGCTCTGCACCTGTTACACTACGCATGCTTTCACCCGGGTCTGTGGTTGCGGGCGCGCAAGTGCCCTAGTCCATGGTAGACGCGGCCGAAAGGACCCACGTAAGCCGGCGGGTGACCGTCGCGCGAGCATGGCGCGTCTTAGGGGTAAGTCGTACCGTCCGGTCCGGCCATCCCGGCTGGCGGGCGAGAGGGCCGGTAGTGAGATCGCATCAAGCGGAAGCCCCGGTACGCGAGTGTGGGGCCAAAGACCAGGTCAGCCGGGTGGAAGCTACTCATAGCTGGACTTCGGGAGGACTCGCATGACAATCGCACGACGTCTGATGCCACTGATGCTGGTGCTTGCCTTCGTCTTTGCAGCGGCCGGATGCGCGTCCGAGCCTGAGGCGCCGGCGCTCGATCCGCAGATCGCTCCGCCGCTGATCGCCGAGGCCGGTGTGCTACGAGCGGGCGTGGACATCGACTACCCACCGTTCGCGGGCACTGACCAAGGCACGCAGGCCGGCATCGACGTCGACATCGCTGCCGCCGTCGCCGAGCGCCTGGGCCTCAAGCTCGAGCTCGTCCCGCTCAAGCCGGCGGAGATCGCGACCGCACTGGCGGATGGCCGAGTCGACATCGCGCTGGGGGCCACCGCCATCACCGATGCGGCCCTTGCCGACATGTCCACCGCTGGCTCGTACCTCATCGATGGCCCGGCGCTGTTCTCGGTCGTTGCGAGCGGGACGCCCCTGCCTTCGATCGATCCGGCCACACTCGGCGGTATGCGCGTGGGCGTACAGAAGGAGAGCCCTGCGTACTGGACGCTCGAGTCGGACTACGGGACGGACTTCGCGGCGGTCTACGACACGCTGCGCGACGCGCTTCAGGCGCTCGAGGCCGGCGAGGTAGACGTCGTCGCCGGCGGTGCGGCCGTCGGCGCCTACATCGCGCGCGACCTGACCGACGTTCGGATCGTGGGTCAGATGGGTCCCGCAAGCCCGCTCGGCGTGGTGGTCCGCAAGGATGCTGCCGAGCTTGAGGCCGAGGTCCGCACGGTGCTCGATGCGCTTTCCGCGGAAGGCGTCGTGGACACCATCACGCGCAAGTGGCTCGGCGACTTCCCTAAGCTCGAGGTCTCCGCCGAGTAGCGTATGCGGTGGTCGCCCCGGCGCTCATGTGAACGCACCGTTGCAGCGCCGTGGGTGCCATAGGGTATAGTTCTTCCGGAGGTAAGGCAGTAGCGCGGCGTCGTTCGGCGTCGCCGATGACCGATGGAGGGAAGCACATGAGCAAGTCCAGGAAGTGGCTCGCGCTCATGGTGGCTTTCGCTCTCGCGCTGAGCGCATTCGCTCTCGTGGGATGCGGGGCTGCCGAGGAAGAGCCGGTAGATGAGCCGGGTACCGAGGAGCCGGGCGAGCCGGCCGCTGAGGTGACCACCATCGAGGCGGGCAAGCTCCTCGCTGGGTCGGACACCGAGTTCCCGCCGTTCGAGTTCATCGAGGGTGACGAGGTCAAGGGCTTCGACGTCGACCTCCTGAGCGCCATCGGTGAGAAGATGGGCCTCGAGGTCGTCTTCATGACCGAGATCTTCGACACGCTGATCCCGACGCTCAAGGCCGGCGGCAAGTTCGACGTCATCGCCTCGGGCATGACGATCAAGCCGGAGCGCCAGCTGGAGATCGACTTCTCCGATCCGTACTACGACTCCAATCAGTCGCTCGTCATGGCCAAGGGCTCGGCTTATGCCGGCCCCGAGGACCTGACCGGCAAGCGCATCGGTGTCCAGTCCGGCACCACCGGTGAGGCGTGGGCCAAGGAGAACATCGAGGACGCCACGCTCGTTCCGTTCAACAGCGCCACCGACGCCTTTGCCGCCCTGCAGGCTGGCAACGTCGACGCGGTCGTCAACGACCTGCCTGTCTCGGCCGAGCTCCTCAAGGAGGACGACCGCGGCATGGAGATCGTCGCCCAGATCCCCACGGGCGAGCAGTATGGCTTCGGCGTGAGCAAGGACAACCCGGAGCTGCTCGCGGCGATCAACGAGGCGCTGGCCGAGCTCAAGGCCGACGGCACCTACAACGAGATCTACCAGAAGTGGTTCGGTGTCGCGCCGGAATAGGACGCATGCTGAACCAAGCGCGCATGTATGAAATGCAGACGCGCGCGAATGCTTGCGGTATTCTGCGGGGGACTCCTGAGGTGACTCAGGGGTCCCCCGTCACTGTCCGGCAACGAATGGGGTACCGATGAACGACCGAACGTCCGGGCGCCCGGCGCGGATCGTCGCGGTTGCACTCGCAACGCTGCTGATGACCGTCGCTCTGGCGCCCGTCGCACTGGCCATGGACCGTGCCCGCGTCACGGTCGACCGCCCCACCGGCGGCCAGCCCACGCGCTTCACCTTCCAGGCTGCGGTCGAGCCTGACGCGGCGGTCACCTCGATCGACTTCCTGTTCGAGAAGGGCTTCGGCACCGAGGACATCTCGGTCCGGGCGGTCCTCCTCGAAGGTCTCCAGCGCATCGACGCGCCGTACGAGACCGAGGTACTCGAAAGCGGCGCGGTGCGTCTTGTGTTCGACGAGCCGGTTCCCGCCGAGAGCAATCTCTTCATCGAGATCTACAACGTCATGACGCCGATCACCGGCGGCGAGTACGTTCTGCCGGTCGAGTACCAGGCGGTCCTGGACGACGGACGCACGGAGCTGCGGACGCTCGACGGCCTCACCTTCAGCTACGACACGCCGCCGATCGAAGAGGCGATCTCGCGCTGGATGGACGAGCAGGCCTGGGTAGAGGCGTGGAACAGCGTGAAGTTCCTCGACCTGTTCCTCAAGCCGCAGCAGATCGTGCGGGCCATCCCGCTGCTGTTCACCGGCTGGCTGATGTCGCTCGCGCTCGTGCTGGTGGCCTTCCCGATATCCATCGTCACGGGCCTACTGACCTCGTTCATGAAGATGGCGAAGATCCCGCCCGTCCGCTGGATCGCGGCGGCCTACATCAACGTCATCCGAGGAACTCCGCTGTTCCTGCAGATCTTCATCGCGTTCATCGGCCTGCGCGCCGCTGGCTTCAGGGTGCCGGACTTCGTGACCGCAGTCGCGGTGCTCGTCTTCAACTCCTCGGCGTATCTGGCCGAGATCTTCCGAGCGGGCATCCAGTCCATCTCAAAGGGGCAGTTCGAGGCGGCCTCATCGCTCGGCATGACCTACGCGCAGGCGATGCGGTTCGTGATCATCCCGCAGACCGTCAAGCGCGTGCTGCCGACCACCACGTCCGAGTTCATCTTGCTGTACAAGGACACGGCGCTTCTGGCGGCCATCGGCCTGTTCGAGCTGATGATGAAGTCCAAGAACTTTGTCGCGCTCTCCGGCAACCTGTCCGCCTATGTGGTGGCTGCCGGCTACTACCTGATCATCACGATCCCGCTCATCAACGTGGTGAGCCGGCTTGAGGCGAAGCTCGCTCAGTCCGAGCACGGCGTGGCAGTGACCACGTCGCGCAAGCGCGGGTTCCTGCGTCCCGCCAAGAAGGATGAAGCGCTTGCCGAAGCCGCCGCGAGTCAGGGAGCGAGGTGATCGCCGTGACCGAGCCTGTCGTCGTTCGCATCAAGGACCTGCGCAAGTCGTTCGGAACGCTCGAGGTGCTCAAGGGCGTGGACATGGACGTCCAGCGCGGCGAAGTGGTCGTCATCCTCGGGCCGTCGGGCTCGGGCAAGTCCACGCTCCTGCGGTGCGTCAACCAGCTCGAAGCGCCTACGGGCGGCGAGGTGTGGTTCGAGGACATCCAGGTGAACCATCCCGATACCAACGTCAACCGCGTGCGCGAGAAGATCGGCATGGTGTTCCAGAGCTTCAACCTCTTCCCGCATCTCACGGCCAAGGGCAACGTGATGCTTGCGCAGCGCAAGGTGCTCAAGCGCTCCAAGGATGACGCCGAGCGCATCGCCATCGAGCAGCTCGAGCGCGTGGGGCTGGGCGATCGGGTGGACTACTATCCGTCGCAGCTCTCCGGCGGCCAGCAGCAGCGCGTGGCCATCGCGCGAGCGCTCGCGATGGATCCGCACGTGATGCTCTTCGACGAGGTCACCTCGGCGCTCGACCCTGAGCTCGTGCGTGGCGTGCTCGACGTCATGAAGGAGCTCGCCAAGGCGGGCATGACGATGCTCGTGGTCACCCACGAGATGGGCTTCGCCCGCGACGTGGGCACACGCGTGGTGTTCATGGATGAGGGCGTCATCGTGGAGGAAGGCACCCCCACCGAGGTCTTCGACAATCCGCAGAACGAGCGGACCAAGGACTTCCTCGGCCACATCAAGTAACATCCACACACGATCTGGTACCCGCCCCGGGCGCGCGTCAGCGTCTGGGGCGGGTATGTTCTTCATGACCGGAACCTACGAAGGAGGATGCGCTATGCAGATGATCGTCAAAGGTCGTCGCATGGAAGTCACGCCAGCCATCCGCGACTATGCCGAGGAGAAGATCGGTCGCGTCGCCAAGATCCTGGACAGCATGCTGATGAGCGCCGAGGTAGAGCTCTACACCGAGCGCAACCGTTCGATCGAAAAGGGGCAGGTGGCCGAGGTCACCGTGTACACCAAGGGCCCGGTCATCCGTGCCAAGGAGGCCGCGAGCGACATGTACGCGGCCATCGACCTGGTGAGCGAGAAGCTCGAGCGCCAGGTGCGTAAGTACAAGACGAAGATCGTGGACCGCCACAAGAGCGGCCCGGCGCCGGTTGCCGCACCGCCGCTGGTGGAGGAGGCGCACGAGCCGTCGATCGTGAAGACCAAGCAGGTGGAGTCCAAGCCCATGAGCACCGATGAGGCGATCCTGCAGATGGAGTTGCTGGGTCACGACTTCTTCGTGTTCCGCTCGGAGGACACCGAGGGCACCAACGTGCTGTATCGCCGTCACGACGGCGACTACGGGCTGATCACGTCCGCGTAACCCCCCGGGGTATCGCGGATGTTCGCGCGGAGGCGCGGCCCGAGCGGCCGCGCCTCTCTGCGTATCCGCGGCAAGATGCGCCGTTCGTCGGTTGACAGGTCGCGTTCGTCGCGGCTAGTGTGGCTCATGGACACCCGTGGCATGACCGTTTCGCACCAGTAGACGAAGCACACGCTGAAGCAAGGAGCCTCGGATGGAGCCCGTGGTTTCTCCTGCGGTGATCAATGAGATCGAGGAGGCGCTTTCTCAGGTCTCTGAGATCCGTGCCGCACGCGTGGTGACCTCTCCCGCAGGCGTGATCGAAGAGATCCACGTCCTCGCGCTTCCCTCCAAGAGTCCCAAGCAGCTGGTGCGCGATATCGAGTCCACCCTGATGGCCGCCTTTGGCATCGCCGTGGACCACAAGAAGATCTCCATCGCGCAGCTGGGGCACGAGAGCGTTCCGCAACCCACCGACGACGTGACCGCCCCGGCCCGGGCCAAGATCAAGAGCATCAACGCCGAGGCCGCAGGCGTCTACGTGAACATCACGGTGACCCTGGAGCTGGGCGGCGACGAGTACGCCGGGCGCGCGACCGGACCGGCGAGCACCACCGGCCGTCAGCGTCTTGTGGCCGAGGCCACGCTCGACGCGATCGGCCAGTACCTCCAGGGCGCTTTCACGTTCGCACTTGAGGACGTTGAGATAATCAGACTCGGCAGAGAGAGTGTGGCGGTTGCATGCGTGGTGCTCGTGACCTCGCTGGGAGAGCATGCGTTCGCCGGGTCCGCGCTCGTGCGACAGAACGACAAGGATTCCATCGTCCGGGCCACGCTTGACGCGATCAATCGTCGGCTCGGCTTCTTGACAACCACATAGACCCAGTTTGGGCCAACGCCGTGAGTACCAGATCGAACACTGTCAGCCATCGAGTGAGCGGAGCGGACAGGGTTCTTCCATCACTAGCGGGGTGGGAGAAGACACCACATCGACAGGGGGTCTTCTCACATGAAGCGTATCGCTCTTCTCCTCGCGTCTCTCGCTGCTCTCGTCATCGGGGGCGGTGCAGCCTGGAAGATGTAGATCGGTTCGACCGCGGCGTTGGCCCACGTTCTTTGTACGGGGCGACCAGATGATGCCGCGCAGCCTGATCAGATACGTTGCATTGCTGTCCCTCGCTGCGCTCGGTGTTGGTATCCACGTGTTCGAAGAGTGGCCAATCACGGAACCCTGGCCTACTGCTGCGCTGCTAGTCCTGACAATGGTGTTGGCGAACACCGAGATCGAGTTGCCGCTGGCAGTCTCGCTCTCGTTGATCTTCGCCTCGGTGTTCGCTGGAGTCCTCTACGCTGGCCCGGCTGCCGGTGGTCTCTTGGGTCTGGCAGGCGCGGTATCCGTACGAGACATCCGCGAGCACAAGTCGCCGGTGTTGATGCTGGGCAACCTCGCGCAGCTGCTCCTAGCAGGCTCTGCATCGGGCTATGTCTTTGTCATGCTGGGTGGGGTTCCGATGCAGTCGGTCGAATCGCTTGATCGCGCGGTCGGCGGCAGCCTGCTGGCCTCGGCTGCGGGCGTAGTAGCGTTCTTCCTGCTGAACTTCACGCTGGTGGGCATTGCCGTGATTCTGCGAACTGGAGTGGATCCACGTTCAGCGGTGCAGGTTCTGAACCCGGGAGCGTATTGGGTGAGTCTTCTGGTCTTGGCCCTCCTGGGTTGGCTAATGGCGTCCCTCATCGCGTTGTCGTCCTGGCTCGGTCTACTCTTGCTGGTCTTGCCCTTCGCGCTTGCGCGCCGCACCTTCCGTGTGTACGTCGAGCTTAGCGAGGCATTCACGGCGACCGTTCGCTCGCTCGTTGCCGCCATCGAGGCAAAGGACCCGTACACGCGGGGTCACTCCGAGCGCGTCGCCATCTACGCGCGAAGGCTTGCGGAGAGACTCCACATGTCGCGTGCCCAGGTCGATCTCACGGAGCAGGCCGCGTTGCTCCACGATGTAGGCAAAATCGGCATCAGCCTACAGACTCTTACTTCTTCCGAGCAGCTGCGTGTGGACGAGGTTCATCAGATTCGGCGGCATCCCGTGCTTGGCGCGGAGTTAGTCGAGGACGTCGAGTTCCTTGCCAATGTCGTTCCGGTGATCCGGCATCACCATGAGCGACCGGACGGAACAGGCTATCCAGATGGTCTCGTGGCAGCGCAGATCCCCGTGCTTGCCCGGGTGCTCGCGGTTGCTGACTGCTATGACGCGATGACCTCCGACCGGGCGTACCGGGTCCGAATGACGCGGGACGAAGCGCTCGACGAGATGACGCGTGTGGCTGGTGACCAGTTGGACGAAGGCCTGGTCTCGGAGTTCCGGTCCATGATTCTGGCCGACGATACGGGGGGTGACGCATTCCGGTGACCGCCGCCGAACACCCCTCCGAGAGGCGTCTCGCCGCCCTGAGCGCTTTCGCGCTTGTACTCGGCATCATCTCTGTGGCGGTCGCGGTCGCAGTGTCGAATCGATTCGACCCGCTGCAGTTCGACTACCTCGTAGCGGGTGGCTTCGCCGCTGCCTTCTTCGTGATGCGCCTGGTGACCCTGCGCCTGCCTCAAGGGGACGAGGTCTCGGTTGTTATTGTCGTCGGCCTGGCGGGGCTAGGCCTGCTGCACATCGCCGAACTGGTCGCTGCGGCGCTTGCGGTGGGCCTGCTGGATGCGGTCGCGCGGTTCGCGCAGTCGTCTCGTCCCGCCAACGCGATGCGGGCTGTCGATGCAGTGCGGTCGGCAGCCGTTCTCGCGCTCCTTTCGCCGTGGCAGATCGTGCTGAGCCCGATGGCCGGCGAGCCCAGTCTGAGCGATGCGGTGTTGATCCCTGTTCTGGGAGCGGGCCTCACATACGCGATGCTGGACATCATCACGCTTGCGGTGCAGCAGCGTGTCGCCGGCGGACCTTCCATCGCACAAGGCGTGCACTCTCTGATCAGACCGCTTGGCAGCATCTACCTTGTTCACATCGCGATGGCGGCGGTGGCCTTCCGGGTCGGTCCGGTACTCGGGTACTGGGCGCTCGCGATCGCGGTCCTGATGACACTGATCCTGCAGAACAGCCTGAGCCTC
This sequence comes from Aeromicrobium sp., assembly GCA_015351705.1. GTDB lineage: Bacteria > Actinomycetota > Coriobacteriia > Anaerosomatales > Anaerosomataceae > JADIIM01. The sequence continues at coordinate 10,596 of JADIIM010000046.1, read as the reverse complement.
TATCTGCGGATCAGACGTGGCTACACCGAGACGATCGGTGCCCTTGCCCGCGCGGCCGAACTCGACCGCCCGCAGGATGCCGGACATGCCCGACGGGTGGCCGATCTGGCCATCGCTGTCGGCCGTGAGTTGGGACTCTCCAGCCACGAACTTGAGCGGGTTGGATACGCGGCCCTGCTCCATGACATCGGCCGGATCGGTCATGGCGATGAGACCGATAGCGCGGTGCACGCGCGCCGTGGCGCTGAGATCGTTGAGCCGATTCCCTTCCTGGCGGACGTGGCTCCGCTTATCGAGCACCATCACGACAGGGTCGGAGACGGTGTACCGATTGGTGCAGCCATCGTTGGGGTGTGCTCGCGATACGATCGGCTTCGTGGCAGGCATGGCGCCCACATGGCACTTGAGACGATCATCGACGAGGAGTCCGGTGTGCGTCTTGAGGTCGGGCGGACCCTGGCGGGCGTGGTGCGCAATCCGAGGTACCGGAGGGCGTGGGGCTCGTGATCCTGTTCGAAGTGATCGCGGCAGGTCTCGTCCTTTCGCTCGTGACGGGGGGTTCACTCAGGAGGCTAGAGCAGGAGCATCTGGCCGGGGAGTGGATTCTGCTCGTTCTCCTGCCGGTTCAGGTGTTCTGGCCGCGGCTCTCGGAGGCGATCGGGCTGCCGTGCGCCGCAAGCATGATCATCTGGCTGCTGATGATGGCCGCACTTGCGGGAGTTCTCTTCTGGAACGCTCCCAGGCGATGGATGTTGGCGTTCGCCGGTCTGGGCATCGCGATGAACGTGTTGGTGATCGGCGTGAACGGCGCGATGCCAGTGAGTCTGAAGGCCGCTGCGGAGTTGGGCCAGCCGTACGAGGCGACTCAGGCGCGACTGGAGGTCGGCTGTCTGCACCGGGCGCTTGATGATGAGACGAAGCTCGTGTTTCTCGCTGACGTGATCCCGGTACCCGGGCCGTCGTGGCACACGGGGGTAGTCAGCGTGGGCGACCTGCTGCTCGCGGGCGGGCTCGGCGTGTGGGTCTTCAGAGCGGCGCGGAGGGCGTGATTTTGCGCACGACCGACGCATCGCTCGTTTGCAGGGTATTGCATTCTTATTGACGCTGATGTGCAATTGTGCGCAATCGGGGGTCTCCAGAGCGAACTTCGGGGGGAGCTGCAATGGAGACGGGCGGGGCTGGGATTCCGGACTTCGGCAACGTGCTGCAGAGAAGGCGTCTGCTTCGGTTGTTCGAGAAGCGCGCGCCTGGCCTGACCGTGGTCGTAGCTCCATCAGGGTACGGGAAGAGCGTTCTGGCATCTCAGTTCGCACGACTGCAGCACTTCTCTACTGTGGTCTGGGTCAGCCTCGGGGATCGCGGTGGGTCTGAGGAGGACATACTCGCCGGACTCTCCACTGCCCTGATCGGTGCTGGTGAACCTCCAGGGGATGCATCATCCGGGGTTCGCAGCATGCCCCCCGATCTCGCGCGCACGAACTGGATGCTGCTCATCCAGGACCATCTCGGCGGCTTTGCTGGAGTCCCCGTAGTCGTTGTGCTTGATGGCGCCGATACCGTGCGGAGTCTTGGGTCGCTTGTCGATCTCAGTGATCTGATCCGCTCGTCCACGTGCGGGAAGTCCCGGGTGATCATCACTTGCAGAGACGTAGACTGTGAGTCCGCGGGGGCAGCGAGTCGCGTCTGGTTCATCGAAGACGCGGATCTCAGGTTCTCGGAGAGCGAGCTCAAAGAGTTGGTAGCGGAGTACCTCGACGAGGGGGATTCCATGTCCGTAGCTGACCTCGCCGAGCTGTCCTCAGGCCAGCCGGCTCTTGCGTGCTTGATGGTCAGTCATCCAGAGTCCGCCGTTGAAGGGCCGCTCTCTCGCGACCTGCTCTGGTACACGCGGCGGATGCTGGCTGCGCTACCTATCGCATCCACTGGCGCACTGTACATTGCCGCACTGCTCCAGGAGGGCGAACTCAGCGAGCTCGCCGCCTGCACGGATGTGCCGTTCGGCCAGTCTGAGTGGAGAGCCCTCAGCCGCTCAATGCCCCTACTTCAGATCACCCCGGCGGGCACTTGTGGCGCGCCGACGTTCAGAGCGCACGCGGCGCTCAGGGAGGTGCTGGTGCAGCTCGCCGGTGAGGTTCTTGGCGAGGACAAGGCGGCGGCTCACCGGCGCACGGTTGTGGCGAGACTGATGGAGGCTGGTGACTTCGCGAGGGTTGCGAACGTTCTCCTGAGCACGGCTATTCGCGAAGAGGTGCGCGACGTGCTCGAGTGCTGTGGCAGCCGAGTGCTCCAGGCAGTTGGACCAGCCACTACTTGCGAGTGCCTGGACCTGGTCTCACCGGTTGCCATGGCGGGGAGTCCACGATTGATGTTGCTGAGCGCGGCCGCCCTGAGGCAGCAGGAGCGGACCACGGAGGCGCTGTCACACGCCCTGATCGCGAGGAGTCTGGCCGAGCACACAGACGATCAGCGTTGCGTCCTTGAGGCATCGCTGCTGATTGCGCGACTGGCACTGGATCGGGGTTTGTTCACGGGGGTCAAGGAGATTCTCGCAGGGATTAGTTCGCAGGCACTGCGACACCTCTCGTCGGCCGAGCGCCAGGTGATGGATGCGTACGTGATGCTCGCCGAGGCACATGAGGGCGGTCTGAGCCCCGAGGCGGTCCGACCTGAGTGCATCCGCGAAACGCTCAATGAGATTGAGGCCGGATCGGATGAACTGGTGTTCGTGGCCAATTCCCTTGCCGCGATTCAGTGCGTGTACTGCGGTCATTGGGCCGATGCCGCACAGACAATAGCCCTTGTGCTCAGGTCGGGCAGACTTGCGCCGACCCATCGTCTCCTTCTGCAGGCCAATCGCGGCTCGGCGCTTGTCGAGATCGGGGAGACGACTGCCGCCCTCTCGATGCTCTCTGGCATACAGGAGGAGCTTCAGTGGGCTGGTCTGAACCACCTCCGCAGTTGCACACTCGCCACACTAGCCGCGCTCTTTGGCGGCCTAGGTGACGTGGCGCAGTCCTGGCGGTGCTTCGAGGAGAGTCTCGAGTTGATTAGCGCACGCGAGGATTGGGCGGGCGCGGCGGTGTGTAGCACGGCCATGTGCCCTGTGGCTCGTGCGGCCGGTGACTTCGAGCGGTCCCTTTCGCTAGCCGAAGAGGCAGTCAGACACTTCGAGCCTTGTGATCGTGCTGACATGATGCACCTCGCAGCCAGGATAGAGGTCGCAGCATCACTTCTGTCGCTCGGCGACCTGTCCAGTGCCCGGCGTGAGGCCCGTCACGTGATCGACACCCTGCAGAGCCCCGAGGCGTGGGCCCATCACCTCAAGGCTGATCTCGTTCTCGCCGAATGTGACCGCTGTGATGGAGAGAGCGACGCCGGCATCGCGCGTCTATCGCGCTACAGAGAGTACGTGGGCAGCGGCTCGCTGAACCTCCAGATCGCGCTGTACTGTCGCGCGTTCCCGGCTCTGCTGCCGATGCTCGCCGAGGCGATCGGCACCTCCCGTATCCCCGCGCGGATGCTCGCACTGTTGGGCCATGAGTGTGTCGAAGAGGCCCTCAGGCTCGGGGAGTCCATGATGTCTGCGGACGATCGAGTCCAACTGCGACGGCGGCTGAAGGCGGTCAAGACAGTCGTTGCCTCGGGCGTGCCTGCACCGTCCGGCGGGACTCCTGACATGCGCTGTCACGTCCGGCTCTTCGGCGGCCTCGGTGTCACGACGGAGGTCGGTGAGGTCAGCGATTCGGCCTGGCGGAAGCGCAAAGCGCGGTCGGTGTTCGTGATGCTGGTAGTGGAGCGCGGTCGCGATATTCCACGGGAGGTGATCATCGAGCGCCTCTGGTCTCACCTTGAGTACGGGAACGCCCGAAACAACTTCTATGTCATGTGGAGCCATATCAAGCGTGCTCTAGCGTGCGAGCGCAATCTGGATGTGTCGAATGCATACGTTCAGAACGTTGCAGGCCTCTGCCGGGCCCTGCCCTCGGTCACGAGTGACCTGGACGTGTTCGATGATGCGATCAAGCGGATGCACGCCGCGCAGGCGGTGGATGACAGCGACTGCGTGCTCGCCGCTGCGCGCGATCTCGCCGACGTCTACCGTGGCGAGCTGCTGCCCGGTGACGTCTACGATGACTGGTTGGTCGACACGCGCGAGCGGATCAGGCAGGAGTACTGCAGCGCCATGTTCAGGGCGGGGCGCTACTTCGAGGCGCACGAGGAATACGAGTATGCCCTGGAGTTCCTACGGCGAGCGTCGCATACGGATCCGTGGCGAGAGGACGTGTATCAGGGAATCATGCGCTGCAGTATGCACAGTGGGCGCCGGAGTGGCGCCATCGAGACCTTCCTCACATGCAGGTCGCGACTCTGCGAGGACCTCGGGATCGACCCATCGGCGGAGACCATGCGTTTGTACGACGCCGTTCTCGCGATGGATGCTGACTCGGCTCAGCCATACGGAGAAGTTGAGACGATCGTGCCGGGTCGGACACGGTTCACATCCGGTTAAGGGCGCAACGCTACGCTTCTCGTGCAGCGGTTCGGAAGACCGCCGGGAGGCTCTTATGCGGCACGTGAGCGGAGCGGTGAGGAGACGGGAGACCTCCTGAGGGGCACCGGCGACGCGAGCGGGCGCGCAGGTCTTCGGGGCAGTCGCTGCGGGCCGAGGGTCAGGGGACCCTCGGCCCTGTCTTGGCCCCTGCTCAGTCCTGGATTCACGTACCCGCGCCCGTGCTACAATCGCTTGGCTCTTTTCGCATCCTCAACACCCTCTGGAGGCAGCCACACCGATGGCCAACTTCCTTACCAAGCTTCTCACCGCGGGCGAAGGCAAGCAGTTCCGTGAATACGACGCGGTCGTGGCGCAGGTAAGCGCGCTCGAGCCGTCGATCGAGCCGCTGTCAGACGACGCGCTGCGCGCCAAGACCGACGAGTTCCGCTCGCGTATCGAGCAGGGCGAGACGCTCGATGACCTGCTGCCTGAGGCGTTCGCGGTGGTACGCGAGGCGGCCAAGCGCGCCCTCGGCATGCGCCACTTCGACGTGCAGATCATCGGCGGCATCGTGCTTCACCGCGGCAACATCGCGGAGATGAAGACGGGTGAGGGCAAGACGCTCGTGGCCACGCTGCCGGTCTACCTGAACGCGCTTGCGGGCAAGGGCGTGCACGTGGTCACCGTCAACGACTACCTCGCGCGCCGCGACAGCGAGTGGATGGGTCGCGTCTACCGCTTCCTCGGCCTTGAGGTGGGGCTCGTGCAGTCCGGCATGGACCCGGCGGCCCGCAAGCCGGCGTACACCGCGGACGTCACGTACGGCACCAACGCCGAGTTCGGCTTTGACTACCTGCGCGACAACATGGTCACGCGCCCGGAACTGCGCGTGCAGCGCGGGCACAACTACGCGATCGTCGACGAGGTCGACTCCATCTTGATCGACGAGGCGCGGACCCCGCTCATCATCTCCGGCGCGGGCACGCGCTCGGCGGACACCTACAAGTCCTTCGCCAAGATCGCCCCGCGCCTCAAGCCCGACGTGGACTTCGAGCTCGACGAGGCCAAGCGCACCGTGGCGCCCACCGAAGACGGCATCCGCAGGGTGGAGCAGGCCCTCGGCATCGAGGACCTCTACGCCGATCCGTCCGGCCAGATGGTCAACCACCTCCAGCAGGCCCTCAAGGCGGAGTTCCTCTTCAAGCGCGACGTGGAGTACGTGGTCAAAGACGGCGAGGTCATCATCGTCGACGAGTTCACCGGCCGCCTGATGGTGGGCCGACGCTACTCGGAGGGGCTCCACCAGGCCATCGAGGCCAAGGAGCGCGTGCACGTGCGCGAGGAGAACCAGACGCTCGCCACCATCACGCTGCAGAACTTCTTCCGCCTGTACGCCAAGCTCTCGGGCATGACGGGTACGGCGGTCACGGAAGACGCCGAGTTCCGCGAGATCTACAAGCTCCCGGTGGTGGTCATCCCGCCCAACCGCCCGATGGTGCGCGACGACCGCAACGACCTCATCTACCGCACGATCGACGCCAAGTTCTCGGCGGTGGCCGAGGAGATCGCCGAGCGGCACGCCGCCGGCCAGCCGTGCCTGGTGGGCACCATCTCCATCGAGAACTCGGAGCGTCTGTCCTCGGCGCTCAAGCGGCGCGGCATCCCCCACGCCGTCCTGAACGCGAAGTTCCACGAGATGGAAGCGCACATCGTGGCGCAGGCGGGCCGCAAGGGCGCCGTCACCATCGCCACCAACATGGCTGGCCGAGGCACGGACATCATCTTGGGCGGCAACCCTGAGTTCCTCGCCGACGAGCTTCTGCGCGAGCGCGGCGTGAAGCCCGAGGACGCCACCGACGAGCAGCGCGACGAGGCGCTCGCCGAGGCCAAGCGCGTCTGTGCGGCTGAGCACGTCGAGGTCGTGGACGCGGGCGGTCTGGCCGTCATCGGCACCGAGCGCCACGACTCGCGGCGCATCGACAACCAGCTCCGCGGCCGCTCCGGCCGTCAGGGCGACCCGGGCCTCTCGCAGTTCTACCTCTCGCTCGAAGACGACCTGATGCGTCTGTTCGGCGGCGGCCGCATGGACCGCATCGGCGCGTTCATGTCCAAGACCGACATCCCGGACGACATGCCCATCCAGGCGGGCATGGTCTCCAAGGCCATCGAGAGCGCGCAGCGGCAGGTTGAGGCGCAGAACTTCGCGTCTCGCAAGTACGTCCTCGAGTACGACGACGTCATGAACAAGCAGCGCCAGGTCATCTACGGCGAGCGAAACGACATCCTCGACGGCAAGGACATCCGCGGCCGCGTGCAGGAGATGATCGAGGCGCTCGTCACCGGCCTGGTGACCGAGTACTGCCCCGAGAAGTCGTACTCCGAGGAGTGGGGCTGGGACGGCCTGGCCGAACAGCTCACCGACGTGACCGGGCTTGACCTCATCGACTCCGAGGCGCGGGCGATCGAGAACCCCTACGAGCTCGCCGACGTGCTCGCCGAGAAGCTCGTGGCCGCCTACGAGTCCAAGGAGGCATCCGTCGGCGCCGAGCAGTTCCGGGCGCTCGAGCGCTACGTGATGCTGCGCGTCATCGACGCACGGTGGATGAACCACCTGCTCGAGATGGACTACCTCCGCGAGGGCATCGGCCTGCGCGCCATCGGCCAGCGCGACCCGCTCATCGAGTACAAGGCCGAGGCCTACGAGATGTTCAAGTTCCTCGTCGCCGAGATCGAGCGCGACTTCCTGCGCACCATCATGCGCATCCAGGTCACGGCCGCGCCGGTGGCTGAGCCCGGTGCGCCGGAGGTCTCCAACGTGCAGTACTCGGCGCCGTCTGAGTCCACCATCTTCGGCGGTGCGCGCCAGCAGGCCGCCTCGGCAGAGGCCGCTGCGATGGACGGCAGCGCGAGCGAGGCGATGGCCAATGCCGCCGCGCTCGGCGCGTCGCGTCCGGCCACGCCCGGCGCGGCCACGGTGGTCAAGGACAAGAGCGACCCGTACGCCAACGTGGGTCGCAACGACCTGTGTCCGTGCGGCAGCGGCAAGAAGTACAAGCACTGTCACGGCGCCAACGCATGACCTGGGCGGCCTGAGCGCCGCTCGCCCCGGGTCCCGTCCGTCAGCGTTGGAGTAGTGTGAGCCGCATGATCGAAGACCGTACATCACAGATCGCCGCACTGCGCGAGCGCGTGGAGCGCATCGCTGAGTACCTGCACCTAGACGCCAAGCGCGCCGAGCTCGCCGCACTCGAGGAGCGCAGCACGGCGCCCGACTTCTGGAACGACCAGTCGGCCGCCCAGCAGGTGATGGCGCAGGCCGCGGGGCTGCGCGACGAAATCTCCTCCTACGAGTCGCTCGTGACCGACCTCGGCGACCTTGAGGTGGCCAACGAGCTCGCCGTGGCCGAGGCCGATGAAGACCTCGCCGCCGAGACCACCGCCTCGCTCCGAGAGCTCGAGCGGCGCTCCAACGCGCTCGAGCTGGCCAGCTGGTTCACCGGCGAGTTCGACAACGGTGACGCGCTCGTGACCATCCTGCCCGGTCAGGGCGGGCTCGAGGCCCAGGATTGGGCCGAGATGCTCATGAAGATGCTCACCAAGTTCGCCACGTCCCGGAAGTGGAAGGTCGACGTTCACGACGCTCCGGCCGGCGTTGAGCTCGGTATCGACCGGGCGGTCTTCACCGTGCACGGGCGCAACGCCTATGGCATGTTGACCTCGGAGAACGGCGTGCACCGTCTCGTGCGGATCAGCCCCACCGATGAGAAGAAGCGTCGTCAGACGACGTTCGCCAAGGTCGAGGTCCTGCCGGTGCTCCCTGACGACGTGGAGGTGGAGATCCGCGACGAGGACCTGCGCGTGGACGTTTACCGGTCCAGTGGTCCCGGCGGCCAGAGCGTGAACACCACCGACTCGGCGGTGCGGATCACCCACATCCCCACCGGGATCGTGGTCACGTGCCAGAACGAGAAGAGCCAGCTCAAGAACAAGGAGACCGCGATGACGATCCTGCGCTCGCGGCTCTACGAGCTTGAGGAGGAGAAGCGTCTCGCCGAGCTCGATGCGCTCAAGGGCGAGAAGCAGCAGATCTCCTTCGGCAGCCAGATCCGCAACTACGTGCTGTACCCGTACCAGATGGTCAAGGACGTCCGCACCGGCATCGAGACAGGCGACGTGAACGGCGTGCTCGACGGCGACATCGAGGATTTCGTGGTGGGGTTCCATCGCTGGCGCGTCTCCGGTGAGCAGGCGGCGGTCGTCGCGAGCGATGAGGAGTAGAGTGGTGCGGACGAGAGGCGCCGCACCGGCGCCGCGCACGGGAGGGGGCTGCCGATGAAGCGGATGCTCAAGCGGGCCAACCCGTCGACCGTCCTCAAGAGCAGGCGGGTCCGCGACTACGTGCTGATGACCGTGGGCATCGGGATCACGGCGTGGGGTCTGAACGCGTTCCTCATCCCCAACCGCCTTGCTGCCGGCGGTGTCTCCGGTCTGGCGACCGTCTTCTACTACCTGTTCTCCGACCAGTTCGGCGTGAACGTGCCGATCGGCCTGCAGATGCTCGCGATGAACGGCGTGCTGCTTGTCATCGGCGTGGTCAAGAAGGGCTGGCACTATGGCGCCAAGACCGTGTACGGGATGGTCGCCATGTCCGTCGCGGTCGACGTCCTCGCGCCGTTCACCCCGCACCTGGCCTCCGGCGACCGGCTGCTGGCCGTGCTCTACGGCGGTGCCGTGACCGGTCTGGGCATGGGGCTCGTCTTCAAGGCCCGCGGTAACACCGGCGGCACCGACATCGTGGCGCAGCTGCTGGTCGACCGCGTCAATCTCGGCGTAGGCCAACTGATGCTCGTGGCCGACGGCTTCGTCACGGTCGTGGCGGCCATCGTGCTCGGGCCGGACCTCGCGCTTTACGGCGCGGTCGCCGTCTTCATCATGGGCGCCGTTATCGACGTGGTGCAGGAGGGCCTCTCGGTGGAGAAGGCGGCCTTCATCATCTGCGATGAGCCCGGACGGGTGGCCGATGCCGTGCTCCACCAGCTCGGACGCGGCGCCACAGGCCTCGTGGCGCGCGGGCTGTACTCGGCCGAGCCGCGGGAGATGGTCTTCACCGTGGTCTCCCGTCGTGAGATAGACTCGCTCAAGGCGCTCGTGCTCGCGGTGGACCCCAACGCGTTCCTGATCATCGCGGACGTCCGTGAGGTGCTCGGCGAAGGCTTCAAGGAGATCGGAGAGTAGCATGGCGGATGCGGCACAGGTCACCGGCGGTCCCGACGCGGAGCAGGTCGCGGCGATATCCGCACGAGCGGCGCGGATGCGCTACGACATCGTTGAGATGATCGCCGAGGCCGGAAGCGGCCATCCCGGCGGCTCGCTCTCTGCAGCCGACATCGTGGCGGCGCTCTACTTCGGCGTCATGCGGCACGATCCAGCGCGGCCCGACTGGCCTGAACGTGACCGTTTCGTGCTCTCCAAGGGCCATGCGGCGCCCGTGCTCTACGCTGCGCTTGCCGAGGCCGGCTATCTGGGCCGCGACCACCTCAAGACGCTCCGCAAGCTGGGCAGCATCCTGCAGGGGCACCCCGACTCGGGCAAGTGTCCGGGCGTGGAGGTCTCCACCGGCTCGCTCGGGCAGGGGCTTGCGATCGCCAACGGCATCGCGCTGGGCCTGAGACTGGACGGCAATCCCGCGCGCGTCTTCTGCCTGCTTGGCGACGGTGAGCTGCAGGAGGGCGAGGTGTGGGAGGCGGCGATGTTCGCGCCGCACAACGGCCTGGACCGCGTGGTGGCCATCGTGGACCACAACGGCCTACAGATCGACGGCGCGTGCTCCGAGGTCATGTGCCTCGGCGAGGTGGCCGCCAAGTTCTCCGCGTTCGGCTGGGAGGTGCGTGAGGTGAACGGCCATGACGCGGCCGCCCTGCTCGGCGCGCTCTCGGCACCGCCTACGTCCACCGGCGTGCCGGTTGCGATCGTGGCGCGGACCGTGAAAGGACGCGGCGTGTCGTTCATGGAGGGCGACGCCGGTTGGCACGGCAAGGCGCCGAGCGACGAGCAGACCGCCACGGCACTCGCCGAGCTCGGCGCGGCGCTCGAGGCGGCTGGTG
>JADIIM010000008.1 GCA_015351705.1 Aeromicrobium sp. | reverse complement strand
GGGCCGGGCGGGCGGGCCGGGGCTGGGCCGTCGCTGGTGACGCGCGTCCACGGGGCCGATGACGCCACAGCGCTGGAGAGGGCGCGGCGGCACGCCGAGGACGTCCGGCCGCTGCTCGACGCGATCGGGCGCAGCCGCGTGCTCGCGCTCGGTATCGATCGCTCAGGCGCTGTCCTGGCATGAGCGCCCCGGGGGACCATCGCCGTACCGCCATGCTCGCCGTCCTCGCGCTGCTCGCGTGCCTCGTTCCGATGAGCGGCCCCCTCGCCTGGTTGCGGTTCGTGGTCGCCGCAGTGCTTGTGGCCGCGGCCACGCTGTCGCACCGCGACGGCCCCGCGTGGGTCGCGGCCGCCCTGTTCGCGGCACTCGCGTTCAAAGACGGCGTTCGTGTGGTCCCGGGCGCGCACGTGGGCCTCTTCCACGTGGTGCTTGCCGGTGCCGCGCTCGCTGTCGTGCTGCGAGCGGTGCGTGGCGGCGCCCGCACGCCCTCGGCGCCCATCGGGCTCGAGTGGGCGCTCGGTCTGCTGCCCCTTGCCGGGCTCTGGTCGCTGCCCACCTCGCTCGATCCGGGCCAGACGGCCCTGCACATCGCCAGGCTTGCGATGCTCTGGCTGGCGGCACTCCTCGTCTCGCGGCTGCTGTCCGACCGGGAAGCCCAGGACAGGGCAGTGACCGCACTTGCGGTCACCGGCGGCCTTCTCGCCGCGCTCGCGTTCTTCCAGTGGCTCGCGCCTGACGTTGCCATCGGCTCGATCCACCGCTCGGGCAGGGGCGTGGCCGAGGGGATCAGGCCCGCGGGCTTCTACCTGGACCCCAACTTCCTGGGCGCACATCTGGCGTTGGCGGCGCTGGCCGCCCTGTCCATCGCGGGTTCCCGCCGCCCGTGGTGGCCCTGGCTGCTTGCTGCGCTCGCCACGCTCGGTGCGGTGGTGATCACGTACTCGCGCTCGGCGTGGGTGGCGGTGGTCGCCGGCATGGCGGCGCTGCTCGTCACGGGCGGCACGCGCCTGCGGGTCGCGGTGATCGGCATCGGCATCGCGGGGGTGATCGTCGGAGCCGCCCTGCTCGGACCCGGGGAGGTTGCGGGCCGGATCTCATCGATCCTCGACGCCGACACGGACTCTTCGAACGCCACTCGCGTCCTCATGATGCGCTCATCGATCGCGATGATCGCCGACCGGCCGGTCTTCGGGACCGGGCTCAAGGCGTACGAAGACGCCTATCCTGACTACGCATTGCCGGGGTCCGAGCCCGGAGTCACCCACCCGCACCAGGTACCGCTCGCGCTGGTTGCCGAGACGGGGTTCATGGGAGTCGTCGCGCTCGGCGCGGTGTTCACCGCAGGGGTGGCGAGTATGCTCCGGGTCCGCCGCCTCGGCTCGGTGTCGGGACGCGTCGCCACGGCAGGGCTGGTGGCGGTCGGGGTGGGCTCGTTCTTCCAGTACTTCCTGTACTTCGAGCTTGCGTGGCTCATGGCGGGCCTGCTCGCGGCGGTCGTGCGGGCAGAACGGGGCTTGACGACCCGTCCTGGTCTGGGGAAAGAATAGAGCATCCCCACGTCTCCCGGCGCGCGACCGCGCGGGGGCGTCCACCGACATCGGAGTCACCATGACCGGCGACCGTCCCGTCATCATCGCCCAGATATCGGACCTCCACTGTGGCTCGCAATACCACATCCCGAGTCTGGCCACCCGCGTCATCGATGAGATCAACGAACTCGGACCGGATGCGCTCATCGTCACCGGTGACCTCACTGACATGGGCTTCCGGCAGGAGTTCAAGGTCGCGCAGCGCCTCATCTCGCGCATGCAGGTGGAGCGCGTGATGGTGCTTCCGGGAAACCACGACTCCCGCAACGTCGGCGACCTGCACTTCGAGGAGTTCTTCGGCTCGCGCTCCACTGAGATCATCTTCGACGGCGTGCGTGTCCTCGGCCTCGACTCTTCGGAGCCGGACCTGGACAACGGTCGGGTCGGCCGTCAGCGCTACCGGTGGATCGAGGAGCGCTTCTCGGAGCCGGAGGAGTTCAAGATCGTCGCGCTCCACCACCATCTTCTGCCGGTGCCGGGCACGGGCCGGGAGCGCAACATCGTCTACGACGCGGGCGACCTGCTGCGGGTCCTGGGCGGGAGCGGCTGCAACATGGTGCTCTGCGGTCACAAGCACGTGCCCCACGTGTGGCGGCTCGAGGACATGGTGATCGTCAACGCGGGCACGGCGTGCACGCACCGGCTCCGCGGACTGACCCGCGCCAGCTACAACATCATCGAGCTCTACCCGGACCGCATCCGGGTGGTCCTCAAGCACCCGTTCGACGAGCCTGAGGTCGTCGCGGACTTCGAGCGCGAGCTCAAGCGTGAGTGCGTATGGCAGCCGCACGACGAGGTCGCCCCGGCGGAGCCGACGTCGTGAGCCGGGCGATCGCGCTCATCGACGGCGAGCACTATCCGCCCGTGGTGCGCTTCGCCCTCGAGCGCCTCGCCTCGGAGCACGATGTGGTGGGCGCGGTGTTCATCGGTGGCACCGAGAAGGTGGACGCCGAGGCGAGCCAGGACGTGTACGGGGTGCCCGTCGTGCGGGGCGCTGACCGCGTGGCGGCGCTGGCCGAGGCGATCGGACGCTTCGCGCCGGACGTGGCGGTCGACCTCTCTGACGAGCCGGTCGTGACGCCCGAGGCGCGCTTCGAGCTCGCGAGCGCGGCGCTCGCCGCCGGCGTGGCCTACCGTGGCGCGGACTTCTCGTTCGAGCCGCCGCGTACGTCGCTCGTGACGGATACGCCCACGCTCGCGATCATCGGCACGGGCAAGCGCGTCGGCAAGACCGGCATCTCGGCGTATGTGGCGCGTCACCTGAAGGCCAGCGGGCGAGACATCGTCGTGCTCGCCATGGGCAGGGGAGGACCGGCCGAGCCGGAGCTCATCCGCGGCGACGAGGTCTCGCTCACGACCGAGGACCTGCTCGCGCTCGCGATGCAGGGCAAGCACGCGTCCTCGGACAACTACGAGGATGCCGTGATGAGCCGCGTGACGACGGTCGGCTGCCGCCGCTGTGGAGGTGGTCTGGCGGGAGAGACGTTCTTCTCGAACGTGCCGGAAGGCGCCCGGCTCGCGGACACGCTCGGCAAGGAGCTGCTCGTGCTCGAGGGCTCCGGGGCGGCCATCCCGCCGGTCCACGCCGACGCGACGGTGCTCATCGTCGGCGCGGGTCAGGGCGTACCGTACGTCCGCGACCACTTCGGGCCGTATCGCCTGGCCATCGCCGACGCCGTGATCGTGGCCGGCGCCGAGGAGCCCACCGCGACCGCGGAGGAGATCGCCGATCTTGTCTCGGCGATCAGGGCGCACCGCGAGGACGTGCCGATCGCCCTCACCACCTTCCGGCCTCGTCCCATCGGAGACGTGCGTGGTAAGCGGGTGTTCTTCGCCACCACTGCGCCGGCCGGCGTGCTGCCGAAGCTGTCGGCGTTCCTCGAGCGGGAGCACGGATGCGAGGTCGTGGCCGCAAGCCCGCACCTGTCGGACCGGACACGGCTGCGCGAGGACATGCGCACGTGGGCCGGCCGTTATGACCTGCTGCTCACCGAGCTCAAAGCCGCCGCGATCGATGTGGTCGCGGCGGCAGGCGCTGAGGCCGGTGTGCCCACGGTGCTGTGTGATAACGAGCCGGTGGTGACCGGCCAGGGAGACCTGGACGCGCTCATCGACCGTTCGGTGGCCCGTGCGCTTGAGCGTCGTGCCGGGAGGGGTGCGTGATGCCGACCAACCCGCCCATCATCATCAAGGACCAGAAGCACGGTCTGCCCATGAGCAAGGGGCTGCTCGCGCAGTCCTTCACCGCGACCGGCCTCGGCCCCGGCCGCGCGTACGCCGCGGCGCAGCGCGTGCAAGACGAGTTGCGGACCGCCGGCCGCTTCGAGGTCACGCTCGCCGAGCTGCAGCAGACCGCCGCGAGCGTGCTCGCCGAGTCCGCCGGGCCCGAGACGGCTGCCCGGTACGTGCGACTGAACGAGATCTCGAAGTCCGACCGGCCGCTCATCGTGCTCGTGGGCGGCACCACCGGTGTGGGCAAGTCCACCATCGCCACGGAAGTGGCTCACCGGCTCGGCATCACCCGAATCGTCTCGACGGATAGCATCCGTGAGGTCATGCGTGGTATCTTCTCTCGTGACCTCATGCCCGCGATCTACGAGAGCTCGTTCAACGCGTGGCGCGGACTGAGGGTCCCCGTTCCCCATGGAGCCAGCCCCGTCATCGTCGGATTCCGCGAGCAGGCGGCTGCCGTGGCCACCGGCATGAAGGCCATCATCGAACGTGCGGTGCTCGAAGGCGTGAGCATGGTCCTCGAGGGCGTTCATGTGGCGCCGGGGTATATCGAGCCTTCCCAGTTCACAAACGCGTCGGTCGTGCAGATCCTCATCGGGGTGGACAACGAAGAGGCGCACCGCAGCCACTTCTACATCCGCGAGGTGCAGACCGAAGGGACGCGACCGTTCGAGCGTTACCGGGCGAACTTCGAGAACATCCGGCTGCTCGGACGTTATATCGAGGACCTGGCCGCCGAGCACGGCATCCCGGTCGTCTACAGCCACCATCTCGACCAGACGGTGGCCGAGGTGTTGGAGTTGATCGTCGAGACGGTGATCCGTCAAGACGAGGAGGTCGCACGGATCTGGCATTCGCCAGCCGAAGGAGAGGACGAGGTGTAGATGAAGTTCTTCCTGGACACCGCGAACCTGCGGGAGATCGAGGAGGCCGCGTCGTGGGGCGTGCTCGCCGGCGTGACCACCAATCCGTCACTGTACGCACGCGAAGGCGGCCGCCTAGCCGACTTCCACGCCCACATCCAGCGTATCTGCGAGATCTGTGACGGGCCCGTCTCGGCCGAGACCGTCGGCCTCGTCCGTGACGAGATCGTCGCCGAGGGCGAGGAACTCGCTGCGCTCGCACCCAACGTGGTCGTGAAGGTCCCGGTCATGCCCGAGGGACTCGCCGCCACCAAGTCGCTCGCCGAGCGGGGCATCGATGTGAACATGACGTTGTGCTTCACCGTGCCGCAGGCCCTCATGGCCGCCCGTGCGGGTGCACGGTACGTGAGCCCGTTCATCGGCCGGTTCGACGACATCTCCGAAGACGGCCTCGAGCACCTCGGCAACATGGTCGCCGCCCTCAGCAACTATGACTTCGGCCATCAGGTCGAGGTGATCGCCGCTTCGGTGCGGCATAACCAGCACGTCGTGGCCGCTGCCCTGATGGGCGCCGACATCGCCACCGTGCCATTCGGCGTTCTCGAGAAGCTGGTGAAGCACCCGCTCACCGACCGCGGCCTCGAGGCGTTCCTCGCGGACTGGGAGAAGGTGAAGAACGCGTGAGTGCACGTCCCCGCAAACGTGGTCGCCGCGGCGGCGGCGGGCAGCAGGAGGTCGTCCAGCCCTCGGTGACCCGCGAGGACCTGGCCGCCAAGACCGTGCCCGAGCTCCGAGCCATGGCGACCGAACTCGAACTCGACGTCAAGGCACTTAAGAAGAAAGACGAGATCGTCGAGGCGGTCTACGAGGCCAAGGTCAAGTCCGAGGGCTTCGTGGAGATCAACGGCATCCTCGATGTGCTGCCCGAGGGCTACGGCTTCGTGCGCACGAGCGGCTATCTGCCGGGTGACAACGACGTGTACTGCTCGATGTCGCAGATCCGCCGGGCGGAGCTGCGTCGTGGCGACATGATCCGCGGGCAGGTCCGGCCTCCGAAGGAGTCCGAGAAGTATCCCGCGCTCATCAAGATCCTGTCGGTCAACGGTCAGGACCCGGAGGAGGCACGCAGGCGCAAGGTCTTCCGCGACCTCGTGCCGGTCTACCCGGACGAGCGGCTGCGGCTGGAGCACGGCGAGCGTGAGATCACTGCCCGCGTCATCGACCTCGTCGCTCCGATCGGCAAGGGCCAGCGCGGGCTGATCGTCTCGCCGCCTAAGGCGGGCAAGACGACCGTCCTCAAGGACATCGCCGCGTCGATCTCGGCCAACAACCCCGAGGTCTACCTGATGTGCCTCCTCGTGGACGAGCGCCCCGAGGAAGTCACCGACATGGAGCGCTCGATCAAAGGCGAGGTCGTGTCCTCCACCTTCGACATGCCGAGTGAGAACCACATCGCCGTGGCCGAGCTTGTCATGGAGCGCGCCAAGCGCCTCGTGGAGAGCGGATTCGACGTTGTGATCCTGCTCGACTCGATCACCCGTCTGGCGCGCGCCTACAACCTGGCGACACCCGCGAGTGGCCGCATCCTGTCCGGCGGCGTGGACTCCACGGCGCTCTACCCGCCGAAGAAGTTCTTCGGCGCGGCGCGCAACATCGAGGGCGGCGGCTCGCTCACCATCCTGGCCACGGCGCTCGTCGACACCGGCTCCAAGATGGACGAGGTCATCTTCGAGGAGTTCAAGGGCACGGGCAACATGGAGCTCCGCCTGGACCGCCGCCTTGCCGATCGACGCATCTTCCCCGCGATCGACGTCATCACGTCGGGAACGCGCAAAGAGGAGCTGCTGCTCGAGCAGATGGAAGCGCCGTTCGTCTGGGGCCTGCGCAGGATCCTGCACGGCGTGGACTCCACCGAGCGCGCGATGGACATGCTCATCAAGGGCCTCAAGCAGACGAAGTCCAACCAGGAGTTCCTCTCCAAGATGGCCAAGAGCGCGGAGCAGAAGCGCGTCACGAACGGGATAGATCTGTAGCGTCGCTGTCGTCGGTCGGCATGGACAGACCACACTCACTGTCCTCGGCACGCACCCCGCGCCTGCGGAGACTTCGCTTGGGTCTCCCACGCCGATCGCACTTGCACCAGACCGATTGCCGCCCCGCTCGGCTGCGTGCTATGATTCGCGGGCTGTCCTCACGCCTGGTCGGAAACCAGGCACACTATCGGAGGTGCAAGTAAGAGTGCGCAGTGGAATCCACCCCGACTACGTCGAGGCCAAGGTCACCTGTTCGTGCGGTGAGACCTTCCAGACGCGGTCCACGAAGGCCGATCTGCACGTCGAGCTCTGCTCGAAGTGTCACCCGTTCTACACCGGCACCCAGAAGCTCGTCGACTCCGGTGGTCGTGTGCAGCGCTTCGCCGACAAGTTCGGCAACGCCGCCGCCGCCGTCGCCGAGAAGGAGGCCGCTGAGCGCGAGGCACGCCGCAAGGCCGCCGAGGAGGCCGCGCTCGCGGCTCGCGAGGAGAAGGCAAAGAAGGACTCCACCAAGGCTGAGCGCTCCGCCAAGGCCGAGGTCGCCCAGGCTGTCGAGAGCGGCGAGGCCGCTGCCGACGTGGTCGAGGCCGACGAGTCCGGGGAGCCTGCCGCCGAGTAGGTGGCATTCAGCTTCGCTGGTATCATCCGAGAAGGCGGGCGCCGTCCCGCCTTCTCGTGTTATGGAGGTCCCGGAGTGGACGTCAAGCTGCTCTTCCACACGCCTGAACCCGAGCGCGCGATAGCCGCCGCCGCGCGGCTGTGCTACGCGCCGGTCGGCGCCGCGGAGCTGCTCGAGGAGATGTCCGACGAGGCGGTGCGCCGCGTCCTTAAGACGATCATCACCTCGGGCCACACCTCGGCGCTCGAGCACGCGGTCTACACGTTCGCGGTCGACGGCGTCAGCCGGGCGATGACGCACCAGCTCGTGCGCCATCGCCTCGCAAGCTACAACCAGCAGTCGCAGCGGTACGTCACCTACGCCGAGGAGCCGTGCTTCATCGTGCCGCCGTCGGTGGCTGCCGACCCGGCGTCCGTCGAGGCGTTCGGAGCGGCCACACAGGCGGCCTTCGCCGCGTACCGGACGCTCGTGGATGCGGGGATTCCTGCTGAAGACGCGCGCTACCTGCTCCCCAATGCGATGGAGACCAAGATCGTCATCACGATGAACGTGCGGGAGCTGCTGCACTTCTTCGAGCTCCGCTGCTGCAAGCGCGCGCAGTGGGAGATCCGCGACCTGGCACTTGCCATGCTCGCACTGGCCGAGCCCACCGCGCCGTACGTCTTCATGGACGCGGGCGCGTCGTGCCGTCGCGGACCGTGCCGCGAGGGAAAGATGACCTGCGGCGACCCGTACCCCAAAGCCCCGAAGCGGGAGTAGCGATGTCTGACGAGACCCGAACAGAAGAGTGCACCGTCCGGCCCACGCACATCGGTGGCCAGGCGCTGCTCGAAGGCATCATGATGCGCGGCAAGTACAACTGGGCCGTGGCCGTTCGCGAGCCATCCGGCTCAATCTACACCGAGGAGCACGATCTCGTCTCGGCCAAGGACCGCCACGCATGGCTCAAGTGGCCGATCATCCGTGGCATGTGGGGCTTCTACGAGACCATGGTGCTCGCGATCAAGGCGTTCGGCATCTCGGCCGAGCATGCCGGCGAGACCGAGGAGGAGAAGCTCACCCCCAAGGAGGTCGGGTACACGATGGTGGCCGGCGTGGCGCTTGCCGTCGGCATCTTCATCGTGCTGCCCGCGGTCGTCACCAACCTCCTGGTGGGGAGCTCGATCGAGCGGCCGTTCACCTGGAACGTTGTGGACGGCGTGCTGCGACTCGTGGCGTTCTTCGCCTACATCTGGCTGGTGAGCCGCATCAAGGAGATCCAGCGCGTGTTCGCGTATCACGGTGCCGAGCACAAGACGATCCACGCCTACGAGCGCGGTCTGCCGCTCGAACCCGACGTCATCCAGCGCTACACGACCCTGCACGTGAGGTGCGGGACCTCGTTCCTGCTGATGGTCATGGTCGTTGCCATCGCGGTGTTCTCACTCGTGCCCGGCAAGGCGATCCTTGCGGCATGGGGCGTTGACGGGCGCATCTGGGTGCTGTTGTTCAACATCGGCATCCGTATCGTGCTCCTGCCGCTCATCGCGGGCATCGCCTACGAGATCACCGTGAAATGGGCGGGGCAGAACCCCGACAACCCGCTCGTCAAGGTACTGCTGTGGCCGGGCCTGCAGATGCAGAAGCTCACCACGGCGCCTCCCGATGACGGCATGGTCGAGGTGGCGGTCGCCGCCATGAGCCTGGTGGTCGCCCGTGAGGAAGCCGAGGCCGCGTCGCGCGGCGAGGCGCCCGCGTGCGTCCTGGAACCGATCGACCTGTAGAGGACGGACATCCGATGCGCGAGAAGCTCGAATCCATACTCGCCAGCTACGAGAGCCTCACCGGGAAGCTCTCCGACCCGGCCGTGCTCTCCGACCAGAAGGAGTACGCGCGGCTGGCCAAGGAGCACTCGGACATGACGCCGCTCGCGGGCAAGGTGCGCGAGTACCTCGGCGTTCTTGACGGCATAGCCGGGGCGCGCGAGATGCTCAAGACCGAGACCGACCCGGACATGAAGGAGCTCGCGAAAGACGAGCTCGACGAGCTCGAGGCGCGTGTCGCGCCGCTGGAAGACGAGCTCAAGGTCATGATGCTCCCGGCCGACCCCAACGATGAGAAGAACGTCATCGTGGAGATCCGCGCGGGCGCGGGCGGCGACGAGGCGGGACTCTTTGCGGGCGACCTCTACCGGATGTACACGCGCTATGCCGAGCGCCAGAAGTGGAAGGTCGAGGAGATCGACGTCGCCGAGAACGAGGTCGGCGGCTACAAGGACGTCTCGTTCATGATCAAGGGCAAGGGCGTCTACTCCAAGATGAAGTACGAGAGCGGCGTGCACCGCGTCCAGCGCGTGCCCGCCACCGAAAGCCAGGGCCGGATCCACACCTCCACGGCCACGGTGGCCGTGCTTCCCGAGGCCGAGGACGTCGAGATCGAGATCAACCAGGCCGACCTGCGCATCGACGTCTACCGGTCGAGCGGGCCGGGCGGCCAGAGCGTGAACACGACCGACTCGGCGGTGCGTATCACCCACGTGCCCACCGGCGTGGTGGTGCAGTCGCAGAACCAGAAGTCGCAGCTCCAGAACAAGGAAGCGGCGATGCGCGTGCTCCGGGCGCGTCTGTACGAGGCCGAGATCGAGCGCCGCAACGCCGAGCTCGGCGCCACGCGCAAGAGCCAGATCGGCTCGGGCGACCGCTCGGAGAAGATCCGCACCTACAACGTCCCGCAGGACCGCATCACCGACCACCGGATCGGGCTGACGGTGCACAACCTGCCGGGGGTGCTCATGGGGGACCTCGACGACTTGCTCGAGGGCCTGGCCGCCGCCGACCGGGCCGAGCGTCTGGCGGCGGTGGTGTAGGTGGCCGAGCGCGTCTGGACAGTGAAAGACGCGCTCACGTGGACCGGTGAGTTCCTCGGCCGCAAGGGCGACGAGCATCCACGCCGCTCCGCCGAGTGGCTGCTGTCCTCGGCCACCGGTCTATCCCGCGTCGAGCTCTACGCGTACCACGACCGGCCGCTGTCTCCCGAGGAGCGCGAGCGGTACCGGACGCTGGTGGCCAAGCGTGCCGAGGGCATGCCGCTTCAGTACGTCACCGGCGAGATGCCCTTTCGCCACCTGGTCGTGCATGTGGAGCCGGGCGTGTTCATCCCGCGGCCCGAGACCGAGGTGCTCGTCGACGTCGCGCTCGAGGCAATCGCAGACGTGAGCGGCCCGGTGGTCGTGGACCTGTGCACGGGATCGGGGTGCATCGCCGCAGCGCTCGCGAGCGAGCGTCCCGGCACCCGGGTGTGGGCGGTCGACATGAACGAGCGGGCGGTCGAGACCGCTTGTCGGAATATGCTTCACGCGGGGGTCACAGACGGGGTACAAGTACTGTATGGAGACCTCTTCGATCCGCTGCCTCGCGAACTTCTCGGAACGGTCGACCTCGTCGTGTCGAACCCTCCGTACATCCCGGCGGCGGACATCCCCGATCTTCCCGCCGAGGTCCTCGGCTTCGAGCCCCATCTCGCGCTTGACGGTGGGCCCGATGGCCTCGACGTCTTCCGTCGCATCGCCGAGCAGGCCGCCGGGTGGCTCGCCCCGGGCGGTGCGCTCGCCGTCGAGCTCGACACCGGCCGGGTGGCCGACGCCGCGGAGATCCTCGGGGAGTCGTATGAGTGTGTAGCGGTCCGCAAGGACCTGACCGGCAGGGACCGGATCGTCTTCGGACGGAAAGGTAGGGCGATGCAGCCATGAGCAAGGTGATCCACATCGACCCGGAAAACCCCTCGGCGGAAGTCGTCAATCTCGCCGCCACGGTACTCAGAGACGGGGGCATCATCGTGTTCCCGACCGAGACCGTCTATGGGATAGGCGCTTCCGCTACGTCGTGCTTCGGGCCTCAGGAGATCATCGACATCAAGATGCGCCCGAAGAACAAGCCGCTGCCGTGGCTGGTCGAGGACGAGGCGGCCCTCGACACCTATGGCGTGGACGTGCCCGAGTACGCCCACCGCATCGCCCGGGCGTTCTGGCCCGGCGCGCTCACCATCGTCGTGAAGGCCGCCGACGTGGTGGCCCCCGAGTTCCGCGACGATCGCGGCACCGTTGCGCTGCGCTCGCCGGCGCACGACCTGGTGCAGGACCTCATCCGCGCCAGTGGCGCGGCGATCATCACCACCTCGGCCAACACCTCCGGCCTGCCGCCGGCGGGAACGTTCGACGAGCTCGAGGAGCGGATCATCGCCGCCGCGGACCTCACGCTCGATGGCGGGGAGACACCGCACCGCAAGGCGTCGACGGTCGTGGACTGCACCGGGCCCGAGCCTGTGGTGACCCGCGTCGGCCCGATCGCCGAGGAGGACATCATGGCCGTTGCGAAGGGCCTGCCCGCGTAGGCGTTCCGACGCGGGCCGATACGCTACAATCTGCGGGAGGCGGCCGGCCGGTCGCCTCCCGTCACCGTTCCCGGACACACGAGGGGCAGCGCATGCGCATCCATCTCGGCTCGGACCATGCAGGTTTCGCCCTCAAAGAGCAGGTGAAGACACTGCTCGAGGAGCGCGGCCACGACGTCACCGATGTGGGCACGGACGGCGAGGAGTCGGTGGACTACCCCGACTACGCGGGCATCGTGGGTCACGCGGTGGCCGAGGGCACGGCGGACGTAGGCGTGCTTGTGTGCGGCACCGGGCTCGGGATGGCAATCGCGGCGAACAAGGTCCGCGGCGTGCGCGCCGTCCAGGCGTACGACCCGGAGATGGCGCGCATGGCCCGGCTCCACAACGACGCGAACGTGCTCACGCTGCCCGGCCGGCACATCTCGGCCGAGCAGGCCGCGCCGGTCATCGACGCGTTCCTCGGCACAACGTTCGAAGGGGGACGTCACCAGCGCCGGGTGGACAAGATCGAGGCGCTTGCGGACGACGACGAGTAGGAGAGGGGAACTGATGGCACTGCGGTACCTGCCTGCGACCGACCCGGAGCTGGCGGCGGCGGTCGATGCTGAGCTCGTCCGGCAGCGGAGCACCATCGAGCTGATCGCGAGCGAGAACTTCGTCTCGATGGCCGTGCTCGAAGCGGCCGGGACGGTTCTGACGAACAAGTACGCCGAGGGGCTTCCGGGCAAGCGGTACTACGGCGGCTGCGAGGAGGTCGACATCGTCGAGGACCTCGCGCGCGAGCGGGCCAAGGCGCTGTTCGGCGCCGAGCACGCCAACGTGCAGCCGCACGCCGGCGCCCCGGCCAATCTGGCGGCCTACTATGCGTTCATGCAGCCGGGCGACACCTTTCTCGGCATGAACCTGGCCATGGGCGGGCACCTCACCCACGGCTCGCCGGTCAACTTCTCCGGCAAGTGGTTCAACGTCGTGGCCTACGGCCTCGGCGATGACGAGCGCATCGACTACGACGAGGTGGAGCGCCTCGCCAAGGAGCACCGCCCGAAGATGATCGTGGCCGGCGCCTCGGCCTATCCGAGGACGATCGACTTCGAGCGGTTCGGCGCCATCGCGCGCGAGGTGGACGCCGTGCTGATGGTGGACATGGCGCACATCGCCGGTCTCGTGGCTACCGGTGCGCACCCGTCGCCCGTGCCGCATGCCGACGTCGTGACCTCCACCACGCATAAGACGCTGCGCGGGCCGCGGAGCGGCCTGGTGCTGTGCAAGGCCGAGCACGCGGTCGCCATCGACAAGGCCGTGTTCCCGGGTCTGCAGGGCGGGCCGCTTGAGCACATCATCGCGGCCAAGGCCGTCGCCTTCCGCGAGGCCATGCAGCCGGACTTCGCCGCGTACATCGAGCAGGTGGTCGTCAACGCTCGCGCGATGGGCGAAGCGATGGTCGAGGCCGGGTTACGCCTCGTATCCGGCGGGACCGACAACCACCTGCTGCTCGTCGACCTGCGGCCTGCGGGCGTCACGGGCAAGGAGGCCCAGGCGCTTCTCGAAGAGGTGGGCATCACCGTCAACAAGAACGCCATCCCCAACGACCCCGAGAGCCCGTTCGTGACGAGCGGGATCCGTGTGGGCTCGGCTGCGATGACCACGCGTGGCTTCGACGAGGACCAGGCCCGCACGGTGGGCCGACTGCTGGCCGAGGCGATCTTCCATCGCCAGGAGCCCGCCGTCCTCGAGCGCATCCGCAGCGAGGTAGCGGCGTTGCTCGATGAGCACCCGCTGTATCCGGAACTCTGAGACACCGAGGAGGCCGATCGTGGGCAAGGACCCCCGCTGGGACAACGTGGTCGTCGTGGACCATCCCCTCGTGCAGCACAAGCTGTCGATCCTGCGAGACATCGGCACCGGCGCCAAGGAGTTCCGCGAGCTCGTCAAGGAGCTCGCGATGCTCATGGCCTACGAGGCCACGCGTTCGTTCCAGCTCGCCGAGACGGTCGTCACCACGCCCATCACGCAGACCACCACGCACGTGCTCGCCGGCAAGAAGGTCGCGGTCATCCCGATCCTGAGGGCCGGCCTCGGCATGGTCGACGGCATCCTCGAGCTGATCCCGGCGGCCAAGGTCGGCCACGTCGGTCTCTACCGTGACCCGGAGACGCTGCAGCCTGTCGAGTACTACTGCAAACTGCCCGAGGACATCGGCGAGCGTGACGTGCTGATCGTCGACCCGATGCTCGCCACCGGCGGCTCGGCGGCCGCAGCCGTGCAGTTCCTGCGCGAGCGCGGCGCCCGGGCGATCGACCTGCTCGTGCTGATCGCGGCGCCCGAGGGCATCGAGGAGATCAACCGCGCGTGCAGGGACGTGCGCATCTACACCTGCGCCATCGACAGCCATCTCAACGACCACGCCTACATCGTTCCCGGACTCGGGGACGCGGGCGACCGTCTGTTCGGCACGAGGTAGCGGAGGCCCACATGCCGCGTCCATCGTGGGACGAGTACTTCATGGCGATCGCCGACCACGTCGCGGATCGCGCGACGTGCATGCGCCGCAGCATCGGCGCGGTGCTCGTCAAAGACAAGCGGATACTGGCGACCGGCTACAACGGCGTGCCGGCCGGGCTGGCCCACTGCGATGAGGTCGGCTGCATCCGCGAGCAGCGGAACATCCCGTCGGGGACGCAGCATGAACTGTGTCGCGGCATCCATGCCGAGCAGAACGCGGTCATCCAGGCCGCGCGTCACGGTATCCCGATCGAGGGCTCGACCGCGTACTGCACCCACCAACCGTGCGTGCTGTGCGCGAAGATCCTCATCAACGCCGGTGTGACCACGATCGTCTTCCGCGAAGCGTATCCGGACCCGTTGTCCGAGGAGATGCTGGCCGAGGCCGGCATCGAGTGCCTCCGCTTCACGGGTGGTGCGCCCGCGTGAACCTGCTCGAGCATGGCGCCGTCATCGGGGCGGCGCTGATCGTCACGTGGGCGGTGACCCCGCTCGTGCGCCTCGTCGGAGGCCGTCTCGGCGTTGTCGCGCACGCCGGCGGCAGGCATGTCCACACCGGCTCCATCCCGCGCGTAGGCGGCGTGGCCATGTTCGTCGGTTTCGCCGCCGCGATGATCGTGCGCCTCGCCGGCGAGCGCCTGTGGGGATGGCGCCCTGTCCTCAGCGAGGGCGGGATGCTCGTGCTCGGGGTGTTCGGGGCACTGGCGATCATGTTCGCGGTCGGCCTGCTCGACGACGTCCTGGAGCTGCGGCCCGGGCACAAGTTCCTCGGGCAGCTCGCCGCCGCGCTCGTCGCGTACTGGGCCGGCGCGCGCATCGACTTCGTGGGCGACCCGCTCGGCGGCGGGATCATCATGCTCGGGCTGCTCTCCATCCCGGTCACGCTGCTGTGGATGACCGGCTTCGCCAACGTCATCAACCTGATCGACGGGCTCGACGGGCTCGCTGCGGGCGTGAGCGCGATAGCCGCGGTGAGCCTGATGCTTCTGGCCGAGCAGTCCAACCAGGCGCTCGCGGCGCTCTTTGCCGCCGCGCTTGTGGGCGCGTGTCTCGGCTTCTTGCGCTACAACTTCCACCCGGCATCGGTGTTCATGGGAGACTCCGGCGCGCTCTTCTTAGGGTTCACGCTGTCGTGCATCGCGCTCCTCGGTGTCATGAAGTCGGTCGCGGCCATCACGCTCGTCGTGCCGCTCCTGATCATCGGCGTGCCCGTCTTCGACACGCTCTCGGCCATCGTGCGCAGGCGCCGGCACGGGCGACCGATCCAGGAGGCCGACCGGGGGCACATCCATCACCGGCTGCTCGGTCGCGGGTTCAACCAGCGTCAGACGGTGCTGATCATCTACGTCTGGTCCATCGCGCTCGCGGTGGGCGGTTACGCGATGCGTTGGGTGCCGGTGACGTACAAGATCGTGACATTCCTCGTGCTTGCCGGGCTGTCAGGGCTGATGGCGTACTGGCTTGGTCTCCTGGAGGCCGCCCACCACGACGACGAGTGATCCCGGCTGCTCTGACCAGGGCGCATCGACCCGCGTGGCGGCTGCCTCCGGAAGCGCCTGTCACACCGGCCGTAACCGTCCCGAAACCCGGTTGTTGCCCATCGGACGTTGGTGTATAGTGAGCACGCTTTCCGAGGCCACCCCCGGGGCCGAGGAGTCTCCGCTGACGCGTTGCGCTGCGCTTTCGTGCACGCTGATGGCGCTATCGACCCGGGCCGGTCGCCTCGCAGGTATGAGGGATTCGTGCGAAGGGACCGCGTCATTTCCGCTGTATCCTCCCTGCTCGGCCATCCATTGGTCGCCGCAACGTCGGGGCTTGCGCTCGGCGTCGCCCTGACGTTCATCGCGTATCGCGCGGTGCGGACCGTCACCCCGGAGCATCCCGAGATCGGGGTGCTCATCGTCGCCGCCTTCACCATGGCGCGCATGATGCTCGTGATCCTCGCCCTCGGCATCTACCACGTGGTAGCGCCCGAGGGCTTCCTTATGTTCTGGCTGGTTCTTATCGTCACGTTCTTCGCCGGTCTGATCTTCGAGACCGTCAAGATGTCACGACCGTATTCACCGCGTATCTCCAGCTAGGGAGGGAGAGCAGACCGTGGCAGCACCTGGTAGTACCGGCGCCGAGGCCGCAGCAAGCCCGATGGCCGAGGGCATCGATCACCTTCTGCACGAGCTTTCGGTGATCCCGCTTTCCGGAGGGCACGGCGAAGCCGCCGCTGGCTTCACCCTCACGAACTACACGTTCTGGCTGATCGTGGCGAGCGCCCTTCTGCTCGTGTTCTTCTTCCTTGCATCGCGCAAGGCCAGGCTCGTGCCCGAGGGCATCGGGAACCTTGCCGAGGCCGGCGTCGACTTCGTGCGAAACGGCATCTGCGTCGACATCATGGGGCCCGAGGGCAAGAAGTACTTCCCGTTCATCGGGACCATCTTCTTCTTCGTGCTCTTCAACAACCTGCTCGGCAACATCCCGCCCGCTCTGCCGGGTACCGGCACCGTCGGCACCACGTTCGTGTGGGCGATCATCGTGTTCATCGTCTACAACGCGATCGGCGTGAAGAAGTACGGAGCGGTGCGCTACATCAAGAGCTTCGTGCCGTCCGGCACGCCCGGGTGGCTCTCGCCGCTGATCTTCTTGCTCGAGATCGTCTCGCACCTCCTGCGGCCGGTGACGCTGGGCATGCGTCTTTTCGCCAACATGTACGCCGGTCACATCATGCTCGGCGTGTTCGCTGTCTTCATGGCGATCGCCATCAAGGAGTTCACGGCCGTGAGCGTGGTCGTGCTCCCGCTCTCGTTCATCGCGCAGGTCGCGCTCCGCGCCTTCGAGCTCGCCATCGCGGTGCTCCAGGCGTACATCTTCTCCATCCTGACCGCCGTGTACATCAACGGCGCGTTGCATGCGGGTGACCACTAACGGGTTCGATCGCCGCACGCGCGGCGTGAGGTAACGGAACAGTCATCTGCCGGGGGGCCCGGCAGGTGGGACGTCTCAAAGGAGGAAGTCGTGATCGGTTCTCTGTCAGTCCTTGGTGCTGCTCTCGCATTCGGTCTTGGTGGCATCGGCGCCGCGATCGGTCTGTCGATCGTCGGTAGCAAGACCATCGAGTCCATGGCTCGCCAGCCCGAGATGGCCGGCCGCCTTCAGACCACCATGTTCATCGCACTCGGCATGATCGAGGCCATCGCGCTCCTCGGCTTCGTTCTCGCGTTCGTTCTGTACGGCGTGAGCTAGGGTTTCTCGACAGACCCGAGGAGGTAAGTGAGTGGATATCATCATCCCCCAGACTGTCGAGGTCGTCGTCAACGTCGTCGCGTTCCTGGTTCTGTTCGTGCTGCTCGCGAAGTTCGCGTTCCCGCCGATCACCAAGATGCTCGACGAGCGCGCCAACAGGATCCGTGAGTCCCTCGAGAAGGCCGAGGACACGCGTGTCGAGGCGGAGCGACTGCTCGACGAGTACAAGGTACAGATGGCCGAGGCTCGCGCTGAGGCCACGCAGATCATCGAGCAGGGCCGCAAGGTGGCCGAGTCGATGAAGGCCGAGATCCTCGCCAAGGCCAAGGAAGAGGCCGAGGCCGAGAAGGTCAAAGCGATCGAGGCCATCAAGGCCGAGAAGGTCGCCGCGATGGGCGAGCTCCAGCAGCAGGTCGCAGACCTGTCCGTCGCCGTCGCCGGTAAGATCATCGGCACGTCGCTCTCCAAGTCCGACCACGAGGCGCTGATCGACTCGTTCCTCGCCGAAGTGGGGAGCCTGAATGAGAACTAGCGAGACGATCGAGACCCTCGCCCGGGTCCTCTTCGAGCTCGCCACGCTCGCCGACGCCGTCGACGCGGTGGATGCGGACCTCGCATCCGTCGTCGCCGCGGTGCGCGGTCACGTCGACCTGCACCATGCGCTCACGGACACCAGCCTTCCCGTCGAGAAGAAGCGCGACATCCTGCGCGATATCTTCGGCGAGTCGGTCGCACCGGAGACGCTCGCGATCGTGACGCTCATGGTCGAGCGCGGGCTCGCCGACTCGCTCGGCGACCTTGCGCGGGTCTTCGGCGAGACCGCCGAGGCCGAGCGCGGCATCGTGGTAGCCGAGGTCACCACCGCTATCGAGCTCGATGACGCGCTTCGCAAGAAGCTCGTCGCCCGGCTTACCGAGGTCATGGGTCGCCCTGTCAGCCTGCGTGAGCGGGTGGACGGGTCGATCCTTGGCGGCATCCGAATCAACGTCGCCGGCCGCGTGCTCGATGGGACGGTCCTGTCCCAGCTCGGGAACGTGCGTCAGGCGCTTACCACCGCACGTCAGGGAGGTGAGGCGTAAGTGTCCGAGATCACCGCAAGCAGGATCGGCGACGTGCTGCGCGCGCAGCTCGAGTCGTACCAGGCCTCCGTTGACGTACGGGAGGTCGGCACCGTCATCCAGATCGGCGACGGTATCGCCCGTGTCGAGGGCCTGAAAGGCGCGATGGCCGGCGAGCTCCTCGAGTTCGTCGGCTCCGGCGGCGAGACCGTCTACGGCATGGCTCTGAACCTCGATGAGAACGAGGTCGGCGCCGTGCTCATGGGCGAGACGTCGCTCATCAAGGAGAACGACAGCGTGCGCACCACCGGCCGTGTCGTCGAGGTGCCGTCGGGCCCCGCGCTGCTCGGCCGTATCGTCAACCCGCTCGGTCAGCCGATCGACGGCAAGGGCCCCATCGCGGCCGAGGGCTATCGCCCGGTCGAGTTCCGTGCGCCCGGCGTCATCGAGCGCAAGGGCGTCCACGAGCCGGTGCAGACCGGCATCATGGCCATCGACGCGATGATTCCGATCGGCCGTGGCCAGCGCGAGCTCATCATCGGCGACCGCCAGACGGGCAAGACCGCAGTGGCGATCGACGCGATCATCAACCAGAAGGGCAAGGACGTCGTCTGCGTGTACGTGGCGATCGGCCAGAAGGCCTCCACGGTCGCCGGCGTCGTCGAGACCCTTGCCGAGCACGGCGCGATGGACTACACCGTCGTCGTGGCGGCCAACGCGTCGGACCCCGCGCCGCTGCAGTACCTCGCCCCCATGGGCGGGTGCGCGATGGGCGAGCACTTCATGTACAACGGTGCCGACGGGAAGCCCGCGAGCAAGGACAACCCGGGCCGTCACGTGCTGTGTATCTACGACGACCTCTCCAAGCAGGCCGTCGCGTACCGGCAGATGTCGCTGACGCTGCGCCGCCCGCCGGGCCGCGAGGCGTACCCCGGCGACGTCTTCTACCTGCACAGCCGCCTGCTCGAGCGCGCGGTCAAGCTCTCGGATGACAACGGCGCCGGCTCGCTCACGGCACTGCCGGTCATCGAGACGCAGGCCGGTGACGTGTCGGCGTACATCCCCACCAACGTCATCTCGATCACCGACGGGCAGATCTTCCTCCAGTCGGACCTCTTCTTCCAGGGCGTCCGTCCTGCCATCAACGTCGGCATCTCGGTCTCCCGAGTGGGCGGCAACGCCCAGATCAAGGCGATGAAGCAGGTGGCGGGCTCGCTCCGACTGGACCTGGCGCGCTTCCGCGAGCTCGCGGCGTTCGCCCAGTTCGGCAGCGACCTGGACAAGGCCACGCAGGCCACCCTCAACCGTGGCGCCCGCCTGGTCGAGCTGCTCAAGCAGGGCCAGTACCTGCCATACCCGGTCGAGCAGCAGGTCATGGCGATCTTCGCCGGCACCAAGGGCTACATCGACGACCTGCCGGTCGAGTCGGTCCAGCGCTTCCGCGACGGGCTCCTCGAGTACCTGGAGAACGCGCACCCTGGCATCGGTCGCGCCATCGCCGATGAGAAGACGCTCTCTGACGAGACGGCCGAGGCGCTTGCCGCAGCGATCGTCGAGTTCAAGAACGGCTTCGATGCCGAGGGCAAGGCGTAGGCCATGGCCAACCTTCGCGACATCAAGAAGCGGATCGTGAGCGTGCAGTCCACGCGCCAGATCACGCGCACCATGGAGATGGTCGCGACCGCGAAGATCAAGAAGGCCCAGGAGCGCATCGAATCCGCGCGCCCGTACGCCTTTGCGATGGTCGAGGTGCTGCAGAACGTCGCCCGGTACGTACAGGGGGCGTCGCACCCGCTGCTCGAGGAGCATGACGCGCGCGAGCGGGTCGTGGTCGTCACGATCACGAGCGACCGCGGGCTGTGCGGTGCGTTCAACAGCAACATCCTGCGTATCACCGAGAACCTGATCCGCAGCGAGGCCGAGGCAGGCGTCGAGACCGATGTCATCGCGGTAGGCAAGAAGGCGATCGGCTACCTGCGCTACCGGGGCATCGAGCCGGTGGCGTCGTACCGTGACATCGCTGACAAGCCCACCTTCACCGACGCCCGTTCGATCGCGTCCAGCATCATCGGTCGTTACACCGCAGGCGAGATCGACGCGGCGTACATCGTGTTCAACCGGTTCAAGAACGTGGCCGAGCAGAAGCCGGAGACCTATCAGTTGCTGCCGGTCGAGCGCCGCGTGATGGAGACCGAGGAGGAGCAGGGTTCCGGTGTTCGTGCCGAGTACCTGTTCGAGCCCTCGGCCGAGTCGGTGCTTGAGCACCTGCTTCCCACCTACGTAGAGACGCTCGTGTACCGGGCGCTCATGGAGTCGGCCGCGTCCGAGCACGGAGCGCGCCGCACGGCCATGAAATCTGCCACGGACAACGCGAGCGAGATGATCACCACGCTGACCCGCAGCTACAACCGCGCCCGTCAGGCCGCGATCACCACCGAGATCGCTGAGATCGTCGGCGGCGCAGCGGCGCTCGAGGAGGCGTAAGCGCATGGCTGAGAACAAGGAGAAGTCGCCTATGAACGTCGGACGCATCGTTCGCGTCGTCGGCCCGGTCATCGACGTGGAGTTCGCGCCTGACGCGATCCCGGCGATCCATACCGCGCTCACCGTCGACGGCGAGACCGCGATCGGCCGCGTGAGTCTGGTCGCCGAGGTGCAGCAGCACCTGCCGGGCAACCTCGCGCGCGCCGTAGCCATGTCCTCCACCGACGGCATCACGCGCGGCATGGAGGCTGTCGACACCGGCGCCCCGATCCAGATGCCCGTGGGTCCCTCGACCCTCGGCCGCATCTGGAACGTGATGGGCGAGCCCGTCGACGGCAAGCCCATGCCGGAGGTCGAGGACCGCTACCCGATCCACCGTGAGGCTCCCGAGTACGAGGACCTGGAGCCCAAGACCGAGATCTTCGAGACCGGCATCAAGGTCGTCGACCTGCTCGAGCCGTACATTCGCGGCGGCAAGACGGGCCTGTTCGGCGGTGCCGGCGTCGGCAAGACGGTCATCATCATGGAGCTCATCAACAACCTCGCCATGCAGCACGGCGGCACCTCGGTGTTCACCGGCGTGGGCGAGCGCACCCGTGAGGGCACCGACCTGTACAACGAGATGTCCGAGTCGGGCGTCATCGAGAAGACGGTGCTCGTCTACGGCCAGATGAACGAGCCGCCGGGAGCCCGTCTGCGCGTCGGCCTCGCCGGCCTCACCGCCGCCGAGTACTTCCGCGACCAGGGCCAGGACGTGCTCCTGTTCATCGACAACATCTTCCGCTTCACGCAGGCGGGCTCCGAGGTCTCGGCGCTCCTCGGCCGTATGCCGAGCGCCGTGGGCTACCAGCCCACGCTGGCCACCGAGATGGGCGAGCTGCAGGAGCGCATCACGTCCACCAAGACCGGGTCGATCACGTCCGTGCAGGCGATCTACGTGCCCGCCGACGACCTCACCGACCCGGCGCCGGCCACGGCGTTCACGCACCTCGACGCCACAACGGTGCTCTCGCGTTCGATCGCCGAGCTGGGCATCTACCCGGCCGTCGATCCGCTGGCGTCCACCTCGCGCGCGCTCACGCCCGACGTCGTCGGCGAGGAGCACTACCGCGTGGCGCGTGGCGTCCAGCAGGTCCTCCAGCGCTACAAGGACCTCCAGGACATCATCGCCATCCTCGGCATGGACGAGCTGTCCGAGGAGGACAAGCTGATCGTCGCGCGTGCACGCAAGATCCAGCAGTTCCTCTCGCAGCCGTTCTTCGTCGCCGAGCAGTTCACCGGCATGGCCGGCAAGTACGTCAAGCTCGAGGACACGATCCGCGGCTTCGCCGAGATCATCGAGGGCACGCACGACGACGTACCGGAAGGCGCGTTCCGCTACGTGGGTGGCATCGAAGAGGTCCTCGAGGCCGCCGAGAAGATGAAGGCGACGGCATAGACCATGGCCCGTACCCTTCTGTGCGAGATCGTCACTCCGGAGAAGATCGTCTACACCAACGAGGTGGAGATGGTCATCGCCCCCACGCTCGACGGCGAGGTCGGCATCCTGCCGCTGCACGCGCCGCTCGTGACGGTGCTGCGTCCGGGCGAGCTGCGCGTGCGCTACAACGACAACAAAGACGTCGAGTGGTTCGCGGTCTCCGGCGGCTATCTGCAGGTGCACCAGGACAAGGTGATCGTGCTCGCCGACGCCGCTGAACACTCCTCGCGCATCGATGTCGACCGCGCGCGGCACGCCAAGGAGCTGGCCGAGCAGCGGATGACCGAGCTCAAGGAACGTCCGGCCGAGGCGCGCGAAGACGCCGATGCGTGCCAGGCAGACCTGAAGTGGTGCGAGATCCAGCTGCAGGTAGCAGAACGTCGTTCGTAAGCATCGGACCTGTGTGATCCACCGTCGGGCGGCTGGCCGAAGGGCCGGTCGCCCGACGTGTCTCCTCCCATTTCGGGATGACGGTTCGCCCACGGACGGGAGCCGCGTTGCCGCGAGCGCGACCCCTCGGCTACCCTTGACGGGTCAGCGCATCTGAAAGGTACCCGATCCTCATGTCCACGATCCTCGTCAACGGGGGCCGCGTGCTCACCGGCACGGCGCGCGTGAGCGGCGCCAAGAACTCGGCACTCAAGCTCATGGCGGCTGCGCTGCTCGCCCCCGGTGCCTCGGTCATCCGCAACGTTCCCGACATCACCGACGTCGCGGTGATGGCCGATGTCCTCCGGCATCTGGGCGCCACCGTCACGCGCCACGGGCACACGCTCACCATCGACGCGACGGGTGTCGCCGACGTCGAAGCCCCGTACGAGCTGGTCGCGCAGATGCGCGCATCGATCGTGGTGCTCGGCCCGCTCGTGGCTCGCTTCGGGCGCGCGCGCGTCGCGATGCCCGGCGGCTGCAACATCGGCTCGCGCAAGATCGACATGCACGTCAGCGGCCTTGAGCGCCTCGGCGCCGAGATCGCCTTCGAGCACGGCTTCATCGAGGCGACCGCGCCGTCGGGCCTGACCGGCGCCGACGTCATCCTCGACTTCCCGAGTGTGGGCGCCACTGAGAACCTCCTCATGGCCGCCGTGCTCGCACGCGGGACGACGGTGATCGACAACGCGGCCCGGGAGCCTGAGATCGGCGACCTGGTGGACATGCTGGTGGCGATGGGTGCCCGGATCGAAGGAAGAGGGACCGCCACGCTCACCGTCGAGGGCGTCGAGGCGCTTGCGCCCGCCGAGCACGCGACCATCGGCGACCGTATCGAGGCGGGGACGCTGCTTGCCGCCGGTGCGATCACGGGCGGTGAGGTGACCGTCACCGGCTTCGAGCCCATGCACCTCGAGATGGTCCTCGCGAAGATGGTCCGGGCCGGGTGCGCCTTCGAGATCCTGCCTGACGGGGCCACCGTGCGGCGCACCGGTCCGCTCGGCGCTGTTGACGTCGCCACGCTGCCGTTCCCCGGGTTCCCCACCGACATGCAGGCGCAGTTCATGGCGATGATGGCCATCGCCGATGGAAGCTGTGTGATCACCGAGAACGTCTTCGAGAACCGCTTCATGTTCGCCGACGAGCTGAAGCGCATGGGCGCGGACATCGATATCGAGGGCCATCGCGCGATAGTCCGCGGCGTCGAGCGCCTCGAGGGCGCGCCTGTGCGTTCGCCCGATCTGCGCGGCGGGGCCGCACTCGTGCTCGCTGGTCTCGCCGCCGAGGGCGAGACGCGCGTGACCGACATCCACCACATCCTGCGCGGCTACGAGGGGCTCACCGGCAAGCTCGCCGCGCTGGGCGCCGATGTCCGTATCGCCGAGGACTGAGAGGGGCCACCATGCTCGACCGTCAAGCGATCATGGCCATCATCCCGCACCGCGACCCGTTCCTGCTGCTGGACCGCGTGACCGAGCTCGAGTCGGGCGTGAGCGCCATCGGGGAGCTGGACGTGCGCCCCGACGCGTTCTGGGTGCCGGGCCACTTCCCGGGCCATCCGGTCATGCCGGGCGTGCTCATCGTCGAAGCGATGGCGCAGCTCGGCGCCGTCGCGCTGCTGTCGCTTCCCGAGAACCAGGGGCGCCTGGCCCTGTTCGCGGGGATCGACAAGGTCCGCTTCAAGCGCCAGGTCGTTCCCGGCGATACGCTTGCGATGCGGATCACGATCACCAAGGCGCGCGCATCGATCGGGTTCGGCGAGGCACGTGCCGAGGTCAACGGCGAGCTTGCGTGCTCGGGCACGCTCATGTTCGCCATCTCGTGACGGCGTGAACCGGTCGGACGACATCACAGGGGCTCCCATCGGCGATGACGCGGACCCGGCGCGGATCGGCGGCGTCATCCTCGCCAAGCTGTTCCCTAACCCCGACGAGCCGTATCGGGGCATCTTCGTGGCCGACCAGATGAGCGCTACCGCCGACCGGGTCGACTGGTCGGTCGTGGCGCCGGTCCCGTGGGTGCCGAGGGCCGTCGCGCGCGCGCTCGGCAAGCCCTGGACGAAGGGCACCGCGCACTACCGTGAGCATCCGGTGGCCTACCCGCGCTATCCGGTCCTGCCGCGCCGCATCGGCTACGCGACCGCCGCGCCGCTGATCGCCCGCACCGCGCGCCGTGTGTTCCGCGACGCGTGCGCGTCGGTGAACGCACGCATCGTCCACGTGCACGACCTCTATCCGACCGGCGCCGCCGGGAGACGGCTGTGCGAGGGCGCGGGCCTGCCGTACGTACTGACCGTCCATGGCCTCGACCTGTACTCGAACCTGAAGAACCCCCGGTGGGCATCGGCCATCAGGTACGCTGCCGAGGGAGCCCGTGCGATCGCCTGCGTGGGCGAGCGTCTTGCTGAAGACGTGGTCACCCTGCTCGGTGCGGACCCGCGCCGGGTGCTCGTGCTGCCCAATACCTACGACACAGCGCGGTTCACGTACGTCCCCCGTCACGCGCCCACCGGCCGCATCCGGCTCGTCACGCTCGGGCGCCTCTCTTACGAGAAGGGCCACGACGTGCTCGTGCGTGCGCTTGAGCGGGTGGTCGCATCAGGCGTGGACGTGG
The DNA here is from genome assembly GCA_015351705.1 of Aeromicrobium sp. Taxonomy (GTDB): domain Bacteria; phylum Actinomycetota; class Coriobacteriia; order Anaerosomatales; family Anaerosomataceae; genus JADIIM01. The sequence continues at coordinate 16,999 of JADIIM010000008.1, read as the reverse complement.
AGCTCACGGTCATCGGCGACGGGCCGGAGCGCGGCTCGCTCGAGTCACTGTCCGCAGGCTCGGCCGTCGGCGACCGGATCACGTTCACCGGCACGCTTCTCGGCGACGACGTCCCCGCGCGCTTCGCGGAGGCCGACGTGTTCGTGCTGCCCTCGCGCCAGGAGGGGTTCGGCGTGGCGCTCATCGAGGCGATGGCGACCGGGCTTCCCGCGGTGGCGACGCGGTCGGGAGGGCCGGACGGCATCGTGGGCCCGGGAGACGGCGTGCTGGTCGACGCCGACGACGAGGTGGCCCTGGCCGACGGCATCCTCGAGCTCGTAGCCACACTCGGCGTCATCGACGGCCATGCGATCGCCGAGCGAGCTGCCGCGCGCTATGCTCCTGCGGCAGTCGGGGCACGGCTCGTGCGCCTGTACCGCGAGGCCCTGGACGACGTGGCCGTGTACACGGGCTCGCTTGCCGACGGGGGGCCGTCGTGAGCCGCGGGACGATCGTGATGTTCATGAGCGCCGATGCCACCGCCGACCCGCGTGTCGCCAAGGAGGTCGCCGCGCTTTCCGCCGAGGGCTGGTCGATCGTGGCGCTCGCGTGGGACCGGGCCGGTCGCCACCCGGCGGTGCGTGAGATGGACGGGTGGCGCATCGAGAACCTCGGCCCGCCCGCCCGTCACGGTGGCGGGCTGCGCAACATCGGCGGTTACCGCGCGTACTGGCGCGCGGCCGCACGCAGGGCGCTCGAACTCGGACCGGACGTCGTCCACTGCCACAACCTCGACACCGTCCCGTGTGCTCTCGCCGTGCTGCGCGGCGCCCGGAAGCGGCCGAAGTGGGTCCTGGACTTCTACGAGATCTACCGAGAGAGCCGTGCCTTGCCGCAGCGTGGCGTCGCGGGCCTGCTCGCACGGAGCGCCGCGCGCTACCTGGAGAAGCGTTCGATACCCCGGGCCGACCTGGTGATCACGGTCGTGGAGGGTCAGGTCTACTACTACGAGGCGCTGGGCGCCCGGCGCATCGTGGTGGTCGAGAACGCTCCGGACCCCGAACGGTACTCGGTCGTCGAGCGCACCGCGCCGGAGTTCGTCGTGTGTTTCATCGGCCAGAAGCGCTGGGTCCCGTCGCTCGAGAACCTGATGCGGGCCGTCCAGCCGCACCCCGCGCTGCGCGCGCTGCTCGTGGGCGGTGGTCCGGCCGAGGAGGAGATCGCGCGGTTGGCGTCAGGGATGGAGCGTGTGGAGGTCGCCGGGCGTGTCGAGCCCGATGAGATCCCGGAGCTGTATCGACGGTGCGATGCGGTGTTCGCGTGCTACGACATCTCGCTGCTCAACTGGAAGACCGCGCTGCCGGTCAAGGCGATGGAGGGCATGGCATCGGGTCTTCCGGTGATCGTCTCGCGTGGTTCGTGGATGGCAGGATTCGTCGAGGAGCATGGTCTCGGGATGGCGGTAGACGATCGTGACGTCGCCGACATCGAACGCGCTCTGGTGCACCTGGCATCAGACCGAGACGCGGCGCGGGAGATGGGTCGGCGTGGCCGCGCCATCATCGAGCGGGACTTGAACTGGGGCAGCGCCGCACGGCGCCTCACGGAAGCGTACGATGCGCTGGGCATCGCGAAGAGCGATTCTGTAGACTAGATAGGTCGCGGTCGCGACCACCGTCCCGCGCGGGCGGTCACCGACATTCGAGGAAAGAAGCCAGATGGAACTCAAGAAGCGGATCGAGTCCGGCGACGCAGTGCTTGCGGTGGTCGGGCTCGGGTATGTCGGTCTGCCGCTGGCCGTCGAGATGGCCAAGGCAGGTCACACGGTCTTCGGGATCGACGTCGATCCGGCCAAGGTCGCGGCGATCGCGGCGGGGGAGAGCTACATCCCCGACGTGCCCACCGAGGAGGTCGCCGAGCTCGTGGCAAAGGGCCTCATTCGTTCCACGACGGACTTCGCCGTCGTCGCCGAGGTCGACGCCGTGGCGATCTGCGTGCCCACGCCGCTCGATGAGATGAAGGAGCCCGACACCTCATACATGGAGAGCGCGGCGCGTGCGATCACGCCCTATCTCCACCCCGGGGTGCTTGTCACGCTCGAGTCCACCACCTATCCAGGCACCACCGAGGAGATCATCAAGCCGATCCTCGAGTCGGGCGGGCTCGCCGTCGGCCGGGACATCTTCCTGGCGTTCTCGCCGGAGCGCGTCGACCCCGGCAACCCTGTCTACCAGACGCGCAACACGCCGAAGGTCGTCGGCGGTGTCACCCCGGCGTGCACCGAGCACGCTGTGGCGCTCTACGGCCGCTACATCGACACGGTGGTGCCCGTGTCCTCAACGCGCGTGGCCGAGATGACCAAGCTGCTCGAGAACACCTTCCGTGGCGTGAACATCGCGCTGATGAACGAGCTCCTTATGCTGTGCGAGCGCATGGACATCAACCTGTGGGAGGTCATCGAGGCGGCCAAGACCAAGCCCTTCGGCTTCATGCCGTTCTACCCGGGCCCTGGTCTCGGCGGCCACTGTATCCCGATCGACCCGTTCTACCTGTCGTGGAAGGCCAAGCAGTTCGACTTCCGCACCGAGTTCATCGACCTCTCGGGCCGCATCAACGAGAACATGCCGTACTACGTGATCACACGCCTGATGGATGCGATGAACGAGCAGCGCAAGCCGCTTGCCGATTCCCGGGTGCTCATGCTCGGTGTCGCGTACAAGGCGGACATCGACGACATGCGCGAGTCGCCCGCGATCCGCATCGCCGAGCTGCTGCTTGAGAAGGAAGCGGACCTCGTGTACCACGATCCGTACGTCGACCGGTTCAAGATCAACGGCGCCGAGGTCTCCTCTGTCGACCTTACCCCAGCCGAGGTGGCGGCTGCCGACGTCGTGCTCATCATCACCGCGCACAAGGCGATCGACTATGACGTTGTCGCGGACAACGCACGGCTGGTGTTCGATACGCGCAACGCGCTCGCCAGCCGCGACGGGCAGAACGTGGTGCGACTGTGAGCGGGCGCGCACCTCTCAGAGTGGGCGTTGTCGGCTTCGGTTACTGGGGCCCCAACATCGTGCGCAATCTCGACCGCCTCGCCGACGCCGAGCTGGTGGTCGCGTGCGATGCGTCCGAGACCAACCTCGCGCGTTTCGCGGCGCTCTACCCGTACGCGGCCACGACTGGCTCGTTGGACGAGATGCTCGCTGACCACGACCTGGACGCGGTGGTGGTCGCCACCTCGGCCCCGAGCCATTTCGAGGTGGCACGTGCGGCCCTCGAGGCGGGCAAGCACTGCTTCGTCGAGAAGCCGCTCACGCTCACGAGTGCCGATGCGGAGGAACTCGTACGCATCGCCGAGGAGCGCGATCTGGTACTCATGGTCGGCCACCTCATGGTCTACCACTCGGCGGTCAACTACATCAAAGAGGTCATCGACTCGGGCGCCCTGGGCGACGTGCTGTACCTGTACGCGCAGCGACTGAACCTGGGCAAGGTGCGCACCGAGGAGAACGCGTTCTGGTCACTCGCGCCACACGACGTGTCGATCGTCCACTATCTGCTCGGCGAAGCGCCTGACACGGTGAGTGCGACCGGGGCGGCGTACCTGAACGACGGCGTGGAGGACACGGTCTTCGCCAACCTCCATTTCCCGTCGGGGCGCATGGCGAACATCCACGTGAGCTGGCTCGACCCGCACAAGACACGGAAGTTCACGATCGTGGGCTCCAAGAAGATGCTCGTCTTCGATGACATGCAGGCCACCGAGAAGGTGTGGATCTACGACAAGGGCGTGGCGCCAAAGGAGGCGCTCGGCTACGGCGAGGACCTCACGCTGCGGTTCGGCGACATCAGCGTGCCGTATCTGAAGATGTCCGAGCCGCTCGCGCTCGAGGTCCAGCACTTCTGCGACTGCTGCGCAACGGGCGACCGTCCGCGTTCGGACGGCCGCGGCGGCCTGGAAGTCGTGCGCGTCCTCGAAGCGGTCGACGAGTCCATCCGGGCCGGCGGGGCGCCAGTCGCGACAGGTTTGGAGAACGCATGAGCGCTCACGTCCATCCCACCGCGACAGTCGGGGAGGGCTCGACCCTCTCACCACTGTGTGTCGTCGACGCGGGGGCGGTCATCGGCTCCGACGTCATCGTTGGGCCGTTCGTCCACATCTGCGAGGGCGCGGTCATCGGAGACGGCGTGAGCATCTCCGATGGCGCGGTCGTCGGCCGGGCGCCGAAGCTCGCCGCGTCATCGACCGCGAAGGGCGGACCGCTTGCGGGTGTGGTCGTGGGCGCCGGCTGCGTCATCGGCAGCCACACGGTCATTATGGCCGGCTCCACGTTCGGCGAGCGGTGCATCATCGGCGACGGGGCAGGCGTGAGGGAGCGGTGCACCGTCGGCGACAACGTGGTCATCGGGCGCAACGTCACGGTGGAGAACGACACCGCCATCGGCAGCAGGACGCGCATCCAGTCAGGCGCGTACGTGACCGCCTACGTCACGCTCGAGGAGGACGTGTTCATCGCGCCGATGGTCGTGACAACCAACGACAACTACATGGGCCGGACCGAGAAGCGTCTGACCGAGATGCGTGGGTGCACGGTCCGCCGCGGCGCCCGTGTCGGCGGTGGCGCCCACATTCTGCCGGGCATCGAGATCGGCGAGGACGCCTTCGTGGCGACCGGCGCGGTGGTGACCCGTGACGTGCCGCCGAAGACGGTGGTCATGGGCGTTCCTGCCCGTGTGGTCCGCGATGTTCCCGCCGAGGAACTCCTCGATCAGGACTGATGGGGGCAGGGCAACGGTAGTTTGACGGATGTCGCGCACCGGTCGCATGCACGCGGCCCGGTGCGACAATACAGGCTCTGGACGTAACAGTGCGCCGCGGCCACGCACGGCCCGCTGCGGCGACGGCATGTGAGGAGGACCCTGTGGGAGTCCCGCTTCTCGATCTCAAAGCCCAGTATCGTGAGCTTCAGACCGAGCTCGACGCCGCCATCGGCGAAGTGATGGCCAACGCCGCCTTCATCGGCGGGCCCAAGGTCGCCGAGCTCGAGCGTGCCATCGCCGAGTACTGCGGCACGCGCCACGCGGTGGCCTGCGCCAACGGGACCGACGCGCTGTTCCTGCTGATGGCCGCACTCGGCATCGGCCGCGGCGACGAGGTCATCACCACGCCGTTCACGTTCTGGGCCACGGTGGAGTGCATCGTGCATGTGGGCGCCACCCCGGTGTTCGTCGACATCGAGCCCGGAACATACAACATGGACATCGCCCAGCTCGAAGCGGCGGTCACCGAGCGGACCAAGGCCATCCTGCCGGTCCACATCTTCGGACAGTGCGTGGACATGGACCCGCTGCTCGAGATCGCCGAGCGCCACGGGCTGATCGTCATCGAGGACGCGTGCCAGGCCATCGGCGCTACCTACCAGGGCAAGCGCGCTGGTTCGCTCGCGCGCGCGGCTGCGTTCTCCTTCTTCCCGAGCAAGAACCTCGGCTGCGCCGGTGACGGCGGCATCCTCACCACCGACGACGATGAGCTTGCGGCCAAGGCCCGCGAGCTCGCCGCACACGGTTCCACGCGCAAGTACTACCACGACTCGTTCGGGGTCAACTCGCGCCTCGATGCGCTGCAGGCCGCGATCCTGCTCGTCAAGCTCCCACACCTGGACCGTTGGAACGCCGAGCGCCGCGCCGCCGCGGCCGTCTACGACGAGCTGCTTGCCGGCATCGACGGGCTCGAGCTGCCCGTCGTGCGCGATTACGGCGAGGCCGTCTACCACCTCTACATCGTGAAGACCGCGTCGGCCGAGGCAGCCGAGCGCGTCATGGGCGCGATGGCCGAGGCGGGCATCGGCACGGCGCTCTACTACCCGCTCGCCTTGCACGAGCAGGCGGCGTTCGACACGATCGCGGGATGGGAGCGTCCTTCGCTTCCCGTTGCCGAGTCGTGCGATGCGCGTACGTTCGCGCTGCCCTGCTTCCCCGGCATCACCCGAGAGCAGCAGGAGACGGTCGTTGGCGTCGTGATGGAGGCCCTGCGCAGCTGATGAGGGTCGTCTCGGTCATCGGGGCCCGTCCCCAGTTCGTGAAGGCGGCGCCTGTGTGCCGTGCTCTTCGCGCACAGCACGAGGAGGTCCTCGTGCACACAGGGCAGCATTACGATCCGAGCATGTCCGATGTGTTCTTCGACGAGCTCGGCCTGCCCACGCCGGACCATCACCTCGGTGTGGGCTCCGGCCGGCACGGTCACCAGACCGGTGCGATGCTCGCCGCGCTCGAAGACGTGCTGCTCGGCGAGTCGTGTGACCTGGTGCTCGTCTACGGCGACACCAACAGCACGCTCGCCGGCGCGCTTGCGGCGGCCAAACTCGGCATCCCGGTGGCGCACGTCGAGGCGGGTTTGCGCTCGTTCGACCGCACCATGCCCGAGGAGATCAACCGTGTCCTGACCGATCACGCCTCGGACCTCCTGCTATGCCCCACGCCGCGCGCGGTCGACAACCTCTCCGCCGAAGGTGTGACGCGCGGCGTGCACCTGGTGGGCGACGTGATGCTCGACGCGGCGCGGCTGTTCTCCGAACGCGTCGTCCCTGCTGAGGCCGCCGCCCGGTCCGGTCTGGCCGAGGGTGGCTTCTACCTTGCTACGGTGCACCGTGCCGCGACGAGTGATGACGAAGAGGCGCTCGGCTCTGTGGTGCGGGCGTTCGGGTCGCTCGACCGCCCGGTGCTCTGGCCGGTGCACCCCCGGACTCGCCGGAATCTCGCAGCGTTCGGACTGGATGCGACCGTTGCCGCGGCGCCCGGGATCGTGGACATCGAGCCGGTGGGTTATTCGGAGATGATGGCGCTACTGCGGGCCTCGGCCGGGCTGCTCACGGACTCGGGCGGCATGCAGAAGGAGGCGTACTTCTTCGGCGTGCCGTGCGTGACGCTGCGCGACAGTACCGAGTGGGTCGAGACGGTCGAAGCCGGCTGGAACGTGCTTGTGGGCACGGACGAGCAGCGGATCGCCGAGGCCGTGGCCGAGATGAGCACGCCCGACGAGCGTCCGGTGCTCTACGGCGAAGGCCATGCCGCGGAGGCGGTCGTGCGTGTTCTTGAGCAGTACCTGGACGAGACGAAGCGGGTAGGGTAGGACGCAGGATGGGACGACACTCAGGAAACCGACGGGGGATGCGCAGCGCCGACGCGCCGACGCGTTCCCGGCGTGCGGGACGCTCGAACGGGATAGTCGAGCGCTCGCCGCGCATGCGCGTGCATCGGGAGCGTCGCAGGCGGCTGGTCAAGCGCATCGCTCTCGGCACCGTGCTCGTCGTCTTACTGGCGGTCGTCAGTAGCGGTGCCTGGGCGTACTACCAGCTGCATCTCGCGGGCCAGACGATGAACCGTCAGCCGGGCATCGACGAGAGCCTGTCCAAGGTGCTTGAGAAGCGTGAGAAGCGCCAGCCGTTCACGATCCTGTTCCTCGGAAGCGATCAGCGGCCGTGGGAGACCGATGCCCGCGCGGACACGATCATCGTGGCGCGTGTCGACGTCGAGGCGAACAAGGTGTGGCTGCTGTCCATCCCGCGCGACACACGTGCAGAGATCCCGGGGCACGGGACGCAGAAGATCAACGCGGCGAACTTCTACGGCGGCCCGTCGCTCATGGTGGAGACCGTGCGCGACTTGCTCGGCATCCCGATCAACCACTACATGAGCATCGACTTCACCGGTTTCCAGCATGTGGTGGACGCTGTGGGCGGTGTGTGGATCGACGTCGACGTCGAGATCGATGACTGGAAGGCCGCGAGCCACAGCCCCGGCCTTCGCGCCAAGCGCATCGAACCCGGCTACCAGCTGCTCGACGGGGAGCACGCGCTCACGTTCGTGCGCAGCCGCGACTTCCCTGACGCCGACTTCACCCGCATGAAGCACCAGCAGCAGTTCTTCAAGGCGCTCGCCGACCAGTTCGCCAAGGCCGGAAACGTCGTCAAGGTGCCCTCGATCGTACGCGGTATGGCCGAGTACATGTCCACCGACATGTCGGTGGGCGACATGATCGAGGTCGGCGATGCGCTTCGCGACATCGGCAGCGCCAACATCGAGACCGCCACGCTCATCGGCGAGTGGCGCAGCCCGTACGTGTGGACCGACCAGGAGCAGAAGGAGTTCTTGATCTCGGCGATGATGGAGGGCCGTTCGTTCGAGGACACATCGACCGTCGGTGCGGGTGTGATCGACCCCGCGACGGTCTCGGTCACGGTGCGTAACGGCGCCGGCATCGAGGGGAGTGCCGCCACAGCCGCCGGGATACTCCGGTCGGCGGGGTATGCCGTGGGCGAGGTGGGCAACGCGAACCAGTTCGTCTACGAGGAGACGCTCGTCGTGTACGCGACCGACCGGGAGGCGGCGCAGCAGATCGCGGCCGCACTGCCCAAGGCGCGCGTGGTCGAGAGCCGGGGCATGTATGCCTTCACCAGCGACATCCTCGTCGTGGTGGGCAAAGACTACGCGACCTGGGACGAGGTGTCATCGGGCGACCGATGACGAAGGCGCGGTGACGTGCCGTCACGCGCGCGCGGCTGCGGCCTCCTCGAGCGCCGCGATGAACCTGAGCGCCTGGGCGTCGCGGTCGAACTCGTCCTCGGCGAGCCGACGTGCGTTGGCTCCCATCCGCGCGGTGAGCGCGCGGTCGTCCGCGAGCCGCTCGACCGCATCGGCGAGCGCGCGTCCGTCACCAACCGGGATGTGGATGCCGGCGTCGTGGGTCTCAACGAGTTCGCGGGTCCAGCCGGGCTGGTTCACGATCACGGGACGGCCCGACGCGAGCGCGTCGAAGAACTTATTGGGCGAGTTCGTGGCGAGGATCGGCACGTCGGCGAAGAGCGTCATCAGCACATCGGCCGTGCGGGTGAGCCGGGGGACCTCGCGCTTGGGCAGCGACCCCACGAGCAGCACGTTCGTGCGGCCCTCGGTCAGACGGCGCACCTCGTCAAGGCACTTGCCGTCGCCAGCGATGAGGAAGACGATATCCGTCCGCCCGCGCTCCTCCAGGATACGGGCGGCTTCCGGCACGTGCGCCTCGACCGCGTTCGACGGGCCGATGGCACCTGCATAGCCCACCACGAACGCCCCATCGAGGCCGTAGCGCTCCACGAGCTCAGGGTCCTTCCCGCCGGGGTGGAACAGGTCGAGGTCGGAGCAGTTGGGGATCATGTGCACGCGTTCGGGCTCGGTGCCCTCGGCGATCACTCCGGCCACCATGCCGGGTGACAGGGCGATGACCGAGTGTGCGCGCCGGTACAAGAACCGCTCGAGCCACTTTGCGATTCGGGCGATAGGGCCTGTGCGCGAGAGGGCGCCCATCTGGATGGCGGCCTCCGGCCACAGGTCGCGCACCTCGAAGACGAACGGCGTGCGGGTCAGCGCGGCTGCGATCCAACCGGGGATGCCCACCGTGAGCGGTGTGGAGGTGGCCACGACGACGTCGTGCTTGCCCGCTGTGGCCGCAAGCCATGTGGCGCCCACGGTGAACAGGATGAACGACCACATGCGGCGCGCGTAGCCCATCTGGTTGGCGTAGCGCACCCTGACCGAACGGATGCGGATGCCGTCGATCTCCCCCTCGGCGAAGACCGCGCGGTCGTAGTCCTCCGGCAGCCGGGAGCTGCTGGTGACGACCGTGACCTCGTCACCACGCTGGACCATGCGCCGCGAGAACTCGTAGCTGCGGATCAGGCCGAGCGATGATTCCCGGGTCGCGAAGAACTGATGGAGGTAGAGGACGCGCATCGGGCGGGGCCGCTCCTTATCGGTGGGACGATGGTGCGCACGATACGGTAGCACATGGACTGAGGGAACCGGGCAGCGTCGCCGTCACAGGTCATCGTACAGGCGCCCGTAGGCGTCGGCCGCCGCCTCCCACGAGTATGCGGTCGCTGCCACGGCCGCCGCCGACCCCGCCTCACGTGCGGCGACGGGATCCGAGAGCATCTCGAGAACGGCGCGGGCGAGCGCGTCGGGCTCGTGCGGCGGGACGAGCGAACCGATGTCGTCGGAGACGACCTCGGCAAGGCCGCCCACCCGCGTGGCCACGACCGGCCGGGCCGAGGCCATCGCCTCGAGCGCCGAGAGCCCGAACCCTTCGTAGTGGCTGGGCACCACGACGACATCGGCGGCGCCGAGCCACAGCGCAGCCGTTTCGGGCGGCACGGGTCCGGGCGCGATGACGCCGGGAAGCCGCCCGGCAAGGGCCTCCTCGTCCGGGCCGACGAGGGCGAGCGTGGCATCGCGCAGTCCGCGGCTGACGCCGGACCACGCCTCGAGCAGGTCGCCCACACCCTTGGCCGTGGTGAGCCGTCCGACATAGACGGCCAGGGCACCGTCTACCTCCAGGCCGAGCGCTTCGCGGCATGCTTCGCGGTCGCGGGGCCGGAAGATGGCGTGGTCCACGCCGTTGGGGATCACGCGGACGCGCTCGGCGGGCACGCCGAGCGTCGCGACCTCGGCGGCAAGCGCGTGCGACGGTGTCACCACCGCCGCGGCGTGGGAGAGGTTGCGCTGCGCAACGGCTACCGGCAGTCGCCCCACCGGCGCCTGCAGAAGCCATAGCCCGTGTACCGCGATGACCAGCGGTTGGCCGGCCCCGGCCCACCGCGCATACAGCGGCCGGTAGTCGGCCTGCTGGATGTGGAGCACCGCATCGGGCAGGGAGTGCGCTGTCTCGGCGATCAGGAGCGAGCGCGTGAACGCTGTGGACGGTGGTATCACACCGGGAACGGCGTGGCGGCCAGCGAGAGCGCGCACGAGGATGCCCGCGGCGCGCACGGGGTGGGAGAGGGCGATCCGGAGCGTGTCGGCCGGCGCCGCGCCCCGCACGCCGAGCACGTCGCCGGTCTCCTCGGCCTCGAACGGACGGGTGTCGTCCAGGACGCGTACGCGTCTGCCGTCGTGTCGTAGGTGCGCAGCGAGTTGATGCGTATGGACGGCGACCCCGCCCACCGCGCCGGCACCCGGTCCCGGCATCGGCCCGCAGATGATGACAGGCCTCATGACGCGCGCCTCCCGAGCTTGGACCAGGCCCGGCGCAGGGCCTGGCCGAGGAACTCGCGCTCGTCGCGCTTCACGCCGCCCACGGCGAAGAGGGCGAGCGCGTACACGAGGATGCCGAGCGCCACCTCGGCGAGCAGGACGGAGACCGTTGCGGGGCGCGCGCCGAACACGATGATGATGGCGGCGGCCATCAGTCCCGAGGCGGCGACGATGCGCGCGATGTCTCCCCAGGGGATGCGCCACGCCATGTATGGACGGCTTCTCGTGTAGGTGAGCAGCAGCAGCAAGAAGTAGGAGGCGATCGTGGTGTACGCGGCCGCCATATAGCCGAAGCGGGGGATGAGCACGATGTTGCCCACGATGTTGAACGCTGCGGCGGCCATCGTGTTGCTCATCGTGATCGTGGTGCGCTTGTGCAGCGCCACGCCGGTGCCGGCGATCTGCACGAGGCCGTTGAGCATGGTGGCGGTCGCCACGGCGGCGAGGATGGGGTAGGACTCCCGGTACTCGGCACCGGTGAAGACGCCCATGAAGTGGCGTGCGACCGCGCCGATGCCGAAGAGCAGCGGCACGGTAGCCATCGAGAAGTAGCGGGTGAACTGGGTCTGGACCTTCTCGGCGAGTTCCTGGCCCTGGTGCTCGAAGGTCTTGATCATCACCGGACCCATGGTGATGGCGAGCGGCATGACGATCAGCTGCATGATCTTGTCGCCCAGTCCGTAGGCCACCGAGTACAGACCCACCTCCTCGGCGGTCTGCAGGAAGCCGATGATGTAGCGGTCCGCAAGGATGAGCAGCCACCCCGAGATCGCGGCAGGCACGAGCGGCAGTCCGTACGATGCGAAGTCGCGGACGACGTCACGACGCACATGCCGTGGCGCGATGCTGCCTTCCTTGCGCAGTTCGCGCAGGTTGAACGGCAGCAGCACCAGGTTGCCGAGGACGGCGCCGAGCAGGATGCCGAAGGCGCCCAGGCGCGGGACGGTGACGAAGAAGATCGACATGCCGGTGGCGGTGATGGTGGTCGCGATGGAGAGGACAGCGTACGCGCGTGCCTTGTTGGCCGCCCGGTAGACCTGCAGCGAGGACGTCATGAACGTGTTGAGCGCGAGCGAGGCGGCGCCGATTGGCAGCAGGCGGACGATGCCGCCCGGCAGGACGTCGGAGAACAGATAGCCGAACGCGAGCGCGAGCGCCGCGGCGAGCATGAGCGTGGAGGAGAGCGACCACACCGTCGTGCTGATGAAGTCGTCCTTGCGGCTCTGCTTCTCGTAGCTCCAGTAGTACCGGACGATCGAGCCGTTGATCCAAGCGGTGGCTATCAGTGCGATGAGGGACACCGTGGAGTTGATGAGTGCGAAGTCGCCGTAATCGGCCGTGGAGATCAAACGGGTGAAGACCGGCACCGTCACGAGCGCCGTCAGGGCGGGAACGAGGCGGACCGGGAAGTACGTGAGTGCGTCGGCGCCCGCGCCTTTCAGGATGTTCTTGAGCACTGTACCGCCGTTTCGAAGGGTCGTGTCCCACTGCCGCGGCCGTGGCAGCCGGGCGCGGAAGCATGCGGCAACGATTCTACGTTATCCTTCTGGGGCGCGCGCAGTGTAGACTGTGCCCTGCAGCCATCCTGTCACGTGCGAGGAGTATCCGGACGTGCGCCTCTCAAGGATCATCATCGGCGTTGCACTCGTGGTCGCATGTGGCGTGCCTGCGCCGGCGCTGGGATGGTACGCAGACTTCTTCGAAAAGGACGCATCGGGAACCGCGGTCTACGAGCAGATGGCCATCCATCCTCAGGCCGTTCACGATCCGGGCTCTCAGAAGACGTTCATCGTCTACCAGGGCCAGGGGATGAACCCGTACGCGGTGTCCTACGACCATGCGCAGAAGCGCTGGTCGAGCGTGTACGAGGTGGGTACCAACGCACTCAGTCTCGACTCCCACGGGGCGCCCGCTCTCGTGATCGACCCCGATGGCTACCTGGTCGTGTTCTACGGCGGTCACAACGGCTTCCTCATGCACGCGCGGTCCAAGCGCCCGCTGAGCGTCACGGGATGGGATGACCTAGGCGCGGTCCGCGCGGGCGAGTGGCGTACCGCGATCCAGGCCACGTACCCGCAGCCGGTGATCGAGGCTGACGGTTCGATCAGGCTGTACTACCGCCGCGACAACTTCTTGAGCCCCACCCGGGGCGACTGGGAATCCGTGGTCTCGACACCGGCGCCCACCGGCGGACTGGCATGGAGCGCTCCGGAGATGCTGCTCGACGGCTCCACCTTCAGCAGCCAGCTTCCCACGACCACGGGCAGCTACTGGTACGTGAACGTGGACCACGACCCCGGCCGCGGCCCTGCGATGGCCGCCGTGCGCCGTGATTTCACGACCAGCCTGAGCGATCCGCATGTGCGGCGCGGCGTCTACTATCTCGAGTGGTCGGCCGAGGAGACCTGGACGGCTGCCGGCGGGGCGTGGGTGGACCCCGCTCGCGACTTCGCCGCGCTCGAGACCACCGCAGCCGTCGTCACCGAGGAGCCTGACGTCTTCACCAACCAGGTGGTCCTGCGCAGAGACGACAGCGGGGTGCCGGGAGTCCTGTACCTCGTCCGGACGAACATCGAGGAGCCCGACGGAGAGGGGTCCGCTGACGACGAAGGGGAGCCCGCGACCGGGTACGCCTTCGAGTGGCGCTTCTCCCGCTGGAACGGCAGCAGCTGGGACGAGTCCGCGATCACAGGCACCGACAACTTCTTCGATGCGGGCACGTTCGAGTTCCTGCCGGACGGCACGATCGAGGCGTTCCTCGTCACGGGCGGTGAACCGGACGATCAGTGGTTCGATGACCCGGCCACAGCGCTCGACGAGGGGCAGTACGCTACGAGAGGTGGCGACATCACCCGCTGGCGCTCGACCGACGATGGCGCCAACTGGGACGACGACGGGACGGTCATCGCGTCGCCCGGGCCACACGCACGCTACAACAACCCGCAGATCGCCGGCGGCTACCACGCCGAGGCGCGCATCGTGTTCAGTGAGTGGAACAACGACAGCTCGAGCTTCATCCACAAGGTGTTCCTCTGGGGCCAGGGCTCGTTCGTCCAGCGCCGGTTCACCCCCGAGTTCCACCGGCTTGCCGGCGCCACCCGCAAGGGGACGGCGATCGAGATATCGAAGCAGGGCTTCCCGGCCGGAGCGAGCACCGTCATCGTCGCATCGTCGAGCGACTTCCCCGACGTCTTGTGTGGCGTGCCGCTCGCCCAGGCGTTGCGCGCGCCGATCCTGCTCGTCGACACCGCAGCGCTCTCGGCGGACGTGGCTGCCGAGATCGCGCGGCTGAACGCGGGGTCGGTCATCATCCTCGGCGGCGAGCGGGCCGTCTCTTCCACGGTGGCCTCGCAACTGCGGGCCATGAAGACATCGAAGGGCGTCGCTCTCAAAGTCGAGCGGATATCCGGCACGGACCGCTACGAGACGTCCATCAGGATCGCCGAGCGACTGGCTGGCCTGCGCGGTGTCCCGGAGCGTGCCATCCTGGCGTCCGGCGAGGAGTTCGCCGATGCGCTCGCCGTCTCGCCGTACGCGGCGCGGCGGGGGTATCCGATCCTGCTCACGCCGCGCGACGCCACGCGCGGCTCGATCGCGACGTTCCTGCGCACGGCACAGCCGGGCGCGCTGCTCGTGGCGGGCGGCGAGGCCGCCGTCCCCGACGCGGCCATCGCAGGCTACGCCCAAGCGCCCGGCGTCGAGGAGGTCCCCAGGTGGGCGGGCCCGAACCGTTACGCCACCGCGGCTGTCGGGGCGCGGCATGCGCTCGACGCGGGCCATACGCTCGAGCGGTTCGTCGTGGCCACGGGCGAGTCGTACGCAGACGCGGTGGCGGGTGGCGCGCTTGCGGCGCGCTACAACACCGTGCTGCTCACCACGCCGAGCGCGTCACTGCACGCCGAGGCGGAGCGCCTCCTGCGCGAGCGGGCCTTCGCTCCGGGCGCCGGTGTCCTGGACGTGTACGTGCTCGGCGGCCCGGTGGCGCTTCATCCGGACGTCGAGAACAGCCTCGCGGCGGTCGTCACCGAGCTCGACGTTCTCGCGACCGAGCGCTAGCGGTCGCCGCGCCCCAGCGAGTCGTACAGCCCCACCAGCGACGGTGCTTCCGCCTCCAGGTTCCAACGCTCGAGAACAGCTCTCCGGCCGGCCTCGGCCATGGCCCGTGCGGCCTGTGGCTCAGCGGCTTCCATGACGCGCCGCGCCAGATCGTCCGGGTCGCCTGCCGTGAACACTGTCCCGGCGCCGGTTGCTCGCACGATGCGCGCGAGGGGCGCGCAGTCGCTCACGACCACCGGCCGGCCGAGCGCCATGTACTGGAACAGCTTGTGTGGGATCGTCGAGTCGGTGTGCGGCGAGCGGTGATGGGGGACGAGGGCCACGTTCGCGTCCCTGATACGGTCCATGGCGTCTGTGAGCGGCAGACGGCCCGTGAATGTGACGTGGTCGTTCAGGCCGAGTGCGGCCGCCTGGTCCTTGAGTGCCGCGAGAACCTCTCCATCGCCGACCACGACGAGGTGCGCGCGTCCGTCGGCGGTGAGTATCGCCGGCATGGCGTCCAGCACCGTGTCGAGGCCCCGGTGCGGGCCGAGCCCCCCGACGTAGACGATCCTCGGCCCGTCGGCGTGATCGAGGGGGAGTGGCTCGTCGGGCACGAGCCGCAGCGGTTCGGTGTTGCCGAAGACCCGCACCTTCTCCGCATCAGCGCCGAGCGCCACGATGCGGTCGCGCGCCTCGTCCACGACCACGACGACGCGGTCGACCCGGCGGACCACGTCCCGCTCGAGGCGCGCGGCGCGGGCGGGGGAGAAGAACAGCTTCGACGACCTGCGGCGGCCCCACTGGGCGATGGCGGCCGGGTAGTTCTCGTGCAGGTCGAGTACGGCCGGGACGCCCGTGGCGCGCGCGGCGCTCAGGAGTGACGGAGCGTAGGGGAGGTCGTGAAGGTGAAGCGCCTCGGCGCCGTGCTCGGCAACGAGCGAGACCATCGCATCGCGCCACGAGGGCGAGCTCATGGTGGCGTGGAACAACGCCGAGTCAAGCCTGCGCGCCCAGGGACGGCCGGGGTGCACGCGGTGACGGACGATGGTGAAGCCGCTGCGGTTCTCCTCGGCGGGCTGCGTCCCGTCACCCCGGCACAGCAGGACGATCTCGTGTCCGGCCGCGATGAGCGCCTCGGCCTCTTTGTCCACCCGGATGTCCGGCGGATAGGGCAGGTTGGGCAGTGCCATGCCGATGCGCACGAGTGACTCCTTCGGGATCTGCCGGGGCCGGACACGGCGCCCGGGCCCTCTTGAGCAGGGCCTGTCACGGCCCCTGTTTCGCGTGCGCCGACGGTGGCTGTGCGCCGGACGCGCGTGTAGTATGGCGTCGTGACTGACTCAAGACCTCACAACGTGCTCATCATAACGCATGGATTCCCCCCCTCGGCGAGCGGCGGTGTGCCGCGCGTGATGAAGATGACACGCTATCTGCCCGAGCACGGCTGGCAGCCGTACGTGGTGTGCGCGACCCCCGTGTGGGGCTCGCCGGTGGAGCCCGGACTGCTCGAGCAGGTCGCTCATGCCGAGCGGCGCTGCTTGCCTGATCGTGATGTGGCCGGCACCGTGGCGCGGCTCACAGCGCCGCTGAAGCGCGTGCTGCGGCGCTCACCCGCGCGTGCTCACGCCCCGGAGGGCGCCGGCGCTCCCGTGCATGGCACACAGCCGCGCGCGCCGTTGAGCACGCGCATCGCGCGCTCGCTGTTCATCGACAGCGCCGAGCCGTGGTCCCGCAGTGTGCCTGCGGCCGCGGTGGCGTGGGCCCAGACCGTGCCGTTCGACGTGGTGCTCGCCACCGGTCCGCCGCACTCGACGCTGGTGGCGGGCGCGCGCGTGGCTGCTGAGCTCGGGCTTCCGTACGTCGCCGAGCTGCGCGACGCGTGGGGCGGCAACCCCGGCTACCAGTGGCCGCCCGC